>JASHNS010000076.1 GCA_030041515.1 Acidobacteriaceae bacterium | reverse complement strand
GCATCAGGGCAAACAGCAGGAAAGGCAACAGCGCCAGCGCGGCGTAGAACAGCGCCTTGCGTCCGCGGCCCGAGCGCCGTTTACGCCAGTCGATGAGCTCAGCCCGGTCCGCCACGCCTACCTGCTCCAGATTGCGCAGGTCAACGGCGAACTCGCGAGCTGACGCGTATCGATTGCGCGGATCCCGTTCCAGCGCCCGATACAGAACTTCCTGCAGCTGGGGGCTGATATCGGGATTGGCCTCCCGCGGCGGCAGCGGATGGTTGATCAGCCGGTCGTTCATCACCGCCAGCGGCGATGGTCCTGAAAATGGCGTCTTTCCACTGAGCATTTCGTAGAGAATCACGCCCATGGCGTAGATGTCCGACCGCTGATCGCCACGCTTGCCCTTCACTTGCTCGGGCGAAATGTAGTCGGGCGTGCCCAGCGCCTGCGAAAATCCTGTGTACGTCAGCCGTCGCGAGCCCTGCTTCGAGGCGATGCCGAAATCGATCAGCTTGACCTCGTCCTGCTCGCCCACCATCACGTTTTCCGGTTTCAGGTCCCGGTGGACGACGCCGTGCGTGTGAATATACTCCAGTGCGTCCAGAACCTTCAGCGCGATGGCAATCGCGCGCTCCTGCGTCAGTTTGCCTTCCTCGGCCAGAATCCTGCGCAGCAGGCGGCCCGGTACCCACTCCATCACCATGTATACGCGCGAGCGCTCCGGGGCGGGGAACGTCCTCATCACGTTGGGGTGGTCCAGCGAGGCCCCGATCTCCTCTTCGCGCCGAAAACGATCAAAAAGGTTCGGGTCGGCTTCCATCGCCGCGTGCGGCACCTTCAGTGCCACCTGCCGTCCATCGCGCAAATCCGTCGCGCGATAAATAGAGGCCATGCCGCTTTCGGCGACGTGCGCGTCGATGCGATAGTGGTCGATTTGCTGGCTGATCTCAAGATCCACGAGCAGGCTCATGCGTCACCCGGTGTACGAGCCGGCCGAACTCCGCTCGAAGCCGGGAGTCAATTCCGTGCTCGCCTGCCACAGGATACGAAGGCGAGCCATAAAGAAATCCTAAACATTTGTGCTGGCCGTGCGATTTGCGTTGCTCAGATTGGTTCACGATGGCCGTTGGTTCACGATCGCCGCATGCGCCCCAGCCTCAGCGCGGCAGGAACTCATCGCTGTGCGTCACGAACTCCGGGTAAGCTCCCGCTCCCAGTTCGTGGAGGTCCATGCCAAGCCGTTCTCCTTCGGGATGCGTCCGGAATGGCGCGATCCGATTCAGCAGCCGATAGAGCACATACGTCGCCGGAAGCACCAGGCCCACAAGCGTGGCAATCCCCACCAGTTGTGCCGTCAACTGGCCCGGCGGCGCGTGCCACAGAAATCCGCACGCCACCAGACCCCAGAGGCCTGCGAATCCATGAACCGCGATCCCCCCGGATGGATCGTCGAGGCAGCAGCGCACCTCCAGAAATTCGATGATGAGAGGCAGGAAGGCCCCGGCGACGACCCCCGTGAACAACGCCGCCGCCGGCGAAACCAGAGCCGCGACCCCGCTGCTCGCAGCCAGTCCCGCGATCCATCCGTTCGCGCACAATGAAGCATCCGGCTTGCCGAATCGCACGCGCGTCACCACCAGCGCCGCCAGCATCGATCCGCAGGCGCACAGCGTCGTATTGACGATCGTTCTCGCCAGCGCCGCCGGCTCCGCGCCCGCAAATAGAATGGCCCCCGCTCCGTTCAGAGCCAGCCAGCCAACCAGCGCTGTCGCACAGCCAAACAGGACGTAGACGATATGGTGCGCGGGAATCGCGGCGGGCGGCCCGCTCTCCGGAAATTTTCCCCGGCGTGCCCCGACGATCCACATCACAACGAGCGCGGCAAGCCCTCCCATCAGCTGCACCGTGGCTGCTCCCCCGGGATCCACGAATCCACGCCCCAGACGCAAAGTCGAGCCGAGTTGGGCGAGCCATCCGCCTCCCCAAACCCAGTGCCCGAAGATCGGATAAATCACCGCCGCCAACAACGCGGTGGCCACACACGCAGAACTCAGCCGCCAGCGTTCCGCTCCCGATCCCCACGGAATCAGCGCCGCCATTCCCGCTGCAAACACCTGCAGTGCCGCCGCACAGGACTCCGGGCTGTTCCACTGGATGCCGCCGAGGAACAGCGGTCCCGTCGCGATCCAGTTCCAGGCGACGCCCCCTGCGAAAAAGCTGTGAGCGCCTCCGCCCGCAAAACCCTCCAGCGACCAGCCCACGATGCTGTACGCGACCACAGCCACTGCCATCACGCACAAGCTTCCCAGCAGCGCCTGCGCTGCACTCCGCGACCGGTTGAGGCCCGTGTTCAGTAGCGCCAGCCCAATGGGAGCCAGCGGAACCAGCAAAACCAGCAGGGGACACAATGGAAAGAGCGGACTCGAAACAGCGGCCATTACGGATCTACCTCAGTTCCACGATGTCCGCGCATCTCCAGCACCAGGCCTAGTCCTTCCACCGCAAGAGCCGCCAGGACGAAGGCCGCGCGCTCCCCCTGCGCAGGCAGCAGCACAAGCGCCAGCACAACGAGAATCCAGCCAGACAGCAACAGGCAGAAACCGGCGATCTTCATGGGCAGTATCTCTGGACGAATGTGCGGCGAAAAGCTTTTTCAGAGTGGATGGGCCCCGGAACCGGAACATCGAATCGCCGCGACCAGCCGGGAACGGCGACCGTGAGCCAGCCAGGAGGGGCACACTATCTCTGGAAATGCCGTAATCATATCGTGAAAGCGGCCATCTCGCCCGCTGACGGAGAGAGTCCACCGTGTCCACCCGGAACGCATCGCTCAGGTCGCCGTCCAGCTCGTCATCCCGGATCCGGCAGCTTCCCTTCGCCGCGGCTCTGGGCGCGTCCAGGAGATGGACACAACTCGGATTTTCCATAATCCGCTGATTATGTTTGGATTGGCGTGCAGAAACGATTACGGCGGGGAGTCGGAAAGGGAGCTGGCGGAGAGGGAGGGATTCGAACCCTCGATAGAGCTTTTCAACCCTATAACGGTTTAGCAAACCGCCGCCTTCAGCCTCTCGGCCACCTCTCCGGCGGGTTGTCGCCAGTATATAGGAAAGATCGCCCGACCGACGGCCAGGCGCAGCGTCTTCTCCTGTTTCATCGCCAAACGTTGATTCACGATACGGGCGCGGAGCTCTCGCCTCGCATCCTAGCAAAACAGGCTTTTCGCCACAGGCCGGATGCAGAGGGAACATGATGATGCAAAACGGACGCGAAGCAGATGATCGCGTGATCATAGGATATTTTGCTGACGGGGCGGACGCGTTCCGCGCCCTGAACGAATTGATCGACGAGGGCTTTCAGACCTCGGAGATGGGAGCCGCATTTCGCACGCAGCGCGCAACCGCGGGCAGGCTCGATCGCAATCCGGAAAACGCCGGAGTTCGAGAGCTGGCGGAGAGAAACCCCGCCACGTCGGGCTCTGTCGGCGGACCGGCCTCGCACGATGAAGCTGTCACCCCTGCCGGTTTGGCGCCAGGATCCGGGAACGCTTTTCCGGCCCCGGTCGGTCCTGGCCCGATTCCTGGAGGCGAGCTTCCATCGGATCTGCCCCATGACCTGCCCAGGACCCTCCCGACCGAGGCGGAGCTTTCCGTCACGGAGGGTGCGCGGCCCGCAAACCCACGCGGCGAAATGCGTGCTCAGCGTCAGGAAGGGTGGCGCGAAGGCGTCAATCGCGTCTTCCGTGACGATCGCGACCGCGGCGCCCGCAGGAACAGTGCGAATCTGAAGTTCGGCACCGGCGAGGGGCACCTGTTTTCCGGCATCGAGTACTCGGCGCCTACGTTCGAGAGCGCCTTTGCGGACATGGGCCTGACTCCGGATGAAGTGAGTAGCTTGAGCGGCGAATTTGGCCGCGGTGGCGCAGTCCTCACCGTCTTTGCCAGCCATCGCGCCTCCCTGGCGGAAGCCATTCTTGAGCGGAATCATGGAAGGATTCGCTTTGACACCCCGCCGGACAGCTCCGCCCGGCGCGAGGACTCGCCCGTGGATCTCTACGGACGCATGTGTGCGTACTACAGCCGCGAACGCGACGAGCAGCGCCGCAGAGCCTCATAACACTCGTTGCATCTTTCTTCCGGAACGCCATCGGATTTCCGATGGCGTTTTTTCTTGGGACTCCCGACAAGACAGGGTACATTCTGATTTCGAACGGAATTGCCCGGCTTGCGGAGAAACCCCATCGAGTGCCCGAACAGAATCGGAAGTGCGCGCAGGCGCAGCGCCACTGGGCGCGGCATGCGTCTGCTGCCCCTCATTGCGGCAACGTTTTTTATGGTCTCCGGTGGCCCCTACGGCATCGAGGACATCCTGAGCGCCGGCTATCGGACTGGGTTGATTTTGCTGATCGTTCTGCCGCTGGTGTGGAGCTTGCCCACGGCGCTGATGATTGGGGAACTTGCCAGCGCTTTGCCCGAAGAAGGTGGTTTCTACGTATGGGTGCGGCGCGCCCTGGGGCCGTTCTGGGGCTACCAGGAGGCGTGGCTCTCGCTGGCCGCCAGCATCTTCGACATGGCGATTTATCCCACTCTCTTTGTGCTCTACCTCGGCCGCCTCGCGCCCGCGTGGACATCGGGCTGGCACGGCATCGCCTGGGAATTGGCGCTGATTACCGCCTGCTGCATCTGGAATCTCCTGGGTGCGCCCGCCGTGGGTGACGGCTCCGTGGGATTATCCGCCCTGTTGTTGTCACCGTTCGTGATACTCGTGCTGGCGGCAGCCTGGCACGGGGCGCAGCAGCACACACACGTCGCCTGGGCGGGGTCGCCTCCATCAGCCGGCGGAGCCACGTTCACCACCGCCGTTCTTGTCGCGCTGTGGAACTACATGGGTTGGGACAACGCCTCGACCGTAGCCCGCGAGGTTGAGCATCCCCAGCGCAATTATCCGCGCGCAATCCTGCTCTGCTCGCTCGTGGTGATGCTGACCTACGTCGTGCCTCTCGCCGCCGCAGCCTGGGCCGGCATTCCCGTCGCGCAGTTCACCACCGGCTCCTGGGCGAACGTGGCCGCCACTCTGGCCGGTCCCTGGCTCGGAATCGCGATTGTCGCGGGCGGCACCATGACTGCGCTGGGCATGTTCAACGCCCTCACCCTCTCCTACACGCGGCTCCCCATGGTGCTGGCTCAGGACACCCTTTTGCCGCGGGCTTTTGCTCGCACCAATAGACGCGGCGTCCCCTGGGTCGCCGTCATGGCCTGTGCCGCAGGATGGGCCATGGCGCTCGGCTTCAGCTTCGAGCGGCTCATCTCCCTCGACCTGATCCTCTATGGAGCCAGTCTGATTCTCGAGTTCGTCGCGCTCGTGGTGCTGCGCGTGCGCGAACCCCTCCTGGAGCGGCCCTTTCGGGCGGGCAATCTCGCGTTCGCGTGCCTTGTCAGTGCTGCCCCCTCCGCGCTTATCCTCTGGGCGGCGTGGAACGCCCGCGGCGAGCGGATGGCGGGCATGCCTGCGCTTCTGTTCGGCGCCATCGTAGCCGCGGCTGGCCCGCTGTTCTTTCTCCTGTCGAAGGTTTTGTGGTCGCGGCCCAAACCTGTGCCCTTGAGCGCGGACTGACAAGCCAACAGCTAACGCTTCGCTCCCGCCTCGATCAGCTTGCTCTCGCGGGCTTTCCCCTCGCGGGCTTCCACAAAATTCCGCGCTGCATACATCAGGCGGTCGCGGGCATACGCCGCGTCATGCCAGCCCTTGATCTCCACCCGCTTGCCTTCCAGGTCCTTGTAGATCGAGAAGAAGTGCGTGATCTCCTTCAGCATGTGCGGATAGATCTCAGAATAGTTCCACACATCTTTATAGCGGGGATTATTGCGTCCTACAGCCAGTACCTTCTCGTCCAGGATCCCCTGATCGAGCATCTCCAGCAGTCCGATGGGGCGCACCTGCGTCACGCAGCCGGGGAAGCTGGGCGCATCCACCAGCACCAGCACATCCAGCGGATCCCCGTCGTCGCTGAGCGTGGAGGGCACAAACCCGTAATCGCCTGGATAGTGAACCGGCGAATAAAGATTGCGGTCCAGACGGAAGACGTGGAGCTGCTTGTCATATTCGTATTTGTTAATGCCCTCCGCCGGGATTTCAATCACGACGTTGAACACTTCGGGGGCTTTCTCGCCCACGGGCAATTCGAGATAATTCGTCATCGCACTCCAGTATGGGTTCGGTTTCCAGCAGCGCAGCCCGCAAAAAGGAAAGGAAATGGGCCTGGTTTTATAATCGAGCACAATGAAGGCTCATGTCTACGTCACCCCGAAAAAAACCGTCCTCGACCCGCAGGGCCAGGCGATCTGTAACGCGTTGCGTAAGATGCGCTACGCGGGCGTCGCGGATGTGCGCCAGGGCAAGTGCTTCGAGCTCACCCTCGACGACAATCTGCCCCTTGCCGATGCCCGGACGGAAGTGGAGCGGATCGCCCGCGAAGTGCTCACCAATCCCGTCATCGAAGAATTCTCGTTTCGTCTTGAATAATCTGCGCGGGCTCCGGGTGCGGAACGCAGCGATATTGGCCCCGCCATGTTGAGGAAAGCGTATGTGCGGCATTGTTGGGTACGTCGGTAAGAAGAAAGAAGTCGTCCCGGTCATCCTCGAGGGTCTGCGCCGCCTGGAGTATCGCGGCTACGATTCGGCTGGCATCGCGGTCGGCGGCACAGGCGACGGTCTGCAGCTGCGCCGAGCGCCCGGTAAGCTGCGCCGCCTGGAAGAGGTCCTTCGCGATCAGCCGCTGCAGGGAACCTTCGGCATTGGCCACACCCGCTGGGCTACCCACGGGCGCCCCACCGAGGAAAATGCTCATCCGCACCGCGACTGCACAGGCCGGCTCGTCGTCGTCCATAACGGCATCGTGGAGAATTACCTCGCCCTGAAGCGGGAGCTCACCGCGCAGGGACACAAATTCGCCACTGAGACGGACACCGAAATCATCGCCCACCTGATCGAGCAGGAGTTCTCCGACGCTCGCAGCTCGGATCGCCAGTTGCGCCTCGAGGACGCGGTACGGCGAGCGGTCCGCCGGCTCACCGGAGCGTTCGCCATCAGCGTGCTTTCTGCCGATGATCCGGACAAGATCGTAGCCGCCCGCTTTGGGCCGCCGGTCGTGATCGGAGTCGGCGATGGAGAGTATTTCGTCGCCTCCGATGTCCCCGGCATCCTCCACCACACCCGCGATCTGTATTTCCTGGCCGATGGCGATATGGCCGTGCTCACCTGCTCCGGCGTGGCGCTGACGGACTTCGATGGAAAGCCCATTGACCGGCCTCTCCAGCACATCCAGTGGGATCCCATCCAGGCGGAAAAGGGCGGCTACAAGCATTTCATGCAGAAGGAAATCTTCGAGCAGCCCCGCGCCATCACTGATACGACGCTGGGCCGCATCTCGCTCGACACCGGCAAAGTGTTTCTCGACGAGATGAAGATTCCCGGCGAGGCTTTCCAGGAGGCCCGGAAGATTCACATTGCCGCCTGCGGTACCAGTTGGCATGCGGCCACGGCCGGCAAGTTCATGATCGAGCGGCTCGCTCGCCTCCCGGTGGAAGTGGATTATGCCAGCGAGTTTCGCTATCGCGATCCGATCCTCGACGCAAAAACCATCGGTCTGCTGATCACGCAGTCCGGCGAGACGGCGGATACCCTTGCTGCCCAGCGCGAGATGATCGCCCGGGGCGTGCCCACGGTGGCCATCTGCAACGTGGTTGGCTCCATGGTTACCCGCGAAGCTCGCGGCACCATCTACACCCACGCCGGCCCCGAGATCGGCGTGGCCTCCACGAAGGCGTTCACCGCACAGCTCGTCGCCCTGTTTCTCTTTGCCATGCATCTCGCGCAGGTGCGGGGCACCCTCGATGCCGACGAGAGCCGCGTCTTGCTGGAGGCGCTCACCCGGCTGCCCGGTAAGGTAAAGGAGATCCTGAGCAGCTGCGATGCCGAGTGTGAGCCCCTGGCCCGCCAGTACGCCACTGCACGCGACTTCCTCTATCTGGGCCGCGGCATTCACTATCCCATCGCCCTGGAAGGCGCGTTGAAACTCAAGGAGATCTCCTACATTCACGCCGAAGGCTATCCCGCCGGGGAAATGAAGCATGGGCCCAACGCCCTGATCGATGAAACGCTGCCCGTCGTCGTACTGGCCACGCGCGACGAGAACAATCGCGATTCCGTCATGCGCTATGAGAAGACTCTGTCTAATATCCAGGAAGTCACGGCTCGCTCCGGCAAAGTCATTGCCGTCGCGACCGAGGGCGATCAGCACATTGCCCAGCTCGTCGATCACGTGCTCTTCGTGCCCACCGCGCCCGAGCTGCTCCAGCCGGTGCTCGACGCCATCCCTCTGCAGCTGCTGGCCTATCACATCGCCGTGCGGCGCGGCTGCGATGTCGACCAGCCCAGGAACCTCGCTAAGTCTGTCACGGTAGAGTGACGAGCGCTTCACCGGTCGCAACTATCCGGGCCGAATTGCTGACGCGTCGTCGCGAATCTGCCACGCGTACAACCAGGGGGGGACTTTTACGGATGACAACGCCCCTCACGCATTCCCGGCTCTCGCGCTACGAGCCCCAGGCATAGGGATCGTTCAGAACGACACCTTGGCCGCGAACTGCAGGATACGTGGCTGCGCCGTTCCATATGTATTCGACGAGGACCCTCCCGCCAAACCGGTGATCTGTCCGAAACCGCTGTCCGTCAGAATGTCGTCAGGCATCCCGAAATTGACGCTGTTGAACGCGTTGTAGAATTCTGCGCGAAGCTCGAGCGCCGCCCGGTCTGATAACTTCGCGTTCTTGATGGCTGCCAGATCGGTATCGAAATAGCGTGGACCCCGCAGCGAGTTTTTGCCCGAGTCGCCGAACGTTCCGATCGCATTCGGTGCGAAATCATTGATGTTGAACCATTCGTTGATTTCCGCCGCATGCGAGCGCCCGTATCCCAGATCTGCCTGCTTTGTATTCCTGATACCGCTCAAATCGGCGCGGTCCGCTCCCATCGCGCTGAAGGAGTTGTCGTATCCGCTGAAGATCGTAAAGGGAAGCCCGCTGTCCCACTCGGCTACCCCCGTCAGTTCCCAGCCATTCAGAATCTTGTCAGCCACTGCCGGCATGCGCGCGTGGGGCACGGCGTAGTCGCCGTCAACCTTGAACGTCTTATTCAGATCGTCGTCCGAAGGCCCGTAGTCGAACCAGCGGCCGCACGAGCAGGAGTTGGTGAGATACGGAGAACCCGCTGGCGCATAGTCATCCAGAGCACGCGCCCAGGTGAAGTTGCTCAGGAACGAGAATCCGTGATTGAACCGCTTTTCCACGGTGATCTGCGCGGCGTTGTAGTTGCTGTTCACCCCCGAGTTGATGGAACCAATGGAGCCGTAGTCCGGATACACTCGCCTCTGCTGGACATTGTTCTCGTTGGATTGTCCCGGGATATAGATCGACGGATTCAGCTGCAGCAATCCATTCTCCTGGTCGCCCGTGCCGCTCAGGCGGTGGGCGTCGTTGCCCACATAAGCCAGCCGCATCAGCCAGTCCTGCCCCATTCCGTGTTCCAGCGTGAGGTTATACGACAGCACCATTGGCAGCCGAAAATGCCGCGAGAAGATCTGGTTGAAGGAGATGTCGCTGGGAAACGTCGTATTGGGTCCAGGATTCGTGGGCCCGAATTCAGAAGGGAACGGATTGGCGACCCCGGCGCTCCCATACGGGTCTGACAGCGAGACGGTGGTAAAGTTCACCACCGGCGCAAACGGCGGCACTCCCACAACGTCTTCGAAATCCACCGTATTCGGCCCTTCGTAATAGTACCCGGCGCCGCCGCGCAGACTGTTCTTGCCATCCTGCGTCAGCCGTAGAGCGAATCCGAATCGAGGCCCAAAATTGTATGGATTGTCGTACACCGACGACTTCGGGCAGCCTGGATCGTGATCGTCGCCGCCAAAGAGCATATCCTCGGGCGCGTTCGGGAATCGCTGCGATTGCGCTCCAGGGACGAAGCAAGCGACGCGCCCCAGGCTGTCCGTGTAGGGATAGAAAGGATCCCAGCGCATGCCCGCGTTCAGCGTCAGGCGCCGATCGAATTTCCAGTTGTCCTGGATGAAGAGGTCTTCACGCCACCCCGAGACATTCAGGTAGAGACCGCCACCCTGGGTGAAATTGGAGACCACGCCGGAGACGAAGTCCGACAGGCTGTTCCCGGTGAGTGCGTTGGAAAAATCGAAAATCCCGCTTTCCTGATAGATATTCCCCATCGGTACGCTGACCCGCGTAAGTTCGCCCCCGATCTGCAGTTCGTGAGCGCCCCGGGTCAGCGTGGCAATTTCGCGCAGCGAGATCGTGCTGCGATCCCATACCCCATAGGGCACGTTGTACAAACCGAAGTCCCCGCCAACCGATATTTCAAGGTCCGGCGAATCCCCCCCTCCCAGGTTCGGTGGCTCCGCAATGTTGACGCCCGCGTCGGCCATGCTGAACGGCGATGCGGACAACGTCGTTCCGTCCACTCCGTTGTAACCAAAGAACGAACTGAGCAGGAACTTCGGCGTCAGCGTGTAGATGTCCACGATGCCGACATTCTTCAGCACCAGATGCTGGCCGTCTCCGCGCAGTTCCAGCAGATTATTCGTCGGCGGCACGAAGATCGGATCCGTGTAATTCATCTGGAAGTAGCGGCCGCTCAGGTGGTGCTTTCCCGCGTTCAGGTCCACCTTGCCCAGATACTCGTCCGTGTTCTGGCGATCCGGACCTCCATTGAAAGTCAGCTGGTCATTGGCGCCGTTCGGCAGCGGAATGTGGCTCAGCACGTACGTTGCTGCCGAGCTCACAGGCACCTGATTGTTCGCGTATGGGTTGCCCGTATACGGATTGTAGAGCTGGGTTCCGGGCAGCAGATCGGAGAAATCCCCCGTCCGTTCCGCTGCGTTGGGGACGAACGCGATCTGGCCATTGTTCTGGGTGCTGAACCGTGTGCCCTGATAGCTTCCGAAGTAGAAGAGGCGATGTTTCAGAATGGGTCCGCCCAGGCTCCCGCCGAACTGGTTCTGGTGCAGGGGATTCACCACCGGCGAGAAGTAGTTGGCTGCGTCAAACGCCGCATTGCGGATAAATTCGAAAAGATCTCCGTGCATTTGATCGGTGCCGGACTTCGTGACGACGTTGACGACGCCCCCAATGGCGTTGCCGTACGCCGCGCTCATATTGCCCGTGATGAAATTGAACTCCTCGATCGCATCGGGATTGGGGAAGGGAACGTTGGTGTTGATGTACGTGTCGTTGTAATCCACCCCGTCCAGAAGATAATTCACCCCGTTCGCCGTCGCGCCGTCGACTTTGGCGTACTGCTCGCTCGGGAAGACTCCCCCCTCGCAGTTGGCGGCGCAGTAATGGGATGTCACGTCGCTCGCCCCCGGAGCCAGGAAGACAAGTTGCTGTACGTCGCGACCGTTCAGCGGAAGGCCCACGATCGTCTTCTGAGGGATGAGTTGACCGATTTGCGCGTTGTCGGTCGTGACCAGGTTTGCATTCGCGTTGACCACCACCTGCTCTGAAAATTGCCCCACCGCAAGCTTTACGTTCTGCGTCGCGGCCTGTCCTACGGTCAACGTAATGCCGTTCTGAATGTATGTGGCGAAACCGCTCATCGAAATCGAAAGCTGGTAGCTTCCAACCGGCAGGTAGGGGAACAGGTACGCGCCTTCGGCATCGCTGTGGATCGTTTGCCGGTATCCGGTGCCTTCCTCGAGAACCGTGACTGTGGCATTCGGCACCACGCTGCCGGTGCTGTCTGTGACGGTGCCGTTCAGGCTGGCTGTTGTGATTTGCGCGTGCAGGCTGACAAACGTCGCCAGGGCCGGCAGCGCCACCGCGAGGAACCCGATTCTGAGGCCCCGAAGGTGGGGAAGCAAACCGGAACGCATCATGGAGACTCCGTCTTTCGGAATAGCGCGTTTGGTTTCTCTTTATTACGCGTGCGTCACATGTTGAACCGACAGGGAATCCTCTGTCAAGCGCTATCCGGCTTTTCACTCCATGCGAAATCGGGCGGCAAATCAGGCGCCTTCGGCGCCATCGCGCCTCAACCCGCATGTGCCAGAATCGCCGCGGCGGCGTTTTCCAGCGGCACAATCCGGTCCACGCAATTCAGTTTGATCGCCTCCCTGGGCATGCCGAATACGACGCACGAGGCTTCATCCTGAGCGAGCGTGGCAGCTCCAGCCTGCTTCATTTCGAGCATGCCCCTCGCTCCGTCGTCGCCCATGCCGGTCAGGATCACTCCCACAGCGTTGCGTCCCGCATAGCGCGCCGCCGATCGAAACAGCACGTCCACCGATGGACGGTGGCGGCAGACCAGCGGTCCGTCCCGGACCTCCACGTAATAACGGGCGCCGCTGCGCTTGAGCAGCAGATGATGATTTCCCGGAGCGATCAGCGCTCGACCCCGCAGGATGGTATCGTTCGATTCTGCCTCCTTGACCGTGATCCGGCACAGGCCGTTGAGCCGCTCAGCGAACGCCCGCGTGAACAGTTCCGGCATGTGCTGAACGATCGCGATGCCCGGCGCGTCGGCTGGCAGCGCCTCCAGCAGGGTCTTCAAAGCTTCCGTGCCCCCGGTGGATGCGCCGATTACGACTACCTTCTCCGTAGTTTCAGCCATGGCGTGCGTCGCAGGAGGCAGGATGGCGTCGGCCGTGAGTTTCGGTTGCACGGCGTGTACTGAGCTGAGGCGGGCCAGGCGCGCACAGGCTGCCGCCTTCACCGTCTGGCACAGGAGAATGCGGGAGTCTTCGAGAAATTGCCGCGTGCCCACCCGCGGTTTCGCGATGATGTCCACTGCCCCGTATTCCAGGGCGCGCAGCGCGCTCTGCGTTCCTTCTCCCGCCAGGCTGGAGCAGATCACCACCGGGACAGGATGCTGGCTCATCAATTTCCTCAAAAACGTGAGCCCGTCCATCCGGGGCATTTCAATGTCCAGGGTGATGACGTCCGGAACTTTTTCCCGCATTTGCTCCGCCGCCACATACGGATCGCTGGCCGTGCCCAGAACCTGAATCTCCGGATCGGATGAAAGGATCGCAGCGAGAGTCTGACGCACCAGGGCGGAGTCGTCGACGATCAGCACACCGATTTGGCCTTCTCCCGTCATCGTGACACGCCGGAGGCGCGCTGCTTGCGGCCCTGGCCCTGGGGCGACGGCGGAAGCCCTTCGGCAAGCGATGCTCTGCCAAGGTCTCGCAGCAGGACTTCACCGCTGTCCGTGCGAAATCGAATGCTCACCCCGGTACTGCCTCCCAGGCGCGAAGCCGCCAGCAGGAATCCCTCTTCTGACAGCACGCGCAGCGCGGTCGAAGCGTTGAGTTTGCCAACCGTTGGCCGCGCGCTTGCCGCAGCTACTGGCAAAACGTCGCAGCCCCCGAACAGCTTCACCTGCGCTTCCCGGCGTTGCACGCCCAGGGCGTCAAGCTGGCGCGCCATGTCACGGATAGCTAAATCGACGTAGCGGCGGCGAGCGGAATCCGACAGGCCGCCACAACGATTCGCGTGGCAATAGGGCAGCATGGGATGGCAGAGAGCCCCGACGCCCAGCCGCGGCACGAAGAAGGTCACGCCCACGCACGAGCCGAGCACCGTGTGAAGGATCCCCGGCCCCGACACCAGTCGCCCTTCGCCCGGCTGCACATGGAACTCCGGCAGCGCGCTCTCAGGCACCCGCATCTCGCCTCCGATACAGCGCCGGAGCAACAGGGACGAGCGGAAGATCGAGACTATGAAGCGTCTCCGCGTGCCCCACGAACAGGAATCCACCCGGCGACAGGCACCGCGCAAGCCGTCCCAGAAGCCGCTGCTGCGTCGGCCGGTCGAAGTAGATGATGACGTTCCGGCAGAAGATGATGTTCGCCTCCCCATCGAGGCCGTAGTCGGCCTCCATCAGGTTCAGTCTCCTGAATTTCACCAGCCGGCGCAGTTCCGGCACCACGCGAAAGCGGCGCGATCCCGCCTCCCGGCCTCGCATCAGATATTTCGCACGGAACCCTGCCGGCACTGGCTGAACGGCATCCTGTGAGTACACCGCCAGCTCTGCCTGGCGCAGGACAATGCGGGAAATGTCCGTGGCGATCACCCGGAAGCGAAACTCGGCATGCAGACGCCCGTATTCGCTCAGCACCATCGCCAGCGTGTAGGGTTCCTCCCCCGTCGAGCAGCCTGCACTCCACACCGTCAGACCCCGCGAGTCGGAGCCACAGGACGCCAGCGCGGGCAGGACCCTTTCCCTCAACAACTCGAAATGCCGCGGCTCGCGAAAGAAATCCGTCTTGTGGGTCGTCACCACATCGATCAACGCATCGATCTCCTCCCCCTTTCCTTCCCCGGAAAAGAGAGAGTCGCAATAGGCACGGTACGAAGTGAGCCCGAGCTCTTTCAGCCTGCGCCGGATGCGCACCTCCAGCATCGTCCTGCGGTCTCCGCCCAAATGGATTCCAGCCTTGCCGTAGACCAGCTGGCAAAGACGCGAGTAATCCCTCGCGGACAGGAACTCTTCGTGATGGTGAGCTGCATGCACGTCGGCTCCTTCTCAGGCCGCAGCTTCCGCCTGCACCTTCTCCGGCTCCTGCCCCCGAGCCATCGCAAGATCCTCCGCCGAAAATACCCGGTCGATGTCGAGAATCATGATGAACTGCGTCTCCCGCTTGCCCATCCCGCGAATGAAGTCGGTGCGAATCCGCGTTCCGATCCGCGGTGGCGGCTGAATCTGCTCCGGCTCCAGATCGATGACCTCCTCGACCGAATCGGCCAGCGCCCCAATCACAATCGAGTCATTGTCCAGCAGCACTTCCACCACCACAATGCACGTGTTCCGCGTGTTCTCCGTTTTCGCCATCTCGAAGCACAGCCTCAGATCCACGACCGGCACCACGCTGCCGCGCAGGTTGATCACCCCGCTCATGAATTCCGGCGTCCGCGGAATCGCCGTGATCGGCGCCAGGTCCAGCACCTCCCGCACCTTCGCCACCTCAATTGCGAATATCTCCTGCCCCAGCCGGAAGGTCAGGTATTGTCCCGCCTCTCGAATCTCGCTCGCGCTCATTCCGTGCTCCTTCTCTTCAGTCCGTTCATTTTCGGAAAGCGGGGCCGCATCCACTGCGGCCCAGGCTCTCTGGTCGCCCCGGCTCAGTAGCGCTCGAACTCCCCATCCAGCGCATCGTGCTTCTCATCCAGGCGCAGATTCACGCCGGCTTTCGCCAGCACCTTCTCCTTCAGTGCGGCGCCGCCGCTGTTTTGCCTCGGCTCTGCCGCCGCCAGGGGCTTACTCTCCGGCCGCGCCGCCGGTCGGGCCTTGCCGCCCCGCCCGCTCTCGCCCCGGATGCGGAAGAACTCCAGCGAGCTGACCAGTTGCTCCGACTGCCCGGTCAGTTCCTCGGTGGTCGAGGCCATTTCCTCCGCGGCCGATGCATTCTGCTGGATCACCTGCTCCAGCTGCTGCAGCGCCTTGTTGATCTGCTCCGCCCCGGTATCCTGCTCCTTGCTGGCCGCCGAGATCTCCTGCACCAGCTCCGCCGTGCGCTGGATGTCGGGCACCAGCTTCTCCAGCATCTCCCCCGATTTTTCCGAGACGCGCAGGGTCGTCGCGGAAAGCTGGTTGATCTCTCCTGCCGCTCTCTGGCTGCGTTCGGCCAGCTTGCGCACCTCGGCCGCGACCACCGCGAAGCCCTTGCCGTGCTCGCCGGCCCGGGCTGCCTCAATGGCCGCGTTCAACGCCAGAAGATTCGTCTGCCGCGCGATCTCTTCGATGATGGAGATTTTGTCCGCAATTTCCTTCATCGCTGCCACCGCCTCCAGCACCGACTTCCCGCTCTCCTGCGCATCCAGCGCGCTCTTGTTGGCGATCTTGTCCGTCTGCTGCGCGTTGTCGGCGTTCTGCCGGATGTTGGAGACCATCTCCTCCATCGAGGACGACGCTTCCTCCGCCGCCGCCGCCTGCGAACTGGCGCCTTTCGACACCTGCACGGATGCCGTTGAAATCGACTGGCTGGCCGAGGCTACCTCGCCGGCGATGCTGCGGATATCGCTCACCGTCTGCGTCAGCGCGCCCACCATCCCCGACAGGGCGTGCATCAGTTTGTCCTGCTGGGAGCGCGGGACCACCTCCACGGTCAGGTCGCCGCCCGCGATCTTCTCCGCCGCCTCGGTGATCTGGTTCATTGCCTGGATCAGCGCGTTCAGGTTGTTCTTGATCGTATTGAAGTCGCCGTTATAGCTGTCCGTGATCACAGGCGGCGTATCGCCCTTGCTGATCCGGTCCACGTACTGCGCCGACACGTTCAGCGGCTGAATGACCGCATCCAGCATGCCGTTGATGCCCCGCACGATCTCGCCATAGGCTCCCTGAAACTGCTCCGCCCGTCCCCGCTGGGAGAGCTGCCCCAGACGCGAGGCCTCAATCAGGCGGTCCAGCTCCTTGTGCAGGGCCTGCAAAACCAGAGCCACGTTGTTGACGGCAACCTTCATCTTTTCGTGATCGCCCTGATAGGTCTGAGCGATCAGTTCGTCGACCTTGCCGGCTGAGATCTGGGCCAGAATGCGGTTGCCTTCGCCGATCGGCAGCAGGATGGCGTCGAGCATGACGTTCACGCCGCGCACGATCTCGGCGTAGGCTCCCTGGAATTGCTCCGGCCTGCCGCGCTCCGACAGCTGGCCCGCCCGCGATGCATCCGTCAGCCGATCCAGCTCCCTGTGCAGCCCCTGCAAAACCTGGGCGACATTGTTCACCGCGATCTTCATCTTCTCGTGATCGCCTTGGTAGGTCTGAGCGATCAGCTCATCGATCTTGCCCCCGGAGATTTGCGCCAGGATCCGGTTGCCTTCACCGATCGGCAGCAGGATGGCGTCCAGCATGACGTTCACGCCGCGCACGATCTCGGCGTAGGCTCCCTGGAATTGCTCCGGCCTGCCGCGCTCCGACAGCTGGCCCGCCCGCGATGCATCCGTCAGCCGATCCAGCTCCCTGTGCAGCCCCTGCAAAACCTGGGCGACGTTGTTCACCGCGATCTTCATCTTCTCGTGATCGCCCTGGTAGGTTTGCGCGATCAGCTCATCGATCTTGCCCCCGGAGATCTGCTCCAGGATCCGGTTGCCTTCGCCGATCGGCAGCAGGATGGCGTCCAGCATCGTGTTGATCCCCTCGACCATCTCCCGGTACGTGCCGCTGAACTCCTCCACGCGCCCGCGCTCGTCCAGCCGTCCCTCCCGCGAAGCCTCAACCAGACGCTCAATCTCTTCCGAGACGCGCAGCATCTCGCCGGATCCCTGGCGCGCCCCTCCCGGTACTTTGCGGCTCGCGCGCCCCTGCTCGAACCGTCCGTTCCTCGTATCCCCTTTGCTCGGCATGTCCTTTCTCCCTCTCCCTCTGTTTTCTGTTATCGGCGTATTGCCGCTGCGCAGCAGCCGCACGTTTTCACCGCCCACGTACTCCCGCACCTCTTCCCCGCATGCCTCACGGCGCGGCTGCGGGGTCCGCCCGCCGACTGCGCGTGGTGGCTCGCATCGCCTCCTGCACCAGCCGCGGCGGATCCAGAATCAGGGCCACCGTGCCATCCCCCAGCACCGTTGCCCCGGAAACTCCCTGCACATCGCGGTAGAGTTTCCCCAGGCTCCGGATCACCGTCTGGCAGTTGCCCAGCACCCGGTCCACCATCAGCCCGCATCGCCCCAGGTCGCACTCGATCACCATGATCTGCTCGCGCTTCGGCCGGACACCGGCCACGCCGAAGTGGTCGCGCAGCCGGATGTACGGCACCATCTCGCCTCGCACCTCAGCCATGTGCCCGGCCGCGCGTTCTGCCTGCGCGCGCTCCAGTTCCACACATTCCAGCGTCACTCCCAGGGGCAGAACGTAGCGCCCTTCTCCCACCTCCACCAGCAGGCCGTCGAGAATGGCCAGGGTGAGCGGCAGCCGCAGCGCGATCGTGGTTCCACGGCCGCGCTCGCTGCGGATCTCGATGGTTCCCCGCAGGCTCTCCACCGTCCGGCGGACCACATCCAGTCCCACTCCCCGCCCGGAGAGATCGGTCACCGTTCGCGCCGTCGAAAATCCCGGCTCGAAGAGCAGCGCGAAGATTTCCCGCTCGGTCAGCTCGGCATCGGCCGTCGTCAATCCCCGTTCCACCGCTTTTTCCCGAACTGCTTTGCAGTCGATTCCAGCGCCATCGTCGGACACCTCGATCAGCATCGTGGCACCCGCGTGGCGCGCAGCCAGCCGGATGGTCCCCGCCGCCGGCTTGCCCTGCGCCGCTCGCGCCTCCGCTGACTCAATCCCGTGATCCATGCTGTTCCGGATCAGGTGCATCAGGGGATCCCCCAGTTGATCGATCACTGCCTTATCGAGTTCCGTGTCGGCGCCTTCGACCACCAGATCCACTGGCTTGTCCAGGTCCTTTGTCAGATCGTGGACCAGCCGGCGAAAACGCTCAAAGGTGCCCCGGATCGGCATCATGCGGAGGTTCATCGAGCTTTCGCGCAGCGCCGAGCTCAACCTTTCAATCTCCTCCGCTGTCTGAGCGATCTCCGGATCGCCGCGACGGGACGATAACTCGCTGAGCCGCGCCTGCACTGTGACCAGCTCGCCCACCAGTCCCACCAGCTGATCCAGGCGCGCGGCGGGAATGCGGAGCGTCGACGTCGAATCGGGCCGATCGGTAGCGCGGCGGCCAACCCGTGCCGCCCGCTGGTCCATCAGGCCCTGCGCGGCGGCCCCTCGCGGTACAGACGCTGGCGCGTCCCGCTCAATCGTGAGGTCGCAGACATCTTCGACGAAGAGAAAGACATCGCGAATCGCCTCGGCGCCGGCGGCGGTCTCGATCCCGACCTCCCAGAACACGTAGCATCGTTCCGGATCGATCTCCCGCAACGATGGTAGGGCGTCGAGACGAGCGCCTGTCCGCGCCGTCCCCAGCGCGCAGAGTTCGCGCAGCAGCAGAAGGGGATTGGCCCCGCATCGCATCAATTCGGCTCCGGGAGTAAAACGAATGCGCCATGACCGCACCGGCCCGTCGCTCCTGTCCGGGCCGGCGGAGGCCTGCTTCTTCTCCCCCGCCGGAGCCAAACCCGCACTCGGAAGTTGCTGAAGGTTCGCCAGAATACCGGAGCAAACCGAAGCATCCGCCGATGAGCCATCGCCGTCCAGCATGGCGGCAATCTGGTCGAGCGCTGAAAGTGTCCCGTCGATCAGTTCGGGACTTGCCGGCAGGACGCCATTGCGCACCTTGTCGAATGCGCTCTCCAGATCGTGCGTGAAGGCCGCCAGCCGATCGAAGCCGAACATCGAGCCCGATCCCTTCAGCGTGTGCAGGCCGCGGAAGATGCCGCTCACCAGTTCCGGGCTGCCTCCGCATTTGTGCAGCTCCAGCAGGGCACATTCGAGTTCGGAAAGGATCTCCTTCGCTTCTTCGCGGAAGCTTTGCTGCAGCATCTCAGGGGTGACGGGCGGCGGCGAAGTCATCATTGGCTCCCATTCACTCCCTGATGAGAACTTCACACAGGCCCAGATCCGCCAGCGTCTGACGGACGGAATCCTGCAGAGGCCCCACCAGCGTCAGCGGCACGCCGGCTGCCTCCGCGTCGCGCCGCGCCGTCCAAAGCAGCTGAAAGGTCGTGATATCGAGATCCGTCAGCGCCTCCAGAGAAACGCGCACCGGCCGTCCACGGCCCAGCGCTTCCATAAGAGCCGCCTTCAGTTCCGCTGCGGCTCCAATGTCCAGCGCTCCTTCCAGAGCAATCTGGCACGTATCGTCTTCCGGGTTCAGGAGGATGGCCACGTTATCTGTCTGCGTCGCGCCGCGCTGGCGAGGCGCCCTTTATTGGTTTCATCGGCACAATCTGCATCGAGTTCATGCAGAAAGGCGGTGAAGAAGTGCGTTTGTCGAAACCAAAGGCAAACTCCGGAGGGAATCGCCCACCATCTCGGCGCGCGCAATGCTGTTCAGAACAGCTCGATCGCCGCGATGCCCGGATGCGGTCCGGCTCCGCCTGCCACAGCCACATGCGTCGCCGTCTGGCTGGCCATCCGGTACTGGCTCATCTGCGCGTCCAGCATGCTCCTGAAGGTTCGCTCCAGATGGCCGTCCCATCCGGCATCGTCCGGCTTTTCAGCCAGCACCAGCACCTGATCGTGCAGCTCGCGCAGCGCGTCCTGCACGTGACCCATCCTCTGCCGCATCACATCCTGAAACTGAATGTGCCCCATCGCCTCGGAGAGCCGCGTCACCGTCGCCCCATAGTTTGCCTCGACTTCGGAAATCACCGCCAGCAGCAGCTCCCCGTTCTTTGAGAATTCCTCCTGCATCGCGTTCAGCCCCGCAACAACCTTGCTGATGGAAGCCTGCGTCTCAAGCTTGGCAAGCGAAGCCTTCGCCCTCTGCACCTCGGTGGCCACGCTGGCGCAGGTTGACCCGATCTTCTGCGAAATTTCGGCGGCAGCCTCGGTGGAGCGGGCGGCCAGCCGCCGTACCTCGGCGGCCACGACGGAAAACCCGCGCCCCGCCTCGCCCGCGCGTGCCGCCTCGATCCCTGCGTTCAGGGCAAGAAGCTGCGTCTGCTGTGCGATCGAGGCAATGACCCCGATCAGCGGTGTCAGCGAACAGACCTCCGCCGAGAGATTCGCAACGCGCGCGAAGTTCGCCCGCATCTGCTCGTTCTGTTGCAGGAACTGCTCTGCGATCCCCGCAATGACTCCCTTATTCTGTTCGCTTTGCTCCCGTGTGCTGTCGGTCAGGTCCCGGCTGCTTCTCACGCTTTGTGAGATTCGTTCCTTCTGGTGATTCGCCTGCTCCACCAGCCGCGCCAGCTCCTCCACTGCGGCCACCACCTCGCGCTCCGATTCCGCCAGAGAGTCCCCGATGTGCTCGCGCAGCAGGTCGGTGAACAGGCCGCAGTCCCGCGCTTCCCGCTGCAGCACCTTCCGCATGCTGAAGATGCGCGCTACATCTCCGGAACTCATCCGGGTGATGGCCCACATCTCGGCCACGGCTTTCCGCGCCTCGCCATAATTCTTCAGCCTGTAGAAGACGCCAGGCAGCAAAACAAGGAGAAGCAGCAAAATCCCCTCTCGAACTTCGTTCCTGGAGAAGCCGGACCCGTTCATCTCCCACACCCAGCAAACATACCCTCCCAGCAGCAGGACCCTGGTCAGTGACTCGAAAAGCATTCGCCTGCGGATTCGGTTCAAATGTCCGCGAGCCCCCGCCGGCAACGCACCTTCGCGCCCGCTCTCCACCGAAGTTCCGCTCCGTCCGGCCAATGCGCGCGCTCCCCCGCCTTCTGATCTCATCCCGCTAGGCTCCCGGCAGCACTTTCCGCAGAACTGCAACCAGGTCGTTTCCCGAGATCGGCTTCACCAGCCATCCGGTGGCCCCGGCGATCTTCCCCTCGCTCCGCTTGCCCGCATCGCTCTCCGTCGTCAGCGTCAGGATGGGCACAAACTTCAGGCCCGGCATCGAGCGCACGCTCCGAATCAGCTCCATTCCCCCCATCACCGGCATATTGACATCGGTCAGGATCAGCGCCGGCCGCAGCCCCGCGCGCAGCTTGTCCAGCGCCTCCCCTCCGTGGCCGGCTGTCTCCACCTCAAAGCCATGCATCGTCAGCGTCGTCTTCAGGCTCAGAACCATGGTGAGAGAGTCGTCCACCACCAGAACTTTCATCGTCTGCGATCCCCGGGTCTGCCAAAACGTGCGACCCCCTCCGCTTCAGCCCATTGCGCTGAAACAGGCGCGATCGCCTGCGTGCCTCAAAATGCTTCATCGGCACCGGCGTTCGGAAAGTTGAGCTGGAGACGAAGGCGGGAGGCGCCTGATGCCGAGCCTCGACGATTCCGAAGCGGGAACGGGTCTGCGCTCCACCCGCCTCAGCAGCCACATCCGCTCAGCTGTGCTCGATGGCCTGAACGACGCGGCTGATCGCCCCGTTGGGACTCGGATCGTCCGGCTTCAACCCGCAGCGAATCGAGGCAAACAGCCCGAACAACTGCCCAAACAGAACATCCAGTGGCGGCCGATAAAGGTCGGGAATGGCCGGCCTGAACTCAGGTGCCAGCACGCGATCGGCGGCCGAATCGAGGTCGTCGCGATCGGTGGCGATCGCAATACGCGTGCGCACCAGGCGCTTGCTCCCGATCTCCCGCAGCAGATTCAAATCGTAGGCGCGACGCCGCGGCTCGGTCGACACCAGTCCGGCGAAGAGCGTTGCGCCATCGAGCGCGGCCATCGGTCCGTGGCGCAGGCCGAGCGTGGACTGCGCCATCGCCAGCACTCGCCCCGCGCTCAGTTCCAGCGTCTTCAGCGCGCTTTCCATAGCCGCCCCGGCAAGCGCTCCCGATCCCACGAAAAACGCCCGGCCAAAATCCTCGCGCGCCAGTTCCTCCGCCAGACCTGCGGCTGCCGGCAATATCTGCCGCGCTGCTTCCGCCAGATTGCGCACGATCGGCTCGTACTCGCCGGAATTCCACGCATGGGCGAGAAACTGCCCGCTGAGAACCATATTGGTGAAGGAACTGGTCATCGCCAAACCACGGTCATTCGTCCTGTCGTCGAGAACCAGGGTGAGACTGCGCGCCTGCCCGGCAACGGCTCGCGCAATCCTGCCGGAAGGATTGCAGGTGACCACCAGATGAAAAATTTCCGGCTGCTCCTCCAGGGCTCGTTCCAGAACGGCAACGCCCTCGGGGCTGTCTCCCGATCGCGAAAATGATATCCAGAGACGGGACCCGCCCGGCTGCAGGTACTCGGCGAAGTCGGGCAGCAGGCTGGTGCTGGCCACAGGCATAACCTCGCACTGCCACTGCTCTTTGAGCAGAAGATGGAGCGACTGCCCAATGTAATCCGATGTCCCCGCGCCCACCAGAAAAACAGTCGGCCGCCGCTCCCTTGGACCGCGCAGGCCCGCAGCCCTCAAAAACTCCTGAATTTCAGGCGATCGCGCCTGAAGCTGGAGCAGCGTGTGAGCCCATGTTTCCGGTTGCTGTGCAATTTCCTGCGGCGTGTAACGCACCCCTTGTTCCAGCTTCTGCGACGGCGGAAGGTGCAGCAGAGACGATAGGGGGTCCACCACTCAGGCTCCTTTCCGGCTCCATGCTGTCCAGCGCAGGCTCCGGAAATCTCACTTCCAGGAATCAATCGCAGCGTAACAAAACGTAAGCGTCAAACGCAATGCGAAATGAATCGTCCGGCCTTCTGCGGGTTGAAGTTTTCTCCGCGGGATCGGCTTTCTCCGCCCATTCCAGCCACGGATAACCGGGCGCGGAAGACGCCGCACAGCATGAGCCGGCGGAGGGGAACAGCTTGCCTCATGGGGCCTGCCCATGACCTTCGCCGGGAAAGCCCTGCTTCCGCAGAAAACTCTCTCGCAGCTCCGCGTCGCGGAAAGCCTCGGTTCCTCCTGGGCGAAGCGTCGACAGCGCTCCCGCAATATTGCCGGCTCGTCCGCACGTCGCCGCGTCGGCGCCCCGGAGCCATGCCGCCAGAAAGCCCGCATCGAAACTGTCCCCGGCGCCGATCGTATCCACCGGGCTCACGCAGACCGGCGCTGCGGAGAATCGTTCGTTGCCTCGCCCGATCAGCGCGCCCCCCGCGCCGCGCTTCATCGCGACCAGCGGCACCTGCCGGCACAGGGCATCCAGCGCCGCTTCCGGCGAACGGTGCCCGGTCATGCGCACAGCCTCTTCCTCATTGGGCAGCAGGATATCGACCAGCGGTAACAACGCGTCCAGCACCCCGCCCCACTGGTCCTCGGGATCGTCATTTGTGTCGAGAGAAAGAGTCATCCCGCGCTGCTTTAACGTGCGGAAAAGATCCGGCAGCCCGGCGTGAAGTCCACGCTGCAAAAAAAGCGACGACAGATGAAAATGCCGTGCCGTCGTCAGGTAATTCAGGTCCAGATCGGCGCACGTCAACTCAAACATGACCCCAGGGTAGGTGAGGATCCGCCGCTGTTCCCCATGCTGAAGCAACACCGTCACGCCGGTGGTCGAATCTCCGCCGTCATGAAGCACCTGCGACAGATCGGTGCGGCTCTCCGCCAGCCGCTCCAGCGCGATGCGGCCCAGTTCGTCGCCGCCCACGCGGGTTACGAATCCTGTGGGTATCCCAAGCACGGAAAGGTTGTGCGCCAGGATCGCCGAGGAACTGCCCAGCGTCATCCGAAAGCCTGAGGCCAGAAGCTCGCGCTCCACGGGCAGCGCCGCAGGCAGGCCGTAGAGGATGAGGTCGAGATTGATCTCGCCGGCGACAATGACATCTCGTTCGGACATGCATCTGCACCTGAATTGCGCCCGGAATCTGGCCGGGCGAAGGCTTCCGCATTATTACCATTGTTTTCCAGTCCGAAGCAATCCAGCCCATGTATGGATGCTGCTTCGCCTCCCTGAGCAACGGCGCAGAGCCCGATGGAATATCGTAGAGTATCTGCAAACAAAGGCGTTGCCGCTGCGGGAGATCCCTTGACACCTGGTTTTGGAGAGGCTACCCTTCGTTCTTCGAGTCCTGTGCTGCGAAAGTAAACGAAATCCAGCAGGAAACATCTTCGGAGGAGTGTCCACGTGAGACACGTGCTGCTCAGCAGACGCCTGAGGTACATCGCACCCCTCGTGGCCATTGCCTCTCTCTCCACCGGCTTCGCCGTCGCCCACGGTCAACAGTTCGTGGCGACGGTCGCGCCCAGTGGTCAGTATCTCGTGGGGCTTCCCGGCGCCTCCAGGCCCGTGCTTGTCGCGGGTGTAGCCGCTCAGGTCAATGGACGCTGGGTGCGCTCGCAGGATTATCCAACGCACAGGGTCCGGCAGACCAGCGTGCAGGGCGACTTCGGCGCAGCCACGGAATGGCAGGTGACCTGGTCCGGCCTTGCTGCCGAGCCGCAACTCGAGTACCGGCTCCGAGCTTTCCTCAGCGCACCCTTTGCCGAGCTGCAGGTATCTGTGGTGAACAATTCGGGCCATACCATCCATGTGCAGGCCATTCGCGTCGTGGATGCCACCGGCGCAGACCTCATCGATCTCGGCGCTCCCTCCGCAGACGAACGAGTGCTGTCTGACAGCTTCAGCGAAGACCGCCCGGCCATGCAGATTCGCGACCTGGCTGACGCGGATCATGGGATGCACAGGGCGGTAGGCAGCCAGCTGATCTACAACCGTCAGAGCCGCGAAAGCCTCTTCCTCGGCGCGTTGACCTCGGACCGCTTCCTGACGATTCTGCGTCTTCACATCGGGCCTGCCTCCGGAAAAAATCCGGCGATCTCTTCCTACGAGGTGGATTCCACCGGAACCACCGAGATGGAAAAGGAAAACTCGCTTCAGGATTCGCCGCCCGAAGACCAGATCGATCTCAGCCTGCCGCTTCCACCGGGTGGAACCATGGATTCCGAGCGCATGCTCCTGAGCGTAAGCCACGATTATCATCACCAGCTGGAGACCTACGGTGCTCTCATTCGCAGGATTCACCACGCCCGTACGACGGCCCCGCCCCTCATGGGCTGGTGGAGCTGGACCGCGTTTTACTTCGGGCTCAACCAGGGCGCAGCCCTCACCAACGCTGAATGGGAGGCCCAGCACCTCAAATCGTACGGCTACGACGTCGTTCACATCGACGAGGGATATCAATACGCGCGCGGCGAGTACACCACTCCCAACGCGACGCTCTTCCCCGGTGGAATGCGCCGTCTTGAATACAAAATCCACGGACTCGGGCTCACACCCGGCATCTGGACCGCGCCCTTCGAGGTCTCGCTGCGCTCCTGGGTTTACCAGCACCATCCCGGCTGGTTGGTGAAGAATGCGCAGGGGCAACCGATTCCGGCCGGCACTGTCGATGCCGGCAAAGATCAGCTCTACATGCTCGACACCACAAATCCGGGAGCCCAGGCGTACCTCCACCAGACGTACTCCACCATGGCGCACGACTGGGGCATCCACTATTTCAAGCTGGATTTCATGGATGACAGCGCCATCGAGGGCTATCGCTACACGCCCAATACCACCGCCATGCAGGCGCAGCGAATCGGGCTGGAGATCATTCGCCAGGCGGTCGGCGACAACGTATGGCTGGATAAGGACGGCAGCGTCATGCTGAATCCCGTCGGCTACGTCGACTATGGGCGCATTTCGCAGGATACCGGGCACACCTTCGATGCCACGAAAGAAGCTGCGCCCGGAATCGCCGCGCGCTACTACATGGATCGCAACTTCTTCGTCTCCGATCCCGATGCCTTTTCCATTTCAACCCAGACCATCTCCGACCAAAGCTGGCATGAGAGTTCCACGCCGGCGACTCTCAACGCATCGCGCGCGGCCATTGCCCTGGCGGCGGTGGCCGGCGGCATGTTCGAAATCGGCGACAACCTGCCTTCACTGCAAAATACCCCCGATCGCCTGATGTTGCTAGAAAATCCAGACCTCCTGGACATGGTGCATCTCAGCCGCGCCTCCACCCCCGTGGATCTCATGGACTATGACCAGGCGGACGGCCAGCCGAGCATCTTTTTCCTCAGGGAATCCCCGCGGCAGAGCATCCTGACCGTCTTCAACTGGACCACGCGGGCGCGGCCGCACGCGATTTCCTTGTCCCGGCTCGGCCTGTCGCCCGCCGCGCATTACAGCATCCTCCCTGTCCTCGATCCGGCGGCCCACGCCGATCTGCAGCGAAATGCCGTGCAAGTCACGGTTCCGCCCCAGGGTGTGCGCATGCTGAAATTCATCGACGATGACGTTGCCGCGGCGCTGCCCGAGGTCACAGTGAAGCGTCCAGACAGCGGCAACGCTGGTGAAACGCTGAGCTTCACCGCAACCGCTGTGGATACTGAGCCGGTTGTCGCATGGCGCTGGGGTTTTGGAGACGGCATCAGCGCGGAGAGCGCCGCGCCGGATCACACCTGGACGGAACCGGGCGACTACACCGTCACGCTGACGGCGCGCGGCATCGATGGCCGCGAAGCCGTGCAGCATTTCCTGGTGCACATCACCGGGCACATGTCCACAGTCTTCAACCCCGCAGACATTCGTCGCCCTCAGTGAGTCACGTGTTGTGGCGCTGCGGATCGCGAATCGTTATCATGCCGAAGATGGAATCGAGATGAGGGAGGGCCGGGATCCTGCCATGGCAAAGAAGTCCAGATCGGGCAGCCGCAGCGCCGCACAGAGCAGCCAGATGCTGATTGACGAGCGCCGCCGCCATATCCTTTCGCTGGTGCAGAGCGAAGGCCGCGTGTTGGTGGGCGACTTGTCCCGTACCCTCGGCATTTCGCAGATCACCATCCGCAAGGATCTCGAATACCTCCAGTCTCGCGGCCTCGCGCAGCGCAGTCACGGCGGTGCCATTCGCATCCAGTCCGGTGCGCTCTTCGATCCCTCGCTCCAGGAAAAACAAAAACAGCACTCCCAGGAAAAGCATCGGATCGCTGAGGCCGCGGCGAAGATGGTGCAGGAGGGCCAGTGCGTCATGCTCGATTCCGGCACCACCACCAGCGCTGTAGGCCACGCGCTCAAAAGGTTTTCGCAGCTTACCCTCATCACCAACGCCGTCAATATTGCCGCAGAACTCACCAACACGCCCTTTGAAGTGATCCTCATTGGCGGTACTCTTCGCAAAAATTCCTTTTCCCTGGTCGGTCCGCTGGCGGAGGATGTTCTGGACGAGATGCACGCCGACATCCTCTTTCTCGGCGTTGACGGCTTCGATGTGGAGACCGGCATCACCACTCCGAACTTTCTCGAATCGCGTGTCAATCGCGCCATGGTCAAAGCCTCCCGGCGCGTGGTCGTCGTCTGCGACTCCACCAAGTTCAACCGCCGCTCTCTGTCGCGTATCGTCCCCACCTCCGCCATCCACGCCGTGATTACCGACCACAACATTCCGCGCGAGGCCGAAGAAGCCCTGCGCAGCCAGAATGTGGAACTGATCCTGGTATGAGCGAGGACAATCCGCCTCAGCTGGACAAGTTTGTCGCCCTGGTCTCAGCCAGGGCCGAAGTCGCCCTGCCGCTCAGCGCCTTTCGCCCGCGTTCCATGCTCCGCACCGCCCAGCACCACATCGACCGGCCCCGATTTCCCGCGATCGATTACCACAATCACCTCGATTCGATGGAGCCGTCCAGCGTCCTGCGCGTCATGGACGCATGCGGCATCGAGCGCATCGTCAACATCACCATGCGCACCGGCAGCGACGCGCTGTCTATGATCGACAAATTTCGCGCGGCCGACCCGCACCGCTTCTCAACCATCGGCTGGATGGATTGGACCGGCGTTGGTGAGCCCGGCTTCGCGCAGCGCTCCTGCGACGTTCTCGAGCGCCAGGTCGAGCGCGGCGCCGTCGGCATCAAGTTCTGGAAGGATCTTGGCCTCACCCTCCGTGGGCCCGACGGCAACCTCGTCCGCATCGACGACGAGAGCCTCGCGCCCATCTTCGACAAGGCCGCCGATCTCGGCATCCCGGTGATGTTTCACACCGCCGACCCAGACGCGTTCTTCCTGCCCATCGACGAAACCAACGAGCGCTACGAAGAGCTTGCCGCGCACCCCGACTGGAGCTTTTACGGATCGCAGTATTCCAAAGAGGAGCTGCTGCGGCAGCGGGACCGCGTCTTTGCCCGTCATCCGAATACGACCTTCGTCGGCGCGCACGTCGCCGGCAGCAGCGAAAATCTGGCCCGCGCGGCCCACATGCTGGATACCTTCCCGAACGTGTACGTGGATATCAGCGCCCGCGCTTCGGAACTGGGCCGGCAGCCTTTCACCGCGCGAGAATTTTTCCTCCGCTATGCCGATCGCATTCTCTTCGGCGCCGATCTCTTGCCCGAGGAATCTATGTACCGGCTTTATTTCCGATTTCTGGAGACAAACGACGAGTACTTCGAATACCCGACCCACGCCTCGCGCCAGGGCCGATGGAGCATCTACGGCCTCGGCCTTCCCGCCGATGTGCTGAAGAAGGTCTACCGCGAGAACGCGCTGCGTCTGCTCGCTTCTCGCTGAGAGCCTGGCATCGCTCTGCAGGCCTCGCGGCGGCCCAACCTGCGATAGCCTGAGAGAGAATGGCGGATACGCAGGAACCGGATTTCCTCATTGTGGGCGCGGGCGTCGCCGGCCTGCGCGCCGCAATTGGCCTGGCGAACGCTGGCGCGCGCGTGCGCGTCGTCACCAAAGAGGCGCTGGCCGAATCAAACACGCATTACGCGCAGGGCGGCATCGCCGTCGCGATGAGCGGCGAAGAAGACGTGGCCCTGCATCTCGACGACACCGTGAACGCGGGCGACGGCCTCGTGAACCGCCAGGCCGCCCGCGTGCTGGTGGAAGAGGGTCCGCGGCGCGTGGATGAGCTGCTGCGCTGGGGAACGGAGTTCGATCGCGAGAACGGCCGCCTGATGCTCACGCGCGAAGGCGCCCACAGCCGCAATCGCATCCTCCATGCTCACGGCGACGCCACCGGCGCGGAGATTGCCCGCTCGCTGCTCCGCCATGCGCGCGCCATGGATACCATCCAGCTGCAGGAATGGTCCACAACCGTCGACCTGCTGATGAACGATGGCGAGGTCGCCGGCGTCACGCTGCTGGATCGCGAGGGCCGCGTGCGTCCCATCCCGGCGCGCGCCGTCCTCCTCGCCAGCGGCGGCGCGGGCCAGGTCTACAGCGATACGACCAATCCCGCTGTCGCCACCGGCGATGGCATCGCGATGGCGTGGCGTGCCGGCGCCGAGATCGCCGACATGGAGTTCTATCAGTTCCATCCCACCGCTCTCAGCCTTCCCGGCGTGCCCCGCTTTCTCCTCTCCGAGGCGCTGCGCGGCGAGGGCGCATACCTGCGCAATGCCGGCGGCGAGCGGTTCATGCAGCGCTATCATCCTCTCCTTGAGCTCGCGCCTCGCGACGTCGTGGCCCGGGCCATCACACGCGAGGGACTGGGCGCGAACGGCGAAGCGCTCCCCGTCTACCTCGACATGCGCCACGTGACGAACATCGATCCCGCCACCCGCTTTCCCGGCATCTCGAAGTTCCTGGCTCAGCACCGCCTCCACCTGCGCACGGACCTGATCCCGGTTCGCCCCGCAGCCCACTACCTCATGGGCGGCATCCGCACGGACGTGGATGGCCGTACCTCCGTCCCCCGCTTGTTTGCTGCCGGCGAGGCCGCCTGCACCGGCGTCCATGGCGCCAACCGTCTCGCCAGCAATTCTCTGCTGGAGGGACTGGTCTTCGGCGCGCGCGCCGCGGAAGCCATGGAGGATGCAGCCCTCAAAATGCACAGCAATACGCGCATCTTTCCCGTGAGCGAAGCCGCCCGGCCTGCGGTCGAATCGCTGGCCGCGACGCGCGACAAGTTGCAGCGCACCATGTGGGAAAAGGCCGCTTTACTGCGTGACGCTCACGGTCTGCAACAGGCGCAGAGAGAGCTTGCCTCCATGGAAATTACAGACGCGGCCGGTCGCCTCGCCCTGGAGCTTCGCAATCTCCAAAGCATCGGCCAACTGATTGTCGCCGCAGCGCTGGCTCGCAAAGAAAGCCGCGGCGCGCACTACCGCAACGATTTCCCGGCGCGCGACGATGTCCACTTCGGCGGCCATTCGGTTCTTAGCAGGAGCAGGGAAGTCGAATTTCGTGATTTCTGATCGCGTTGCTGCCTATTGCCGCAGCAATTTGAACGCGTGTGTCCACTCGTTGCGCGTGAAGCCCGGAATGCACCACAGCATGCACAGCGGCTCAATCGCCCGGGCGGCCTCCACCGAACCCATATCCGCAGTCTCCCAGCCGAACTTGTCCAAAATCTCTGCAACCGTTGCCTTCGCCGCGCTGTCGTTTCCGCAGATGAACATCGTCGGACGAATCCCGCCGGCGTAGTGCGGGTTCATCATCCGCGCGCTACCCACTGAGTTGAACGCCTTGACGAAATGCGCGTCAGCGAATTCGCGCTGTAGCTGCTCCATCAGCGATTGATCGAACTGGGTGAAGAATTTCAGCACGCCATGATCCGGTGGTGCGTCGGCAATCGGGTTGCATGCGTCGATGACGGTCTTCCCGGCAAGATGAGCACTCCCCGCCAGGCGCAAAGCCTCCACTGCCGCGGTCCCCTTGACGGCAAGAAGAAGCACTTCACCGAATGTTGCCGCCTCGCTGAAGCTGCCCAGGCGCGCCCGCGGATTCGCGGCTTTCCATTCTGCCAGCTTTGCCGCCTCGCGCGTGCCAATCATCGTTTCGTAGCCGTACTTCAGAAACCCCGCAGCGAGTGTCTGCGCGACGACGCCGGAACCGAGTACGCCGATCTTCATCCTTTGTTCTCCCTGATGGTGAGCCGCAGGCCGGATGCAGAGACTATAACTCCAAAGCGTGAACCTCAGGCAAACGTCAGAAAGTCCGCGCCGACTCCGATCTCTGTCCAGGCAGAACCCTGTTCAGGATGGCAAACAGGAGCAGGATGCCGAGGATGACACCGAGCGAGGCGAGCGCCGAGACCGGGATCCAGCGACCCGCGACCATCTTGAACGCGACAAACGCCAGAATGCAGGCCAGCGCATAGTGCAGACGGCGGAAACGCTCCATCAGGCCGGCCACAGCAAAATACAGGGAGCGCAGGCCCAGAACCGCGAAGATGTTCGACGAGAAGGCGATCCAGGGATCGCGGGTAACCGCCAGCACCGCTGGGATGGAATCCAGCGCAAACAGCAAATCGGTCGCCTCGACGGCGGCGATCACCAGCAGCAGCGAAGCCAGAGCAAGGCTCCCGCCGCCCGCATAGCGCAGGCAACATGCCTGAACCCACGCCACCGGACCCCGGGTTCGCGATGCGCTGGGCCGGTAGACCAGCAGCCGCAGCGCGGCGGCGCCGAGGATCGCTCCAAAGACATACTCGACCCACCCAAAGTGGGCCAGAAGCGCCGTTCCGGCGAGGATCAGCGCGCCACGCAGTACGACCGCCCCGAGGATGCCCCACAAAAGTACCTGGTGCTGCTGGCGCGCATCGAGGTGCAGCGACCGAAAGAGAACGAAGAAGACGAAAAGATTATCGATGCTGAGCGACGCTTCGATCACGTAGCCGGTCAGAAACTCCACTCCGTGCTGCCGGCCGCTCGTCGTCCCGATCCACCCGGCAAATCCGCAGGCAAGGACGGCCAGAAATCCCGTCCACAGCCAGGCCATGCGCAGCGATGCCGGCCGGTTCCGGCGCTGCAGCACGAACAGATCCACCACCGTCAGTGCGGCAATCAGAACGAAGAATCCGAGCCAGTGGGTAGGCATCGCGCGATGATCGACGATCGGGCTCCTGGAGTTACTTCTCTCCCTCGTCCAGCAGGCGAATCGTCTCCAGCAAAGTGTCTCCCGAGATGGTCAGGCTCTGCGCGCCAAGCTTGTCCAGCGTGTCCTGCGCCGTATGCCAGTAGGAGTTGTTGTACCCGTAATCGAAATCGATCAGGTCCGCGCAGGGCACCCCGCGCTGCAGGAATGGCGTGTGGTCGTCGCCGACGTACATCTTCGACTGGAAGAAGAACGATTGCCATCCGTACTCCGACGCCGCCTTGTACACAAGGTCCTCCAGCCACGGGGTGGAATTCATATCCCGGGTGATATCCAGGTCCTTATCTCCGAGCATGTCAGCCAGCAGAAATGCCCTGATCTTCTTCAGCGTTCCGTCCTTAGCCCACATCGCCGCCAGTTGCTTCGAGCCGTATGCGGAATCCGAATCTGTCCACCCCTTGATCGCCTCTTCGCCGTCGGTGAAGACCAGCCACACGCTGTAGCCGTTGTTCGGTTTTCCACGAAAGTAGTTCGCCATCTCGATCAGCAAACCCGTCGTCGACCCTCCATCGTTTGCGCCAACATAGTGGATGTTCCGGAGCGGATAATTCGTGTCGTAATGCGACGCGACGACGATGATCCCGTCCTTCTTGCCCGGAAACTTCACGATAAAGTTGTGCATCGTCAGCGGACCGATCGGCGTCTTCGCGACGAAGGTGTCTTCCACCAGATCGTCGTGGCGGAACTGGTCCTTGAGGAACTGTTCGGCGCGGGCATGGCCAGGGCTGCCCACCCACCGCGGCCCCGCAAAGTCCACAAACTGCTTCGTATATGCGAGCGCCCGCGCTCCGTCAAAGCGCGGCAGATTCTGGAACTGCGCACCCGCCTGTGCTCGCGCGCACGGGCAACCGGGAAGAGCCAGCGCCAGCGCGGCAATGAGGCAGAGACAGCTGCGAGCCACGGCGCCTCGCCTCATTGGGCCGCCTTCGCCGCGCGCTTTCTGCGCGTCGCCGGATGCACGAACCACGACACTCCGATGCTCAGCACGTACAGCACCAGCATGGGGCTGGCGAACACGCACATCGTCAGAATGTCGGAGGTCGGCGTAATGATGGCTGCGATGATGAAAATCAGCAGGACGGCGTAACGAATGTTCTTCCATAAGAATCTTGGACTCACGATTCCAAAAAGAGAGAGAAACATCACCAGAATCGGCAGCTCGAACGTCAGTCCCAGCCCGAGAATCACCGTCAGAAAAAGGCTGGTGTACTCGTTGATCTCGATCATTGGCCGGAAATCCTTGTTGAAGCTGAGCAGGAAGTCCAGTGACCCCGGATACACCCATCGGTACCCAAAGTACGCTCCGGCCAGAAACAGCAGGACCGTTGCCGTCATGAACGGCACCACATACTTCTTCTCGTTCTTGTATAACCCCGGCGAAATAAACAGCCAGACCTCGTAGAACACGAACGGGCATGCGAGAATGCAGCCTCCCATGAAGCTGATCTCGAGATACATGTTGAACGGATCGATCGGGTTGAAGTAATTCAGCTGCGTCGGCATGTGGTGCTTCGCCAGCGCCCACGTGATCGGCTGCTGCATGAATCCGTAAATGCGATCGTGGAAATACCACGCAATGAAAAAGCCGCCGATGATATACAGCGCGGAATGGATGATCCGGCGGCGCAGCTCCTGCAGGTGCTCGAGCAGGCTCATGCCGGGCAGTTCCGCGCGCTCCGTCACCGCCGCGCGGGCGCGATCCACCAGATCAACCATGGGTCACAGACTCCGCGGCGCCGCGGACCGGAAGTTGAGAGTCGAGATCGTTCGACGCTTCGGAGTCCGCGCCCGCCGAGCCGTTCGGACCGCCCGTCGTGCTGGATGCGGCCGATGGGTTCGCATCCCCCGCTATCGCTCCCGGTGCTTCCGGCGCGGGCAATTCGGGCAGCGGACTTCCACCTGGATCCACGGGCACCGCAAACGGCCGCCCGGTGCTCACCGGCTCTCCCGTCGAAGGCGGCAGAATCGTTGGCCCCGCCTCCGCGCGCGCAGTCGCTCCCGCATCGATCATCGCCTTCTGTGAAGCCTCCGCCAGCGCCAGCGATTCCGCGAGCTTCTTCTTCCGCTCGTCCTCTTCCATGTTCCGCAACTCTTCCTGGATCTGAAACTTAAACTCATTGCTGGCGCGGCGGAACTCGGCAAGCAGCTTGCCCAGCTGCCTTCCCATCTCCGGCATCTTCTTCGGACCGAAGAGCACAAGAGCGAGCAGGAAGATAAAGGTGTAATCGCCGAAATGCATGGAGACTTCATGATACCCGCCGCGCCGGAGCCCTCACAAACAGAAAGCTCCCGATCGCCCCGCACCGAAATTATCCCCGCCGCCGCCCTCCCTCGGGGAGCATACTGTTCCGCAAAGGGTTAAATCAGCAATCTGGCTGGAGTGCCCCATCCTGACGCTGCGGCGGCATCTTCCTCGTGGGGCATGCTTCCCAGCCTCTCCGGAGATCGCTATGAGCGACTTGATTGCCTTTTCTTCCCGCGCCACCACTACCCTCGGCGAGCTCTTCCGCAACTACGAGGGTCCGCCCTTCGCCATCCGCCTCTGGAACGGCTGGACCTGGAACTCCGCGCCCGGCAACGGCAATCCTCCCGTTTGCACCATCGTCCTCACCACGCCGAAAGTGCTGCGAACGCTGCTGTTCAATCCCACACAGATCGGCCTGGGCGAAGCCTTCCTGGCCCAGGAGATCGAAGTCGAGGGAGATCTCTTCAGCGTCTTCGAAATCGGCCAATACATCGTGCGCCGCCCCGTCCCGCTCCGGCAAAAGCTGCTCCGCCGGTTCGGCATTCTCTCTCACGCCCTCACGCACGGCCCCGCCCATTCCCCGCGGCGCGACCGCGAGTCCATCGCGTTCCACTACGACCTGCCCCCGGAGTTCTTCCGCCCCTGGCTCGGCCCCACGCTCGCCTACTCCTGCGCCTACTTCCAGAACGATTCCGACTCGCTCGACACCGCGCAGGAACAGAAGCTCGATCTCATCTGCCGCAAGCTCCGCCTCCACCCCGGCGAGCGCTTCCTCGACATCGGCTGCGGCTGGGGCAGCCTCATCCTCCACGCCGCCCATCGCTGTGGCGCCGAGGCCGATGGCATCACGCTCAGCCGCGAGCAGGCCCAGGTCGCCGATCAGCGCATCCTCTGCAGCGGGCTCGCGAATTCCTGCCGCGTCACTCTCCGTGATTACCGCCAGCTCGACCCCGCGCAGCGCACCTATAACAAGATCGCCAGCGTCGGCATGAGCGAGCACGTCGGCCTTAAAAACCTGCCCCGCTATTTCGCTCTCGCCTGGCGCCTCCTCGAGCCCGGCGGCGTCTTCCTCAACCACGCCATTGCCCGTTCCGCCCAATCCGAGCCCCGCGGTACCGATTCCTTCATCGGCCGCTATGTTTTCCCCGACGGCGAACTCGTCACCCTCACCCAGACCATCACCACCGCCGAAGCCGCCGGCTTCGAGGTCCGCGATGTGGAGAACCTCCGCGAGCACTACACCCGCACCCTGCGCTGCTGGGTCGAAGGTCTCCGCCGCCATCGCGCCGTGCTCCTCGATCGCGTGCCCGAAAGGACCTGGCGCATCTGGCTCCTTTACATGGCCGGATGCGCGGCCGCTTTCCAGCGCGGCGACATCGCCCTCTATCAGGTCCTGCTGAGCAAGCCCGACCGCGGCGACAGCCGCCTGCCGCTCACCCGCGAAGACTGGTACCGTCCCGCGCGCCGCCCCGTCCAGCGCGAAGAGCCTGTCCCGCTGCGCCCGCTCGCCATGGGGTAAACTAAGCTCACGACGGGCCTTCCCGAAGAGCTGGGCGCTCGGTTGCGACCACGGCGCCGGCGGCGCGTCTAATAAGGTAGAGCAGCAAGCAGCGTGGCAACATCCCCGTTGGCTGGGCGGACCATCGCAGCGAGCCAACTGCCACCGGAATGGCTTTCAACATCCCCGTCCACCTCGGGTCATCCCTGAAGCGGACTGAAGGCGGCAGACTTTGAACGTACTTGAAGAAGTGGCAGAACCCCTGTCGACGGAATCCTGTTCCCTCGACAGCTACCTCGCGCTCCCCGACCATTCGATGGACGCACGCATTGCCGAAGCCCGTCGGCGGCTCGGCACGAGCACCATTCTCCTCGGCCACCACTACCAGCGCGACGAAGTGATCCACTTCGCCGACTTCACCGGCGACTCGTACAAGCTCTGCCGCGCCGCCGCCGAAACCAGCGCCCGCTACCTCGTCTTCTGCGGCGTCCACTTCATGGCCGAGAGCGCCGACGTCCTCGCTCGCAACGGTCAGCAGACCATCCTGCCCGATCTGAACGCCGGCTGCTCCATGGCCGACATGGCCGAGATCGGCCAGGTCGAGCAGTGCTGGGACGACCTCCTCGCCTCCGGCATCCGCGAAGACGAAATCCTCCCGCTCACCTACATGAACTCCACCGCCGCCATCAAAGCCTTCTGCGGCGAGCGCGGCGGCCTGGTCTGCACCTCATCGAACGCGCGGCGCGCCTTCGACTGGGCCTTCGCGCGCGCGAAGAAGATCCTCTTCCTCCCCGACCAGCACCTCGGCCGCAACACCGGCCACGCCATGGGCATTCCGCTCGCCGAGATGCCGGTCTACGATCCCTGGCAGCTGGCAGGAGGCATCACGCCGGACCGCCTCCGCGCGGCGCGCGTCATCCTGTGGAAAGGCCACTGCTCCGTCCACCAGCGCTTCCTGCCCGAGCACGTCGACAAGGTCCGCGCGAAATATCCCGGCATCCAGGTCATCGTCCATCCCGAGTGCCGTCTCGAAGTTTGCCAGAAAGCCGACGCGCTCGGCTCGACGGAGCGCCTCATCCAGATCGTGAGAGACGCTTCCGCCGGCTCCAGCTTCGCCATCGGCACCGAAATCCACCTCGTCAACCGCCTCGCGAAAGAGTTCGCGCCGCACGGCAAAACCATCGTCACCCTCGACGACACCGGCTGCCTCTGCACCACGATGTATCGCATCAGCCCGCAGCATCTGGCGTGGGCGCTCGAAAACCTGGTCGAGGGCCGCGTCGTCAACCGCATCCAGGTCGCCGACGATGTGAAATACTGGGCCCGCACCGCGCTGGACCGCATGCTGACGATTTAGTCTCGACTCCGCATCGCAAATGCTCTGTCATCCTGAGCGGAGTTTGTCGCGCTGTGAGCGACAAACGGAGTCGAAGGACCTGCATTTCTTTCGTCCCTTCGAGCATTCAGTCGCGGCGAGTAGAATCGACGCGGCCTGAAAACTGGTAACGGCCACCATGAAGCTTTTCACCCTCGACGAAGCGCAAAACCTGCTCCCCATCGCGGAGTCGCTGCTGAACCGCGCTCTCGAAGCCAGGCAGGCCGCCGAGGAGCTCGACGACGAGCTCACGTCGCTGATGCGGCGCATCGTCGCGCAGGGCGGAATGCAGGTCAACGCGGCGGACGTGCAGCGGCGCCGCTCCACGCTCGAAGCCCTGATCCAGCGCGCCAAGGATTCGCTCCAGGAACTGGACGCGATCGGCGTGCAGGTGAAGGACCTCGACTCCGGCCTCCTCGATTTCCCCTGCGACCTCGAAGGCGAAACGGTCCTGCTCTGCTGGAAGCGCGGCGAGCCCCGCATCGGCTTCTGGCACCGCATGGAGGACGGCTTCCGCGGCCGCCAACCCATCGACCAGCGCTTCACCACCTCGCCCGACAAGACCCACTAACTAACGCGCCGCCCCGCGCCGTCATCCTGAGCGGAGCATCGCGCAGCTGGCTGCGCGATGCGGAGTCGAAGAGCCTGGCCTGAGCGAAGCCGAAGGCACCTGCATTTTTATGCAATTTGCGCAGGTGTGGAATCTACAGGAGTTACGCCTCCTCATCGCGTAGGTGTGGAATCGAAAGTACTTACTGCATTGCAGCCCGCAATCATTTGAAAACACAGTAGATGTTGAGGCTCTCAACCCCAGCGCTGTCATCCTGAGCGGAGCATCGCGCAGCCTGGCTGCGCGATGCGGAGTCGAAGGACCTGCATTTCGTCCTGCGACAATTTGCCGCCGCAGTTTGCCGCCCACCCCGGGAGAAAAATATTTTGAAGGGTGAGGCCTCAGCAACCTACCTGAAACCACGCGACTTGCAGGGTAATACCCTGAGGGTATTACCCTGGAACCTCTTTGTTTTTGCATCAGCCATCAGCAATGTCGCCTCGCCCCGGCCCGCCAGCTGCACAAGGATGGCCTTGCGTGATCACGGATCCCCGTTCACGGATCACCGAGCGCTCTGCGCCCCAAAGCAAAAGCCCTGTCGGCACTCGAGGCGGACAGAGCTTCCCAATTGCAGCGTAGGACGCGCGAAGAATTGGAGCAAGAAGAATCGGTAGCGCGAACGGTACGGAGGTCACACGTGAGTGGCGCTGCCGTTTTGAAGGATCGCACGACCGCAGCTTGCGGGAATAGACGCCCGAGCCTGGGGCTTTGTATCAGGGCATGACTTCAGTCGTGCCGCAAAGCGCCTGATGAGAACCGGGCTTTAGCCCCTGTGCCTCTTGCCCGAGCACGATCCGAGCCCTCCGGCTTCAGCCCCCGTATTGCCGCAACGCACGTGACCTTGGTGCGCAGCTTTGTATCAGGGCATGACTTCAGTCGTGCCGCACAGCTACACGAAGGGTCTGGGCTTTAGCCCCTGTGCCGTTCGCCCGAACAGAATCCGAAGCCCAACCGGCTTTAGCCCCTGCGCCTTGTATCAGGGCATGACTTCAGTCGTGCCGCCCAGCCACACAAGGGATCTGGGCTTCAGCCCCTGTGCCTTTCGCCCGAACAGAATCCGAAGCCCAACGGGCTTTAGCCCCTGCGCCTTGTATCAGGGCATGACTTCAGTCGTGCCGCCAAGCGCCTGATGAGGACTGGGCTTTAGCCCCTGTGCCTTTCGCTTGAGCAGAATCCGAAGCCCAACCGGCTTTAGCCCCTGCGCCTTGTATCAGGGCATGACTTCAGTCGTGCCGCCAAGCGCCTGATGAGAACTGGGCTTTAGCCCCTGTGCCTTTCGCCCGAGCACGATCCGAGCCCCCGTATTGCCTCAACGCACGTGACCTTGGTGCGCTGCTTTGTATCAGGGCATGACTTCAGTCGCGCCGCCAAGCCGTACAAAGAGACAGAGCCCCTGCTATGGCCGTTCCCACGCGCAACTCCGATCCGCACGGCATCCTCCAATCCCGCCGGACATTCTTCGTCACCACGCGGACCTACATGGGCCGCCGCCTGTTTCAGGTCGATCGCAACGCCGAGTTGCTGGTGGACGTGCTGCGGGCCTGTGCCGCTCGATTCCGAATTCACGATTTCGTCGTGATGCCCGAGCACGTTCATTTGCTGCTCTCCGTCGAAGGCGACTTATCCGTCGAGAAGGCGATGCAGTTCATCAAGGGCGGATTCTCGTATCGTATAAAGAAAGAGCTGAGATATGCGGGCGAGGTGTGGCAGCGCGGTTTTTCCGAAGTGCGCGTGAATGACGACGAGAGTTTTCGAAGCTACCGGGAGTACATCGCGCAGAACCCGGTGCAGGCGGGGCTGGTGGCCTCGGCGGAGATGTATCGGTGGTGCTTCGAGTCCCTGAAGAGGCGAAAAGCACAGGGGCTAAAGCCCAGTTCTAATGGGGCGTTGTGCGGCACGACTAAAGTCATGCCCTGATACAAAGCCCGTGCCTCGAAGTGTTTTTCCGTAAGCTGCCATGCGTTGCCCTGATGCTAAGCGCAGATGCCAGGCCGCCGCATTGCCGCCGTCGGTGAGCGGCACCAGAGGCCGCAGCGGCCGCCGGGACCCGAGTTGGGTTCGGTCCTGCGCTGTGTATCAGGGCACGAATTCCTTCGTACCGAAGCCGCTGCAAAATGACTCCGGCTTTAGCCGATGTGGGGGAGTTCCCGCCACGTCTATGGGGAGCCCCGAAGTACTGAATTAACGAGCCCGTGTGCTGAGAAGAAAGCCTCCGCGGGCGCGGCGTCGGCAAAATGGTCGAGGAGCCCGTCGCGCAGGATCTTGACCAAACTGGCCCGGATGATGAAGCTCGCAGCCTCCAAAAGTACCTCGACTTTGCAAACCCCTCCATTCACGCCAGTCCGCGGATAGGTGTGAAAGAAGGAATCCGGGACTTTGTCGCCGTGGGCCACGAAATTGCGAAGCTCGTAAAGGTCGTCCAACAAATCCCCGATTGTCAGGGGGCAATCAGGAATAGCCTCCCAGCGCTCAGCTGGGGGGTAGATTCGCGTGCGCTCGCCCAAGAACCACTTAATTCTTTCCGTGGCGACCCGAGTGCCCTGGTGGTCCCGACTGTGGGAAGTGAAGATCGACTCAATTGCTGACGCCCAGAGAAGAAACTTGGGCTTCCAGTTGTAAGACTGGAAGAACCCCAGGTCGTGAAACTGCGCCGCCATCCGAAACTTCCAGAATTCGCCCTCGATTGCCCTGATGAACTCCGGGAGCAGCGCGCACAACCCTTCTGCATCAACTACTCGCAGCGTGGACAGCTTATGCGCTTCTACAACTTCCACCCCGCTCAAGCGCTCAGTCAGCTCGAAGCCGCGTACGTTGAAGCTACCGTCCTCTCCGATCGTTCCGCGAACCACGCTCAGGACTCCCTGGCGCATTGGCCGGATCAGCCGCAGGCACGAAGTTGCGAGGGTGGTAAGTCCTCTGTCGGTTTCGCCGTCGGACTCGTTGTACCGATGAACGATTGCATGTTTCACTCGCTCGACCTTCTCGAAGGTCGACTCCCCGAGCATGGATTTCCAAAGCGTGAACGCATCCCCCGGCAGGCAGGGCTCAACATCCTCGATTGTCAGCCCATCAGCGATCCGGAAAGGCAGGCGAGCTAAATCGAACCTTTCCCCGAACCCCCGATGTCCTAGCGAGTGAAGCGGTACAAAAGCGAATTCCATGAGGTCGGCCCTCCCTCCTTGACTTGGTGTCCAATCGGCTTTGTACCACTAGCTGCGCCAGACGGGGGCGCAATAATGCACTTGGTATCCGGAGGCCCCATAGTAGCTACATCGCCCATTACCCGCGTACCCCCCCCACCCCGCCGATTTCTCTTGCCCCACTCCCCCCGCGCACCTAACCTGAAAATCAGGAAAGCTCTGTTCGCCGCGAACAGAGCTTTTTCTTTTCGCGGCGCGCCTCCAGGGGCGCGAGCATCGACGCTCTTTCTCAACCCGGCGGCTGGCGATGGAATGCACGGCTCTCCCGGCACGAGCCGATGCAACGGGCGAAGAGGGAAACGAGGGTAATACCCGCAGGGTATTACCCTGGAAGCGTCAACCAGTCAGCGAGATGGAACACACCGGTATCAAAAAACATTTCTCCGCGGCAATTCTGACGGCGAGGCTGGCGGCCTGTTCGCGGAGAAGGGAATGCGGGTCCTTCGACTGCGCGTCCCGCAGGCAGGCTGCGGGATGCTTCGCTCAGGATGACGGGCGTTGTGCTTTGGTACAGTCAGAGCCATGCGAATGGGATGGTGGGCGGGTCTGGCAGTGCTCGCGGCGTCGATGACGGCGCAGGCGCAGGTGACGGCGTGGCGTCCCGACCTCACGCGGCAGCAGGAGTACGTCGCGCATCGGTCGTCGAGCGCCGATCCGACAGGCGGGAACCATGATTTCCGCAGCGTGGCGCCGGGACAGACGATGACCGTGCTCGATGCCGAGGGGCCAGGAGTGGTCTCGCACCTCTGGTTCACCATCGCCGACGACGAGCCGTACTTCCTGAAGCGCATCGTGCTGCGCATCTACTGGGACGGCGAGAAGGATCCCAGCGTCGAGGCGCCGATTGGCGATTTCTTCGGCCTCGGCCTCGGCTACGCGCACCCGTGGCACTCGGCTGTGCTGAGCGTGGGGAACGACAATGCGCTGAACTGCTTTTTCCCCATGCCGTTTGCGCATCATGCGCGGATCACGGTGACGAACGAGGGCGTTGACCCGATCGACTCGCTCTACTGGAACATCGATTACCGGACCCTCGACCATCCGCTGCCGCCGGGCACGCTCTACTTCCACGCCGAGTACCGCCAGGCCCAGCCGAACATCGCCCAGAACGCGACGGTGAATCTGGACGGCCAGCACAACTACGTCTGGATGGACGCGACGGGGGACGGGCAGTTCGTCGGCGTCACCATGTCGGTGATTGAGAACAAGGACGGCTGGTGGGGCGAGGGCGACGACATGTTCTTCATCGACGGCGCGCAGCGGCCGCAGATCGCCGGTACCGGGACGGAGGACTACTTCTTAGGCGCGTGGGATTTCGGCGGCAAGGCCTTCGACTACGACACGTACGGCGCGCCGATTGTGGGGAAGGAGTTAGCGGGCAGCCGGTGGAGCGTCTACCGCTTCCATCTGGATCAGCCGATTCCGTTCACGCGGTCGATGCGGGCGACCATCGAGCACGGGAACGCGGACGATCGCGGCGACAACTACTATTCGGTGGCGTATTGGTATCAGGCGGAGCCGCATGCGCCGTTGCCGCCTCTGCCGCCGGTGGCGGAGCGCATTCCGCGCGTGGTGCCGAACCAGCCGTAACGCGGGTCCTGGCCACGTGGGTCCTGGCCTGAAGGCCGGGGATCGGAAGGTGCCGTATTCGCCAGGCTCAAGCCTGGCGCTTCTACCGTGTGTTGCGCAGATCAGGCGGGCAAAAAGAACGCCCGCTGGCTGTCCGTCCAGCGGGCGAGGAGGCGCATGCACTACTCATGTGTTGAAGTGAGAATCGCTCAATATAAACGGTTGAACAATGTCACGTTACGGGGAGAAGCTACCCCCAAACCGGGTAGGTGTGCGGGTGCACAAAAGAAGCCCGCTGACCGGCAGCCAGCGGGCGAGGATAACGGAGCTACTTCTGTTTGATCCAGTTTCGCTGGGGTGGGCAGAGACCGTAAGCCCACGGAAGTCGTATTACCAGAGTGAGTTACGATGGCGCGATGTGGCGCCGTACTCCAGGGGGCCATCCAGGGGATCATGGGGGGTCGCGTCTCGCCTGGCGCCGCTCCCACGGCGTATTGAACGGATCGCGGCAGGCGAATCAGCTGGCCTGGGTTCCCGGATCGGCCTCGTCCCAGGGGCGGGGCCTTTCTATCCGGCTTCGGCCAGGCCGTAGCGGCGCTGCCAGGCGTCCTTTAGCCGCGCCCGGACAATGGCTTTCTCGGCCGCGGTCGCCTCCGGGTTGTCGGGGACCGCGAACCGGGCGGCTTCCTCTTTGGCCAGTTCCAGCAGCTTGCGGTCGCGGACGAGGTTCGCGACGCGAAAGCCTGGCAGACCGGCCTGGCGCGTTCCGAAAAACTCCCCAGGCCCGCGCAGGGCAAGATCCAGCTCGGCCAGCTCGAATCCGTCCTGGGTGCGGACCATGGCGGCCAGGCGCTCCTCAGCGTGGGGCGTGAGGCGGCCGCCGGTGAGCAGCAGGCAGTAGGATTTCGCCGCACCGCGGCCGACGCGCCCGCGCAGCTGATGCAGTTGGGCCAGCCCGAAGCGCTCGGCGTGCTCGATCACCATCACGGTCGCGTTGGGCACGTCGACGCCGACTTCGATGACCGTTGTCGCGATGAGGACGTCGATCTCGCCGCGCTGGAAGCGGCGCATCACCACTTCCTTGTCGTCGGCGGAGAGACGGCCGTGGAGCAGCCCGACGCGCAGCCCGGAGAGCTCGTTCGCGCGCAGGCGCTCGTACATGTCGGTGGCGGATTTGAGCGGCAGTTTCGGGAAGAGGTCAGCGGATTTTTGCGCAGGGGCTGAAGCCCGTTTCTTCCTGGCGACGTTTTTCGGCACGACTGAAGTCGTGCCCTGATACAAGGCGGCTTGTTGAGAGCTCTGCCCCTTGCTCGCGCGGCCTCGCGGTGCATAGCCTTTCTGCAGTGCTTCGGAATTGGGTTCCTCCACTTCGTCCGGCAGCGCGAAGTCCAGCTCCGGCTGGTCGTCCTTCGGGCCTTCGATCACGGGATACACAACATACGCCTGGTGGCCCTTCGCGACTTGCTGGCGGACGAAAGTCCACACTTCGCCGGAGCGGTCGTCGCTCGCCTGGCGCGTGACGATGGGCGTGCGGCCGGGCGGCAGCTCGTCGAGGATGCTGAGATCCAGGTCGCCGTAGAGCGAGAGCGCGAGCGTGCGCGGGATGGGCGTCGCCGTCATCACGAGGACGTCGGGCTCGCGGCCGTCCTTCTTCATCAGGCGAAAGCGCTGCAGGACGCCGAAGCGGTGCTGCTCGTCGACGACGACCAGGCCGAGGTTGGCGAACTCGACCTTCTCCTCGATGAGCGCGTGCGTGCCGATGACGAGATCCGTTTCGCCCGCGAAGATGCGGCGTCGCGCCGCGCGCTTCAGGTCGTCGTCGAGCGAGCCGGTGAGGAGCGTGATGCGGTATTTTCTGGAGGATTTTTCCAGGATTCTGCGCGCCGACAAATAGTGCTGCGTGGCGAGGATCTCCGTCGGCGCCATCAGCGCGGCCTGGTAGCCGTTTTCGATGGCGATCAGCATGGCCTGGAGCGCGACGATGGTCTTGCCCGAGCCGACGTCGCCCTGCAGCAGGCGGCGCATGGGCGCGGGGCGGCGCATGTCCCCGGCGATTTCGCCGAGCGCGCGCTTTTGCGCCGCGGTGGGGTGGAAGGGCAACACGGAGCGCAGCGCGGCGCGGACCTGGTCGCTGGTTTCGAAGGAGACGCCGGCCTTCTCCTGGAATTTGCGGCGCTTGATTTCGAGGCCGAGCTCCAGGTAGAACAGCTCCTCGAAAATGAGGCGGCGATGCGCGGGCGTGGCGGCGGACTGGAGCTGGGTGAGGGAAGTCCCGGCGGGCGGAAAATGAATCGCGCGCAGGGCGTCTTCGCGCGAAGGAAGATTGAGGCGGTCGCGCAGCACGGCGGGCAGGGTTTCGGCGACGTTACCCTGGAGCTCGGCGAGGATGTTCCAGACGATGCGGCGAATCCAGCGCGAAGCGAGGCGCGGGCCCGAGAGGGATTCGTAGACGGGCGTGATGCGGCCGACCTCGAGAAGGCGGTCGAGAGCGTCGTCGGAACCCTCAGGTAACACTTCAATTTGCGGCTGGATCATCTTCAGGCCGCGCCCGGAACGCGAGGCCTCGACTTTGCCGTAGAGCGCCAGCATCTGGCCGGTGTGGAACTTGCCTTCGAGCCAGGTTCCGTGGAACCAAAGGCACTTCATCGAGGTGGTTCCCTGGCCGACCGTCATTTCAAACAGCGGCATGCGGCAGGTGCGGAGCAGGGCCGTCCCTCGAACCTCCGCGATCACGCTGGCGGTCTCGCCCGGCCGCAGCTCGGCGAGCGAGCGCGGATTCAGGCGGTCTTCATAGCGGAAGGGGAGATGGAGCAGGAGATCCTCGACCGTAAGGATGTTTTTCTCCGCCAGCGTTTTGGCGATGGCGGGGCCGATGCCCTTGACGAACTGGACCGGTGTTTCGAGCGTGAGCACTAGAGACAGGGTATAGGGGTTAGGGATTACGGGATAGTGATCAGTGAACGGTGATTGGGGCAACTATACTCGGGCTTGATGAGTGCGAGGAGCAATCTACAGAAAGACGATCCGCAGGCGAGCGGCGAGCGGCAGCTGGGATTCACCTTCGAGCAGCCGGTGACGCGGCGCGTGTGGAAGATCGGCGATCTCGTCTGCGAGATGCGCCTCCATGTGGAGCGCGCCTACGGCGATTTGTGGGTCGAAGGTGAAATCTCGAATCTGCGGGCCGCGCCGTCAGGTCATGTCTACTTCACGCTGAAGGATGGCGAGGCGCAATTGCCGGTGGTGCTCTTCCGGCGGCAGGCGTCGCTGCTGCGGTTCAGGCCGGCGGACGGCCTGCACGTGCTGGTGCGGGGAAAAGTTTCCGTCTACGAGCAGCGTGGCCAGTTGCAGTTGGTTGCGGAGTTTGTAGAGCCGGTCGGCGCCGGTTCGCTGCAGATCGCGTTCGAGCAGCTGAAGGCACGGCTGGAGGCGCGGGGTCTGTTTGCGGCGGAGCGGAAGAAGCCGCTGCCGGCGTTTCCGCGGTGCGTGGGGATCGTAACCTCGCCGACGGGCGCTGTGATTCGGGATTTCCTGAACATCGTCGGGCGGCGCCACGCGGGACTGAATGTGCAGCTCTATCCGGCCGTTGTGCAGGGTGAGGCAGCGGCCGCGGAAGTCGCGGCCGGGATCGCGTACTTCAACCGTGCGCACGACGTGGACGTGGTGGTGATCGCGCGCGGCGGCGGCTCGCTCGAGGATCTGGCGGCCTTCAACTCGGAGTTGCTGGCGGAGGCGATTGCGGCGTCGGAGCTGCCGGTGATTTCGGCCGTCGGCCACGAGACGGATTTCACGATTGCGGATTTTGTCGCGGATTTGCGCGCGCCCACGCCTTCGGCCGCAGCGGAGCTGGTGACAGCGGCGCTGCATAATGTGGCGGAGCGCGTGCAGACCCTCGATCTGCGGCTGGCGCGGGCCTGCCGCTACCGGCTGATGCAGGCCCGCAATGCGATGGCGCACGTGCGCGTGGAGACGATCCTGATGCGCGAGCGCGATCAGCTGCGGCGCAGGCAGCAGCGCGTGGACGAGCTGGGACTGCGCATGGAGGCAAAGGGCCGGGCGCGGCATCGAAGCCTTGCAGCACACGTGCAGGACCTGACCGCTCGTTTGCATCGTCAGGATGTCGCGTGGCGCGTGGCTATGGAGAAGGAACGGCTGGGCGCGCTCGCAGTGCGCCTGACGCGTGCCCAGTTCGAGCAACTGCGGAGCCGGCGCGAACGCGAGGCGACGCTCAGCCGGGAGCTGGCAGCGTTGTCGCCGCTGGCTGTGCTCGAGCGCGGCTATGCGCTGGTGTACGACGAGCGAGGCGCGCTGATAAAACAGGTGGAGGACGTGCGCGAAGGACAGAACATCACGACGCGCCTGAGGAGCGGTCGATTGAAGAGCCGCGTCCGTTCAATTGAACGAGAAACTGACAGAATTTCCGGGGAACCATGAGAAAGCTGTTTGGGACAGATGGTATTCGGGGAGTAGCGGGCGAGACACCGCTGGATACGAAGACAATTTATGCGGTCGGACTGGCGCTGGCGCATCAGGTGAACCACGCCAACGCGCACCCTCGGGTGCTGCTTGGAATGGACACGCGCGAGTCGAGCCAGTGGATCGCGGCAACCCTGGCCGCCGGTCTGCGAGCGGGCGGTGCGGCGGTCGAAAGCGCGGGCATAATCACCACGCCGGCCATCGCGTATCTGGCAAAGCAGCATAAATTCGCGGCGGGTGTGGTGATCTCGGCCTCGCACAATCCCTGGCAGGACAACGGAATCAAAGTCTTCGGCAGCGATGGTTACAAATTGCCGGACGAGACGGAGCTGCGCATCGAAGAGGAGATTTTTCGGCGGCTTGAGAAGGTGGAGATTTCCGAGGCCGGCCGTCCTCCCGCAGGAGAGGCTAAATACCGTCGAGAATATGAAGAGTTCCTGCGCGGGGCGGTGCCGGGGCTGCGGCTCGATGGGCTGAAGGTCGTGCTGGATTGTGCGAACGGCGCGGCTTCGGCGATTGCGCCGGAACTGTTTGCGCATCTGGGCGGCACGATCCACCTGACCCACGCGAAGCCCGACGGACGCAACATCAATGCGCAGTGCGGCGCGCTCCACCCCGAGATCGTCGCGGAGGAAGTGAAGTCGCTGGGCGCCGACCTCGGCGTCACCTTCGACGGCGATGCGGATCGTGCGCTCTTTGCCGACGCGCACGGCAAGGTCGTCAATGGCGACGCCGTCATGCTGCTGGCGGCGCGGGACATGAAAGCCCGCCAGCTGCTGCGCAACGGCCTTCTGGTCGCGACAACTATGTCGAACATGGGCCTGGAAGCCGCGCTGCGCCGCGATGGCATTCGCATGCTGCGCGCCCCCGTGGGCGACAAGTACGTGCTGGAGCGCATGCAGCAGGAGCAGGCATCGCTGGGCGGCGAACAATCGGGGCACATTCTGTTTCCGCATCTGGCGACAACCGGCGACGGCTTGCTGACCGCGCTGGTGGTGCTCGACGCGGTGCGGCGTTCGGGCCGCGCGCTGCACGAGGTGGTCGCCGACCTCAAGGTTTACCCGCAGGTCATCGTCAACGTGCGCGTCCGGGAGAAGAAACCGCTCGATCAAATCGCCACCGTGGCGGATACAATTCGCGCCGCGGAGGCGGAGCTGGCGGAAAGTGGCCGCGTCGTCGTCCGCTACTCGGGCACCGAGGCCCTGGCGCGCGTGATGATAGAAGCCGAAAGCGAAGAGGCGATGCGGCGCCATGCCGAGCGCATCGCGGAGGCAATCAGGAAGGAGCTCGGCGCTTAGCCGCGTTCCTGCCTTAACTTCGTTTCGCTAACAACTCCAGGAAGTCCCGGGCAGCCATGTGGTACTTAAACGCCTTCCGTCCGTCCACGAAAACGACGGGCACCTGATCGTTGTACTCAGCGCGCAAGGCGGGATCGGCGTCGATATCAATCTCACGCCATGCAAACTCGGCCTGCCCCTGAAGTTGCGCCAGCGTCTCCTTCACCACATCGCAGAGATGGCATCCATGGCGCGAGTAGATCACGACGTCGTGCATCGTTCTACTCCAGATCCCGCCAGTTCGGACCAACGCCCACATCGGCCACCAGCGGCACGCTCAGCTCGATGACGTGCTCCATCTCGTGCTGCACGAGCGCGCGTACCGGCTCCAGCTCGGCATGCGGCACGTCGAAGACCAGCTCGTCGTGCACCTGCAGCGTCATGCGCGTGGCCAGCTTCTCCTCGGCCAGGCGGCGATCGATGCGGATCATCGCCAGCTTGATCAGGTCCGCCGCCGTCCCCTGCAGCGGCGAGTTGATCGCGGTGCGTTCCGCGAACCCGCGCTGATTGGCATTGCGGCTCTGGATGTCCGGGATGGGCCGTATCCTCCCAAACAGCGTGCGCACCTTCTGCTCGCGCCGCGTCTCCTCCAGCATGCGGTCGATGTACTCGCGCACGCCGTGATAGCGCGCGAAGTATTTCTCAATGTAGATCCGCGCTTCTGCCTGCTCGATCCCCAGCTGCGCCGCCAGCCCAAACGGCGAGATGCCATAGACGATTCCGAAATTGACGGCCTTCGCGCGATTGCGCGTCTCCTTGTCCATCCCCTCGGCGGCCACGCCAAAGACCTCAGCCGCGGTGAGCGTGTGGATGTCCTCGCCCGTCTGGTACGCCCGCATCAGCAGCGGATCGGCGGAGAAATGCGCCAGCAGTCGCAGCTCGATCTGCGAATAGTCGGCGGAGAGCAGCACGCAGCCGGGCGCGGGCACAAACGCCGCGCGAATCTCGCGGCCCAGTTCGGTCTTGATGGGAATGTTCTGCAAATTCGGGTTCGTCGACGAGAGGCGGCCCGTCGCCGTGCCCACCTGGTTGAACGTGGTGTGCACGCGGCCCTCCGCGTCGGCCAGCAGCGGCAGCGAGTCCGCGTAGTTTGACTTCAGCTTCGCAAGCTGGCGGTATTCCAGAACCAGCCGCGGCACAGGATGATGCTCCGCGAGCTCCTCCAGCACATCCTGCGCAGTCGAAATCACCTTGCCCTTGCCGTATTTCAGCGGCCGCGGCAGGCCCATCCTGTTGAAGAGGACATCGCCGAGTTGTTTGGGCGATTGAATATTGAAGCGGTGCCCGGAGAGCGAGTAAATCTCCTCGCCTGTGCGCTGCATGTCCGCGGCCAGCCGCTCGGCCATCTGCGAAAGCACGGCGGAGTCGATGCGGATGCCGGCTTGCTCCATGCGCAGCAGCACGGGCGCGAGCGGCAGATCGATCTCCTCGTAAACGCGGCGCTCCTCGACGGTCTCAATCTCGTGGCGCATCGACGGCGCCAGCGCGTGGATGGCGTGCGCCGCCTCCGCCGCCTGCGCCTCGCCGGTTTCCCGCAGCGCCTGATTCCCAAAGCGCGCCGCCACGTCCGCCAGCCGATGCGTCGCATGCGTCGGATTCACGAGGTACGAGTAGAGCATCACGTCATCCGCCGCGCCCCGCAGCGCAACGCCGTGCGTGCCCAGCACCCGCAGCGCGGCCTTCAGATCGTGCACCTGCTTGGGTACGGCCCCGTCTTCGAGGAGTTCGCGCAGTTGCTCGAGCGGCAGGATGAGCGCGACATCTGCCGACGCGGCAACACCGAGAACGCACCCGCACTCCGCGGCGGCCGGCGCCGGTTCGCACGCCGCCTCCGCCAGATCCAGCAGGGACATCGTCTTCAGCTCCGGCTCTTTTTCTTCCAGCGCCTCCGACTCCTGCTCGCTCACCTGCTCGGCGGCGGCTTCCAGATCGGAGGCGGACAGCGCGAAAGCGAAGCCGCTCCTGCGGGCCAGGTCGAAGAAAGCGGCGATCTGTTCGGGCGTCGGGTTCAGGATGTACTCGGCGGTGGAGGGCGTTTCGGTGGGGCCCAGCTCGCGCAGCAGCGTGGTGAATTCGAGCTCGGTGAAGAGCGCCCGGCAGGCGGCCAGGTCCGGCGGCTGCGTGCGCATGGCGTCCGGCGCGAAGTCGATGGGAACCTCGCAGTGGATGGTCACCAGCTCCTTGCTCAGCAACACCGCCTCGCGATTGTTCTGTAACGATTCGCGATACGTTTTCCGCGTGACTTCCTGCGCGCGGTCCAGCGCGGCTTCGACGGACCCGAACTGCCGAATCAGATCCACCGAGCCTTTGTCGCCGATCCCCGGCGCGCCCGGGATGTTGTCGATCGAGTCTCCGCGCAGCGCCATCACGTCCACCACCTGCTCCGGCGGAACGCCCAGCGTCTCCGTCACCTTGTCGCGGTCGAGGATGAGGTTGTCCTTCACGGGGTTCAGGATCTTCACGCCGTCGTGCACGAGCTGCATCATGTCCTTGTCGTTGGAAACGATGAAGACCGCGTGGCCCTCGCGCGCGGCCTTCGCGGCCAGCGTGCCCAGGACGTCGTCGGCCTCGAAACCTTCGGCCATCAGGATCGGGATGCGGAAGGCGTCGAGCGCGCGACGGATGAAGGGGATCTGCTGGGCGAGGTCGGGCGGCATCGCCTCGCGCTGCGCCTTGTAGCCGCCGTATTCAATCTGCTCGTAGGCCTGCGTCTCGGCGGAGAATTTGCGGACGACCATCTCTTTCGCGCGCTCATCGCGAAAAACCGGACCGGCGGGATCGAAGACAGCTGCGAAGTACTCCGGGGCGAAATCGCGGCGCAGCTTGTTGATCATGTTCACGAAGACGTAGGTGGCCGCGGTGGGCACGCCCGTGCGCGTGGACATCGGGCGCTGCCGCTGCATCGCGTGGTACGCCCGAAAGATGAACGACATCGCGTCGAGCAGGTAGATGGGGGGCTTGGCAGATTGCGCGCCACGTTGTGTTGAGTCGGCCATTGAGGTGAGTGTATCGCCCGCATTCTATCGGAGCGAAGCCGGCCGGCAAAGCCGGGCGGACCAGGTGCGCTGGCCGGCCGCGGAGGGAATCGACCGTTTGGAGGGACGCGGCCTCACCGTTTCAGGAGAAAAGTTCCGCAAGCGGTGTTTTGTATCAGGGTGCGAGTTCACTCGTGCCGTAAGCGGCC
>JASHNS010000075.1 GCA_030041515.1 Acidobacteriaceae bacterium | reverse complement strand
GGTCACGGGATCCGTCGGGTCGCTGTCGTAGGTCACGTGGTTCAACGTGAAGGTCTGGCCGCCCGGCACATCGGAGGTCCCTGTGAGCTGGTTGCCGTTATAGACCAGCGCACCGCCGCTGATGTGGAAGCCCTTCGCCCATGGGAACCAGTCGAGGCTGGCTTCACCGGAAAGCATGCGCAAGGTCGCATCGTAGTTCGTGCCGTCGCTGGTAAAGTTGTCGGCGTAACTGAAATAGTTGGCGCCTCCGCGCAGATTCAGCGTGCGTGAGAGCGGGGTTGCGACTTCGACTCCGGGTCCCAGGGTCCCGACCTTCACGCCGATGGCGAAACCGGTGAATGGTCCGGAGTAGGCCGTGACCGTTTGCCCGAGCTGGCCGCTCGCGCCGCCCGCAGGAGCCGGCGAGGCAAAACTGGAAGAACTGAACAGTGCGGCGCTGGGCTGCTGCGCGCACAGAGTAGCCGCGGGCAAAAGAAGAACGGCAAAGAGTCTGACGAATCGCACAAGAGTCTCCTTTGGCAAGGAACTGAATCTCTGGGGGAAGTGCAATCCTGCTCGATTTCGGGAATGCCCGTTTTCGGCAGATTTGGCCCTGATTTTACGAGGCGCTCCGCCCGTGTCAATGACGCTTTCGGTGTGCGCTCGCTAGTGCCCCAGCAGCCCGCCCAGCATGCCGCCCTTCTTCTTCGACGGCTGCTGAGCGTGTTGGCCGGTGAACATCCCCATCACGTTGGCGCGGATAACGGGGTTGGAGCTCGTCCCGGTAATCGAGATCGGCACGCCGTTGCCGGAGGCCTGGTGCAGCAGGCCTCCGGCCAGGCCGCCCAGCGCGCCGGTCGCAGCGTTCATCACGCCGCCGATGGCGCTCCCCGAACTGAGCTTCGCGTTGAGCTGGAAATTCAGCGCGCCGCCCTCACTCACGCTTCCCTGCCCCGTCGCTGTGCCGATCGCCGGCACATCGGCGTAGATGCTGCTCAGCTCCGTATCCGGCACGGTCGACTTCACCTGAGCACGGAGCGTTTGAATTTCGGTGTCACTCCCCAGGCTGCGCAGCGCGTTCAAGCCCATGATCTTCTGCGACAGATCGAAACCCGTCAGCTTCGTGCCGTCGATCTCCACCGGTCCGGTGATGACTGGAGAGGCAGAGGTCCCGGTTACAGCCAGGCTGGCGGTCAGCGTGCCGCCCTCGAGCCGCGAGCCTTTGGGCAGAACGATGCCCATCGAAGGCAGCAGCGCCTCCAATTGATCAATGGGCAGATTCGGCGCGTTCAGGTGCAGGTTGAGCATCGCGGCCTGGCCGGCGAAATCGATCATGCCGTTGATATGCGCGGCCGCAGAGCCTGTTTGCACCGCGACATCCTGGACCTGCGCCGTCTTCGTCTGCAGATCCTCGCTCACCTGATAGGTCATCGTCACTGGCTGCGGCGCGGGCGTGCCGTCCTTCGACAGCACCAGCTTCGACGCCTGGAGGCTGCCTTGGCTGGTCATGGTCTTCCCGTCGGAGTTCACCTTTGCGTTGACATCCGCGACCATCGAGACGCCATCGCTCGCCGGAATCACCCCCGCGGCGGCCGGATTGAAATTCTTCACCGCCAGGCTGGCCTGGACCGCCGTCGCTGAGATGTCCTGCTGGTTCATCGGCCCGGCTGTACCCGTCAAACTCACGGATCCATTGCCCGGCAATTTCGCCGTCAAATCAAACGGCACCGCGTGAGTAACAGAGAGGTTCCTGACGGTGACATTTACATCGCTGTAGAGGAACGGCGGCTTACTGCTGCCCTGCTGGGAAACCGACACCTTGCCGTTGCGAATCTCGGCCTCTCCCACCAGCAGATTGGACGCGCCGTCGCTTTGCGAGGCGTTGCTGCTCGCCTGGCTGCTGCCCCTGCCCAGAGAGGAGTAATTCCACGTCCCGTTAGGCCCGGCGATCAGATTGACCTGCGGCGATTCCGCCACAAATTTCCGGACAATCAAGCTGTGATGGAACAAGAGCGCACTGGTATCGACACCAATGTCGAGAGACTTTACATGGAAGAAAGGTGCGCTGCTGAACTTTGCATCGTCGGCGATCGTGACGTTCTTCGCGACCAAACCGCCGGAAAACAGAGAGAAACTCATACTTTCGATCGTCACCTTCCGCCCGAGAGCGGTCGACAACTCGTTCTCCACCATCGGCCGGAAAGTATCGGCGTTTACGAAAAACGGAGTCACGATGAGGGCCAGGAGAATCACCGCCAGCACCACGCCCGCGATCTTCAGCCAACGCCGCCGCAGCATGAGCCGCCATCCGGCAGCCCGGTTCGAACCCATACCACTCGTCTGCATCTCCGCCTCCAAACCCGCTGATTCCCCAGGCCGTTTCTTAAGATGCGCCTTCTGCTCCCGAGCCGCGAGGGCGGCCTTCGGAACCGCTCATTCCCGGCGCCTGGCACCGCCCATGGTATTCTTTAACTACGCTCAGTTGTTTGGTTGTGAGCCGTTCCTGCTTCATCCGCAGATCGTCCTCTCGTAAATATCCAGCCCTCTCAGCGTGATGGTCCGAACTTGCCGGAGTGCCTCCGGACGGGCCAGGCTGCCGCGCCCCCTTTTGATGAGGACTTGCGGCGCAGCCGAATACGCAGTGTGCGGCAAATCCCGATCGGCGCTCTGTCAGCGCCTCCCAGGTTTTCCTGCATCGAAAGAATCGAGTTCCCGGCAGTGTGCCCATCGGGCCGCGCTCGGGAACCCAGCAACTCCGGTCGCCGAGCTTGTATTTTGAGCCCGGATCTCGGGCCCGATCCATGGATGAAGGAGGACGATTCCTCCTGATGGATCAGCCGGCGCGCCGGAGCAAAGGAAGACGATTGAACAGATTCACTGAAATCCCCCTTTCGCCGGCGCTCCAGAAGCAGCTGGCTAACGCAAAATTTGTCACCCCCACGCCGGTGCAGGCGGCAGCGATCCCGCCGGCCCTCGAAGGCCGCGACGTGCTCGCGACCGCGCAAACCGGTACCGGCAAGACGCTCAGCTTCCTCATTCCGCTGATCGAGCGCATGCCCCCCGTTTCTCGCGAAAAGGGCACCAAAGGCGCTTCGGCGCTGGTGCTGCTGCCCACGCGCGAGCTGGCCATGCAGGTTCTTGAGGCCTGGAAGCATCTGACCGGCAGCCCGAACGCGGCCGCTCTGGTCTGCGGCGGCCTGGCGGAAGGCCCGCAGCTCGACGCTGTCCGCCGCGGCGCGCGCCTCATTGTCGCGACGCCAGGACGTCTGGAGGACTATCTCCAGCGCAATCTGGTCAGCCTCAGCGGCGTGCGCACCCTCGTCCTCGACGAAGTGGACAGGATGCTGGATATGGGCTTCAAGCCCTCGATCCGGCGCATCGTTGCGGCTTTGCCCGCCGAGCGCCAGACACTTTGCTACTCCGCAACGCTGAGTCCGGAGATCCGCGAAGTGGCTCGCGATTACCTGCGCGACCCGGTCCGCGTCGAGATCGGCTCCGTGCTCAAGCCTTCCCCCAATGTCGAACTGCGCAGCTTCGAAGTTCCCACGGACAAGAAGCTGGAGTTGCTCGAGCATCTGCTGGGCTCCCACGAGGGCAGCTTCCTGGTCTTCGTCCGCACGAAACACGGCGCGGATCGCATCGCGCGCCGTCTGGCGCGGTCGGGACACTCGGCGACACCCATCCATGGCGATCGCTCGCAGTCCCAGCGCAACGCCGCCTTGCGCAGCTTTGCTCAGGGCCATCACCGCGTGCTCGTAGCCACGGACGTGGCGGCGCGCGGTATCGATGTCGCCGACGTGGCGCATGTGGTCAACTACGACATGCCGAAGGAAGCCGAAGACTTCGTGCATCGTGTGGGCCGTACCGGTCGCGCCTCTCGGCGCGGTCTGGCGAGCACCTTCGCCGCTCCCGACGAAATCGGTGAGTTGCGCAAGATGGAACGCAGGCTGGCCATCGTCACGAAGAAGTTCCGCGTGCGACCCGCTCCCGCCGCGCAACAGCAGACGGCCTGATTGCGGCGAATTCCGCATGTAGAAGAGAAGGCTCGCCCAGGCGGCGCGCCTTCTCCTATACCCTAACCCGTAAACCCTATACCCTAGGTTCCATGAACGTCGCCATCCTTGGATTTGGCACTGTGGGCAGTTCCGTCGCCCGTATTCTCTGCGATCTCAAGCCGGAAGGTATCCGGATTTCCCACATCTTCAACCGGGGCGTCGCCCGCAAACGCGTGGACTGGACCCCCTCGCACGTGGTCTGGACGGAAGATTTTGACGAGATCCTGCGCTCCGATGCCGACGTGATCGTCGAGCTCGTGGGTGGACTGGATCCCGCCGCAACCTGGGTGCGGCGGACCCTCGAAGCTGGCAAATCCGCCGTCACTGGCAACAAAAAGCTGATCGCCGCGCAAGGCATCGAACTGGATCGTCTCGCGCGAACCCATCGCGCCCACCTGCTCTATGGCGCGGCCGTCGCCGGAGGCATCCCCGTCATTCCCGGGCTGCGCCAGGGGCTGGCCGGCGACCGCATTACGCGGATTGAGGGCATCCTCAACGGCACCTGCAACTTCATCCTCAGCCAGATGGAATCCGGTGTCGCTTACGCCCACGTTCTGAAAGAAGCGCAACGGCTTGGCTATGCTGAAGCCGATCCGACCGAGGACGTTGACGGTTACGACGCGCGCGCCAAGCTGGTCATCCTGTCGCGTATCGCTCTGCGGGTCGGCCTGGAAGTCGACGCTGTCGCCTGCCGCTCGATCCGGCAGGTAGAGGCCCTGGACTTCGGTTATGCGCGCGACCTCGGTTGCACCATCCGCCAGATTGCCAAGGCCGAACTGCGCGCGGACGGCGTCTCTGCCTTCGTTGGCCCCACGCTGGTGCCACAGCGCTCGCCCCTCGCCTGGTCGCGTGGCACCGAGAACATGGTTCTTGTCAGCGGACAGTATGGCGGCGATGTCGTTTTCTCCGGTCACGGCGCGGGCGGCCACCCTACGGCTGTCGCCGTGGTATCTGACCTGATCGCTCTCGCTCACGGTTCGCACCCGGTGGATCTGCCCAGCCGCGCCGCTTCCATCAGCGGAGAATTCCAGCTGCGCCATTATGTTCGCTTCGTCGTGAAGGACACACCGGGGATCGTGGCAGAAATTGCCGGCGCACTGGCGGCGGAGAGGATCAATATCGACGCCCTCTTCCAGCGTCCCGGCTACAAAAAGGACAACCTGCCCTTCGTCGTGACGGTGGAAGCCTGCGCGGCTTCCGCGCTGCGCCGCGCGCTGGAACGCATCGCGGGCAGCGCGTGGCTGGCACAGCCGCCGATCGACATGCCGATGCTGGGCGAGTGACTCAGGCTGCCAGGGCGAAGCGGCTCACCGCCTCCAGCAGCGCGTCTGTTTCCCGACCGGAGCGCACGATGCAGTCGGAGACGGATCGTTCGAATGCGGCCTGGCAGGAGCCTCATCCCGGGAGCCCCGCCACCAGCTAAACTCGACTTCAGATGTTCGCGCTCATCATCGCCGCCGCGACCGCCGTGCTGACCATTGCTGGACTCGGCTACTCCGCCGTTGCCCTGATGGGCGCCCGCGCTTACGTGCGCCGCTCGCGCATCGCCCCGGCATTCGCGCCCCCGGTCACGATCCTGAAGCCGCTCCGCGGCGTCGATGCCGGCATGGCCGAGGCTTTCGCCAGCCACTGCCACCAGGAATATCCGGGCGAATACGAGATTCTCTTCGGCGTCGCCAGCCTCGATGATCCTGCCGTCGTGCTCGTGCGCCAGCTGCAGGAGCAGTATCCCGAGCGCGGCCTTCACCTGATTGTCTGCCCCGAAAATCTCGGGCCCAACGGCAAGGTGAGCTGTCTTGCGCAGCTTCTGCCCCACGCGCACCACGACTTCCTCGTCATCAACGACAGCGATATCCGCGTTGGCCCACGCTATCTCGCACACATCCTGGCGCCCTTCGCGCCGGCCGAACGGCAACCACCGGTTGGGATGGTTACCGCGCTCTATCGCGGCCGCACCCACGGGTCCTCGGAAACCGCGCGCCGCGCCACGCTGGGCTCGAAGCTGGAGGCCCTCGGCATCTCCACGGACTTTGCTCCCGCGGTGCTCACCTCGCGCTGGCTGGAGCGCGGTCTGCACTTCGGACTCGGCTCCACGCTGGCCGTCAGCCGCGCCGCGCTCGACACCATCGGCGGCCTCGCGCCGCTGGCCGAGTACCTCGCCGACGACTATCAACTCGGCGCGCGCGTGCACGCCGCCGGATTCCGCATCGAGCTGGCGCATGAGATCGTCGAGACGTCCGTCCCGGGCTGGAGCTTCTCCGGATTCGTCCAGCACCAGCTCCGCTGGATGCGCACCATGCGCGAGTCGCGGCGCGCGGGCTATGCCGGGATGGTCTTCTCCTATGGCCTCGCCTGGGCCTTTCTCAACCTGATCGCCAGCGGCCTCAGCCTGCCCGCGCTGGCGCTCTTCAGCGTCGCCCTGTTGCTGCGCGTCTCCCTTGCGCTGGGCGTGGGCGTGGGCCTCCTGGGCGACGGCCAGGTGCTGCGCGATCTGTGGCTGCTGCTGCCGCGCGATCTCGTGGCGCTCGCGCTCTGGGCGTGGAGCTACGCTTCCGACACGGTGGAGTGGCGCGGCGAACGGATGCTGATCCGGGACGGAAAGATTGTGCGGCCGGAGCCGGAAACGCGAACCGCCTCAACAGCCCCGGTCGTCAACAAAACTTAATGGCTCGGGGGAACGTACTCCTTCGGCAGCGCCGCGCCTTCGCCGAAGAAGAACTGATCCATCTGCTCGACCAGGAACTCCTGCGCCTGCGGCGTCCATGGCTGCAGTCGGTACTCGTTCAGCAGCATCTTCTGCCGTTCGAGCCACTCCTGCCACGCCTTTTTCGAGACGTTGTTGTAGACCTTGTGGCCAAAGTCGCTGTCGAAGGGAGGCTCGTCCAGGCCTTCCATTTCCTGCTTATTGCGCGAGCAAAAAACCATGTGAGGCATCGTCGTCAGTCTCTTTCTCGATTGTACCAGGACGGTCGAGCCTCGACTCGGTCGAACGTCCGCATGTTCTTGTTTTCCTGTGGTTTCCGGCGAGTGCCTCACCTTTTGCTGGAACCTCGCCTTAACTCTTTTTCCCTCTCGCGACTGCCGCCCGCGCTTCCCGGTCCGCCTCGCGCCGCCGCTCTGTCTCCCGCTTGTCCCACTGCTGTTTGCCCCGCGCCACGGCGATCTCGCATTTCACCCGGCCGTTCCGGAAATAAAGCCGTGTAGGGATGAGCGTCAGGCCCTTCTGCTGCGTCTTTCCCGTGAGCTTTTGAATTTCCTCCTGATGCAGCAGCAGTTTCCGTGTGCGCAGGGCCTCATGATTGTTGGAGCTCCCGTGAGAATATGCCCCAATATGCGCGTTCAGCAGGAAGGCCTCGCCGTTCTGGATGATGCCGTAGGCGTCTTTCAGATTGGCCTTGCCTTCGCGGATCGACTTGACCTCGGTTCCGCGCAGGGCCACGCCCGCCTCGTATTTTTCAAGGAGGAAATAGTTGTGCCCCGCCGCGCGATTCTGCGCAGCATCGCGCGCGCCGGCAGCCACCGGATCGCGCGGTTTCGCCTTCGGCGGAGCGGGCTTCACGGGATGGGAGGAAACACGAGCCATAGCAGCTGCCGCAGTCTTCCATCCTATACGGTTGCCGCATCCTGGGGAGGGGCTTGCCGCGAGGAGGCGGCACACCGATTTGCGACATGCGGATGCGATACTATTCACGGCGCTTGCCGGCATTTGGCAAGCGAATCTCTGCCGGCCGGAAGCGGCCTGTCCCAACGCTTCTCCTGGCAGTATTTCCTTTCCCCCTACGGAGTTGCATGAAGCGTAGCCTTGTTCTCCTGGCTTTGATCGCCGCCATCGTCCTGGTCGGCCTTCCCTCGGCGCATGCTGAATCGGCCGGCAAGATCTTCAAAAAAGGCCAGCACGCCGAAGAGAAGGGTGACATCCTCACCGCCTACCAGGACTACGCCCAGGCCTATCAGGCCAGGCCCAACGACGAGCGCTATCGCATTGCGTGGGAACGTACCCGTTTCCAGGCTGGTTCCATCTGGGTGCAGCGCGGCGAACGTCTCCGCGACCAGGGCGATTACACCGGCGCACTCACCGATTTCCTGCGCGCTCTCAGCATCGACCCCAGTGATGAACTCGCGACCCAGGACATCAGCGCCACCCGCGCCAGGATTAACGCAGAAACTCCCGCTGCTGCGCCGCAGGCGGCTCGCACCACCGACCAGGCCTTTGAGGAACTGGCTGCGCCTCCGCAGCTCAAGCCGATATCCAGCGAGCCGCTGACCGTGCACATGGTCGCGGATACCCGCGTCGTGTATCAGACCGTCGGTAAGTTAGCCGGCATCAACGTCCTGTTCGACCCTTCCTACCAGTCCAAGCGCATTGAAGTCGACCTCAATAACGTCAATCTCTATAACGCGCTTCGCATTATCGCCCTGCAGTCGGGCACCTTCTGGCGCCCCGTCACCAACAACACCATTTTCGTGGCAGAAGACACGCGCGCAAAACACACGGAACTCGACCAGGAAGCCGTTGAAACTTTTTACCTGCATAATGTCGCGCAGCAGAACGATTTCACCGAGATCCAGACAGTCCTCCGCAATCTCTTTCAGGATGCCCGCATCAACGGCGTCTCCAGCGAAAATGCCATCGTGATGCGCGGCACGCCCGACGAGATTCTCCTCGCCCGTCACCTCATCGCCAACCTTGATAAAGCCCAGCCGGAAGTGGTGATTGACGTCGCCGTGCTCGAGGTCAGCCGCGACCTGCTGCGCAACATCGGCGTTCAGCTCCCGCAGACGGCCAGCATCAGCTTTCAGGCCTCCAACGCCAACCTGGACAATACAAACACAAGCAGCTCCACCACCACCTCCACCAGCACCGGCAGCACGGCCAGCGGTCTCACGCTCAACAATTTGGCCCATCTGAATTCCACGAACTTCGCCGTATCGATCGGCCAGGCCGCGGTTGACCTGCTGCTCACCGACTCGCGCTCGCGCGTGATTCAGAACCCGCAGATCCGCTGCTCCAACGGCCAGCAGGCACAGCTCAAAATCGGCGAACGCATCCCCATCGCCACCGGCTCCTTTGCCGAGCCGGGCCTCGCTGCCGGCGCAGCCATCGGTTACGCCCAGACCCAGTTCCAATACATTGATGTGGGCGTCACCATGGACATCACGCCCACCATCCACTTCGATAACGACGTGACGCTCAAGAGCGACATCGAAGTCTCTTCGACGAACGGTTACAGCACCATCGAGGGCGTTCAGGAGCCGATCATCACCCAGCGCGTCGTCAAGCACAGCATCCGTCTGCGCAATGGCGAGGCCAGCCTTCTCGGCGGCATTCTCCAGCGCCAGACCACCTTCACGATCAGCGGCACTCCCGGCCTGGCCGAGCTTCCCCTCATCAAGTACCTCTTCAGCACCCAGCAGAAGGAAGTCTCCACCGACGAAATCGTCTTCCTGATGATTCCCCACGTCGTCAGCCAGGAGCAGATCAGCCCCGAAGACGTGCAGGAGGTTGACGTCGGCACCGGCAATGATGTCCTGGTGCGTCAGATCCGCACCAAGGAGCAGCTGGCCGCCGCTCTGAACGGCCAGAGTCAGAATCCCACGGCCGCACCCGCTGTGCAGTCTGGTGCGGCGCAGCCCGGTCCCGCGCAGAACGGCTCCGCTCCGGCAGTGGCTCCCTCTGGCTCAGCACCCACCTCGAATCCCGCCCAGGCGGCCCAGCAGGCGCTCGATAACATCCGCCAGCAGAATGCCGCCGGACCGCCTGTCAGCCTGCAGCTTTCGCCGCAGCAGTCGACCGTCAAGGTGGGCTCAACGTTCAAGTTGGCCATCAATCTTTCTGGCGGCACCGACGTCTTCGGCATCCCGCTGCAGGTGCATTACGATCCGGCCCGCCTCAGCCTCGTCAATGTGGATCTGCCTGATCCCAGCAAGCCGAATTTCCTCGGCCAGGATGGTCAGGCCATTACGCTGCTGCACCGCGACGATGGGCACGGCAACATCGATGTTGCCCTTTCCCGCCCGCCAGGAGTCAAAGGAGTAACCGGCTCGGGTCCCCTGTGCGTGCTCACCTTCCAGGCCAAAGCGCCGGGGGTGGCGTCGGTCGGGATCGACGGTCCTGTGGTTCGCAACAGCCGGCAGCAGATCCTGCCGGCCACCGGCTCCCAGGCGCTGGTGACCATTCAGTAAGCCCGGAGCAGACGTTTTATGCGGTTGACGTTTCAAAATCGGCGGAACGAGCGCGGCCTCACCCTGGTGGAGCTGATCGTCACCACCTTTATTTTGTCGATCCTGGCCACCGCCGCCATCCCCATCGTGCGGTTCCAGGTGAAACGCCAGAAAGAGGAAATGCTTCGCTACGACTTGTGGGACATGCGTAAAGCGATTGACGCCTATCATGACGCCGCCATGAAAGGCGCCTTCCAGACCAAAGTCGACAGCTATAACTACCCGCCCGACCTGGATACCCTGGTGAATGGCGTGGATGTGCAGGGCCACAAAGTAAAGTTTCTGCGCCGCATTCCCGTCGATCCCATGACCGGGGATACCGACTGGGGGCTGCGCTCCATGCAGGACGACCCGACCAGCGACAGCTGGGGCGGTCAGAACGTCTTTGATGTGTACTCCAAGTCGCAGGGAACGGCACTCGACGGCACGAAATACAACACCTGGTAAACTACTTTGCTGCGTAAACTCTCAACTCGGAAACGCGACAGCGGCTTCACTCTCATCGAGCTGATCGTCGTCATGAGCATCATCGCCATCCTGGCGCTGGTCGCCGTCCCTGTCTTCACTTCGGATATCCGCGCCGCCAAGGAGGCCGCCCTCAAAGAAGATCTCCACGTGATGCGTACGGCGATTCAGGCCTATACCGAGGACAAGAACAAAGCGCCGCAGTCGCTCGACGATCTCGTGCAGTCCGGCTATCTCGCCGCCATCCCCGTCGATCCCATGACCAACAGCAAGGACACCTGGAATACCGACACGGACGATACCTACTCGGACCTCGATCAGACCGAATCCGGCATCACGGACGTACACAGCGGTTCGGATGCGATGGGTTCCGACGGCCAGCCTTACTCCAGCTGGTAGGAATCATGCGTCCGCCTTTTGCCTGAGTCCGCCAGAGACGGGATTCAGAAGCCTCATCCGTTCATGGCTTCTGAACGTTCGCCGAGCCTCCCGGATTTTCCGCTCCGAATTGCTGCGCATACTCCGCGCTCAGCCGCTGCCAGCCTTCCCCTCCGGCGGCCATGCGGCCGATGGGTGTTCCGCTCAGCAGCCGATCGAGCACGTCGAAGCAGATGTGCCACCCGGCCGCGCCCCACGCAATGAAGCGGCGGTCGATGCGATGCCAGAGCCGCAGCCGCGTGCCGCTGCCTGTTCCTGAACCCCGGCGGGAGACTCGTTCCAGCTCCCACCGCATGTCGCCCAACTCCAGCACCCGGGGAGCTTCCGCGCGCGTCACCTTCGCCACAATCGTCCGTCCCGTTCCCACCCAGGTGAGCTGCACCGGCCCTGGCTCGGCAAGGTTCCCATCGGCATCGAAGGGCGCCCATTCGCGCAGATGCGCTGGTTCGGTCAGCGCCTGCCACACCCTTTCCGGAGCGTGGCGCAATTCCCTCTCGAGGATCAGCGTCCACTGCTCCCCATCCTTTTCCACCCGGGCCCCGCTCGCCGGGCCCGGCTCATACGCTTCGCCGGCAGCCATCTCAACCCTTCCACTTGAGCTGCGTGATCTGGATCACATTGCCGCAGGTGTCGTCGACCATCGCGATCTTTGACGCCGTCACATCCATGGGCGGCATGGTGAACTGGGCGCCGCGCGCCTTCATGCGCTCGTAATCGGCATCTACATCGTCGGTAAAGAACATGGCCGCAGGCTGCTTTTGCTGGAACCGCGCCTGTTGATACGCCTTGGCTGCCGGATCGTTGTTGAGCGCCAATTGCAGCTCCGTCCCGTTCGGCTCCTCCGCGGAGACGACCGTGAGCCAGCGAAACGGCCCCTGGCTGAAATCAGCCTTCTTCGCGAAGCCCAGGACTTCGGTGTAAAAGCGCAGCGCCTTTTCCTGATCGTCCACGATCAGGCTCGTCAATTTGATTTTCATCGTTATCATCCTCGTCTGGTGAAATTGGCGGCTCAGCCGCGGCCCGGATTCTTCCCTCTTGTCTTCGTGGGTTTTGCGCCCACCATCCCATCCATGCGATCCAGATGCCGCTCCAGCGCATCGACACGCTCCGACCAGAACCGCCGAAACTGCGCCAGCCAGGCATCCAGTTCCTCCAGCGGCTCCGGGATCAGCCGATAGAGACGGCGTTGCGCGTCCACCGTCGACTCCACAAAACCGGCCTCCCGCAACACGCGCAGGTGCTTCGAAACCGTCGGCTGCGGCAGGTGAAGCCGGCGCTCGATCTCGCCCACCGAGCGCTCCGAGGAGGCCAGCAGGCTTAGGATCGCGCGGCGATTAGGCTCAGCCAGGATGGCAAAAACTGCTTCCATGACTCGTATATACCTCTTATGGCATATACCTGTCAAGGAATACTGCACCAAAGTGTGACAAATCGGACGGAAGTACTATGGCTGGCCGAAAAGGACCACAGTAGACTTGCGCGGTTGGCTGTCCTGGAGAACCTCGATGGTAACTTTAGCGGCGGTGCCCGAAGCGCCGCCGGTATTCGGTCCGGAGCGCAAGCCGCGCACCCTTGGCGAGCTGGGCGTCCGGCAGTCAGTCCTGGATGATCTCGCCCTCAAACTCCTTCACCTCTACGGGCCCATGTCCACGCGGGAATTGTCCCAGCACATCCGGCTGGGAGCCGACGCGACCAACGAGCTGTTCACCCGGATGAGAACGGACCTTCTCTGCCAGGTCACCGGAATGCTCGGAAACTATCCGGAAATCGCCATCACCTCGCAGGGCAGGACCCGGGCCATCGACCTGCTCGCCCAGAATCAATATGCCGGCGCGGCGCCTGTCTCCCTTGAGAGCTACGTCGGCCAGGTGCGGCGGCAGAGCGTTCGACATTTCGGCATCCACGAGCCGGACATTCTTAAGGCTTTCTCTCATCTCGTGCTCGATCCCAGGATCCTGGAGCAGATCGGAACAGCGCTCAACTCCGGCGCGGCCCTTTTTCTCCACGGTCCCTCGGGCGTGGGAAAGACCGCGATCGCCGAGACCATCTCCGAAGTGCTCGCGAACGAGGACGTCTGGATTCCCTGCGCAGTCGAAGTGGATGGCCAGATCATCGCCGTCTTCGATCCTCTCGTCCATCAGGAGAGCGACCGCTCGGCAGACCGCGCTTACGACGAGCGCTGGGTTCGATGCCGCCGCCCTTCCGTCATGGTTGGCGGAGAGCTGTCCGTCGAGATGCTGGATCTGCAGCTCAACTCCGGTTCCAGGTTCTATGTGGCCCCCGTTCAGATGAAGGCGAACAACGGCGTTCTCATCATCGATGATTTCGGAAGGCAGAGATCGCGCCCTGAAGAGCTGCTCAATCGCTGGATCGTCCCTCTGGATCGGGGCATCGATTTCCTGACGCTCGCCGGCGGGAAGAAAGTCGAGATCCCCTTTGAGATGCTGGTCGTCTTTGCCACCAACATGGACCCGTCCGATCTCGTGGATACCGCGTTTCTGCGCAGGATTCAGACCAAGATCAAGATCGACGCCGCTTCCGATGGCCAGTTCATCGAAATCTTCCGCAGGGTCGCCGAAGACCGCCGGCTGGCCTTCGATCCCGCGCTGATCGCCGAAGTGATTGACGACATTCGCGGCCGCTTCCACCAGGAACTCAGCGGCTGCCAGCCCCGCGACCTCATCAACCAGATCGGCTGGATGGCGCGATACCGGAAACGGGAGCCGCACCTCGACCGCGCATCCCTGAGGAAAGCTGTGGACGCGTATTTCATGTCGCGCGGGTAAGGCCGAGTCCTGTGTCAGTCTCCTTTGTCGCGGAAAGGCCGCCAGCCCTTATCTTCTGCCTGCGTACTGGTTCACTCCACCCTTAACGCCCGCATCGGTTCAACGCTCGCCGCGCGGCGCGCCGGCACCACGGCGGCGATGAACGCCGCCCCGGCCAAAACGATCGCCGTGGTTACCAGCACGACCGGGTCCCACGGCCGCACCCCATAGAGTTGGCTGGCCATGAAGTGCCCGGCAATCACCGCGCCCGGTATCCCAATCGCCAGCCCAATCCCGGCCTGCAGGAAGGCGCTGCGCAGCACCATCTGCACGATGCCGCCGCGGTCCGCGCCCAGCGCCATGCGGATCCCGATCTCGCTGGTCCGCTGCGCCACCGCATACGACGTCACGCCGTACAGGCCAATCGCCGCCAGCACGAGCGCCAGCAGGCCGAAGACGGACGTGAGCTTCACCATCAGCTCCGTCTGCTGGAACTCATCCTGCACCTGCCCCTGGAAGGTTTCGAAATTCAGCATGGTCAGGTTCGGATTGATCTGCGTCAGCGCGCGCCGCACCTGCGCCTCCAGCCCCGGCACCGCGCCCACCGTCCGGATCTCCACGGCGTCCATCTCCAGATGCGAGACGTCTTCTTCCATCTGCATTTCTTTGTCGGTGTAGTGCATCCACTGCATCCCCGGCACGAAGAACATCGGCCGCAGCTTGCTGTCCGGATCCCAGTACTGCGTATTTTCCGTGATACCGACAATGGTGTAGGTCCCTGCGAATTTCTGGTCGAACATGCCGAAGTGATGCCCCAGAGCATCGCCGTTCTTAAAGAAGCGCTTCGCGAACATCTCGTTCACCACCGCCACCAGCGGCGCCGTGGCGTTGTCCTGATCGGTGAACTCGCGGCCCGCGACGATGTTCGTTCCGAGATTGGAAAAATATCCTGGGCTCACCCGCACCCACGATGCGCCGTTGAAGTCGCTGCCCGGCGGCGGCGGTGCTTTGCCCTCGATGTACACGCCCGTGCCCCAGTTGTCGCCCTCCATGGGGCTGTAGGTCGAATAGGTCACTTCCTTCACGCCCGGAATCGCCGCCAGCGTCTCCTCGAGCTGCCGGTGAAACGCGTCCATCTGTGGCGCCTGGTAGCCGGCCATCTGCGGATCGATGTGCACGATGTATCTGTTTTGCGTCTCGAACCCGAAGTGCTGGTGCTGCAGGTTCGTCAAGGAGCGGATCAGCAGCCCGGCCGCGCACAGCAGCGCGAGGGAAATCGCCGCCTGTGCCACCACCAGAAGCTTCTGCGTCCACAGTCCGCTGTGGCGCGTCGAGCGGTTCGCCCCGCGCAGTGCATCAATTGGATCGGCATGCGCCGTCATCCACGCCGGCGCCGCTCCAAACAACATCCCCGTCACCAGCGACACGCCAAATGCGAATGCCAGCACCTCCGGCGAGGGCGCCGCGTCGATGGGCAGATAGCTCTTTCCGGCCACGGCATCCAGCAACAGCCGCGCGCCGCCGTAGGCCACGGCCAGCCCGGCCACGCCGCCCGCCACCGCCAGCACCACACTCTCAGTCAGCGCCTGCACCACCAGCCTGCGCCGCGGAGCGCCCAGCGCCGAGCGTACCGATGTCAGCCCCCTGCGCGCCGTCGCCCGCACCAGCATCAGGTTTGCGAGATTGGCGCAGGCAATCAGCAGCACAAACGCCGAGATCCACATCAGCAGTTCCAGCTCCGATTTGTACTGCTCCTGCATCTGCTGCACACCGCCGCCACCGTAGCTCAGGTGCAGCGTCTGTTTCGGGATCAGCACTTTCTCCGCCGGATCCACCTTGGCCATCGGGCTGCGCAGAAAATCGCGCAGCTCCACCTGCAGTTGCGCCTGCATCTGGCTCCGGTTCACCCCCGGCCGCACGCGCCCAATCACATTCAGCCAGGTCAGTTCGGGCTCATCCAGCACGTTGAAGCTTCCGTTCTGCACCAGCGGCGACGCGCTCAGCGGCAGCCAGAACGCCGGCGGATCGCTGGTCAGCTTCTCACCGAAATATCCCGGCGGCCCAATGCCCACCACGGTAAACGCGACGCTGTTGATGAGGAACGTCGAGCCCACCACCGACGGGTCCTGGCCGAACTTCTGCTGCCACGTGCGGTAGCTCATCACCGCCACCGGCGCCGCGCCCTTGTTGTCGTCGCTCTCGTGGAGAAGCCGGCCCTCCCACGCGCGCAATCCAAAGGTCGAGAACGCATTACCGGAGACAAACTCCGCCGGATATGCCTCAGCCACGGCGTTCCTGCCCGCACGCCGCACGCCCAGCTGCGTGCGTCCGGCCTGGAACGCCGCCAGGCTCTCAAATCCCGGCGTGTGGTCGCGGAACTCGCGGTATTGCTCGGTCGAGAACAGCGACCAGTCGTCCTGCATGCCGCCGTTGATGCAGCAGTTCTCGTTGTTCCCGATGCGCACCAGCTGGCTCGGCCTGACCACCGGGAGCGATTTCAGCAGCACGGCGTGCACCAGCGTAAAGATCGCCGTTGTCGCGCCGATGCCTAACGCCAGCGTCAGAACCGCCGTGATCGTGAATCCCGGCGTGCGGAAAAACTGCCGCAGTGCATAGCGGATGTCGTCAAAAAACACGTGGGCCCTCCGTCCACACATCATACGCAGCCGGCGCCGGCGCCGTTCCCGGGAAGCGGCCAGGCTGCGGGCCCGGGTTTACTCCGCCTTCAGCGTTTCCATCGGGTCGACGCGGGTAGCGCGGCGCGCCGGCAGATAACTCGCTGCGCCCGCGATCGCCAGAAACACGGCCGGAGCCAAAACGAAGGTGCGCGGATCGTGTGCGCTGGTTCTGTAGAGCACGCCCGCCATCAGGCGCGTGAGTCCCAGGCCGCCAATCCAACCGATCGCGATGCCGCAGGACGCCAGCAGCAGCCCGTGGCGGACGACGAGCCAGAGCAGGTCGTCGTGGCTCGCGCCCAGCGCCAGCCGGATAGCGAGTTCCTGGCGGCGCTGCAACACGGTCCATGCCAGCATGGCAGCGAGGCCAATGGCCGCAAGCACAAGCGCGGTGATGGAGAAAATGGCCAGCAGCAGCATGGTGAACCGCGGCTGGGCGCGATCTGTATCCATGAGATCGTTCACCGTCTGAATCCCGGTGACCGGCTGATCGGGATCGACGGCCGACACCTGCGCGTGCACGGCGGCTGCCATGCTCATGGGTGCCACCGAGGTGCGGACGAGCAGGTTCATGTCGCCCCAGGGAAGCTGCGGGAAAGGCACCCACACCTGGGCCAGGGGCGCTTCGGCCAGGCCCTGGTTGTGGACGTCACCCGCCACGCCGACTACCTCAGAGGGTCCGGGATCGCGGCCGATGACGATCGTCTTGCCGATGGGATTTTCGTTCGGCCAGAAGCGGCGGGCAAAGGAGCGATTGACGATGACGACTTTGGGAGCCTGCGCGTCGTCGGCGTCGGTAAAGATGCGGCCGGCGAGGAGCGGGACCCTCATAGTGGCGAACCAGGCAGGGCTGACGGCTTCAATATCGATGAAGGGACGCCGCATCAGCGGAACCGCGGGCTGTCCCTGGGGCAGCAGCGGCGTGACGCGCCTGAACTGGAGCGGCAACGTGGCGGAGATCGCGGCGCTGCGCACTCCAGGCAGCGCGGAAACGCGACGGAGCACCTCGCGGAAGAAATCGATCTGCTGCTGGGGCCGCACGTACTTCGTATTGGGCAGCGAGACTTCCATGGTGAGGACATGGCCGGGCGCGAATCCGGGATCCGTCCGCAGCAGACGCTCGAAGCTGCGCACCAGCAGGCCGGCGCCAATCAGTAGCAGCAGGGACAGCGCAACCTGACCGACCACCAGCGAGCTGCGCAGGCGGGCGCGGGAACGGCCGCCGCTCAGGCCGCGGCCCTCATCGCGCAGCGTGTTGTTCAGATTCGCGCGCGCGAGCTGGAGCGCCGGAAAAATGCCGGTGAGCACGCCCGTGGCGATGCTGACGGCGATGGCAAACAGGAGCACGCGGCCATCGATGCCGATCGGGATGCCCTGCGGCAGCTGCGCAGCGGCCCAGGCGGCCAGAGCGCGATCGGCGAGCCACCCCAGCGCCACGCCGCATAGGCCAGCTGCGCAGGCCAGCAGCAGGCTTTCGAGGAGCAACTGGCGGACGACGGCGGAGCGGCTGGCACCCAGTGCGGAGCGAATGGCCAGCTCGCGGCGCCGCGCGAGTGCACGCGAGAGCAGCAGGCTCGCCACGTTCGCGCAGCCAATGAGCAGCAGGAGCGCAACGGCTGCGGTGAGAATCCACAGCTTGGCGCGCAAATCTCCCACCACACTGTCCTGCAGCGGCCGGGCGATCATGCTCATGTTGGACGTGGCGTCGCCGGCCATGGGGTAGTCCTTCAGGTAGTGCTGGTTCAGGAGGGCAAGCTCAGCGTTGGCCTGAGCGACCGTAACTCCGGAATGCAGCCGCGCTGCGAGTCCCAGATAACCGACGCCGAGGCGCAGGCGCGCCGTGGGCATCAGCGTGATTTCGAAATAGCGGGGCGAAAAAAGATCGGCCTGGCCGATAAAAGGAAACGCCACACCGGCGGGTAGAACTCCGACGATGGTCGTGGGCGTGCCGTCGAGATCGATGCTGGAGCCGATGACATCGGGGTTCGAATTGAAGCGCGTACGCCAGAGCGCATTGGAAAGGATGGCGACGGCGCGCGAATCAGGACGGCCATCGGAATCGGCGAAGCCGCGTCCCAGCACGGGGCGCACGCCGAGTACCGAGAAGAAATTGGGCGTAACTCGCGCGATGGGAAGCTGGACAGGCTCGCCCACGCCGGTGAGGTCCAGGTTGTCGTCGGTCCAGGCGATCGGGGTCAGCGTGCGCGCATGGTCGCGGAGCAGCTCATAGCGCATCAGCGAGGAGATGTCTGCGTCGCTTTGGTCGAGCAACGTGATCGCCATCAGCTGCCGTGGCTGCGGGTACGGAAAGGGCCGCAGCAGCAGAGCGCTGGTGACGGAGAAAATGGCAGTGTTGGCCCCGATGGCCAGCGCCAGGGTGACGATCGCTATGGCCGTGAACCCCGGATTGCGGAGCAACATGCGGAGGCCGATGCGGAGGTCGCGCACAAGAGTCGCCATGCGAACAGCCTATAGCAGGCGTGGCTTCCTGAGCGCGGCCTTCACCGCATCCACCGCATGCGCACCCCGAAAATGCGACGCACGCGAACCTCCCACAGCACAACCGACACCGCCGTCCACACCGCGGTCGCGGCCAGGATGATGAGCAGCGCGTTGTGCCGTGGTAGCAGGCGCCAGACCACGAGCGCGAATCCTGCCAGTCCCACGCACCCGAGCGCGGCGCTCGCGGCATCGATACTCGCGGACATCCGCCCGCGGTTCGTGCCGTCGTGACCGATCTTCGCCATGCGCTCTTTGGAATGCGCCTCCATCAAAGTCGCCGCCGCTGGAAAAATGGCTGGAAACGCCATGAAGAGGCCGCCCGGTCCCGCGCCACAGTATTTCGCCACCAGCCCGGCCAGCACGGTCGCCGCTCCGCCAAACAGGAAGCGCAGCACATATTCGTGCGGCTTCGTTTCTTTTACCGAGGCAAGTCGCGCCGAGATCACGTCACCATCTCCCAGCCAGCATCAGCCATGAGCCCAGCGCCACGGCAAACCACATCGGCAGCAGCGCAATCGTCGCCTTGAGCGCGCTCGGCCGATGGCGCCGGAGTGCGAAGCTCACCAGGACCGCGTACAGAAGGAAGGCCACCGCCCCCAGCAGCATGGTCCTTGCTTCCTGTGCGGCGAAAATTTTTCCGTTCGTTTGGATCGTGAGGCCGATCGTCGCCAAAGCGACCGAAGGCGCGGCGCTGAAGATCCCCGCGAGGCTCTTGGGGCGGAGCACGTCTCCAAGCATCGCAAAGAAGCTGACGATCACCCCGCCTGCGAGAAAACGAAGGGCCAGTTCCATCATTTCCTGACGCGAGCCTTTTTGATCAGTCCGAAGGCGGCAGCGGCGCCCCTGCACCCCAGCAGCCGGTACGCCTTGCCTTCCAGCTTGTGATAATTCACAAAGAAATCTTCGAGCTCCCTGATCCAGCGGGCTGGAAGATCGTGCAGCCGCCGCACCTTTGCATATTGATGGTTTACCTCTGCGACCGCAACCAGCCGATCGTTTCGAATCTTCTTCTTCCCGTCGACCTGTTCGCCTTCGATCACTCCAATCAGCCGCGCCCGCACTGAAATCCCCGGGAACGCCGGCTCGTCCATCAGCAACAGGACATCCAGCGGATCGCCATCGCCCGCGATGGTCTGCGGCAGAAACCCGAAATCGTACGGAAACGACATCCCCGCCGGAAGCACGGCCTTCAGCGTGAAGATGGCCTGTTCCGGATCGAACGCAAACTTATTCCGGCAGCCCGCAGGCGTTTCCACAATGACCTGAACGAGATGATCTTTCGCGAGGGTCGGCTTCAGGCGCGTGGGATTGGCCAGGGATTTCATCTTCCTCCGTAAGCTTCCGCGATTCGCCGCACCAGCCGTCCTTGCGGCGCGATATGCATGATAGAAGGTCGATTCCCTGAGAAAGTTGTCGAGGGTGGTACCGGACTATGAGCGCGACTTCGGCTCTCTTTCCCGATAAAGCCGCGGGGCCTGGTTCTTTATGCCCAGGCATCCACCGTCAGGTATCGCACAGTCTCCGCCGGATACCGGTCCAGCACCATCCGAGCAGCTTCGACCGATTGCGACCGGTCCGCGCCCAGGGCCACGTGCCCGCCATCATGCAGCAGCAGATTTGACCCGTACCCCCGCCTCTGATTGCGGGCGATTCCCCGCTCCAGATGCGCAACGATTTGAGCCGCCGTGGTCCCCGGACGCCAGTCGAAGCCCATCGCGTTCCATTGCACCGGCGTCAGCCCCAGCTGGCGCGCCGCCCGCAGCACGTCCGGCCGCCGTGCTCCGTGCGGAGGACGCATCAGCGTCACCGGCGCGCCCAGCGCATCTTCCAGTGCCGCATTGCAGCCGGCCAGTTCCTCGCGCACCCGCCGCGGGCTCACCAGCAACAGCCACGGATGCGACATCGTGTGGTTCCCCACCCGATGCCCCGCCGCATGGATCGCCCGCGCCAATTCCGGCCTCTGCCGCACGAACTTTCCGATCAGGAAGAACGTCGCCCGCACCTCATGCGCACCCAGCACTTCCAGCAGCCTTTCGGTGCATCCATCGTTCGGCCCGTCGTCGAAGGTCAGCGCGAATTCATTCGGATCGCGCCCTGCGACAATCGTCCGCCCGAAGAGCTGCGACCCCGGCGCCATGGCCGCATACGTATAGCCCGCAACTCCGGCGGCAGCGGCAGTCGCAATCGACCCGACCATGGCTCAAGTGTACGAGAGCAGTTGATGCGGGGGCTTACCGCAGGCGCTCCTGAACCCTCAACCGTATACCGCGATCCCTGCCTTTGTGATATCTTCGACTTTCCTTCGCTTCCGGATTTGTTCGCATGGCCAGGCTCTTCGATCAGCCCCGATTCATTGCCGTGGAAGGTCCCATCCGCGCGGGCAAGTCTTCCCTCGCCCAGGTGCTGGCCGAGACCCTCCGCGCGCGGCGCCTCGCCGAGCCCGACAACAATCCCTTTCTCGACCGCTTTTACGAGGGCCAGGCCGGCGCCGCGTTCCCCGCGCAGATGTGGTTTCTGCACGAGCGCTATCAGCAACTTTCCGATCTGGGCGATTTTGACGTCCCCATCGTGGCCGACTACCTCTTTGAGAAGGACAAGATCTTCGCCTACATCAACCTCAGTGACGCTGAACTGGACCTTTACAACCGCTATTACCAGATGTTCCGCGCCGAGCTGCCCACGCCGGAGCTGGTCATCTACCTCCAGGCTTCGCCCGAGGCGCTCAAGCAGCGCATCCGGCGTAAAGGCGTCCCGGGCGAGCGCGCCATCAGCGACAAATACATCGAGCAGGTCACGGCCGCCTATGAGCACTTCTTTTTCCACTACTCGGCCAGCGACCTGCTGGTGGTCAACACCAGCGACATCGATTTCGTGCACAATAACCGCGATCTGCAGTTGCTTCTCAAGCGTCTGGCTGAGCCGGTGCACGGCACGCAATACTTCCTGCCGCTGGGCTGATCCATCTGCCCCGGCTTTCATGCCTTATGCCCAATGAGATTGACTGCCCACAAAAAACTATGAATTTTGGCGCCCGATGGGACAACCCTTCGTCCGCTGGTGCATCTATACCAACAACACCAGAGGCAGCTTCAGGCGTTACTCACCTACCTGGTACAGAGTCTCCCTCGAACGATGCTCGCGGTTTGCAGTCCGCGGGACCCTCAACATCACTCCGGATCTCCCATCTCATTGCCTCTGAAGCAGGCCCGCCGGAAGGCGGGCCTTTTGCTTGCCTCCGTGGCTTGCCCGAAAGTTCCTGCCATTCCCTGGCGGGGGATGGAACAGGCCGCAACAATCAGGCACAATAGGCACGATAGCGTGCGGCCAGCCCATTGAAAACGAAGGCTCAAAGACTGGTTCGGAACGGCTCCATCGCGGCGGCCGTCGTCATCCTCCTCTTGCTGGGAGGAACGGCCAGCCTCACCCTCAGCTATCTCCACGCCCAAAACTGGGTCGCGCATACGACCGAGGTCATCGACCAGATTCGCGAAACCCGCAGCATGCTTCCGGGGACCCAGGCTCTTTCCGGCTCAGCGCTCCACGTGAAGGTCTCGGGCATCATGCGTCAGTTCGGCGAGGTGGGCGCGCTCACCCGCGACAATCCGCTCCAGGTCGAGAACGCGGCCGACTTCCGCGCCATCTTCACCGCCCATGGCGCCTTCCGAACCAAGTTCGAAGCCCAGGACATTGCCGGGGCGGATGCCGTCCTCGACCACATGCAGCACGAGGAGGAGACGCTGCTCATGCAGCGCATCCGGCTGCAGTCCGCGGCTACCCGCAACGGCGCCCTGGTAGGCCTCGCGCTCCTTGCCGCTTTGCTGGTCCTCGGCCTCGGAACGGGTTTGGCTCTGCGCAGAGAACTTGCCAAGCGCGCTCGCGCCGACCAGGCCCTGACCGAAGAGCGCGACGAACTGTCGCAGCATACGTTCGAGTTGGCGATGGTTTCGACAGGCAGCCGCCTTCTGCAGGCGGCTCGCGACGAGAATCAGGCGAACGAGATCGTCGGTCAGGTGCTCCGCGATCTTGCGCCCGATTCGTGCGGCTATTTCGCTGTCGTGAGCCCCTCCAATGATCTCGTCGAGATCTCCACCGCCTGGGGTTTTGAGTTCATCCCCGCGCCGTTTGTGCCCGCTGATTGCCTGGCGCTGCAAATGGGCCAGACCTTCCACCGCAGCGCATCCCCCATTCGCGTCGAGTGCCGCCATCCCGTGTCCCCTGATGGCGATTCCCTCTGCATCCCCGTTCAAAGCACCTCAGGGGCCGTCGGTGTGTTGCATGTAGCCACGCCGGCCGTCATCGGCCGCCGGCGATGCGACGTCCTCGAAGTCTTCGCCGCCCACATCGGCCTCGAACTGGTCAACCTGCGTATGCGCGAGGCCCTGCGCAGCCAGACGGTGCGCGATTCATTGACCGGCCTCTTCAATCGCCGTTATTTCGATGAGACGCTGAACCGCGAACTCCTCGCCACCATCCGGCATGGTTCCACTCTGGCGGTCCTCATGATCGACGTCGATCACTTCAAGCACCTCAACGATAGCCAGGGACATGGCGCTGGCGACGACGCGCTCCGCACCTTTGCCCGCCTCATGCGCTCCACCTTCCGCGACAGCGACGTGCTCTGCCGCTACGGCGGAGAAGAATTCGCCGTCATCCTGCCCGACATCGACCTGGAACGCGCCTTCGACCGCGCCGAGAAGCTGCGCCGCCACGTGAAGGAGACGGAAATGGTTTCCGGCGACACCGCGCTGGGCAACATCACCATCTCCATCGGGGTCGCTTTATCCTCCGAGTTCGCCGAGCCCGAAGCCATCGTGCGCGCCGCCGATGCCGCCCTGTATCAGGCCAAGCAGACAGGCCGCAACGCAACCTGGGCATGCACGAATTACGAATCGACGCTGCCCTCCATTCCTATAGAAGCTGTGATCGCAGGCTAGAAGACGACGGCGCGCTCATTCCGTCGTGGACCTCTTCTTCCTGATATCCTGCCAGTCGGCTTCTCCCTCCACCCAGGAGCAACCATGAAGTTCCTCGCTGCCCTCGCGCTTCTACTGCCTCTCACGCTCTCCGCACAGCAGGGCACCACCGCCGCGCAGGCGCCGAATCGCGACACCAGCTACATCGACGCGCAGGGCACCGCGCACATCACCCGGGTTGTTCCCATCCCACAAAGCCTCAGCCCGCAGGCGCAGGCCATGTTGGCGCATCCTGTCTCCGATGCCGATCAGCCGCAAACCCTCGCCGAACGCCGCCACGGCACCGACGTTTGGCAGGCCCGCGCCGGAGCGGCGTCCCGCAGCGTTTATCCCGTCAACGTCGCATCCGGCACCATCGCCGGCGTGCCTGTGCGCATCGTCACGCCGCTCTCCGGCGTGGACCGCGACTCTGTCCTCATCAACCTGCACGGTGGCGGATTCAACTCCGACTCCGGCTCCCTCACCGAGACCATCCCCATTGCGAATCTCACCAAAATGAGGGTGGTCGCGGTGCTCTATCGCCTTGCGCCCGAGCATCCCTTCCCCGCCGCTGTCGACGACGCCGTTGCCGTCTACCGCGCCCTGCTAAAGAACTACGCGCCGGCTCACATCGCGATCTACGGAACGTCCGCCGGCGCCATCCTCACTGGCGAAGTCGCCGTGGAACTGAAGAAGCTCAACCTGCCCGAGCCCGGCGCCCTCGGCATCTTCTCCGGCCTGGGCGACTTCAGCCGCCAGGGCGATTCCCAATCGATGTACGCCCTGGACGGTCTCTCCGGCTATCTCGCTCCCCCCACTCCCGGCGCGCACGATCCCTTCTACATCGGTCACACCGATCCTCGCGATCCCGTGCTCTCGCCGGTCTTCGCCGATCTGCGCGGCCTCCCGCCCACGCTCTTCATCTCCAGCGAGCGCGACATGCTTCTGAGCGGCACATCGATCCTCGACCGCGCCTTCCTCCGCGCCGGCGACCGGGCCCAGCTCATCGTCTTCGAGGGCCTGCCGCATGCTTTCTGGAACGACGTCAGCCTGCCGGAATCCCGCGAAGCCTACGGCTACATGGCCGGGTTTTTCACAAAGAATCTCGGAAAATAACCCGCTGACTCTGCGAGGATAGTCCGAAGCCCCATGCAGATCCTCGACCTGCTTTTCGGCAAGCCTCTGCCCACCTCGGAAGAACGCGCCGAGCACATCGGTCCGGCCGCCGGCATTCCCATCTTCGGCCTCGACGCGCTCAGCTCCGCCGCGTACGGCCCGGAAGCGGCTCTGACGCTGCTGATTCCGCTCGGCCTCGCCGGGATCCATTACATCGTTCCCATCACCGCAGCCATCCTCGGCCTGCTGGTCATACTCTACTTCTCGTATTCGCAGACCATCGAGGCGTATCCGCACGGCGGCGGCTCGTTCACCGTTGCCGGCGAGAACCTCGGCTACCGCGCGGGCCTGCTGGCGGCTGCCGCGCTGATGATCGACTACGTTCTCACCGCAGCGGTCGGCATCTCCGCCGGAGTCGGCGCGCTGATCTCCGCCGTGCCCTCGCTCCAGCCGCACACGCTCGGCCTCTGCCTCGGCGTCCTGGCTCTGCTCACGCTTGTGAATATGCGCGGCGTGCGCGAAACCGGCGGCGTCTTTCTCATCCCGACGTATCTCTTTCTCGCCACGCTGCTCATCGTGATCGGCGTCGGGATTGTGCGCGCCGTCCTCGCCGGAGGCCACCCTTCCCCGGTCGTCACCCCGCCACATCTGCCACCCGTCGCCGCTGCGGTTAGCGCGTGGCTGCTGCTCAAGGTCTTCTCCAGCGGCTGCACCGCGATGACCGGCGTGGAAGCCGTCAGCAACGGCGTGATGGCCTTTCGCGATCCAACGACGAAAAACGCCCGCCGCGCGCTCACCATCATCATCGCGCTGCTCATCGTTCTGCTGGCCGGCATCGCGACGCTTTGCCGCATTTACCACATTGGCGCGACGCAGCCCGACAGCCCGCAATATCGCAGCGTCCTCTCGCAGCTCACCGCCGCAGTGATGGGCCAGGGATGGTTCTACTACCTCACCATCGGCTCCATCCTGCTGGTCCTCGCGCTCTCCGCCAACACCGCCTTCGCCGACTTCCCGCGCCTGACGCGCGCCATCGCGCTGCGCGGCTACCTGCCCCACGTTTTCACTTTTCGCGGGCGCAGGTTGCTCTACTCCTGGGGAATCTACGTCCTGGTGGGCCTTACCGCGGCGCTGCTGATTCTCTTCGGTGGCGTCACCGACCGGCTGATTCCGCTCTACGCCATCGGCGCCTTCCTGGCCTTCACGCTCTCGCAAACCGGGATGGTGGTTCACTGGAAGCGCAAGGGCGGCCACCGAGCGCGCATGATGGTGAACGGCCTGGGCGCGGTCGCTACAGGCATCACGACCATCGTGGTTCTGGCCACCAAGTTTGTTGCGGGCGCGTGGGTGACGGCGCTGCTCATCCCCCTCATGATTGTGCTCATGGTCGCCGTGCACCGGCACTATCAGCATGTGGCCTGGGAAACGGCCTGCCACGACCCGCTCAGTACCGCCAATATCCATCCGCCGCTGGTCATCATCCCCATGGATCGCTGGAGCCGCATCTCGGCCAAGGCCATCCGCTTCGCTATGTCCATCTCGCCGGACCTGCAGATCATCCACATCGACTCGCCGGATATCGACCATGGCAAAGACGAGATCGCCCTGCTGTGGGACGAGAAGATTGCGGCGCCGCTGCGCGCCGCTGGCCGCCCGGAACCGCAGCTCGTGCGGCTGCAGTCGCCCTATCGCCTGATCCTCGCGCCCATCCTCGACTACGTTCTCGCCGCCGAGCAGAGCCACGGCGATCGGCACATCGCCGTGCTGGTGCCGGAACTGGTCGTCCGCCACTGGTGGGAAAACCTGCTCCACAACCAGCGCTCCAGCCTGCTCAAGCTGATGCTCCTCGTGCGCGGCAATCAGCGCATCGTCGTCATCAACATTCCCTGGTATCAAAACTGAGCGACGTTCCCGGCCTCCGAAATTTGTCGCACAGAAAGAAGGCAGCTCTTTCGAGCTGCCTCAAAGCGCTACAAGACGAATCCAGCACTTCCGGGGGAGGAACCCGGCAACGTTACACCGCCATCCGTTCCAATTCCTGCGGCTGGAGTACGGTCAGCGCCGCGCCGTGAATCTGAATCAGTTGATCGCGCTTCAGCTGCCCGAGCACGCGCGTCACCGTCTCGCGCGTGGTAGCCGTCATGGATGCGATCTCCTCGTGCGTGAGCGTCACCATGCATCGGCCTTTCGGCGCGCCGGCGGGAGACTGCTCGCGGGTCCACTCCAGCAGCAGACCGGCCACGCGGCCTGACGCCGTCGCCGGCAGGGCCAGGCGCCTGACTTCGCTGAACGCCGCTTTGTATTCCTTGGCGACGGTCCGGGCCGCGCGCATGCTGGCATCGGGGTTGCGATCCAGAAAGTCGAGGAGGGCTTGCCGGCGGATGGTTTTCAGCCGGCACGGTTCTACCGTTTCCGCGGTCACTTCATAGGGCTGGTTCGCCAGCGCCGCGGAGAGCCCCAGAACTTCGCCCGCCCGGGCAATCTTCAGAATCAGGGTGCGGCCTTCGCGGCTGGTAGCCGACAGCTTCACGCGGCCCGAGCACAGTACGTGCACCGATCCGCAATTGTCGCCTTCACGAAAGATCACGCCGCCGCTGCCGAACTGCACGATGGTTCCGATGGAATCGAACTTCTGCAGCGACGCATCTTCCATGCCGCAGAACATGTGCTGACCGCGAGCCGGGCAGTCCTGACATCCCTGATTTCTTTCCATGGTCGTATCTCCTGGGGAGCGATGCCCGGAGATAGAGCACGGCGCGTGCCAAACTGGCGGAGCCAGGGTGAAATTCAGCATGTGATTGAAATCACGATGCGTTGTGCTCGATCGCACACGGCACAGTACCTGCGCGTGGCCTGCGCTCTGCGCCACTGCGCGTCTGTGCGCTGCGCCATATCGCGCAGGCGGCTGCCGCGGTCTGGTCGCGGCCATTGCAAAGGGGGGGACTGGAGCAAACCCTGCCCCGCCCTTCCCATCCGACAGGAAAGAAGCGCCAGAGCGGCGCTCCGGAAAGAGGTTCTTATGTGGCTGGGACTCGCGATCCTGTTTTTGATTGCCTGGTTGATTGCTTTCGTCGCCTTCCATGTGGTCTTCGCGGCGATTCACATTCTGCTGGGGCTGTTTGTGATCTTTCTTATTATTTACTTCATCCGCAGGGCGGCGCGCGCATGAATCTACTAACCGAGCCTCAATTTGATTGAGGATCGGAAGTTCGACGCACCGAATTGGGTTACAGTGGGACGTTACGATGCCCATGGCCCGACCGGCAGCGAAAAATAGCAAGACTACGGCAATTCTGGGCTGGCTGCTGATCCTCGGCACGCTGGCCGCTGTGGGCTACGAGTGGTTCAGGCCGAAAGCAGCAACAATCTCCCAGGCGGACATTCAGAGGTCCCTCGTCCCGGCGACCCTTGAGGGCACCTATCCGTGTGTGCAGGGCTCTGTGTCCGGCGGTCAGGTAACTTCAGGCTCCGGGTTGTGCGCGACGACGGTCTCTCACGCCCAGTCCGTCGAGCTATTCGAAACTGACCTGCGCTACGCCTCATTCATCGTGAGGCAGACGGACCTGCCCCTCAACGATGTCTTCAACGCACCCCTGGAACGCGCCTACTCTTCGAGCGACTGGGGCTCGCCGAGCCACGAGCACGCGTTTGGCTTCAATGCGAGCGATTCCTACGATATCGCCCCAACCGGCAGCAGATTTCCCTATACCTATCAGAACCTGATGCTGGAGGATAACGATTTTCTGTCCTTCAAGCGGATTTCGCCCGGTACCGGCTTCGCGGATGCCGTCTATCTGCACACTGAAACCTCGACCCGCTTTTACGGAGCCACGATCGCCTGGAACGGAGACGGTTGGACTCTTAGGCTCAGAGATGGCACCGACATGATCTTTCCCGAGGCGTACGGGGCCAGGGATCTCGCCCAGGGCGCGGCCTACGAAATCAGAAATGCAGCGGGAGACAAATTGCTTCTGAAACGCGACGCGCAACGAAATCTACAGAAGGTCCTCACGCCCCACGGACGCTGGATACAGCTGCAGGACGATGATCAGGGCCGCATTCTCGAGGCCGGCGACGACGCAGGCCACGTAGTCCACTACCGTTACGACCCGGCGGGAATGCTCTCCGACGTCTTCTATTCCGATGGGAGAAAGCGCCATTACGAATACGAGGACAGGCTGATGACCTCTGTGACAGACGAACATGGAGACGTGCTCGTTCGTAACTGGTATCAAAACGGAAGGGTGGTCCGGCAGCTTTTCAACGGCCGGGATCTGTACACGTACGAGTACTCCTGGTTCCCAGGGAGTCATTACATGAACGAGGTGATTGTGACGCTGCCAAATGGGAACAAGGAGGATATCTTCCCCGGCGCGTGCGTTCCCTCGTTTCTCCGTGACCCGCAGTAGCGGCATCTGTAGCCGACTCCCCACCTCCATCCAGTAAGATGGAACCGTCTCCCCACGCCCCTATGGATCTCTCGATCGTCATCCTCGACGACAATCCCGGCAGCCTGGAATTGCTCTCGACCGCGCTCTCGCGCGAGGGTGTTGCGATCCATACTGCGTCGCGCCCCACGGAAGCCCTTGACCTCATCCGCCGCCTGCGGCCGCAGCTCGTCCTCACCGATCTCGTGATGCCGGAGATGTCCGGCCTCGAGGTGCTCAGCCGCATTATGGAGTTCGCCCCGGCCACCGATGTCGTGCTGATGACCGCGCACTACACCACGGAGACCGCCGTCGAAGCCATCCGCAAGGGCGCAGCCGATTATCTGGAGAAGCCCATTCGCCTGCCCGTGCTGCGCGAGCGTGTCGGGCGCCTGATCGAAGACGCGCGCCGCCGCCAGGCCGCCGGCACCGAATCGGAATTCGAAGGCCTCATCGGCACCAGCCCGCCCATGGCCGAGCTCTTCGCGCGCATCCGCCGCATCGCACCGCATTACCGCTCCGCGCTCATCCAGGGCGCCACGGGCACGGGCAAGGACCTTGTAGCCCGCGCGCTCCACGCCCGCAGCGGGGTCAAGGGCCAGTACGTCGTCCTCAACTGCTCCGCGGTGGTCGAAACGCTCTTCGAGAGCGAGCTCTTCGGCCACGTCAAAGGCGCGTTCACCGGCGCCGACCGCGATAAGCCCGGCCTGTTTGAAGCCGCCAGCGAAGGCACGCTCTTCCTGGACGAGATCGGCGACATGCCGATCTCCACCCAGGCCAAGCTGCTGCGCGCGCTGCAGAACCAGGAGATACAGCGCGTCGGCTCGCTCCAGGCGCGCAAAGTGAACGTGCGCGTGATCGCCGCCACGCATCGCAATCTGCGTCAGGCGGTCGCCGAGCGCCACTTTCGCGAGGACCTCTACTATCGCCTCACGATGGTCGAGATTCCCGTGCCGTCGCTGGCCGAACGCAAAGAGGATCTCCCGCTTCTCATCCGCCACTTCCTCTCACGCTTCGCCGGCGAATACGGGAAGGCAATCCGCGGCGTCGCGCCCCGCGCGCGCCTCGCCCTTGAGCGCCACAGTTGGCCCGGCAATGTGCGCGAATTGGAGAACGCTCTGGGCCACGCCTGCATGATGGCTGAAGGCGCGGAGATTGATATCGCCGATTTGCCGCCGTCGGTTCTGCTCGGCGGGGCTCCGCTGGCTGCGCCGGCAGCCGCACCCTCCAGCCCGGAAACAGCGGCCGACAATCCCGCCGCCGGACATGCTTCCGCTGACGGCCAGGCATCGCTCGCCGAGCATGAGCGCCAGCTCGTCGTCACCGCTCTCGACCGCGCCAGGGGCAATCAGTCGGAGGCCGCCCGCACCCTCGGCATCGGCCGCGATGCCCTCCGCTACAAGATGAAGAAATACGGGCTGCTCTAAGCCCATCAGGATTTCGGCCCGCTGCCCAGCAGCCGCGCCACCGTCTCCCGCAGCAGATCCGGGCCCGCCGGCTTCGACAAATATTCTGTGAACCCCGCCGCCAGGATCTTTTCCCGATCCCCGCGCATCGCGCTCGCCGTCAGCGCCAAAATAGGCAGCGTGCGGAAGCGGTCCTCGCGCCGCAACTCCGCCAGCGCGCCGTAACCGTCCAGTCCCGGCATCTGCAGATCCAGCAAAATCAGGTCGGGATGGCCTGCACGTGCCTGCTCCAGCGCGGCCAGCCCATCTTCCGCCTCGATTACATCGTACCCGGCGCGCACCAGAATCAGCCGCAGCAGCTCACGGCTGCTTGCGCGGTCGTCCGCGATCAGAATCCGGCGCTTTCCGGTAAGCTCGGTCATCGAAAGCTCAACTCCGTGGCTTCGGAATTTACTCTGCGTCTGGAAAACCAGGGGAATTCTGCGATTCAGGATACCGCCGCAGTCTCCGCGATGGGAAGCGTGAAGGTAAATCGGCTGCCTTGTCCGAGGATGCTCGTGACTTCCATCCAGCCGCCGTGCATCTGCACCATCTCTTTCGTGATGGAGAGTCCCAGCCCCGTGCCTTCCCGCACCCCTCGCGTCGTGTTGCCCACCTGGTAGAACTTGTCGAAGATGTTCTCCTGCTCACCGGGCGGAATGCCGATCCCCGTATCCCCCACCGTCACCCGCGCAAAACCGCCCTGCACTTCGCTCTCAATCCACACCATCCCGCCCTCAGGCGTGAACTTCACCGCATTGCTCAGCAGGTTGTAGAGCATCTCCTTCACCCGCAGCGGATCGGCATCCACCTCGCACCCAGCCTGCTCCCGCTCTTCCAGCCGGATGCTCTTTGCCGCTGCGCCCGGACGAATTGCGGCCAGCGCCTCGCCGATGCTCCGTTCCAGCGGATATCGCTCCCGCTTGAGAACCAGGCCGCCCGCCTCGATCTTGCTCAGGTCCAGCACGTCGTTGATCAGCTCCAGCAAATGCTCCGAGTCCTTGTGGATATGCTCCACGAACCGCTGCTGCACCTCGTTCAGCGCCCCCTCCGCGCCTTCCTGCAGCAGCTCCGCGAACCCGATGATGGTGTGCAGCGGCGTGCGCAGCTCGTGGCTCATGCTTGCCAAAAACTCACTCTTCAGCCGGTTGGCCCGCTCAATCTCACGATTGCGCGATTCCAGTTCGCCGGTGTACTGCGACTGCAGCCGCCGCACTTCCTGCTCCGCGCGTTTACGCTCCGTCACGTCACGAATCACCGCCGTCACGTGCATCCCGGTCTCGGTCTGGATCGGGCTCAGGCTGATCTCCACCGGAAACAGCGTCCCGTCCCGGCGCCGCGCGTGCAAATCCAGTCCGCTGCCCATCGGCCGCGTCCGCGGATGATCCAGATAGCTGGCGCGATGCCGATCATGTTGCGGCCGCACCGCGTCCGGCACCAGCAGGTCCACTGATTTGCCCATCAGCTCGTCGCGCTGGTAGCCGAACATCTCCTCCGCAATCCGGTTCACCATAACAATGTGGCCCTCCGCCGAAACCTCTACGATCGCGTCTGGCGCCGCTTCCAGCAATTGCCGGAAACGCCGTTCGAGCCGCGCCTGCTCTTCCATCGCCAACCGCTGCTGGCGCTCGGAGAGATCCTCGTTCGTCTCCAGCACGTGCGGCTCAGCCACGCCCAGCTCCCGCGTCCAGCGGCTCAGCACTGTCACCGTCGCGCCCGCCCGCGTCTGATGCCGCAGCTCGCCTTCCCAATGTCCATCCGCTTCCAGCCGCCTCGCGATCTCTTCCAGCGGCTCAGAAAAGACCGTTTGCAACAGTTCGTGGGTCCGGCGACCCCGCGCTTCTGCGGCGCTCCATCCATACAACCTCTCCGCGCCTTTATTCCAGGACACAATCCGGTCCGCGGGATCACGCACGATCATTGGCTCGTACGCCTGGTCCAGCAATTGCCTCTGCCGCCGAGCCAGATCCTCGCGCTCCCGTTCCTCCGTGATGTCGCGCGCGATCTTGGATACGCCAATCACTTTGCCCGCCTGGTCTCTCACCGGCGAGAGGGTCAGCGAAACCACCAGCCTCCGCCCGCTCCGGTGCCGCCGCAGCGTCTGGTAGTGCTCCACCACCTCTTCCTCCCGCACCCGGCGCAGTAACTCCTGCATGTCATCCTGGTACCCGGGCCACGCAAGCATGGTGATCGGCTGCCCGACCGCCTCCTCTGCGGTGTATCCAAAGGTCAGCTCCGCTCCGCGGTTCCACGTCGTTATCGTGCCGTCGAGCGATTCGCTGATGATCGCGTCGTGCGACGACTCGACGATGGCCGCCAGCCGCTGGCGCGTCTCCTCTGCCTGCCGCCGCGCCGTGATGTCCCGGCTCACGCTGGCGATTCCCAGCAGTTGGCCGTACGGGCCGAAGATCCCAAACGCCCGCATGTCCACCGTGATCGCCGCGTGCGTGCGCGCTTGCCGCAGCCGGAATTCCCCGATCCACGGATCGCCCCGCAACAGCACCGGCAGAATCTCCGCACCAAACAGCTCGCGCTGGCCATCAAGGTCCGCCTCAAACACGGGGTAGTTCTGCACCGGCTCGCGCTCGCCCAGACCCAGTAATTCGCGCCCCGCGCGATTAATGAACACCGTCTTCAGCGTTGCGCCGGTCAGGCATACCGCATCCGGCGTGTTCTCCACAATCGCCAGCAGCCGCCGCTGGCTCTCCGACGTGTGCCTTTCCTCCGTCACGTCGCGCCATACCACCAGCGCGCTCTGCACATGGCCGTGCCCATCGAAGATCGGCCGCGCGCGTGCTGCGATCCAGTAACCCTCCTGGGCGCCCGGTGGACGCACATACATCTCCGTTTCCGATGTTTGTCCCCGCAGCGCCAGCGCGCCCGGCAACTCCTCGGCCGGCCACAAGGTGCGCCGGTCCTGCAGGTAGATCCCGTACGCCTCGCTCCATTGCGCCACTGGCGGACCATCCGGCACGATCCCGTACAAACGCTCCGCCGCCGCATTGGCAAACTGCACTTTTCCCTGGCGATCCAGGGCCACCACCGCCTCGTCCAGGTTGTCCACCAGCGCCCGCAGGACTTCAGCCTGCGGCAGAGCGGCAGACCCTCCGCGTGACGCAGGGCGGCCTTTTCCGTCCCCCTGGGCGGAATTTGCGGGTTTGCCGGGTTCTCGGGAGTGGCCGGGTCCGGATTTCATGGCTGGGAGTATCACAGAGTTTAGCAGCGCCCCCCCTCATGCCGCACCTGCGCGATATGGCGCAGATTCCTTCTCGATGGCGCGGCCTGACGCATCCGCGCCGCGACATTACAGGCTATAAGCAGCGAAAACGCTGGGCTTTCAGGGATTCCGCTCAAGTGGCCCGACGCTTGCTTTCACCTCTCTGTTCTCTGGAGCGTTCCCACGTGGATGTCACTCTGCAGTACACAGAAGGTGCCCGCTTTGTCGCCGAAGCCCGCCACCATCGCCTCGTCCTCGATCAGCCCGCCCAGGATGGCGCCACTGATCGGGGCATGACGCCCTCTGAGCTGCTTCTTTCCGCCCTCGGCGGCTGTGTCGGCCAGTACGTCGCCCAATACCTGATCCTCCGCGGCCTCTCCACCGAAGGCCTGCTGGTCCGCGTCGAAGCCAGGCCCTCCGCACGCCCGCTGCGCATGAAGGATTTCGAAGTGGAAGTTGTCGTTCCCGGCCTCACCGAACCTCAGCTCCGCGCCCTGCAGAAATCTTTCCCCGCCGGACTCGTCCAGAATGCGATCGCTCTGGAGAATTCCCTCCGCGTCAGCGCCGTCTCCATGCGCTCTGGCGACATCGACCTCTGACTCCTGAGACGGTGACCCGAATCACCGACACCGCCCTCATCTCGCCCTAACCTTTCCCCATGACCGCCGCGCGCGTCGCCCTCGCTGGTCCCCCATCCGCGGCTCCGCGGCCAGTCATCCTCCTCGCTACCGACTTCTGCGCTCCCGCCCGGTCCGCCCTCGCCTGCGCCTGCCAGATCGCCCGCCTGCGCGGAGCTTCCGTCCGCGCGGTGCACGTCATGGATCTCACTGGCGCGTCATCCGCCGACCGCCCATCCTATTCCATCGCGCACGATTCTGCGGCGTCTCGCCTCCGCGACATCCGCCGTGAGATGCGGAGGGCCGGCGTCGCTGAGTCCGCCACGCTTGTCACCGCCGGAAGCCCCGCCCGCGCCATCCGTCAGGTGGCTGCCAAAGAGCAGGCCTCGCTGCTCATTCTCGGCGTCAACGGAACTCGCAGCCGCAAACCATCGACGCTCGGTCCCACGGCTCGTGCCCTCCTCGGCCATGCACCCTGCTCCGTGCTGACTGTGGCTGCCTGCGATCCGAAGCTCCACACAGAGACCCCCCGCTCCCTGGACCGCCCGCTCTTTGTTACGGATACGGCATCGGAAAGCCTGCGCGCCGCACTCGCCGCCTGGCCTGCACTGTCCAGACCGCAAATCCGGCTTGTCCTCTCCCCCAGGGGCCAATCCCGCCTGCAACTCGATCCCGACATTCGCCGCCGCTTCGCCCCCGCCCGCGTCCTCGAGTTTCACGGCGCCGCACTCACACTGCTGCGCGAATCCGCCGCAATCCACGCCGGCCTCATCGTTTTCTCTCTGCGCGCCGGCGGCTATCTCGACTCCTTTGCCTCCGGCAGTTTCGCTCACGCTCTCATAACAGCCGCCGGCTGCCCTGTCCTGACAGTCCGCCGCTGACGGCACAACGGCCGGTAAAGTTCGCGGGGCCACCCAACCGGGAGCCATGGAGCGCCGCAATCGCAGAATCGGCGTCGCTGCTTCCCTGCCAAACTCTGACCCGGGATTTGGCGCCAGAGATGCTACACTGGATGGGATCGTCGAATCCGATTTGGTGTTCTTGCCTGTTCCGCTTCATCGCTTAACTCGCAAACATCCCACTTGAGTTCAGCGATTCATCTACATCAGAAAAAGGAACACACGCATATGGAACAGGGAACCGTGAAATGGTTTAACGACGCCAAGGGTTTTGGATTTCTCTCCAGGCCGAACGGCGAGGACGTCTTCGTCCACTACTCCGCCATTCAGAGCAATGGCGGCTTCCGCTCGCTGCAGGAAGGTCAGGCTGTTCAGTTCAACGTGGTCAAGGGACCCAAGGGCTGGCAGGCTGAGAACGTCCAGGCTCTCTAAGAGTTCAGAAACCACAAAGAAAACCGGGGAGAAGTTCTCCCCGGTTTTCTTTTTGTATCCCCCCGATCGCTCGGCTGGCACCTTGCTCCGGCCTCCGCACCGATCCTCAGTTCGTCCGCAGCGCCACCATTGGATTGATCCTCGAGGCGCGCCACGCCGGCAGGTACCCCGCCGCCAGCGCCACCGCCACCAGCAGCATAGCCATGGCCGCATAGGTCGCCGCGTCTCTCGGCTGCGTGCCGAACAGCATGGACGCAAGCACACAGCAGTTCCAGCGACCGCCGCATGCCACAGATTCCTGTGTCATCGCCACAGGAGAAGTCTTTTTTTGGAATCGTACGCCGCCGTCCTGCGGTCGGCTCAACCCGGCGGTACTTCCGTAACCGAGCCGCGCCGATTCCTCTTGCCTTCATTTCCTCGGAAAATCTATCCTGAAACACAGGAAAAGCTCTGTCCTCGCGACAGAGCTTTTGCTTTTCAGGCTCAGCGCTCTGCATGCGTATCTGCGCACCCCGGCCCAGGCCGGCGCATCGCGCGCTGTTTTGAGAACGCGGTGGGCATGGACTAGTCGGTAACATCAGGCCAAAACGCCCGAATCGCGGCCGCAACCACCCTGGAATTAGGAGGTTGCCACAGTCCTGCGGACCCCCTCCGCAAGCCTTGTGGAATCAGCCGCTTGCCACCGCTCAGTGCCAGGAGGGGGCACCCCCTTGGTTGAGCTGTTTTGCAGGGCGTCTCAGCCCTGGCAACGCCGGAATAGATCGGAGGAAGTCCGCTGGACGCGAAGTCCTGGTGGGCGAGGCGGGAATCGAACCCACAACCCCCGGCTTAGAAGGCCGGTGCTCTATCCGATTGAGCTACTCGCCCGCGTCGTGAAACTAGGTTTAACCATCCTCATTGTAACGACGTGTCAACCCGCCAGGTTCGGCTGGAATCCATTGAGGAACCCCGCCAGCGTCTGCTCCGCCCAGCGCCCATCGCGGGATCCGTTACTCGCGGAAGCCAGAAACGCGCAGTGTCCCCCGTGCCGCGTCTCCACCAGCGTCACGTGTGGATTCGCGAGGAGCGCGGCGCGCGTTTCCGGGAGCATGCGGATGAATGGATCGTCGAGGGCACGCAGGATGAGCGTCGGAACACGCAGTTCCCCGGCCACCCGCGAACTGGCCACGCGGCAATAGTAATCGTCAGCGTTACGAAAGCCTCCATAGCGCGCGACGATGGCGTCGTCGAAATCGCGCATCGACCGGATCCGGTCGACCGCCGCACCGCCGTAGATGCGGGGATATAACTGCATCCGCCGCCGCACCCGCGCCACCATGTTGCGCAGAAAGTGCCACTCGTAGATCCGGTTCTGCGGCAGGTGCAGCGCGGCCGACGAAGGCGCCAAATCCATCAGCGGCGACACGCCAACCACCGCCTTGAGCTGAGCGGGCGCCGAGCCGCCCAGTTCCCCGGCGTACTTCAGCACCAGATTGGCGCCCATCGAGTAGCCAACCAGCGCGACGGCGCCCAAATCTTGCTCGCGCACAATCGCCTCGAGTACGCGGCCCACGTCACCGGAACGGCCCGAGTGATAAATCGTCGGCGACAGCTCGTCGGTCCCGCCGCAGGAACGCATGTTCATGCGCACCACGTTCATGCCCGCGGCCAGCGCCCGCGCCGTGTTGCCGACGATGTACTTCGAACTGGACGATCCTTCCAGCCCATGGACCAGGATCAGCGTGAGCCGCTCCCGGCAGATTTCGCGCCGCTGCCAGTGACAGTGGCAAAGCACGCGCGTCGGCCCGTAGCCCGCGACCGGACCTTCGACCTCCACCAGCAGCGATTCCGGCTCGGGCAGCTGCAGCCGGCGCGGCAGGAAGTTTCCGGCCAGCGTTTGCAAATGGCCGTTGCTCAGCCCGCGGCGCGGCACGAAGTCCGTCAGCCAACCCGCACCGATCTGAGAGGAAACGCTCACTGGCTCGCCCTCCGCGGCGCCGAGAGAACCTTCATCGCTCGCAGCACGCCGGTTGGCTCGTCCTCATGCTTGAAGTAGGCGAAGACGTCGCCGGTTGCGGAGCGTTCGGCCAATTTGTTTCGGATCGCGTGAAGCTCAGCGCTGGAATACTCGCTCTTCCGCAGCCGGTAACACGCAAACGGCGCGGTCGCGATATCCGGTGTTGTCAGCTCGTCGCTCTCAGCGACGCAGAGTGCGGCGTTGTGCTGCTCCAGCAGCTGGTAAACGCCCGAATCGAACCATGAGTCGTGCCGAAACTCGAACGCCAGGCGCAGCCGAAGTTCGCCGGCCTCTTTGAGAAAGCCGGCCAGCCGCTGAGCGTCGGCGCGAAAATTGGGCGGAAGCTGAAACAGGATCAGGCCGAGCCGTCCGCCAGCCGCGACCGGCTCGATGGCTGCGGCGAAATTCTTCAGATCGGCCCCGCAGTCGCGCAGGCGCCGAATGTGCGTGATCCGTTGCGGCGCTTTGAAGGAAAAGCGGAAGTCCTCGCCCGTCTGCGCCAGCCAGTTCTCCACCGTCGCGCGGCCCGGCAGTGAGCGGAAGGTGTAGTTCACCTCGACGGAATTGAGCTGCGTCGCGTAAAACTCGAGCAGCTTTTTTGAGGAGAGCCTGGCCGGATAGAAGCCTGGCTTCCAGGACGCGTATGCCCAGCCGGAGCAACCCACGTACATGCTACCGCTCTGGGTTCTTGGCTGATTGCTCTTCACAGGAGGATGCAGCTGAGGAATGCCTGGGACAACCGATTGGGGCGGCTAGTGGGGATCGAACCCACGACATCCTGAGCCACAGTCAGGCGTTCTGCCGCTGAACTATAGCCGCCATGCCAGCTCTGATTGTAGCATTTCAGACGGTTGCATCTGCTGGCCCGCGCAGGGCTTCGAAACCCGTATCTGCCCGTGATTGCTGCGGTTGCGGAAGCGGATTCGGCGCCGACGCAGCGCGGCCGGCAGGACTCAGGTCGGTCGGGCGCTGCGCTACAATCGAGGCATCGGGGCGTAGCGCAGTCTGGTAGCGCATCTGCTTTGGGAGCAGAGGGTCGGGGGTTCGAATCCCTCCGCCCCGACCATCCATCCACGGTCTGACCCGGAGACATTGCGCCGGGTCGTCGGCGCGGCGGCGCGAGCCTGTCAGCTCCCCCAAGGGGCGGCAGTTCGATCCCGTCACCGGGACCTACTGCTGAGCGGGTTGGAGCTTGTGGCGTTCCCGGAGCAATCGGCGCAGCGTCATGCGCGTGAGGAAGTACTGCGGAACGCGCACGAACTCCCTGACCACCCGCAACTTCCAGCCGGGACGTCCTGAGGACTGCATCAGGACCGTTGCCAGGAGGCCGGTGATGAAATTCCGGCGGCTTCGCCGTATGCGGCGCGCCTTGGCCAAATCGCCGCGTGTCTCCAGGTCCCCGAGCAGGTCGCGAACGATGGACTCTCCAGCTTCCTGCCAGGATTTCGCCGTCGACGTGCCGGTGCAGCTCGCAGAGTGTGCCGTGTAGCGCGCCACGGGACGATCCACGCAGCACGCATATCCCCCTCGAACGGCCATGCGCGTCCAGAGGCCGACATCGGGAATGCCCCCATGGTCTCTCGAGAACCCCACCTCCACAGCGTCGCTGGTTTTCATCAGGATGCCGCAAAACCGCGGCCCGCGGGTTCCGTCGAACAGGCCCACCACAAGGTCGATGCCCGGTTCCACCGCGGGACCTCCGTCGGTGATGTAGCGAACATGCCTCCGTTCATCCTGGACCTTGCACGGACACCAGGTCAGCACAACAGAGTCTTTGCCGGCTCCAGCCGGCGGCTGCCAGAAATTCCGGCTGAGAACCGCGATCGCGTCCGGCTCCAGCTCATCGTCGTCGTTCAGGATCAGAAAAAACTCGCCTTGCGCATGGTCGAGAGCATTCTGAAAATTACCGGCAATGCCTGTTGGCGCTTCAATCCGCAGATAAGTCAAGCGGGGGTCATTCACCTTCGCCATCAGTTGCGGAGTGGAATCTGTGGATGCGTCGTCAGAAACGAGGATCTCCAGCCGGGAATAGGTTTGTGCGAGAACGGATCGGAGCGCCCTCTCGAGCAGATCGCATCGGTTGTGGGTTGTGACCGCAACGGTCACCAGGAACGGTTCGCAGGATCGTTGTTCCATTTTCGGCCGTATACCCATTCGCCGCAATAATAAAGGCCAGAACCATCACACAAAGGTTGCATTTCAGGTTCCTGGTCCGCAATTGTCACAAACTGGAGCCCCACAGTAAACTCGACTAGCTCAAAATAGCGGCAGCGATTCGAGTTCGACCCAGCCGGGCTCGAGTTCCCCTGGAAAAAAGAAGGTGAAGCGTGAGATCCCCTGCTGACATGAAGATCGTCATGATCGACATTACCAATGCCTGCCACCACGCGTGCTCCAACTGCACCCGGTTTTGTGGTCAGCATCCCAAACCGTTCTTCATGGACGTGGATTTCTTCAAAAAAGCCGTGGATTCGATGGAAGGATTTCCGGGCATCGTCGGCATCATCGGCGGCGAGCCCTCACTGCACCCGCAGTTCGAAGAAATGATGGACTACTACGCTTCGCGCATTCCCGAGCCCCGCCCCCGGGCATTTCTGGGAACGCCCACCGCCAGCTTCAAGGACTATGGGAGGATGGTGCGCTACATGCGAGGCCGCAAGCGTGGACTGTTCAGCGCCCTGGGCCCCGGCTATTACAAGAATTTCGAAAAGATCCAGGACACCTTCGCCTACCAGAGCCTCAACGACCACCAGAGCATCAGCATGCACCAGGCCATTTTGGTCACGCGCAAGGAGCTGGGCATCGTCGATGAAGAATGGTTCAAGCTCCGAGATAACTGCTGGATTCAGAACATCTGGAGCGCCACCATTACCCCCAAGGGTGCATTTTTCTGCGAAATCGCCGCATCCATGGACATGCTCTTCAACGGACCCGGGGGCTGGCCGGTCGAGCCCGGCTGGTGGAAGCGCACGCCTGCCGACTTCGGCGAGCAGCTCAACTGGTGCGAGAGCTGCTCGGTTGCCCTCACCGTTCCGGCCAACAACGCCAACGACGACACCGATATCGTCTCCCCGGTCATCTACGAGCGCCTGAAAAAAGTGAACGGCCCCAAGATGCAGAAAGGCCAGTTCATCATCCTCGACACCAACAATTACGATCCCAGCAAGTACAAGGGACACGAGGCCGATCCCATCTGGTACCTGCCGCAGGACAAGCGCGACGAGGCCCGCATCGCGCCCGTCAACACCGTTTTGTCGCCGCACAAGATCGACGTCGCGGTCCGCCGGGGTCAGAGCGACGCCGTTACGATGTCCATTGACCGCGTCGAGAACCTCGAATTCAAGGACTGGATTGCCATCTTCCGCGATCCCGCGTCGGTGAATGAGGAGTTCCTCCAGTCCGCCGCCCGCTGCATCCTCAACCCCGGATGCCTCTACAGCTACAAAAACACCGTCTGGCTGTTCAACCGGCGCGCCCTGGCCCTTCGCGGCGTCGACAAGCTGCCCATTTCCAGCGAGCTGCAGGACCTCTGGGAAAACAAGAAGCGGATCCGGCTGAAGGTTTACCCGCGCATCGACATCAACACTCGTTTCGAGCGAGTGGCCATCAAAGCGAAACAAATCGGCAGCCGCGCTGCGTTCCTCGTGCCGGTGATGTAGCCTGTTCTTCCGAGCGAGGTGATCGGTATGAAATCGTCGGTGCTGGCCTCGATCGCCCTTGATGTGGTGCGCGTCCAGATGGGCCTCGCGCCGCAGAAAGCGTTACAGACGACTGTGCATCTCAATACGCACTGCAATCTGCGTTGCTCCTATTGCTTCATCGCGGCAAATCCGAATTACCCGACGGGCTACAAAGAAGCCGGACTTCCTCTCGAAAAGATGAAGACTGTGCTGAAGAACCTGTCGCCAGCCACACACAATGTGATTTTCACTGGAGGCGAGACATTTCTTTACAAGGGCTTCGCGGACCTTCTGGAGTATGCGCGAACGGAGCTGTCTTTCAACTCGCTCTCGGCGATCAGCAACGGGATGTTTCTTGAGTCGAAACCGGAGATACTAAGAGGGCTCGACCATGTTGCGGTCAGTTATGACCTCATGCGACATGCTCAATATCCCGACATTCTCGACAGAGTTCTCAGCACGATCATCCGGCTTCGCAAAGATGCCATCATCAAAGAAGACCAGATCTACTTTAACTGCACGATCAATGGACACGAAACTCTGTCTCACTGGTCTGATTTCTTTGACCTGGCTGCGAATCATGGATTCAAGATCTTCGTTCAGCCTGTCAGGGACGGTTTCGGCAATCTTGAATCCTGGGATGCATTCAATCGTGTGGTCCGCGACATCCGCAAACGCTATGGGCTCGGGATGTTCGTGAACTGCAAAACTTATCTGGGAGAGTACGACCACCAGCTGACCAAGCAAGTATGCCACCCGCGCGCGCGCATGTACGTCGACGTATGGGGCAACCTTGTCTACCCGTGCGAACGATTCGCCGAGAATAATCTCGGCTCGCTCACCGAGCCGGATTTCCCCATTGCCAGCAAATGGGCGGAAGCTGAGGCCAGAGAGAAATTCCCGTCGTCGAAGTGCGAAAAGTGCGCCTATAACTGCATCTTCGGTAACAGCATTCCTTACCGTCGTCCGGTCCAAACTCTCGTCACCGCAATTGCAGCACGGCTTTAGCGTGACACACCTCAGCAGGTGCAAGGAGCTGACGTGGCAACGGTCGAAGCGCTGATCGACACCCGAAAAGAGGCAGCTGCCCTCAGGCCCTGGCAGCATTCTGCGATCTTCTTCGCCGCCTGCGCACTCCTGATCACTCGCAGATGGGACGCCATCTTCCACGCTCAGTTCTATGCGGAAGACGGTCGCGTCTTCTTTGCCGACGCGTACAACCAGGGCTGGCTTCATCCGATGTTCCACGCCTACGCCGGATACCTGCACACGTTTTCGAGAATCGGCGCCGCCTTCGCTCTGGTGCTGCCCTTCGCCGGCGTGCCCCTGTTCTTCAGCGTCATTTCCCTGTTGTGCACCGCCTTTACAGTTTCAATACTGATGAGTTCGCGGTCCGCCGACTGGGGCCCGCTGGGCTTCCGCGCCCTGCTGGCGGCATCGTTCGTCGCTCTCCCGAACTGCCGGGAGGTTTCCTGGGGGCTCACGAACACAATCACCCTTCTTTCCCTGAACGCCTTGCTCGTGGTTATCGCTCGGATTCCCAGAAGCAGACTGGGGCTGATCCTGGACTCGCTCCTCCTGCTCGTCAGCGGGCTGAATGGTCCATTTTGTATCTTCATGGTGCCCATTTCCGGGTATCTGCTTTTGAAAGAACGGAACCTGGCAAGAGCAATCCAGACATCCGTTCTTGTGTTTGCAACGTCAGTACAGGCAATCTTTCTTTTATTTCTCGATGCGCATGTCAGAAGCCATTCTTCGCTGGGAGCCAGCCCCCTGATGCTCCTGAAGCTCATGGGAGGCCACATTTTCCTCGGAGCGGAGATTGGGTCGAACACTTTAGCTTCATCAAGCGATCCTGGCGTCGGGCGCTTTCTAGCCTTTGTTTCTGTTTTCTCCCTGGCTCTGGTAATCCACTGCCTGAAATACGCTGAACGGCCATTCAGGCTCTTCCTTCTGTACGCCCTGATGCTGTATTCGGCTTGCCTCGTGTTGCCGCTGCAAATGAATACCTCAAGGACCGGGGTATGGCAGGTACTCGCAACCGTTCCTGGCCATCGTTACTGGTTTGTCCCGACTCTCTGCTTTGTCTGGTCACTCATTTGGCTCGCATGGCATCGCCGCGGCCTGAGCATGGTCGCCTCCTTCGCTCTTCTTGCAGTAATGGTCTCAGTGGGGATTGTGAGAGACTGGGAAATTCCCAAACTTTACGAGAGCCACTTTGCTCACTCAGTTATGCTGTTCCAGACTGCGGCTCCGGGCACGTCTCTCACTCTGCCGGAAGGCTGCCCTGGCTGGTATATGCGGATTGTCAAGCACTAGCCTTTTCCATTCTGGCCGTCTCCCATCTCAACGTTTCTTCTATCCCCATTTCTTTGTCCACCAGCGGCTTCCAGCTCAAAGCCTGCATCGCCTTCGAACAGTCAGCCACGAAATATCTCTGGTCATTTGCTCTCCAGGGAAGCTCGCGCGGCGTCAATTTCACTGAGAGGCGCGCTCCAAGATAAGCAAGCAGCTCAAGAATCGACATGCTGTTTTCGTATCCTCCTCCAATATTAAACACCTGTCCCCGCGCCGCCTCCACATGCTCGTGCGCTGCAAGATAGCACGCCACGGCATCGGACACGTACAGAAGATCCCTTACCTGTTTGCCATTTCCATTAATCGAAAAGTCGGCGTTGCGATTATCGCGCGCCTCAAGAGCCTTTTGGCAAAACCATCCAACCCATCCCTGATCAAACGAAGATATCTGGCGTCCGCCGTAGATCGTGGAATGCCGGAACACGATCGAATTCACCCCGAAATTACGGGCGTACTCCAACATGTACTGATCGGCGGCCCCTTTTGAACAGCCGTAGGGAGTGCAGAACTGCAAAGGCGTTTGTTCGCCGATCACTTTCCTGCCAACGGGTTCGTAGCGAGTCGGCAACTCAACCAGATCGACATCCTCAATTTCACCGTAAACTTTGTTACTGGACGCATACACAACGGTAGACTTCGGGGCAAACCTGCGAACGCATTCCAGTACATTCATCGTTCCCGCGACATTGATCTGGAAATCCTTCATTGGATCTGCCAGCGAAGCCGTCATGGCAACCTGGCCGGCAAGGTGAAACACACAGTCGATCCGATTACTCCTGAAGAGAGACTCAAGACCCGCCAGGTTACAAATGTCCTGATTGACGAATTCAATCTTTCCTAACCCTCTCAGCCATTCCAAATTCCGGCCGGATCCGGTACGGGAAAGGTTGTCCAGAACGAGCACCTCTTCGCCCCGGTGAATGAGTTCCGCAGAGAGGTTGCTGCCAACGAATCCGCATCCGCCGGTTACCAGAAATCCCATCTCGCCTATCTTCCTTTCCTTTTCAACTCCACGGCCCGGAACCTCCGAAGTCTGGCAATCGAGGCCAGATAACTGAGCATGAATGCGGGGAGATTCCTCTTGCTTTCGCCGGCTTTTCGCTTTTCGAATGTCACCGGGACTTCGGACACTGTTGCTCCGGCCGGACCAGATACAAGTCTGATCAGGATCTCTTCGACAATCTCGAAGTTGTTCGAAACGAGCTCGATAGAGCGTAGCTGGGCGCCTCGATAAAGACGGAAGCTGTTGCTGACGTCCCTGACGGGAAGCCAAAAGGCAAATTCGTACAGGCAGTTCAGAACCCTGCTCATCAGAATCAGGATGAATGGATTCTGGGTGGCACCGCCGCTCACGTACCGGGAACCGATGACGATCTCGCTGAGATCGCGCGCAGACCACAACCGCTCGATCTCGTCCGGATTGTGCGACCCATCCGCATCCATGAAAAGAACGTATTTGCCCTGTGCCGCACGAATTCCAGATCGTACTGCGTCCCCGTATGTATTCCCGCCAGTTCGTCGAATGTGGCGGCCACCGAACTGGCTGCACACATCTGCAGTGTCGTCCATCGGTTCGATGGCATCCACCACAACGATTTCGCTCTCCACCGCCAGCCGGGTCAGCGCGCCCGTCAGCCTCGGCAGGAGCCTCCGCAGCGCATCGGCCTCGCGATACGCGGGCAGGACAACAGACAATTCACACGTCTGCACGGTATCTCGCTGGTTTTTTCAGTTCGAGTGAGGGAACGATATCTCGGGCAAGCTCCCAAATCGCGAATGCGAGGTTTGTTTCCGGGGACCATGCGAGCTTCTCACTTACATGCGAGATATCCGCTACCGAGTAAGTTGGCTCGAAGGGATGCATTCTGCTCTCTCCAAACGACACATCCAACTCCAGTTGAAGCTGCCGGCAGACGTCCTCGATCACGCAACGAAGTGGCCACTCTACGCCACTTCCCAAATTGAATTTTTCGATCAGGGAGTCCTCGTCACTTTCGATAACTCGGATCACCGCAGAGGCAATATCGTTAACAGCGCAAAAATCGCGCACCTGAGTTCCAGCCGTGAGATTCAGCTTCCTGCGCTGCGCCGTCGCCTCCAGAATCAGAGGAAACAATCTCCCGCCGCCGTCATGGATACCGGTGAAGGCAAATGGGCGGAGAATGGTAAGACGCCGATTGAACTCGGCCGCGGCGGCCTGCAACATCAGGTCAGCGGCGGCTTTGCTCGCGCCGTAGGGATGCAGGCTTTCCAGGGGATCGTCCTCGCGCAACGGTCTGGTCTGTTCGCGATAGGCTAGCCCTGTACTCAGGTAGATAAAATGCGACGGCTTATCCAGCCTGCAATTCATCTGAAAGAGCCGCATCGTGGAAACGACATTGAACTCCATCAAATCGAACCACGAAGCGCGCGGTGGACGAAGCCCGCTTGCAGCGCAATGCACCACGATTTCCGGACTGGCGCGCTCAAAGATCTGCGCGGTATGGACTGTGTCGGAGAGATCAAGCTCCATGAACTTGACACGATCTGCGAATTGCCGAATCCCGGACCATCCGAGGTTCCGCAAAGGAGCCACGACCAGGAACCGCCCATCGGCGGCCAGCTTGCTCAGGATGTTGAAACCGAGGGTCCCACTGGCACCCGTCAGGAGGACCTTACGACGATCGTTGTGCGCGTGGTCCAATCTTTCCAGACTCCGTGAACGATTCGCAGGAAACGGCAGCCCCGCGCAAACGTTGCCGTTGTATTCGTATTATGCATTCACTTTATTCGCTTTTTGGGCAGCTATACCCCGGGGAGCCCCTCTTTAGTCACTGCCTTCTTCGCCGGCGCAAACGAAAAATGCTTGTGCCCCAGAAACCCCGCCATGACGTTGGCGCTCATCAGCAGGGCTCCAGCGATATACGGCGCGGATCGGTCAGCAGGCGTCAGGTGCCGCACCAGAAACACAACGACGGGTAGCAGCAGCGTCCCCACTGCCATGGTGCTTCCGTAGACCACGATGCAGCGCGACCACTCACGCAGATAGTTTCCCTTTGTCTTAAAGATGAACCATTTGTAGTTGAGAAAGGCAAAGGAAATGTTCGTGAAGCTTGAAATCAGGCTCGCCAGCATATAGGCAAAGCGCATATGTGGCGTAAGCAGGGCCGTCAGACCTGCATACGTGCCATAGCCAAACGCTGTATTGACGAGGCCAACGATGAGGTAGCGCCCGAACTGGCCTGGGGGGAAGTGATCCAAAATCCATCGGATCCAGCGGCTGCGATGTTTCTCCTGCGGAACGCCGCTGCGGGCTGCGACAGAGCCCTCCTGGGTGGAAGAGGGCGATGGAGACGCTTCGCTCATGCCACGAATGTGCCTATTGTACTGCCATGGGTGGAGCGGCCCCGCGGGCATGGAATGATCAGAGTATTGCCAGCGGGGATGGCGCCGTGAACCCCAGCGTGGCATCATCCTACAGATCAGATCGATGTCTGCCCGAACCCCATCCACCGCGGCTCCTTTTGTCCCCGAAGAGCGAAGCCTGCCTGTGCTGAGCGAGGCGGTGCAGCGGTGCCGAGGCTGCGATTTGTACCGCAACGCGACGCAGGCAGTCTTCGGAGATCTGGAAGCCGGCTCGGCCGTGCGGCATCCGAGGGTCGACCTCATGTTGATCGGCGAGCAGCCCGGCGATTCTGAAGACCGTGAAGGCCATCCGTTCGTCGGCCCGGCGGGCAAGCTGCTCGACAAGTGTCTGGAAGAAGCGGGGATCGATCGGCGCCGCGTTTACGTGACGAATGCGGTGAAGCATTTCAAGTGGGAGCCGCGGGGCAAACGGCGCATCCACAAAAAGCCGAGCCTGCGGGAGATGCATGCGTGCCGGCCGTGGCTGGATGCGGAACTGGAGACGGTGGGGCCGAAGGTGATTGTGTGCCTCGGCGCGACGGCGGCGCAGGCGCTGCTGGGCTCGGGGTTCAAGGTGACCCAGGCGCATGGGAAGGTACAGCGCGTTGCGGGATCCCCTCCAGTGGTCGCGACGTGGCATCCGTCGGCGATCCTGCGAGCGCCTACGGACGAGGAGCGGCACAGCCAGATGCGGGCCTTGGTCGAGGATCTGCGCGCGGCGGCGAAGACGGCAGGGACGGCTGGGAAGGTTTCAAGGCGAAAAAGCGGTTTGAAATAAAGCACCGGTATTCGCTAACCTGCTGAATCCATAACACATGCACAGAAAATTGTGCAAAAACGGAGTTGACAATCCTTTGCCTATATAGGCGAATATAAAGCGAAGAAGTGGTGCTTCATGCCCTCCGCCTCCGCCCTCCGGCTCCAGATTGAATCGGCTCTCGTCTCCCGCATTCCTTCCGCGCTGACGCCTGCGCCCAGGCTGCTGCGCCCGGTGGTGGCTACGGGGGTGAGAGCGCTCGATGAGCAACTGGAGGGCGGCCTGCCGGTGGGCGCGATCAGCGAACTGGCGGGACCGGAATGCTCCGGACGAACGTCGGTGGCGCTGGCGTTTGTGGCGGGGCTGACGCGGGCGGCGAAGGTCTGCGCCTGGGTAGACGTTGCGGATGCGCTCGATCCGGTTTCAGCTGCGGCGGCCGGCGTGGATCTGACGCGGCTGCTGTGGGTGCGGTGCGGCGTGCAGCCGGGGAGGAACGAACGGCAATTACTGCTGCCGGGCTTTGCGCTGCCGGAGGAATACCTGGCGCCTGCGCCGATCAAAAAGGGTCTGCACGGTGGTGGACACGGTCCGCATCCTCGGATGGAAACGCGCGGGCTGGAGCACGCCATCCCTGAGTTGCTGAGCCCGCGCTGCGCCGAGCCACAGCGGAGAGTCAGGCGGCAGGCGATGAGAACGCCGGCAGCTCCAATTCCAGAAAAGCCCGCTGCCCGAGCGGTCTGGCCTGCGCGAAAGAAGAAGCCGTGGGACCGCATGGATCAGGCGCTGCGCGCGACGGATCTGTTGCTGCAGGCGGGAGGCTTCAGCGCCATTGTGCTGGATATGGGCGGCATTGCGTCGGAATATGCCCGTCGCGTGCCGCTGGCGACCTGGTTTCGCTGGCGCGCCGCGGCGGAGCGAACGCAGACGAGCCTGGTGCTGCTGACGCAGGACGCGTGCGCGCTGAGCAGCTCGGAAGTCCTGGTGCGATTCAGCACTCCAGTGCCGGCCACGATCCGCGAAGCAGCAACCACGGTGCTGGCGGGGATCGAGGGATGCGCGGTGATCGATCGGCGGCGTTTTGCTGGCATGCGGAAGCCATCGCAGCGGGTACAGGAGGCGCGCTGGACCAGCCGCACAGCGTGGGCGGGACGGCGATGAGTCGAACGACGAACAATCCGGCCGAGCTCTATGCCTGCCTGCTGGCGCGGGAGTTCCCTGCTCAGACCATGCTGCGCCTGCGGCCGGAACTGCGCAGAAAGGCCGTCGCCGTGCTCGCGGGCGAGCCGCCGCTGGAGCAGGTGTGCTCAAGGAACGGCGCGGCGGCGGCGCTGGGCATCGCTGCCGGCATGACGCGCGTGGAGATGGAGACCTTCCCTGCGGTGGCATTGCTGCGGCGAGCGCCGGCGGAAGAAGCCGCGGCGCAGGCGGCGCTGCTGGAAGGCGTGGGCCGATTCTCTCCGCGCGTGGAAACGGCGGGCGCGGAGACAGAGTTCCTGTGCGTCGCCGACATTGCGGGAACGGAACGGCTCTTCGGCGTGCCGAGAGACCTGGGCGCGCAGCTGGTGCAGGCAGCGCAGGCAGCAGGGATTCGCGCGCATGTGGCGATCAGCGGCAATTTTCATGCGGCCGTGTGCGCGGCGCGCGGCGGAAACGCGCCGGTGCTGGCGATCTCACGGGGCGAAGAGAAAAGCGCACTGGCGGAGCTGCCGCTCGCGGTGCTCGACGGGCTCTCTGCCGAGCATGCGGAGACGCTGGCGCAATGGGGAATCGCAACGCTGGGCATGCTCGCAGAGTTGCCGGAGCGCGAGCTGACGGCGCGGCTGGGGCAGGAGGGTGCGCGTTTGTGCCGGATGGCGCGCGGCGAGGCCCCCCATCATTTTCTTCCGGTCGAGCCGGTCTTTGCCCCCCAAGAGCGGATGGAGCTGGATACGCCTGTGGAACAACTGGAGTCGCTGCTGTTTGTGCTCGGCGTGCTGCTCGATCACTTGCTGGCACGCGCGGCGGCGCGGGTACTGGCGCTGGCTTCCCTCACGCTGATCTGCGCGCTTGAGGACGGCACGAATTTCACGCGGACGGTGCGGCCCGCGCTGCCCAGCAATGACAAGCACCTGTGGCTGAAACTGCTGCACCTGGATTTGGAAGCACACGCGCCGCAAGCCGCGATTGTCGCGGTAACGATGCAGGCGGAGCCGGGCAAACTGGGACAAACGCAGCTCGGATTGTTTTCGCCGCAATTGCCCGAAGGCGCGCGGCTGGAGGTGACGCTGGCGCGGATTCGGGCGCTGGTAGGCGAGGGCAATGTGGGCCGACCGGCTCTCCAGGATACGCACGCGCCGGATAATTTTCGCGTCGAGCCGTTTACGATGCCGTCGAACCGGCCTCGCTCCGGAACCGAACCACTGCAGCCGCGCACCGCGCTGCGGCAACTGCGTCCGCCGGAAGTTTTGTCGTTGACGGTGCGCGAGCGTAAGCCAGTGGCATTTGTCTTTCGCGATCGACGCTATGCCATCGAGAACGCCTGGGGACCGTGGCGGCAGAGCGGCGGCTGGTGGACGCACGCCTGGGATCAGGAGCAGTGGGACGTGACCGCGCGCGCGACGGATGGTTCGTTCCTGTGTGGCTGTCTGGCGCTCGATCGGCGGCAGAATTTGTGGCACGTGGTGGCGCTGTATGACTGAGCGCTATATAGAGTTGCATGCCGCCAGCGCGTTTTCTTTTCTCGAAGGCGCATCGCAGCCGGAGTCGCTGATCGAGCGCGCGGTGGAACTGGAGATGCCGGCGATGGCGCTGCTGGATCGCAACGGCGTCTACGGCTCGGCGCGCTTTCACACCAGCGGCAGGCGGAACGACATTCGCGCGCACGTCGGGGCCGAAGTGGCCGTCGCGGATTTCGGGCCGCGGCTGACGCCTCCAGCGTGGGTGCCGCATCAGCACCCGGAAGAACCAGCGCGGCTGCCGCTGCTGTGCGCCTCGCGCGAGGGCTACCAGAACCTGTGCCGCATGATCACGCAGTTCAAAATGCGCGAGACGACGAAGGCCGAGGGTGCGGCGACCCGCGCGGATCTGGAACAGTACGCAGCCGGATTGATTTGCCTGACCGGCGGCGATGAAGGGCCGCTGGCAGCCGCGCTGATGGAGGGCGGCGAGGAAGCCGGACGCCGACGCGTCGAGGAGCTGGCAGCGATCTTCGGCCGCGAGAACGTCTATGTTGAAGTGCAGCGGCACCAGGAGCGCGAAGAAGAATTTCGCAACCAGGCAGCGCTGCGCATTGCGCGTTCGCTGCGGCTGCCGGTGGTGGCGACGAATGGCGTGCGCTACGCGCGAGGCTGCGACGTCGAAATTCTGGATCTCTTTACAGCGATTCGCCATCACGTACCGCTGGATCGTGCGGGACGGCTGCTCAGCGTGAATCGACAGCGGTATCTGCGCAGCACACGGGAGATGACGGCGCTCTTTCGCGATGTGCCCGGCGCGGTGGCGCGCACAGCGGAGCTGTCGCAGCGGCTGACACTTGAATTGGACGATCTGGGGTATCAATTTCCTCCCTACCCGGTACCGGAGGGCGAGACAATGGATAGTTTTCTGCGTAAGCGCGTGGAAGAGGGCGTGGGGCGGCGCTACGGGCCGAAGAATGACGCCGGCCTGATGGCGCGCGCAAAAAAGCAGGTGGAGCACGAGCTGGCGCTGATCGCGAAGCTGGGCTTTGCCGGATACTTCCTCATCGTCTGGGACATCGTCAAGTACTGCAAGCGCAACGGCATCCTGATCCAGGGGCGCGGCTCGGCGGCGAACTCCGCGGTGTGCTACGCGCTGGAGATCACGGCCATCGATCCGGTAGGCATGGAGCTGCTCTTCGAGCGCTTCCTGAACGAGAACCGCGGCGAATGGCCGGACATCGATCTCGATCTGCCGTCGGAGGAGAAGCGCGAGCAGGCGATCCAGTACGTGTATCAGCGGTACGGCGAGCTGGGCGCGGCCATGACGGCGAACGTGATCAGCTATCGCGGCAAGTCGGCGGCGCGCGAGGTGGGCAAGGCGCTGGGCTTCGATGCCGGCGCGCTGGGGCAGCTGTCGAGTCTGGTGGGCCAGTGGGAGTGGCGCGGCCCGACCGACACCATGGCGCACTCGTTTCAGCACGCAGGCTTCGATACGCAGCATCCGCGCATCGCGCGCTATCTCGACCTCTGCATGAGAATTCAGGACCTGCCGCGGCATCTCGGGCAGCATTCCGGCGGGATGGTGATCTGCCAGGGCGCGCTGAATCAGATTGTCCCGCTGGAGCGCGCGTCGATGCCGGGGCGCACGGTAGTGCAGTGGGACAAGGAAGACTGCGCCGATCTGGGCATCGTGAAGGTGGACCTGCTGGGCCTGGGCATGATGGCGGTGCTGAAGGATTGCCTGGAGCTGATCCCGCAGCATTACGGCGAGCCCGTGGATCTGGCGCAGTTGCCGGAGGACGAGGAGGTCTACCGCACGCTGCAGAAGGCCGACACCGTGGGCATGTTCCAGATCGAGAGCCGCGCGCAGATGGCGTCGCTGCCGCGCAATTATCCGGAACGCTTTTACGATCTCGTCGTCCAGGTGGCGATCATCCGCCCAGGGCCGATCGTCGGGCAGATGATGCACCCCTACATGCGCCGCCGGCAGAAGAAAGAGCCGGTGACGTATCCGCATCCTTCGCTCAAGCCGGTGCTGGAGCGCACGTTGGGCGTGCCGCTCTTTCAGGAGCAGCTACTGCGCATGGCGATGGTGGTTGCAAATTTCTCGGGCGCGGAAGCCGAGGAGCTGCGCCGCGCGGTAGGCATGCGCCGCTCGTGGGAGCGGATGAAGAATCTCGAAGGCAAGCTGCGTGCGGGCATGACGGCGAACGGCATCAACCTGAAGACACAGGACACAATCGTGCAGAACATCAGCTCGTTTGCGCTCTACGGATTTCCCGAGTCGCACGCGGCCAGCTTTGCTCTTATCGCGTATGCATCGGCGTACTTCAAGGTGAAGTATCTGGCGGCGTTCACCTGCGCCATCCTCAACAACCAGCCCATGGGGTTTTACTCGCCCGCCGTGCTGGTGAAGGATGCGCAGCGGCACGGGCTGAAGGTGAAACCAATCGACACTCAGATTTCGGACTGGTCCTGCACGGTGGAGCATGAGCCGAACGGAAGCCTGGCGCTGCGCATGGGCCTGCGCTATGCGAAAGGCCTGCGTGCGTCCGCCGCGCAGGAGCTGGTGGCGGCGCGGCAGCATGGGCCTTTCCATACCGCCGAGGATCTCGCGCTGCGCGTGCCTGCGCTCAACCAGAAGGAGCTGACGCTGCTGGGGCGTATCGGCGCGCTCAACGGGCTGGGCGGCATTGAGCACCGCCGCGATGCGCTGTGGCAGGTACAGCGCGCCGGCAAATCCGAAGGCCCGCTGCTGACGGCGAGCGGCGCGCTGATGGCCGATGCGCCGGAGGTTTCGCCCCTGCGCGCCATGTCGCTCGAAGAGCGGCTGGTAGCCGACTACGCCGGCACGGGACTAACCGTCGGTAAACATCCCATGGTCTACCGCCGCGCGGCGCTGCGCGCGCAGCATGTGCTCTCGGCGGAAGAGCTGCGGGAGCGGAAGGATGGCGAATACGTCCGCACGGCCGGCTGCGTCATTGCCCGCCAGCGCCCCGGCACGGCCAAGGGATTCGTCTTTCTCAGCATGGAGGACGAGACTGGCATCGCCAACGTCATCGTCACGCCCGATCTTTACGAGCGGGAACGCGTCGCCGTCACGCGGGCGCGCTTTTTGCTGGTCGAAGGTCCGCTGCAGAACCAGGACAATGTGATCCACGTGAAGGCGGCGCGCCTGCTGCCGCTGGCTGATAACGCGGTGGAAGTTCGCTCCCACGACTTCCATTAGCGCTGTTTATACGGGCAGCTGCAGTGATATTGTTGTCTGGTACAACAATATCCGCCGGGAGACCCCAGTATGTTGCCGGAACAGTGGGAGACGTTTAAGCGCGCCGCACGCCGCGAAAAGATGGACAGGATCCCGATGGCGCTGATCGTCGACAGCCCCTGGATCCCCGGCTATCTCGGCCTCAATCACCTCGATTACTTCCTCGATCCGGAGCTGTGGTTCCAGTCGAATCTGAAGATCATGCGCGAGTTTCCCGACATCATCTTCATCCCTTCCTGGTGGATGGAGTACGGCATGGCGGCCGAACCGTCGGTTCTGGGCGCAAAGATCAAGTTCTGGCAGGACAATACGCCCAGCGAATACCACATGCTTTATCACCTCGAGGACATCGACCAGCTCCCCGAGTACGAGGTCGAGGCTGACGCTTTTGCCGCGCTCACCCTGCACCGCATTAAGATGGTGAAGCAGCGCATCTTCGACGCCGGCTACATCCTGCCCATGGTCACCTCGCGCGGCCCGCTTTGCACCGCCGGATTCGTCCGCGGCACGACGAATTTCATGATCGACCTCGTCGAGAATCCTGACGGCGCGCACAAGCTCATCGATCTCTGCACGCGCGTCATCATCGACTGGCTCAAGGCGCAGCAGAAAGTGATGGGCGACAGCGTCGAGAGCATTTTCATCCTCGACGACATCGTTGGGTTCATTAACGAAGAGCATTACCTCGAGTTCGCGCATCCCTACCTCAAGCGTATCTGCGATGCCTTTCCAAAGGACTGGGTGAAGCTCTACCACAACGACGCCGAAGTGGACGCCTGTCTCGACCACTTGCCGGACACCGGCTTCAATGTGCTGAACTGGGGCAAGCAGCGCCACATCACGGAGGTCAAGCGGCGCGTCGGCGATCGCATGTGCCTGATGGGTAATGTGAATCCGCTTGAGATCGGCGTGCGCGGAACGCCTGAAGAAGTGAAGGATGAAACGTTCGAGGTGCTGGAAGGGTCCGGCGGCGAAGGCATCATTCTTTCGGTGGGCGGCGGCACCAGCCCGGGTATGCCGAAGGAAAATATCCTGGCCATGCTCGAGGCCCTGAACGAATTCAATGCCAAACGCGCCGCCGGCGTGGTGGCAGGCGCTCGCTGAGGACGACCATGCCCGACTACGCGCTGATGAACCAATATCTGTACGAAGGCAATGCGAACGAGGTGGAGCGCATGACGAAAGAGGCGCTCGCTGAGGGCCGCACCGTGCAGGAGGTCCTGAACGACGGTCTGATTGCCGGCATGAGCGTGGTTGGCGAAGACTTCAAGCACAACATTCTCTATGTCCCGGAAGTCCTGATTGCCGCGCGCGCGATGAAGGCCGGCATGGCCGTGCTCAAACCGCTGCTCACGTCTAAAGACAGCGCCACCAAACCGAAAGGCGTGCTGCTGATGGGCACGGTTCGCGGCGACCTGCACGATATCGGGAAAAATCTCGTCGGCATGATGGCGGAGGGCGCGGGTTTTGAGGTTCACGACATCGGCGTGGATCAGAGCGTGGAGAAGTTTATGGCTGCAGCCGCACAATGTAATCCGACCATCATTGGCATGAGCGCGCTGCTGACGACCACCATGATGTACATGAAGACCGTGATCGACGGCTTCAACGCGGCGGGCCTCACCAACATCAAGATGGCCGTGGGCGGCGCGCCCATCAGTCAGATGTTTGCCGATGAAATCGGCGCGGACGGCTATGGCGCCAACGCTTCCGCGGCCGTGGATCTGTTCCTGCGCCTCGCGGCGGAACCTCAACCGGCGGCATAGCATGGCAATCTACAAGATTCTCTACTGGCAGGAGATCCCCACCCAAATCCGCGCCGAAGATGACGACGGGGATGAAGTCAGCGTGGAGCTGGACGGAAAATTTCTGCAGCAGATCGATATCCTCGCCGCGAAGCGCGGCCTGCAGGCCGCCGACGATTACCTGGCTCAGTGGAAGTGGAGCGAGGAAGCGGAGCGCGAAGGCTCCGCGCGCAAAGTGGCTGAAGCGCTCAAGGCGGAACTCGAAGCGAAGGGCTTTTAGAGTCTTTTTTTCGCATGGCGGTCACCCTCACCATCAACGGGCAATCCATTTCGGCCGCAGCGGGACTGTCGCTTTTCGACCAGGCCGAATCGCTCGCCATCGACGTGCCCACTTCCTGCCGCAAGCAGGGCAAGTGCAAAGAGTGCATGGTCGAAGTGGTCGAAGGCATGGAACTGCTTTCCCCAATGACGGAGGCAGAACGCCATCTCAAGGGCAACTTCCGTCTGTCCTGCCAGACGACGGTCACGGCGGCCCGCGGTCACGTTCGTTGCCACACCATGCGCCGCGGCCAGATGCGCATCGAGCGTCATGCGCTGGGTCTGCCTGTCAGCTACCAGTCGATTCGGCTTAACCCCGCCGTCACGCGCGATGGTAGTCGCATCCTGATCGACAGTGTCGAAGTTGCCCGTTCCCCCGGGCCGATCTATGGCATTGCTATGGATCTCGGTACCACGACCGTTGTTCTGCGCCTGCTCGATCTTGAGACCGGCGAGCTGATTGCCGACACCTCTTTCGAAAATCCGCAGCGCTTCGCCGGCGCGGAAGTGATGTCGCGCATCGCGTACGACACGGAACACCCCGGCCGTCTGCTGTTACGCACGCTGGCGGGCTATCTCACCCACGCCATCGAGAAGTTCCCGGTCGATCCGAAGTCGATCTACGAAATGGTCGTCGTCGGCAACTCCACCATGCGCGATCTCTTCTTTCGCCAGAGTGTCTATACCATCGGCCAGACGCCGTACCGATCCATCACCGAAATCGAAATGGTGGAGGGCAGGCGCACCACGACAGCTCTGGTGCAGTCCGGATTGCGCAGCCTGCTGCCCATCCACCCGAAGGCTCGCGTCTATGGCGCTCCCGTCATCAGCGGCCACGTGGGCGCCGATGCCGCGGCCTGCATGCTCGCGGCCGATCTCGTGCACGAGGATCGCCTTGTTGCGATCATGGACATCGGCACGAACACGGAGCTGATTCTCGGCAACAAAGACCGAATCCTGGCGGCATCGTGTCCCGCAGGGCCAGCCTTCGAAGGCGGAGCCATCGCCTGCGGCATGCCTGCGCTCGAAGGCGCCATCGAAGATGTTGCGGTCGAAGCCGACGGGAGCTTTCGCCTGCGCGTGATCGCCGATCAAAGACCTGAAGGCATCTGCGGCTCGGGCCTGGTCGATATCCTCAGCGAGCTCCTCCGCACCGGCCGCATGAATGCCATGGGGCGCTTTGAGGACGGCGAAGCCCGCGTCACTCTCTGGCGCGGCGCGCATGCCGACGAAGACATCTTCCTGCTGGAAAGCGACGTGAACGAGTTGGCGCAGGCGAAGGGCGCGAACGTCGCCGGCCTGCACGTGGTCTTCAGCGCGTATGGTATCGACTTCGGCGATGTTGACGCTTTCTATCTCGCCGGCGGCTTCGGACGCCATCTGAAGGTCGATGCTTCGAAGCGCATCGGTCTGATCCCCGATATAGATGCGGCAAAGGTCGTCCAGGCCGGCAACATGGCAATCGAAGGAGCAACCATCGCCCTGCTCTCCCGCGCGAAACGGCAGGAGCTGGAAGACCTGGTGAAAAAGGTCGAGCATTGCCGCCTGGAAACACACCAGCGGTTCTTCGACTACTTCGTCGAAGGCTGCCAGTTCAAACCGGTGGAGGCGATCCCGTGCGCCCGCTGACCGAGCATCTGGAACTGGCCGGCCTTGCGCCGGAGGTGGACGTCGCGCCCGCGGAATTCGCGCGTCTCCTGGGCTATCCTCGCGGCCACATCCTTGAGGGCCGCGCGCGCGAGCTGGCGGACTGGGCGCGGAGCTGGTATGCCGAACACGGCCGGCCCTGGTTCTATGTGCGCCAGGCGGAGAGCCTCGCGCTCGCCCACAGTTCCATCGTCATCGACAGAGTCTCCTTTACCAGCTCGCGTTTGTACAGCATGTTGCAGCAGGCCGAAGCTCACAGTGTGGTGCTGGTTGCCGTAGGCGCTGGAGCTGAAGCCGAAGAGGAAAGCCGGCGTCGATGGGATGACGAAAAGCCGGACGAGTATTTCTTCCTGGAGATTTTCGGCTCCGCGGTGGTCGAGCACCTCACCACCGCAACCGGAGCACGTCTTTGCGCATGGGCCGATGAGCACGGCATGGCCGTGCTGCCGCACTACAGCCCCGGCTATCCGGAATGGGACGTCGCGGAACAGCCGCGTCTGCTCAAGTTGATCCGGCGCACGCGCGGCGCCGCCTTCCCTTCTCGAGTCGAATCTCTGGATTCCGGGATGCTGCGCCCAAAGAAG
>JASHNS010000004.1 GCA_030041515.1 Acidobacteriaceae bacterium | reverse complement strand
AGGCGCTGCACCTCCAGCCGCCGATCCAGCTCCCGCTCCAGCCGCCGCTCCGCATCGCGGCAGCCCAGCAGCATCGCCTGCCCGTTGGCCGGCGGAATCGATCCCTGGCTCAGCGCCCGCACCGTCTGCGACCGCACAAACGTGACCGATGCCTCGTCCTCCATCAGCGGAACCACCACCAGCACGCCGTTCAGCGTGGACCGATACCGCGCGTGGGCGTGGCAATGCGTCTGGCCCAGCGCCGGAATCCCCCGGCACGGCTCCCCGTTCTCCCGCACCGCCTCGCACCGCCGCTCCACCACATGATTCGTCTCTGCTTCCACGTCCCGCATCGCTTTCCTCATTTCCTCACCGAAAAGATTCCCCGCTTCAGCCCCTGCGCCTTGTATCAGGGCACGACTTGAGTCGTGCCGAAAACGCACCCGGAAAGACCGGGCTTCAGCCCCTGTGTCTTGTATCAGGTCGGCTTCAGCCCCTGCGCCCTGTATCAGGGCACGACTTCAGTCGTGCCGAAAGCGCACCCGGAAAGGCCGGGCTTCAGCCCCTGTAGCAGGGCGCGACTTGACAGGCTGCGGAAATACTCGATTCTTTGAAGGGGCCCGGCTTCAGCCGGGCCGCAACAGCGGCAATATCAATTCGGCTTCAGCCGCTGAGGGACGTTTTTCCCGCCGGGTGCCCCACATCTGCCCGAAGTTGGCAGATGGGTGAGAACACGAAACGTCAGTCGTGCCGAAACGGCCCCGATCATAGCCCGGCTTCAGCCCCTGCGCCTTGTATCAGGGCACGACTTCAGTCGTGCCGAAAGCGCACCAGGAAAGACCGGGCTTCAGCCCCTGTAGCAGGGCGCGACTTGACAGGCTGCGGAAATACTCGATTCTTTGAAGGGGCCCGGCTTCAGCCGGGCCGCAACAGCGGCAATATCAATTCGGCTTCAGCCCCTGCGCCTTGTATCAGGGCACAACTTCAGTCGTGCCGAAAGCGCACCAGGAAAGACCGGGCTTCAGCCCCTGCGCCTTGTATCAGGGCACGACTTGAGTCGTGCCGAAAACGCACCTGGAAAGACCGGCTTCAGCCCCTGTGTCTTGTATCAGGTCGGCTTCAGCCCCTGCGCCTTGTATCAGGGCACGACTTGAGTCGTGCCGAAAACGCACCAGGAAAGACCGGGCTTCAGCCCCTGTGTCTTGTATCAGGGCACGACTTGAGTCGTGCCGAAAACGCACCCGGAAAGACCGGGCTTCAGCCCCTGCGCTTTCTCCGATACGCCGCGCAAAACCCTGCGTCCTGCCAGCCGCTTCTCCCCCGGCTCAAAAAAAGAGGCCCGCCCCCGCAGGCGAACCTCAACCCGATCTCCCAAAACAAAGGCCCCGCCATCGGCGGAGCCTTTTTTCTTTACCCTATAAGTTCAGAATACCAAACTCAGACAATTAGCCTGCCAAATATCTTGACCCTTTCTCGACGAACTCACGCGACAAACAAACCACTTATCCCCTCCCATGACTTTCGTAAGTCTTGACAGTTTTTCCCACTTACCCGGAGCGCCCATAAATCCCGGGCGCCTCCGCCCTGATTGTCCCGATGTTGGGCGATAAGTTGGGTCAGCCCGGATCAAGATCGGATACCGTGCCTTTCCAGTTACCCCATCCCCGCGCCACTAAACCCCGTGGACTGAACGACGTATACCACTTCGTCAACCCATGACGCTCCGGGGATGAGACACTGAAGAAGTGAACCCGGAACCGGACCTCCGGAACGGGATTCGCCAATCCAATGGTTAAGGTAGTTCCCCCTGTGAGCCTGATCAAGCTGATGAAAGCCAAGATTCACCGGGCCGTCGTCACCAAAGCCGACCTGCACTATGAAGGCAGTATCGGTATTGACGAGGACCTGCTGGATGCCGCCGGCATCCTTCCCTTTGAAGCCGTCCATGTTTGGGACGTGGACAACGCCAACCGCTTTGAAACCTATGCCATCGCTCTGGGCCGCGGCTCGGGCGAGGTTTGCGTGAACGGCGCGGCCGCGCGCCTGGTCACAGCCGGCGACCGCGTCATCGTGGCCGCGTTCTGCTGGATGGACGAGCCCCAGGGCCGCGCGCACCAGCCGCGCGTGCTGCTCGTGGACGAGAAGAATCGGGCGAAGGAATAGCGGCCAGTCGCGTACCCGTCACTGGGCTGCGGCATTTTCAGCATTACCGTACCCTTGTTGCTTCTCGCAGAGTCGCCGTTCCCTGCTGGTTGCGTCGGCTCGATATCCCGGCTTCGGGCGACAGCAACCCGGAAAATGCGTTCGCCGCACCTGTCAGGGGCCGAAGCCGCGGTTCATGTCCCAGAGCGGATAATGCGGCAGAGCGGCGGCCGGATCGCGCACGAAGGCTTCCGTCTGAATCACCAGATCCCGCTTGCGCCGGCGTGCCGCGGGCCCAATGTCGGCGCGGCCCAGGGCCGGCGTCGGTGCGCCGGCGCGCGCGGTTCCGGGGGGCGGCCGCAGGCCGTCAGACAGTTCGCCTCGTTGCAGCAGAGCCGTCAGCGATTCCCGAAGTTCTTTCGCTGCGACGCGATACTCCTTCTTCCACTTCTCCTCGACATCGCGCGTGCAGCGGTCATACGCATGCTGCGCCCTGATGCCCGCTGGAGACAAGCGCACGAACGGGCCGCGGCCGCGCGCAGGGTCTCTTTCCACGATGATGTAAGGCTTGTGCTGCCAGCCAATGCCCGCGGTCTCTTCCGAACAGCCGGTTCGTTTGGCAATCTCCGTTGCCGGCATCGGCTCGTCACTGAGAACGCGGATCGCGTTTGCGCAGAGCGAAAGCGGCGTCTGCGACTCGCGTTCAAAATCGAGCGCGAACGCCAGCAGAACCCGGGAAAGCAGCACCGGCAGCGGCAGCCCGTCTTCCGCGGCCGATCGCCGCGGCCCGAACTCCGGCAGCTTCAGAAGCGCAACGGGCAGACCCTGCGGCAATTCGAGGTCAATCTGGCGCTCGATGGCTTCCAGCGAGCGGCGCAACCTCGCCGCGTCGCCGCCGAAGCGTTTCGACCAGCGGGCGTCGATTTCCGGAATCAGGCCGGGCCAGATGCCGGCGGCTGCTTCACCGCTGGCCGTGAGCCGAACCGGCCAATCGGCGCGGATGCCTCGGCCGCTGCCGAAACCGGCGCGCTTGCCGGGCTGCAGCGTCACCACGCCCCATCGCTCCAGGCAGCCAAGCGCGGCTGCCGCGCCGGCCTGGGCTGTCAGCGCGCGCGCAGCCAGGGTTCCAGCCGTAACGGGCCCATCGGCCAAAAACCGCAGCAAATTCAGCCAGATCACCAGCGAGAGGCGCGCGCCGCGGGCCGGCGTTTGCAGCATGCGGCGCTCGAATTCGCCATCGAGTTCCACCGTGTAGGCGACCAGAATCTGCGAGAGGATGGCCGAGAGTGGCCTGGGCTGCGCCGCGATCATGCGCGGTCAGTCTATCGCAGGCTTCGCTGGGATGAGCGCAATGGCTCAGAGTCGTCAGCCGTAACGCCCGCGTCCCGGCGCCGATTCGCATCCCCTCGCGCCAGCGGCTCTGCGGGAGCGGCTCGCCCTGAAGTCGATCATTGAGATCAGCGCCAGTCACTCATTACAAACTTTTCAATGCCAAACCAGTATCGACAAAAGCGGATTTACGGGCACATACTTTATCCCGCGGCGTTAGACGTGATGCTCTGATGAACATCAGCGGTGAGCAGGTTCGAGCAGCGTTGCGGAATGAAGAGTTTGTTCCGTTCTTTCAGCCAGTCGTGGCGCTTCGTACAGGCGAAGTTGCTGGCGTGGAGGTTCTCGCCCGATGGCAGCATGCAAATCTTGGCGTTGTGCCTCCCGGAGTCTTTATCCCCATAGCCGAGCAGGATGGCTTAATCGGCGGCGTGACCGCCATGTTGATGGCCAAAGCCTTCGCAGCCGCTGCAATGTTGCCCGATCCGCAATGGCTGGCCCTCAATGTCTCGCCGCACCTGCTGCGAGATCTCGCGTTTCCAAAACGAATTCGCGAGGCAGCTGAAGCAGTTGCTTTCCCTCTCAACCGCGTTGTGATCGAGATTACGGAGAGCGCCCTGCTGGAGAACCTCGACCATGCGCAAACAATCTCCAGGGAGCTCAAGGCGCAAGGCTGCCGGTTGGCGCTCGATGATTTCGGTACCGGCTATTCCAGCCTGCTTCATCTGCAGTCCCTGCCCTTTGATGAATTGAAGGTCGACCGCAGCTTCGTGGGATCGATGACGGAACGGCGGGAGAGCCGAAAGATCGTCTCCGCCGTCGTAGGTCTGGGTCAGAGCCTGGGTATGGAGACGATTGCCGAGGGCGTGGAAACTGAGGAACAGGTAGAGATGCTGCTGTTGCTGGGCTGCGATATGGGCCAGGGCTGGCTTTTCGGCAAACCTGTTCCCGCGGAACAGCTATGCGACGCAACCATCCCGCGTCCGCCTGTTAAGCTGCGGCTCACCTCCAGCTGCTGGCGCGATATCTCCTGGAATTCGCCTCCTGGCCAGCGGCTCTCCCATTTGCAGGGACTCTATGAAGGCGCTCCCGCAGGCCTGGCCTTTCTCAGCCCCGACCTGCGGTACGTCAGCATCAACCAGCAACTTGCGGAGATGCACGACACTCCAGTGCAGGAGCACCTCGGCAGGCTTGTCAGCGAGATCATTCCGGTTCTATATCCGCAGATTGAACCTCACCTGCGCCGCGCACTGGCAGGCGATTCGGTCACCGCTGTCGAGATAACGCAGCCGGCAACCGAGCGGCGGGGCGCCCAGACGTTCCTGGTCTCGTATCTTCCCGCCTTCGACGAAGCGGGCGAAGTGGTGGGCATCTCCGTGGCAATCGTGGATATCACCCCCCGCAAGCGAGCCGAAGCGGCACTGCGGGAGAGCGAAGATCACTACCGCCACATGGTGGAGTTGAACCCGCAGATCCCATGGGTGCTGGACGACAAAGGAATGGCCACCATGATCAGTCCGCGTTGGCAGCAGATCACGGGAATGAGTGAAGAGGATTCCCGCGGCCGAGGATTCATCAACGCGCTTCATCCGGAAGATAGGGAGCGCGTGACGGAAGTTATCGAACGTTCACTTCGCACCGCAGAGCCGATCGATGTGGAATGCCGCATGCGAACGTCAGGCGGAGAGTGGCGCTGGATCCGTTCGCGCGGAGCTCCGCGCCGGGACGAGACGGGAAGAATCATTCGCTGGTACGGCAGTGCGGACGATATTGATGCCCATAAACGGCTTGAGGACGAGCTCCGAAGGCGAGCAGACGAAGGGAGGATCCCGCGCTCCGAATCGGATTGACCGGCTAATCCGCGTGTCTCCAAGGCCGAGCCAGTCGGTGACGGAAGCCTCAGTCCTGCGATCTTCTGCGGTGTGCTCGGCAAGCGCATGATCGCCGAAGCACTCCTTGCAACCGCGCTGGAGTACCTTTCTCGGTACTCCATCGCCGGCCGGCTAAACCCCCTGTAGTCAACCGAGTTTACCGATCGATTATCCCATCAGTCCAGGCGGTACTTCGTCTCGGCGAGATGGTAGAGCGGGCGCCAGACGAGGCGGTTGATGGTGACCACCATCAGCGCCATGATCATGGTTCCGGCGAGCAGGACGGCGTAGTTGGCGTGGTCGCTGGCCGCGCTGATCTGCGCGCCGAGGCCGAGGGTCATCAGCGTATGGCCGCGCAGCTGGAAGTACTCGGCGACGATGGAGGCGTTCCACGCGCCGCCCGAGGCCGTGATGAGCCCGGTGATGAGGAAGGGGAAGATGCCGGGGAGGATGACAGTGGTCCAGCGCTGCACGTTCGAGAAGCGGAAGAGCGTGGCAATCTCCTTCAGCTCAGACGGGATGGCCTGGGCGCCCGCGATCACGTTGAACAGGATGTACCATTGCGCGGCGAGGAGCATGAGCACGACCGAGCCGATGCCAAGCGAGACGCCGATACGGGCGAGCGCGAGCAGGATGAGCGGGAAGAGCGCGGTGGCGGGGAACGAGGCGGCGATCTGCGCGATGGGCTGCAGGATGTGCGAGAGGCGCGGCTGGAATCCGATTGCGACGCCGACGGGGATGGTCCAGAGCGAGGCGAAAAGCAGCGCGGCGTTGACGCGGAGGAAGGTGAGTCCGGCGCCGGCAAGCAGGGTGAAGAACTCGCTGCGATGGATGTCGCGCAGCATGCGGACGGCGTCAGAGGCGGCGAAGAGGATGCCCGCGAGGGCCACGAGGCCGACGGCGATGTAGATGGCCGTAACTCCGCGGCGGGATTCCGTGCGCGGCGCCTGCGGCGGGTGCTTCCGCTTCCGTTCGGCGAGCGAATTGTAGAACCACTCCGACATGGGGCGGAAGGTGCGGCGCTCGATCGTGGCCACGACGCGGGAGTTGCGCAGCGCGTGGAGGACGGACGAGGTGACGCGTTCTTCGCTTTCGACGGTCTCGAATTTGAACTTGTCGGACCAGGCGATAAGCGGACGCCAGAGGAGCTGGTCGGTGACGACGATGATGAGGACCATGGCGACGAGCCCCCAGGTGACGGCGCGGAAATCGCCCTCGGAAGCCGCGGTCTGGAGATACGAACCGAGGCCGGGGAGCCTGTAGTTGCGGCTGCCGACGGGGAACATCTCGCAGACCATGAGGAAGAACCAGCCGTTGGCGACAGAAACGATGGAATTCCAGATGAGGCCGATGGCGGCAAAGGGCAGCTCCAGCTGGAAAAGGCGCTGCAGGCGGGAGAAGCGGCCGATCTCGCAGGCTTCCATCAGCTCGCGGGGAATGCTTTTGAGCGAGGTGTAGAAGCTGAAGGCCATGTTCCAGACTTCGCCGGTGAAGATGAGCAGGATGGCGCCCATCTCGATGCCCAGCTGGCGGGAAGGGAAGAGCGAGATCATGGCCAGCATGACGCCGGGCAGAAAACTGAGGACGGGGATGGACTGGAGGATGTCGAGGGTGGCGATCAGCAGCGCTTCGAGGCGCTTGTTGTACGCGGCGGTGTATCCGTAGGCGATGGCGAAGGCGAGCGAGAGGGCGTAGGCGACGAAGATGCGGACGATGGAGTAGAAGGCGTAGAGCGGGAGATGCGAGGGCGCGAGATGGATCTCGATTTCGGGGATGGCGGCGCTGAACCAGAACTTCGCGATCCAGAGAATGGCGTAGAAGCCGGCAAGGAGCGCGGCGGCGACGCTGAGATCGATGAAGAAAGGCCAGGTGCGCTCGACGGCAAGTTGTCTGGAGAGGGTGAAGCGGGGCCTCATTTGGCCGGCTCCGGCGCGCGGTCCTGGATCTCCTCATGTTCGTGTTCGGCGAGGACAAAGCGGCGGCGGGAGTCGTCCCAGTCGAAGAGCTCAGCATAGCGGCCCCAGGAGATGGCGGTTTCGAGCTGGCGGCGGCACTCGTCATCGGAGAACTGCTCGTCGAGCATGTCGAGGAAGAATTCCTCGGGGACGGAGTGATCGCTTTTGTTGGCGAGGGCGCGGGTGATCTGGCGCAGCAGCAGGACATGATCGACGGCGGCCTGGCGGAAGAGCTCTTTCTGGCGGAGGATTTCGGATTCGGCGTAGGCGCGGCCCTCGGGGGTGATGGCGGCGTCGCCTTCTTCGATTTTGGCGAAGCCGAGGAGCTGGGCGGCTTCGACGATGGGGAAGAGGTCGTCGATTTCGAAGCTGAGCTCGTCGGCGAGGCGGTAGATATCGGTGCGGCCGCCGAAGTCGATGATGAGCTCGAGGAGGGCGGCGATGCCGCCGGGGCGGGCGTGGGGCAGCATCTCGTAGCGCATCTGGCGCTGGTCGCGGATGCGGCGTCCGCCGGCGATCACGGGCATTTCCGCGGGGACGACGTCGGGTTGGGTGAGAACCTTATAGATGTAGTCGACCAGCGCGGTGAAGGCGGAGTCTTTGCGATCGCGGGGCTGGGCGAGGGCGACCCTGAAGTCGGTGCGGACGTGGCCGGGGTTGCGGCCGAGCACGATGATGCGGTCGGCGAGGAAGACGGCTTCGTCGATATTGTGGGTGACGAGGAAGATGGCTTTGGTGGGGATGGTCTTCTTCTGCCACAGCTCGAGGAGCTCGCCGCGGAGATTGTCGGCGGTGAGGACGTCGAGGGCGGAGAACGGCTCGTCCATAAAGAGGACTTCGGGCTCTACGACGAGGGCGCGGGCGAAGCCGACGCGCTGGCGCATGCCTCCGGAGAGCTCGCGGGGGTAGGCGGCTTCGAATCCGTCGAGGCCGACGGTGTCGAGGATTTTCAGGCTGCGGCGATGGCGGTCCATGACCTCCATGCCGCGGGCCTTCAGGGGCGCTTCGACATTCTCAAGGACGGTGAGCCAGGGAAAGAGGGCGAAGCTCTGAAAGACGATGGAGACGTTGGGCTGGGTGGAGGCCACGTCCTGTCCGTGCCAGAGGACGGCGCCGCCGGAGGGGCGGGACAGGCCGGAGAGCATGCGGAGGAGGGTGGATTTCCCGGAACCGGAGGGACCGAGGAGGGCGACGATCTCACCGGGATAGATGGCCAGGTCGGTGGGGGCAATGACCTGGATGCGCGCGTCCCGCGACTGCGCGTAGAATTTCTCGACCTGCCGTGCCTGAATGATCGGGTCGGTCATATGCCTGGTGCCGCCGGGTGGCCGGCGCGGTCCTCGGGGAAAAAATGTCTGTTTTCAATGTAAGATGGGAGGGTTGCGCAGGGATGAAGCATCTCCCGAACCCAGCGTATCATCCCAGGTGCAGGTTCACCCGGTAGCATGTCCGGCGGATCGGAAGTGCCGGTAACCCTGATCCATTCGACCATGAGGAAGCGGTAAGAAGCGAATGTCCGAAGAGCAGACGGCGAACCAAACGAAGCGCAGAGTGCTCGTCGTGGATGACGAGCGCGTGATTGCCGACACCCTGGCGATCATCCTGAATCAGAGCGGATTCCAGGCGACGGCGGTGTATAGCGGCGAAAAAGCCGTGGAGATGGCGGAGACGCTGAAGCCGGACATGGTGATCAGCGACGTCATCATGAATGACCTGAACGGGATCGACGCGGCGATCCAGATACGCGCGATGCTGCCGGGATGCAAGATCCTGCTTTTCTCGGGGCAGGCGGCGACGGCGGATTTGCTGGACCGGGTGCGGAGCCAGGGGCACGAGTTCGAGATCCTGGCGAAGCCGGTGCACCCGCAGGATCTGCTGGCGCGGCTGCGGAGCTGATCGCTGGCGGACGGGCGCAGGCGGGAGCGGCCCGGGCCGCGCCATTCTTCCCAACTGGAACCGATCGACGGATCGTAACGTATGAGGCTCCGTGGGCGCGGAGATGCTTTTGCGCCCCTGAAATTATCAGCGAGGCGCCTCGATGCGGACGTTCCCGAACCGGTGCAGGCAGTTGCTGCGGAGGCTCGCACGCGCCCCGCTCTTTACCACCCTCACGCTCCTCACGCTCGCCCTGGGCATTGGCGCCACAACGCTGATCTTCAGCGTGCTGGACGGGGTCCTGCTGAAGCCACTGCCCTACCCGCAGCCGGAGCGGCTGATCGGGGTCTGGTTCCACTCGCGGGTGATCAACTTCCAGGATCTCAATATCGCTCCATTCCTTTACTTCACGATCCGGGATCAGAGCAAGACGCTGGAGGACGTGGGCGCGTATACGGGCGACTCCCTCAGCGTGACGGGGACGGGTGAGCCCGAACACGTGAGAGGGCTCGATGTCACGGAGGGAGTTTTTCCGATCCTGGGGGTGAGACCCGTGCTGGGCCGGCTGTTTACGCAGCAGGACGACACGGCCGGAGCTCCTGAGACGGTGATGCTTTCGTGGGGGTACTGGCAGAAGAAATTCGGAGGGGCGCGGTCGGTCATCGGGCAGTCGATCACGGTGGACGGGAAACCGCGGCAGATCATCGGCGTGCTGCCACGCGGGTTTCATTTTCTGAGCTGGGAGGATGCGGCGCTGATCGTCCCGATGCAGTGGGACCGCAGCAAAACGCTGCTCGGCAATTTCAGCTATGAAGGGCTGGCTCGGCTGAAGCCGGGCGTCACCCTTGAGCAGGCGGACGCCGATTTGCAGCGTCTGATTCCGATTGCGATCCGCAGCTTCCCTCCGCCTGAGGGCTACAGCCGGCGGCTGTTCGAAGCGGCGGATTTGCGGGCAAACCTGCATCCGCTGAAGCAGGACGTGGTCGGCGATGTGGGCAACGTCCTCTGGGTGCTGATGGGCTCGATCGTGATGGTCCTGCTGATTGCCTGCGCCAATGTCGCGAACCTGCTGCTGGTGCGGGTGGAAGGGCGGCGGCAGGAACTGGCCATCTGTTCGGCCCTGGGCGCAGGCTGGAAGAGGATCGCCGGCGACCTGCTGTTTGAGAGCGTCAGCCTCGCCCTGATCGGCAGCGCCCTCGGGATCGGGCTGGCCTTTGCGGGACTGCGCCTGCTGGTGGCGATGGCCCCCGATCTTCCGCGCATTCACGATATCGGGATCGATCTGCCGGTGCTTCTCTTCGCATTGGCCCTGGCCGGGATCACGGGGCTGCTGATCGGGCTGATTCCGGTCTTCAGGTTTGGCGGAGCGCGGCTGAACACGACGCTGCGCGAAGGCGGCCGCGCACTGAGCCAGAGCCGGGAGCGGCATCGCGCGCGGAGCACGCTGGTGGTAGTCCAGGTGGCTCTCGCGCTGGTCCTGCTGATCTGCTCGGGCCTGATGATCCGGACTTTCCATGCCCTGGAGGAAGTGAACCCCGGATTCACGAGCGCGAATACGCTGGAGACTTTCCGCATCTGGGTACCCGACACCCAAATCCCCGACAAGAACCGGGACCAGCTGATCCATATGGAGCAGGACATGATGAAGAAGCTGGAGGCGCTGCCCGGGGTGCAGTCGGTGGCGCTGACGAGCGCGGTGCCGATGAGTGGAGAGGATTCGAACGATCTGATCTATGCCGCGGACCGCAGCTATCGGGAGGGCGAAATCCCTCCCATCCGGCGCTTCATTTACGTGTCGCCGGGGCTGTTTGGGACGATGGGAACGCCGCTGCTTGCCGGACGCGATTTCACCTGGGAAGACAATTACGACAAGCTGCCGGTGGCGATTATTTCGGAGAACTTCGCGAAGGAGTACTGGGGCAGCGTGCGGAATGCGCTGGGAAAGCGAATCCGGACGGGGTCGGCGGACGACTGGCGCCAGATTGTGGGCGTGGTGGGCGATGTGCACGCGGACGGCGTGGACCAGAAGGCGCCGACGACAGTGTATTGGCCGCTGATGATGAACAATTTCGACACGCAGAAAGAAAGCGTCCAGCGCGGGGTGGCTTTTGTGATCCGGACGCCGCTGGCGGGATCGCAGGCGTTCCTGAACGAGGCGCGGCGGGTGATCTGGTCGGACGATGGGACCTTGCCGCTCGCCTCTCCGAATACGGTCGGTACTTACTACAAACAGTCGATGGCGCGTACCTCTTTCACCCTGGTGATGCTGGCGGTGGCGGGGCTGATGGCTTTGCTGCTGGGCGTTGTTGGCATCTACGGCGTTATTTCTTACTCCGTGACGCAGCGGACCCGCGAGATTGGGATTCGGATGGCGCTGGGCGCGCAGCGCGGGGAGATCGTCGGCTTGTTTGTGCGGCACGGGCTGTTGCTGACGGGCATCGGAATCGGGTTCGGACTGGCAGCGGCGCTGGCCGCGATGCGCCTGATGCAGGCGCTGCTGTTCGGCATCAGCCCCTACGACCCGCTCACGTATTCGGCGATCGCTCTGGCCATCTTTGCCACGGCGTGGCTGGCCTGCTGGTTGCCGTCACGCAAAGCTCTGGCCGTGGATCCCATGAGCGCACTGCGCGCGGAGTGAAATCCGCGTTGCCGGCGAGGTTGACCGCTGGTACGACGAAGCGGGCGCGAGCGGACTATACTGCAGGCGTCTGCCGGGCCCGATGTTCCCTTCGAAGAAGCTGCACGGCCCAGGCTTCGAGGAGCGTCCTTCGCCCATGAACGATCCACGGCAGCGTGCCCTCTTTCTCTTCTGCGTCGCGGCTCTCACCGGTTTCTTGTTTGGCTGCGGCCACACGACCGTCGGCACGGGAACGAAAACCGGGCCGTCGCCGGATTTTTCTCTGGCGCTCAGCGTGTCGAGCGTGAGCGTTACGGCGGGAGGGACAGCGCAGACGGATTCTCTTTCGGCGACGGCGCAGAACGGATTCAGCGGCGCAATCCAGGTGACGCTGACCGGCGTGCCCACCGGGGTGACGGCCTCACCAGCGAGCTTCAGCTTGACGCCGGGAACACCGCAAACGGTCAGCTTTACGGCGGCTTCGAGCGCGGCGGCGGGAACGGCGACGGCGCAGTTCACCGGCACTTCCGGCTCGCTGAGCCACTCCGTGTCGCTGGCGCTGACCGTCAACAGCAGCAGCAGCAGCCCTCCTCCTTCCGCCGTGGATGTAGTTACCTATCACTACGACGTTGGCCGCACGGGCCTGAATGCGAACGAGACCACGCTGACGCTTGCGAATGTGAACTCTTCGAGCTTCGGCCTGTTGCGCACGTTTCCGGTCGACGGCAGCGTGGACGCGCAGCCGCTGTATCTCTCCAGCGTGACGATCGGCGGCCAGAGCCACAACGTGGTCTATGCGGAGACGGAAAACGGCAGCGTGTACGCTTTTGACGCGGACACGGGGACGCAGTTATGGAAGAAGTCGGTGCTGGGCGCGAACGAAACTCCCAGCGATGACCATGGCTGCGGTCAGATTTCACCGCAGATCGGCATCACGTCGACGCCGGTCATCGACCGGAGCGCAGGACCGAATGGGACGATTTTTGTCGTGGGGATGTCGAAGGACGCGTCCGGCGCCTATCATCAGCGGCTGCACGCGCTGGATGTAACGACGGGCGCGGAGCTGACGGGCAGTCCGGTGGAGATCCAGGCGAGCTATCCGGGCACGGGAGAGAACAGCTCGGGCGGCAAAGTGATCTTCGATCCGGGACAGTATGCGGAGCGCGCCGGCTTGCTTCTCGAGAACGGCGTGATTTATCTGGGCTGGACGTCGCACTGCGATGAAGACCCGTACACCGGATGGCTGATGGGCTACAGCGAGTCGACGCTGCAACAAACCAGCGTGCTGAACCTGACGCCGAACGGCGGCGAGGGATCGATCTGGATGGCGGGCGCAGGGCTGGCAGCGGACAGCTCCGGCAACATCTATTTTCTGGATGCGAACGGGACCTTCGACACCACGCTGAACAGCAGCGGTTTTCCGGCGAGCGGGGATTTCGGCAATGGATTTCTGAAGGTCTCCACGGCGAACAACAAGCTGACGGTGGCGGATTACTTCGAGATGTATAACACGGTCGACGAATCGAATGCGGACGAGGATCTGGGATCGGGCGGAGCGCTGCTGCTGCCGGATCTGAAGGATGCTTCGGGAACCGTGCACCATCTGGCGGTGGGCGCGGGAAAGGACCAGAACATTTACGTTGTCGATCGCGATTCGATGGGGAAGTTCAGCTCGCAAAACGACAACGCGGTGTACCAGGAGATCGACGGAGCGATCGGCGGGGTGTGGTCGATGCCGGCGTATTTCAACGGCACGGTGTATTACGGCGCCGTGGGCGATACGCTCAAAGCGTTTCCAATCACGAACGCGAAGCTCGCGACCACGCCCAGCTTCCAAAGCGCCACCAGCTTTGAGTATCCAGGCACAACGCCGGCGATCAGCGCCAATGGTACGGCGAACGGGATTGTGTGGGCGGTGGAAAATTCGTCACCGGCCGTTCTGCATGCCTACAACGCGGCTACTCTTGCGGAGATCTACAACAGCAACCAGGCGGCGGGTGGAAGAGATCAATTTGGCGACGGCAACAAGTTCATCACGCCGGTGATCGTGAACGGCAAAGTCTTCGTGGGCACGCCGAACAGCGTTGCAGAATTTGGACTTCTGCACTAGCAGCGGAACGACGGCCGGTCCGTTCATCTTCCATTGACGAAGGGCCGGCGGCCCCCGCGGTTCAAACCCGTGCGCCGGTTCCCCGCATCTTACTGGGCACTAAGAACGAGATTCGATCCGATCCCTGATCCACTTCCGGCCGACCTGAGTGAGACTTAGCTTGCCTTTCGCGGCCGAGCTCTTGTAAGAGAAACATCCCGACCATGGGCGACTCCCTGCTGCTGCGGGTTTTCTGGAGTGATGCTGTGAAGTCCCTGTATGTCCTCGTCCTGTCGCTCTTCTTTGCGCCCTTAACATTTGCCACTGTCACAGTTACGACTCCAGCCAACGGCGCCACGGTGACCTCCCCGGTGAAGTACGTGGCGAGCGCGACCACCTCGACGTGCTCGAAGGGGGTTGCGTCGATGGGAATATACGTGGATAACAAGCTGGTTTACGTAGTCGATTCCACGAAGCTGGATACGCAAATTAAACTGGCCGCGGGCCGCGAGGACACCGTGGTCCAGGAGTGGGATAAGTGCGGCGGAGCATCGAAGACGACCATCGATCTCACTGTGAGAGCGGGCACGGCGACGGTCAGCTCGGTGTCCGTGACGCCATCTCCGGCGAGCCTGCAGACTGGCGATTCGCAGCAGTTCACAGCGACGGCGAAGTACAGCAACGGGACCACGTCCAGCGTCAGCTCCAGCGCCACATGGAAGTCATCGAATCCGTCGGTGGCCTCCATCGACTCTTCGGGACTGGCGACGGCGCTGGGCGCCGGATCGACGACCATCACGGCAACCTACAGTGGCGTGAGCGGCTCCTCCGCGCTCACTGTTTCCGTGGCATCGACGAGTGCCGTCAACATCACGACATTCCATGTGGACGCGAACCGCAGCGGGCTGAATTCCGGCGAGACCACGCTGACGCCGAGCAATGTGAAGGCGGCCGACTTCGGGAAGCTGTTCTCCTACACCATCGCCGGCTATGCGTATGGCGAGCCGCTGGTGATGTCGAACGTCAGTATCCACGGCGGGACGCATAACGTGCTCTACGTGGCCACCGAGCAGGACAATGTCTATGCCTTCGACGCGGACAACTACGGAACCGGCGCGCCGCTGTGGCATGTGAGCCTGCTGAAATCCGGCGAGACGCCCTTGACCGGCGGCCCGATTAAGCCTTACGAGGGCGTGACGTCGACGCCGGTGATCGACCCCTCCACCAACACGCTGTATGTCGTCTCGGCGCAAAAGTCGTCGAGCGGCGGCACGTTCCGGCTGAATGCGCTGGACATCACGACGGGAGCGCAGAAGTTCGGCGGCCCGGTCACCATTCATGCGTCAGTTCCGGCAACGAATTCCGCTGCGGTGAACGGCGTGGAGACGCTTACGACGTCGTGCCTGCAGCGCGCCGCTCTGCTGCTGGCCAATGGGAATGTCTATATGGGCTTCGGCAGTTGCCACAGCGGCTGGCTGCTGGCGTACAACGCGAAGACTCTGGCGCAGGTGGGCGTGTTCAATGCCAGTCCGAATCTGAACGGCGAAGGCACGTACGCCAGCGCGGGCGGCGTGTGGATGGGCGGCGGCGGTCCGGTGGCCGACAGCTCCGGCAACGTCTACGTCACGACCGGCAACGGGCCCTGGGATGGCAAAACGGCTTTCGCGGATTCGGTTCTCAGGTTCAGCCCCACCCTGAAGCTTGAGGACTACTTTACTCCGGACGACTATGCCTACATGAACTGTGCGGACGGGGATCTGGCTTCCGGTGGGCTGCTGCTCATCCCCGGCACATCGGAACTGGTGGCCGGCGGCAAAGGCGGCAAGCTGTATGTGGTGAACAGCGGCAATCTCGGGAAAGAATCCGCCAACGATGCGGGCGCGAAGCAAACGCTCTGGTGGGGCGAGGGGATCGTCTCGCCCTATTCCGCCAGTTGCAAAGACAGCTCCGGGACGCATACCACAGACATCAACTCGTTCGAGATTTTCGGCACCTCCGCGTATTACAACGGCTCGATCTACCTCGGAGTGACGCCAACGGCCTCTTCCGCGCCGGGAGGGATACGTCAGTTCACGCTTTCCGGAGGAGATCTCTCGGCGGGCACGATGACGAAGCCCGGCGTCGAGGAAAATACGCGCGGGACGACGCCTTTCATCTCGTCCGACGGAACGAATGACGGCATCCTGTGGATGATCGACGAGGGTCTGCCGTTGCAGAACTCGGCGGGAACGCCGACCAGGGCCACGCTGCGCGCGTACCAGGCGGGCGACCTGAGCAATGAGCTCTACAACAGCAGCCAGAACTCGGGAGATGTTCCGGGCTACGGCATCAAGTTCACGTCGCCGGTGGTGGCCAACGGGAGAGTTTATATCTCAACCGGCCTCGACCTGACCACCGTGGCCAACCCGAGAGGAGAGATTGTGGTGTACGGGCTGAAATAGCCCGATGGCTTGTGGGTTGACGTTTTGAATACCCGGATGCCCGGATTCCCGGGCAGGGGTCGGGGCAGGCAACCAAATTGGAGCGGGCAGCATCTACCCTGAAACCAAAGTTAAAGCTCTCCCCTGATACCGCAGCGGACCCGGGGCGCATGACCGGTGTGCAGCAATTCGTTTGGGAAGGACAGATCGATGCTCGCACCGGTGGATGAGGGCAGCGCGACCGCAGCTTCGGCCAGCCGGACACAGAGTTGGCTTTCTCGCCGGGTGGCTGCCGGGGCCGTTTCGCAGGCAGCCAGGCGGAGGAGACCTGGCCGGGGATGCCTGCGCGCAGCAGCGCTCGGCGCCTGCCTGGCACTCGTTGCTCCGGCTCTGAGCGGACAGCAGACCCTGGCGCTGAATCAGAATCCCCTGAAGTCGATGAGCCTGGAACAACTGGGGAAGATCGACGTGACCACCGTCTCCAGGGAACCGCAGGAGGTGTGGAAGACGCCCGCGGCAATTTACGTGATCACGCACGACGATATCCGGCGCTCGGGCGCACAGAACATCCCCGAGGCACTGCGGCTGGCGCCGGGCGTGGAGGTGGCGCGAATTACCGCGGATGAGTACGCGATCGGAATCCGGGGATTCAACAGCCGGCTTTCACGGTACGTTTTGGTGCTCATCGATGGCCGCACCGTGTACACCACGCTGACGGCGGGGACGTATTGGGAGACGCAGGACACTTTCATCCAGGATGTGGACCGGATCGAGGTGATCCGCGGACCGGGGGGGACGATCTGGGGCCCGAATGCCGTCAACGGGGTCATCAACATCATCACGAAGAACGCCGGCGACACGCATGGTGTGCTGGCGACGGCGGGCGGCGGGAACGTCGACCAGGATTTCGAAGGGGTGCGTTACGGATCTGTCAATCACAGGGGGATGGCATATCGCGCGTACGTGAAAGGATTCGGATGGGCGCCGGAATACCACTCCGACGGCGACAATTACGACGACTGGCACGGCGGTCAGGGCGGATTCCGCATGGATTGGGACCGGAATGCGCGTGACCTCTGGCACCTTCAGGGCGATGTCTATGGCCAGGACTTTGGCGAGAGAGCAGAAGCGGCCACCTACAACCCGCCGGCGAACTACGACCTTTCCGGCGACGCCACTCTTTACGGCGGAAACATTCTGTGGAACTGGCGTAGAGTGCAGGGCGAAGGCCGAGACATCGATGTGGAAGCTTACTACGCCCACGACACCCGCAACGAGCTGAACTTCGGCGATATTCGCAATACGGTGGACGTCGACCTGACGGATCGCCTGCCGTTGCCGCACCAGGAGCTCAGCTGGGGCGGGACGGCGCGTGCCAGCCACGGGAACGAGATCCAGCTGTATTCGGGACTGACTTTCACGCCGCCACAAAGAACGGACGAGCTTTACCAGGCGTTCCTGCAGGACGAGATCACTGTGGTGCCGAACCGCCTGACGATGCTGGCCGGGACGAAGGTGCTGAAGACGAATTACACGGGATTGCTGGGCGAGCCGGATGCGAGGCTGCTGTACACGCCGACAGGCACGCAAACCTTATGGGCGGCGTACACGCATGCGGTGCGCACCCCGGCCGACGTGGAACGCGATTTCAATCTGTCGAGCTTTCTCGGCTACCAGTCCGGACTGCCCGTCATGGCGCGATTCAGCGCCAACCCAAATTTCCGCTCGGAGCAGCTCAACGGATACGAGCTCGGGTACCGGGCTTCGGCGGGGTCGAAGTTTTACGTGGATCTGGCCAGCTACTACAACCATTACGGAGATTCCTTCAGCGAAGATCTGGTGCGCGCCCCCTACGTGGAAACGAGCCCGGGGCCCACGCATATTCTGATCCAGGCACAGTTCGGCAATGATCTGGTGGCCACCACCAGCGGCGGCGAAGTGGCGCCGGAGTGGCAGCCCACCGACTGGTGGCGGCTGGGAGGCTGGTACAGCCTGCTGGCCATGCACGTAAAGAAGGCGGCGAATTCCAGAGACATCGGGAGCGCTCCCGTCGAGCAGGGATCGAGTCCGGAGCATCAGGCGCTGATTGAGAACGAATTTGATTTGCCGAAGGCGGTTGGGGTCGATACCTATGTTCGCTATGTGAGCGCGCTGCCGGGTATCGGCGTTGCTTCTTACTGGACCGGAGACGCCAGGATCCACTGGGAGTCGACGCATCACATCGGATTTACCGTCTCAGGCCGGAACCTGTTCCAGCCGCACCATGTGGAGTTCAGTTACGATCCGGGGCCGCCGGTGGGAATACGGCGCAGCGTCTATGGCGAGATCACATTCAGCCGGTAGAAATCAGTGAACAGTAGTCACTGATCAGCAGCCGGGAGGCGGTCAGGCAGTCGGCAGAAAGATAGAAAACGAGGTTCCGTTGCGTCCGGCTGCGGTGCTGGTGCGCATGGAAATAGTGCCATCGTGCTTCTGGACGATTCCCTTGCTGACCCACAGGCCGAGGCCGGTCCCCTTTTGTTCCTTGGTAGAGAAGAAGGGCTCGAAGACTCTGGCGAGGTGATCGGAGGGGATGCCTGCTCCGTCGTCCGCCACCAGGATGCGGATGCCGCGGCGGGCGGCCTTGCTCCAGTCGCGGCTGCGGGAGATGCGAATGCGGATGCGGCTGGCTCCCGCTTCGTGCGCATTGACGATGAGGTTTTCAAAGAGGCGATTGAATTCGCCGGAAGAACCGTAAACGGCGGCCGGCGCGCGATGCTGGACTTCAATGGCGATGGCTTGCGAAGCCGGCTGGCTGCGGAAGCGCTGCGCCGTCTCGTCTGCGATTTGACCCAGGTTGACAGCGCTGTTGGTGGCGCCCACCCGGTAGAACTCAAGAATCTGATTGGCGATGTGGGAAACCCGGTTGAGTTCCTTGCCCATCGCCTCGAGATACACGCGGCCGTCCGACGAGAGATTTTCCTGTTTGACGAGATACCACAGGTTGACGATGGCCTCCAGAGGATTGTTGATCTCGTGGGCGAGAGTGGCAGCCATTTTGCCGGCAGCCACCAGCTTTTCTGAACGGCGCAGCGCCTCAGTCTCCTCAGTGAGCCGTCGCCGGAGGCGCGTATTCTCGGCCATGTTCTCGAGCAGACGGGCGACCGTGTCTTCCATCTTCTCGCCGCGGTCCAAAAGGATCTCGGCGGGAATGTAATACGGGTTTTCGCACAGCTCGCCGCGAAAGACGATCTTCGGGTGAGTGTGGATGACGTGCATCAAAGTTTCGGGGCGGAAGCGGCGGCGGTTGTACTGGCAGATGCCGCCCATGTCATAGCCGGCGAAGAACGAATTAAGCTTGCACTCGTACTCGACCAGCCGGCCGTGGGAGTCGCCCGCGGGGCCGAGGGCCCAGGTCATCTCGCCGGAGGCGCGTACCGAGCGGAAGCCTTCCTTTTTCGCGTCCACGACCGCCTGCGCCAGAAAGTCGATCATCCAGTCGGGATCGAAGTCGCCATTTTTGAGATAGGCGTCGTGTTTGGTGACGATAGCGAGCGCGCCGGTGGCAGTAGCGGCATCGACGTCGATGCCGTGGTGTTCCATGGCCGCGATCACGGTTTCAGGAGCGTTGTCGTCGACGATGAAGACGCTCTTCTCGCCGAGCTCCATGCCGAGGCGCAGGAAGGGAACGATGAAATCGAACTGATCGGCCTGATTGTCGTAGACGATGGCGAAGTGGTCGTGATTGCCACAGCGCGCCACCTGAGGATTCTGAAGGGACCACGTGCGGAGGAACGGCGGAAGCGGAAGGCCCGGCTCGGCGTAGGGCGTATTCGAAAGCGTATCCATAGACACTGATCTCGGGAGAGTGAGATGCGGGAATTTTGCGGAGGGATGTACGGGGCTGGAGACACCAAACTCCGCAATGAATCCCCGCCGAACGAAAGCATTGTAAGGGTGACGCGGGAGCGCAATCAACCTGCGACGTTTGCGGTATTGTGGAGGGCGATCTGCCGCCGAATCAGGCCCATTCCTGCGCGGCAGTCCTGCCCGACAGGCCGCCCTATTCCACCAGCACAGCGTTGCCGCCCTTGATGGGAGATCCGCCGGGAAGAGAAGAATAATCGTCGCCGATATTGAAATCCGCGCCGGAATCGACGATGAGAGAGTACGCGTCGACGATGGTGTACGCGGCGACATTGCTGTTGCTGTTGAGGGTGAGGGTGGCGTCGGGCAGATAGAGGGCTCCCTGCCAGCTGGAGGTGGAAGAGGAATCCGGGTCCATGCCGGTGGAGTTGGTGGCGCTTTCCCAGATCAGGACGCCGGCGTACTCCCCGGTGGTGGGCGCGCTGAGGGTGATGGTGCTGGAGCTGTTGGGCTGGACGGTGCCGGAGGTGAAGTAGAGGGTGACGCCGGATCCGGAGAGCGTCGCCCCGGAGCCGACGTTGATGGAGCCTTCGAAGATGTAGGTGCCGCCGCTCAGAGTCAGACTGGCATTGGAGTTGAGGTTGATTCCGCAGTAGGTTCCCGGCCCCAGCGTGACGGGAGTACCGCTGTTGACGGGATTCTCGCTGGTGCAGCTGGAGGCGGGCGTCGGCGGCGTGAGGTAAGCGAGAGGATCGGCGACGGTAGCCGTACCCTGCGTCACGGAAGGCGAGAGAGTGGCTCCGTTGTTGGTCACGCTGCCGTGGACGTCGAAGTCATGTTCTGCGCTGAGGGTTGCGCCGCTGTCGGCCATCAGCGTGCCGTTGTCGTTGACGCCGCAGGCGAGCGACATGGTGCCGCCGTTGAGAGTCATGCCGCCACTGCCCACGTAGAGACAGTTCTGCGAACTGCCGAGCCCGGCCTCCGCCCTGGCGGTGAGAACGACGGAAGGAATGCCAAGAACGTTGCCGAAGATGGTGGGCTGGACTTTGGTCACCACGGTTTCCACGTAATTCGTATTGCCGTAATTCGGGTCAGCGGAGGTGGAACCCAGCGCGCAGGGCCCGTTGTTGACCATGAGAACGAGATTGTCTCCGCTGGTTGAGCCGCACTGCGTGACGAGGGTTTCGCCGCTGTAGCCGTTACCGCTCAGAACCTGCTGGGCGGAAGTGGTCATGGCGGCACAGTCGGCCGTACCCGCGCAGGTGCTGATTTCGAGAGCGCCGCCGATGGCCGCGGCGTCGGCCACGGATTGCAACTGGCGCTGAACCATTCGGAATTCGCCAAGGTCGATGGCAAGACCGGCACAGCCCATCAGGACGACCGCCGACAGAGCGGTGAGGACAATCGTCTGGCCGCTCTGGTCGACGAGAGCGGCACGCAGCCGCAGCACCAGGCGCTTCATGGCTCAACTCTCCTCCGGCAGCGCACGCGAGCGAGGGACCCGGATCCCGTCTGAAAGCTGAAACCCCTTCGTCAGGGTGACGCAGGCGGGGGTGCGAATCGATAACACCTTCGGGGGAGGCCGCCGGCCTTATTGCGGTGAGCGCAGGCGCGGGTACCAGGTGATGCGCACCTCCGCCGTCGTGTCGGTGTACAGAGTGTTGGTGAAGACTGGGTAGGTGAGGATCGGCGCTTTCCATCCCTCGTACTGCACGAGCCCCTGGATCTCGAGGTCCCGGCCGATCCACTCGCGGACGGAGCCGGCGAAGTCGTTCTGCGTGGTGCCGCCGGGGAAGAACTTAATGGAGGCTTTGGCCCGCCGATACATGAACTGCACATCGCTCTTACTGGAGAGGTGATACGTCAGCCACGCCTGGCCGCCTTTGGACTGGCGGCCGATCCAGTCGCCGAGAATGAACCCCTGATTGGTGGGTCCCTGTTTCTGAACGCCTTCGTAATAGAAGAACTGGCCCTTGACATCGCGAGAGCCGACCGGCCCAGCGTCGGTGCTGGCGCCTTCGACGCGCAAATCGAGCTTCTGCAGGCCGGGAAAGCGGGCCAGGTAGATGCCGGGATGCACGGCGGCGCGGCGCGGCGCGTCAATCGGGCTGACGTCGTCGTGCACGAATGAGTCGCTGTAGAGCGTGACCCAGTTGCGCAGGAAGGGCAGCCGGTAGTCGAAATCGAAGTTGCCGAAGCGCGCGCCAGGATCGTTGCGCGTGTACTTCGTGTTCCCGGGGGGAGAGGCAAAGCTGAAGAAGCTCTTGAGGAACGTGTGGATGGTGATCGGCTCGTGCCCTTTGCCGCCCCAGACGACCATGCGGCTGAATCCAAATTCCAGGTTGCGGGTTGGCTTGAAACTGATCTTTTCGGCATGGGCCCAGTCGCCGGTCGGATCGGTGTGCCCCAGCAGGCTGCCCACGGCGAAGTCATAGCGGAAGGGGCCGGTGAGACGCGAGAGGAGGGGAATGCGCAGCGGTTCGACGCGATCGATCTGGAACTGCCAGATATCGTCAGCGTTGTTACTCCACAGCATGCTGGCGCCCTTATCGGGGCCCATCCAGTGGTCGCTCTTGCCGAAGGAAACTTCGTGGCCGAGAAGGTGATAGGAAAGCGTGGCTTCCATCACATGGGGATTACTGGCGACGGGAATGGGCCCCTCGGGAAGTGTGGCCTGATGGGGATTGCTGGCGATCGGAATCAGGTCGATGGTGTTCGACAGGTAGTCCGCGAGGGGCGCAGAATAGCCGGCCGCGCCGGGCGCGCGCTGGTACTCGCCCCGGTAAAAGAGGGAAAAGCGGCCCGCTTCTGCCCGCACGCTGAAGCCGGTGTAATCGTTGAAGCCGCCCTGGTAAGGACGGCCGTAGTCGTCGACGATCGACTGGCCCAGGTGGAAGCTGTCGCGCAGGACGGTTCCATTGATGCCACGAAAATCCTGGTAGACGCTGTCCAGTTGCACGCTGGGATGGAAGAGGACGGTGGCGTTGTCGATATCCGGCTGCACCTCATGGAGGACAGCGAGGTAAATCTCCTTCGCCTGGTCGTCGTCGCTGTTGTCAATGGCATCCGCGCTATCCTGCAGCATGTGCGCGATGCTGAGGCGCGTCCACGGACGCAGGCCGAGAAAGGCGGTATCGAGGAAGCCGAGAGAGTGCAGGCGGTCCAGCGCCGGATAAATCCAGCTGTCCATGGGCACGTAGGTCGAGCCTTCCGTACTGGTGAAGATGATCTGGGAGGCCGGCTGATCGCCGAAGGGATTATTCGACTGCGTTGACTGGGCCTGGGACTGCGGGATGAGCACGCTTAAAACCAGCGCTGCGACGGGGAACAACGAGAATCTCAAGCGCACCTCGTGGGATCCAGTGTGGAGGAGCGAAGCGACCCTGCGGCACCAGGCCGGTCCGGGATCGCCTCTCGCAAATGGTCTGGTGACTTCAGCCTGGACGATAGAAAGTGCGATGTCAAGCACAGTGCGGCGACGATGACGCGGTCGTCATGTGGGTTTGCGGCAGACCGGAGTATGCGCCCGTGAGGAGAGGCGTCCTGCCGCCAATAACGGAACGATGAGGGCAGGGCCCCCGGTTATTGGATCTTAAAATGCAGGTCCCTCACTCCGCAGGCCGCGAGAACGCGGCCTGCGGAGTGAGGGATGACGAACTGCTACGAATGTGCAGGATCGCCGCGTTCCGTGTCGACCTGCAGATCCTTGAACGCGGCCTGCGCCTTCTTCGCGTCGAACTTGCCCTCGCGCGCGAGCTTCGAGAGCGTGGCGGTGACGATCGATTCCGCGTTGACCTCGAAGTGGCGGCGCAGGTGCTCGCGATTGTCGCTGCGGCCGAAGCCGTCGGTGCCGAGCGAGACAAGGCGCGTGGTGAGCCACGGCGCGAGCTGGTCGGGCACGGCCTTCATGTAATCCGTCGCGGCGATAATGGGGCCCTTTGTTTTGGCGAGCGCGGAGACGATGTACGGCGTCTTCTCCGGCTTGTCGGGATGCAGGCGGTTCCAGCGCTCGACGCCCAGCGCTTCGCGGCGCAGCTCGTTGTAGCTGGTCACGCTCCAGACATCGGCGGACACGCTGTATTTTTCCGCGAGGATTTCCTGGGCGCGGAGAACTTCGTTGAGGATGGGACCGCTGCCGAAGAGCTGCACGACGGCCTTGCCGCCCGGCGCGGCTTTCAGCCGGTAAATACCGCGGAGGATACCTTCGCGCACACCTTCGGGCATCTCCGGCATCGCGTAGTCCTCGTTGTACATGGTGACGTAGTAGAAGAGATCCTCGCCCTCCTGGTACATGCGGCGCAGACCATCCTGGAGGATCACGGCCATCTCGTAGACATAGGCGGGGTCGTAGCTGACGCAGGTGGGGATGACGCTCATCAGCAGATGGCTGTGGCCATCCTGGTGCTGCAGGCCTTCGCCGGTCATGGTGGTGCGGCCCGCGGTACCGGCCATCAGAAACCCTTTGCCGCGCGCGTCGGCGAACGCCCACATCATGTCGCCCACGCGCTGGAATCCGAACATCGAGTAGTACATGTAGAACGGGATGGTCGGAACGCGGTAATTGGCATAGCCGCAGCCCGCAGCGGTGAACGACGCCATCGATCCGGCTTCGGTGATCCCTTCTTCGAGGATCTGGCCGTTGCGCTCCTCGCGATAGTAAAGGAGCATGTCGACATCATGGGGCTTGTACTTCTGGCCCTCGCTGGCATAGATGCCGACCTGGCGGATGGCCGATTCGAGGCCGAAGGTGCGGCCTTCGTCCGGGACGATGGGCACGATGAGCTTGCCCGTCTTTTCATCCTTCATAAGGTGACGCAGGATGCTGACGAAGCCCATGGTGGTGGAGACGGCGCGGCCGCGCGAGCCGCCGGTCCACTCGCCGAGGTCTTCGAGCGGCGGCGCCTGGTAGTCGATCTTTGGCACCTCGCGCTTCGGCATGTAGCCGCCCAGGCTCTGGCGGCGCTCGTGCATGTAGATCATCTCCGGCGCATCCGGCGCGGGACGGTAGAGCTTGCCGGCGCGGGCATCGGCCTCGGGGATGGGCAGATCGAAGCGATGGATGAAGTCGACCAGCGCGTCGTCGGCGACTTTCTTTTCCTGGTGCGAGGCGTTGCGCGCCTGGGTGCTGCCGAGGCCGTAGCCTTTCACGGTCTTGGCGAGGATGACCGTGGGTCCGCCCTTGTGCTCCGTGGCGCGCTTGTAGGCGTTGTAGATCTTGCGCGCGTCGTGTCCGCCACGGTGCAGGTGGAAGACCTCGTCGTCGGACATGTGCTCGACGAGCTTCAGCAGCTCAGGATATTTGCCGAAGAATTCCTGGCGGATGTACGCGCCGCCCTTGGCCTTGAAGGCCTGGTACTCGCCGTCCACGCACTCTTCCATGCGCTTGAGCAGCAGCCCGGTGTGGTCGCGCTCGAAGAGCGCATCCCAGTCGGAGCCCCAGATGACCTTGATGACGTTCCAGCCGGCGCCGCGGAAGACCGCCTCCAGCTCGTCGATGATGCGGCCGTTGCCGCGCACGGGACCGTCGAGGCGCTGCAGGTTGCAGTTGACGACGAAGATGAGGTTGTCGAGCTTTTCGCGGCGAGCGATGGAGAGCGCGCCGAGCGTGTCGACCTCGTCGGTTTCGCCGTCGCCGATGAAGGCCCAGACTTTGCGCTGGGTTGGCTCAATCAGGCCCCGATGCTCCAGATAACGCATGAAGCGCGCCTGATAGACGGCGTTGAGCGGGCCAATGCCCATGGAAACCGTGGGAAAGCGCCAGAAGTCGGGCATGAGCCACGGGTGTGGATACGAAGAGAGACCCGGCGTGTCGCGCAGCTCATGGCGGAAATTGAGGACGCGCTGCTCGTCGAGGCGGCCCAGCAGAAAGGCGCGCGAGTAAATGCCGGGGCTGGCATGGCCCTGGAAATAGATGAAGTCGCCGGGCTGATCGCCGTACGCGGCGTGGAAGAAATGGTTGAAGCCGACCTCGAGCAGCGTCGCCAGCGAAGAGTACGTGGCGATGTGTCCGCCGATGCCGTGGTCCTTCTTGTTCTGGCCGTGGACCATGGCCAGCGCATTCCAGCGGATGAGGCTCTCGATGCGGCGTTCGAGCTTGCGGTCGCCGGGGTAGGGGACTTCCTCGTGCTTCGGGATGGTGTTGACGTAGGGAGTGACGAGCTCGCTGGACTGCGAGATGCCGGCTTCGCGGGCGCGCTGCTTGAGCGCGGCGAGCAGCTCAGCGCCCTGCTCGGGACCCTCTGCGACAACGACGTCATCAAAGGCTTCGATCCACTCGCGAAGCTCCTGGGAAAAATCAGTCTGGGCTGGAACGCTTACTTTGGTTGTCATAAAACCTCAGTCAAACTTTTGTTGTCGTGCGTGGCGGCCTCGGCGAGAATCTCGCGGCGCCACTCCTGTGCAGGCAGGCCATGGGCCTGGAGCCAATGCTCCAGATGTTCGACGGGGTCTTCTGTTTTTCCTCTGGCCGCCGGCCACGGCGTGCAGACGATGCGCGTGGGGCCGCAGCCTTCGCGCGCGCGGACGATTGACTCATGGGCGACGCGGTAGAGCGCGATTACGTCGTGCGCGTCGACAGGGATGCTGATGGGAGAATCCGGCTCGGGCGCGGGCTTGGGTCGGGCGCGCGAGCCAGCAGCTTTCGTCCCGGCGGCCGCGTCCTCCACGAAGAGAATGGGCAGTTTTGCGGCGCCGGCGAGGGTCCGCGCTTCGCGCAGGAGATCCGCGTTGCCGGTGAAGATCGCGGTCACGCGCGCGTTCTTTTTCAGCCGATCGGCGACAGCCCGGGCGACGGCGGCGATGACGCGATCGGCGAAGGGGCTCGCCGTCTCCGTAAGGTGGATGGCCGTCGGAATCGGCTGGTCGGTGACAATTCCATCGCCGGAGAGCAGCTCAGAGCTGACCGCAGCCAAAGCCGCTTCGCGGCCCGCGAGCGTGGGGCCATGGCCATTGGCCTGCTTCACGCCGAGGCGCAGGCGCAGCGTGAGCTCATAGAGCTGGCGGAATTTCGCGTCGCTGATCAGGGAGTTCCCGTGCTTGCCCTTCGTTGCGGCAGACGGAACCCTGGTGCTTGCCTGGCTGGCCATGCTTTCTGAGATGTTCCTCTCACAGCAAAACCTGGGTCACTGCATGCTGATCCGGCTTGGTCGGTGTCGTTGCTCCCCGCTGGTCGCGCCGACCAGGAACCTTGCCTTCACTTTCCATCTACCGTGGTTTTGCGTTAGGGATGCGGACGCGGCGCCTGGTGCGACGGCATGCTCAGGAACCGCGCATGCGCTGCGCCGTTTCCGCTCTATAAAAATTGTAGCGCAGTGAGATCATGCAGCGCTGTCGGACGCGCCTGGAGCCAGGGACATTCTGTTGCCGGTGGACTGGTGCGACGGTGTCCGGAAATCGGACGTTCTATTACCAATGAGCGGCTCAGATTTCAACAGATGTGTGCATAACCCGGTGGAATACTCCGGATTCGGCCCTTGCAAGCCAGGAATGATGCGCCCCTGAGCGTTCTGCACACGCGGCGATGCAAAACTCCGAAGACAGAAGACAGAACACGGTAGTCAGTTGTCGGTCGGGAGAACAGGAGTCACTGATCACTGATCGCTGATTGCTGATCACGCGATTATGTGGAGTAGTCGGCGTTGATGCGCACGTACTCCGCCGTGAGGTCGGTGGTCCAGAAGCGGCAGCGGCCGCTGCCTGTTCCGACGCTCATGCGGATCGAGTACTCGCGCTGCTTCAGGTATTCGTGCGCGGCGTGCTCGTCGAAGTGGGGCGCGCGGCCGCCATCGACGCAGATGGGCAGCGTGCCGAACCAGATTGCAATGCGCGCGGGATCGATGGCCGCGCCGGAGTAGCCGGCCGCTGCGATCAGGCGTCCCCAGTTGGGATCGCAGCCGGCCCACGCGGTTTTTACCAGCGGCGAGTGCGCAATCGCTTTGGCGATTTTGAGCGCGTCGGCATCGCTGGCCGCGCCTTCAATCTGCAGCTCGACCACATGCGTAATGCCTTCGCCGTCGGACACGATTTGCTTCGCCAGGGAGGTGCAGACGCTGCTGAGCGCGCCGGCAAAGGCGGCGTCCGACGCAGCGATCTTCACCTCCGACGCTCCCGAGGCCAGCAGGAGCACCGTGTCGTTGGTCGAGGTGTCGCCGTCGATGGAGATGCGATTGAAAGTCTGCTCCACGGCGGCGCGCAGGAATTGATCCAGCGCCGCGGGCTCAATCGCCGCATCGGTGAACAGATACACCAGCATGGTGGCGTGGGGCACGAGTTGCGGATGGATCATGCCCGCGCCTTTGCAGACTCCGGCAAGGCGGACGGTCTTGCCGTCGACGTTCACGACCGCGTGCGCGACCTTGGCGCGCGTATCGGTGGTGAGGATGGCGCGCGCAAAGTGGGAGAAGGCCTCCGTGTCGGACGAGAGGGAGCTCTGGACTTCGGGAAGTACGGCGGCGAGCTTTTCCGCGGGTAGCGGCACGCCGATGATTCCGGTCGAGGAAGGGAAGACTTCGTGGCCCGCGCAGGCGAACGTCGCGGCGGCGGCGCGGCAAACCTGCTCGCAGGCGGCGAGGCCGGCTTCGCCCGTCGCGCAGTTGGCATTGCCGGCATTCACAGCGACGACGCGCACCTGGCCGCCGCTGCGCTGGAGATGGCGGCGTCCGACGGTGAGGGGGGCAGCCTGAATTTTGTTCGACGTGAACATCGCGGCAGCGCTGGCAGCACGATCCGCCACTGCAACGGCGAAGTCAGGTTTGCCGCTGGGCTTGATGCCGGCGGTTACAGCGGTGAAGCGGAATCCGCGAGGAAGAGCGTCGGAGGGGATGAGCTGTTCGTCGGACATGGGCGAGTGCTTGCATTATCCCAAATCGTGCCTCTGCGGCTAAAGCGCAATACTTCCAGGCTGCCCTCCAGGACGACTCAACAGCTCGCGAAAAAAATTCCTCGACGGGGCGGGAGGGAGCATCCTTTCTTCACTATGGTGGATTATTTGGAGCGCGTGCTGCTGATTCCGAGGCCTCGGGCGGAGGTCTTTCCGTTTTTCGCGGATGCGCACAATCTGGAACGAATTACGCCTTCCTTCCTCGGCTTTGAGGTCGTGACGCCGGGACCGATCGTGATGCGAGCCGGGACGCTGATCGATTACAAAATGGGACTGCATGGGGTGCGGTTCCAATGGCGGACGCAGATTGCCGAGTGGTCGCCGCCGGAGTTCTTTGTGGACGTACAGCTGAAGGGGCCGTATCGGCGATGGCGCCACCGGCACAGTTTTGCGGAAGTGCCGGGCGGAACGCTGATGGGGGACCTGGTCGAGTACGAGGTGGGGTGGGGATGGGCGGGCGCGGCGGCGCGGCGGGTGTTCGTGCGGCGCTCCGTGCAGAATATTTTTGAGTATCGGAACCGAGTGATTGGGGAGATCTTCGCATAGCGATCGTGGGCAGCCCACAGCCGGAAATGACAGACGGGGACCGGCGGTCTCGCCGGAATCTGCGAAGCGGAGCCCAGGAAAACCGTGCTCTGCCATAATTTTTCTGTGAGCAAAGCGGATTTTCTGCTGATGCGTAACGTGAATGTGGCGCGTGGCGACAATGTTGTGCTGCACGAGATCTCGCTGCGCATTGCCACCGGCGAGCACGTCGCGATCCTGGGGCCGAATGGGTGCGGGAAATCGACGCTGATCAAAACGATCACGTGCCAGTGCTATCCGATTGTGATGCCGGGGACGGAGCTGCTGCTGCTGGGGCGGAAACGGTGGGACGTCTCGCAGCTGCGGTCGCATCTGGGCGTAGTGTCCGCCGAGTTGCCGGGCGAGCGCACGCCGGTGACGTCGGGACTGGATGCGGTGATCGCGGGGTTCTTCTCGGCGTCGACGCTCTGGCCGAATCTGCACGTGGAGCCGCGGATGCGGGAGCGCGCCGAGGAGGCGCTGCACCTGATGATGGCCGAGCATCTGGCGGGCAAGCTGGTCGGCGAAATGTCGGCGGGGGAGCAGCGGCGGATCATGATCGCACGGGCGCTGGTGCATCAGCCGGAGATGCTGCTGCTGGATGAGCCGTCGAACGCGCTGGATCTGGCCGCGCAGCGGGAACTGCGCGAGGCGCTGCGGAGGGTGGCCGGGCAGGGCGTGGGGATCGTGATGGTGACGCATCACCTCGCGGACATTATCCCGGAGATCGATCGCGTGATCCTGATGCGCGAGGGGCGCATCTTTGCCGATGGGGCAAAGCGGGGGCTGATCACGGCGGAGCGGCTGCGCGCGCTCTTCGGCGTGCAGGTGTCGCTGGTAGAGCACGAGGGGTCGTGGCACTCCTGGTAGGACATGCGAATATCCGGAGTCTGCGCGGGAGCGCGGGACGGCGCATAATCGATGCGCAGACATCCAGTAGTGGAACGAGCAGGCGGATCGCGAAAGGAGCTTGCCCATGTTGCCAGCGATTGACTCGCCGAATCGGCAGGCAGAAGCTTTCCCGGTCCTGACGCCGGCGCAGATCGACCGCATCCGGCCGTATGGCAAGCCGCGAGCGGTTCAGGCGGGAGAGATTCTGTTCGAAGTGGGGGCGCTGGGCACTCCCTGTTACGTGGTGCTCTCAGGAAAGCTGGATATTGTGCTGCTCGATCTTTCCGGCGAGCGCCTGGTGGTCAGCTATGGCCCCGGTCAGTTTTCCGGGGAAATGGTGATGATTTCGGGGAATCGCGGACTCTCGCGCGGGCGGGTGACGGAGGCGGGGGAGTTTCTCGAGGTCGGCGCAGACGCGCTGCGCACGCTGATCGCCAAAGATGCCGAACTCAGCGACGTCTTGATGCGCGCCTTTCTGCTGCGGCGGCTCACCCTGATTTCGGAAGGCTGGGGCAACGTGATCGTGCTGGGGTCGCAGCACTCCTCGAACACGCTGCGGCTGCGCGAATTTCTCACGCGCAATGGCCATCCGTACGGCTATGTCGATCTCGATCGCGACAAGAGGTCGCAGGAACTGCTCGACCGCTTTGACATCCGGTTGGAAGACGTCCCCGTGGTGATCTGCAGCGGCAAGAAGTTGCTGCGCAATCCGACAACGCAACGGCTGGCGGAGTGTCTGGGCTTCATCGGCCGCAGCGACGATCGCCGCATCCACGACGTCGCCATTGTGGGCGCAGGTCCTGGCGGTTTGGCGGCGGCGGTCTATGCTGCGTCAGAGGGTCTGGATGCGGTGGTGATCGAGGCGGATTTTCCCGGCGGCCAGGCGGGGTCGAGCTCGAAAATCGAAAATTACATTGGCTTTCCGATGGGGATCTCGGGGCAGGAACTCGCCGGGCGCGCCGTGGTGCAGGCGGAACGCTTCGGCGCGCGCATGATGGTCGGGCAAAAGGTGGTGAAGGTGCGCTGCGACCAGCATCCCTACCAGCTCACGCTGGAGGGCGGCGACTGCATTGAGACGCGCAGCATCGTCATCGCCAGCGGCGCGCAGTACAACAAGCCGAAAGTCGAGAACCTGGAGCAGTTCGCCGGGCAGGGCGTCTACTACGCCGCCACGTTTATGGAAGCGCAGCTGTGCGGGGACGAGGACGTCATTGTTGTGGGCGGCGGAAACTCGGCAGGTCAGGCCGCTGTTTTCCTGTCCGAGTCCGCTCGCAGGGTGTACATGCTGGTGCGAGGCCGGGGATTGTCCGAGACGATGTCGCATTACCTCATCCAGCGCATCGTGGAGAACCCGGCGATTGAGCTGCATTTCCAAACCGAGATCGTGGCGCTGGCCGGCGATGCGCAGCTGGAGCGTGTCACGTGGATCAATCGCGCAACCGGAGAAGAATCGCAGCACGACATCCGGCATGTCTTCGTGATGGCCGGCGCTTCGCCGCGCACCGATTGGCTGCGCGGATGCGTCGCTCTCGATGAGCGGGGATTCATTCTCACCGGACGCGACCTGGATGCGGTTCTCGGCAGCGCCCCGGTGAAGTGGCCGCTCAGCCGCCCTCCGCAGATGCTGGAGACGAGCCTTCCCGCCGTTTTTGCCGTGGGAGATATTCGCTCCGGGAACGTGAAGCGGGTGGCCTCCGCGGTGGGCGAGGGGTCGATCTCGATCCATCTGGTGCAACGCGCGCTGGCGGAAGCGTAGCGAGGCGTGCCACGAACGGCTCCTGCCGTATGATGAATGCCGCCGAGGACTGACATTGGCGAACGAAGAGAACGTTGCCCTGATTCGGAGCTTCATCGAGGCGTGCGTGCGGGCGGACCCGGATGAGTTTGCCGGCTTCTTCACGGACGATGCGGTCTGGTGGAATTCTCCATGGCAGGCGGTGGAAGGCCGGGAGGCCATACGGGAAACGCTGCGCCGCGGCGCGCAGAAGATGACCGCGCTGCCCTGGGAGATCCTGCACATTGTGGCGGCAGGGGACGTGGTGCTGACCGAGCGCATCGATCATTTCCTGGTTGAAGGCAGGCGAGTAAGCGTGCCGTGCATGGGCATTTTCGAAATGCGCGAGGGAAAGATCGCCGCATGGCGCGACTATTGGGACCTCCGGCAGTTCGAGAAGCAACTGCACTCCGAAGAGGACGCGACCAGCGAGCCGACGGGTGACTGAACGGATGCTTCCACTTGCGTGGCTCTGCAGCCCGGGGTTAACGTAACCGTACACGGGAAAGGAGGATGATCCAGCCAATGAAAAATTCCGATGGTAGTAGTTGTACGAGCACACGTGAGGTGACTGAGGCTTAGAGCCGCTTTTCGCCGGAAACCTAAGTCCTGGCGTACAACAATGAACGCCGAGGCCAGCCACGCAAGCGAATGGCGCCTCAGGTCAAACCACCCAGCTCACCGGTGATCAAGGCCCGCATGCCGAACCAGGCAGCGGGCCTTTCACGTTTGCGTCCAAATAGATTAGCAATATGACCATGGTAAGATGACCATAGTCATTTGGAGAGTAGTCATGAAGACAATCCCAGCCGGGAAATTCAAGGCGCAGTGCCTCGCGCTGATCGATGATGTTTACGACCACGGAGGCGAGGTGCTGATCACGAAGAGGGGCAAGCCCAAGGCAAAGCTGGTGCCGATCGCCGAAACAAAGCCCGAGAGCATCTTTGGGTTCCTGAAAGGAAAAGCCAGGATCGTGGGCGATATCGTTTCGCCGATTGTTGAGCCGGGAGAATGGGATCAGGATGTCTTTCCGGCAACTTCCGCGAAGAAGGATGACCACGAGAAGATCAAACCGGAGCGGCCCGGGAGGGCCAGGCGGCGCGCGTGATCACCCTCGACACGCACATTGCAATGTGGCTCGGCGAGAATCCCGGCCAGCTGTCCCGTGCGGCCACACGGGCGATTCAGGAGGCTCTCGAAAGCGGAGAAGACATCCTGGTGTCGAGCGCATCGTTTTTCGAGATCGCCCGAGGAGTTCAGCGCGGACGAATCGAGTCTTTGGTCACGATCGAGGAGCTTCTGGCCGCCATCGAACGCCGATTCACCGTTGTCCCGGTGACGGCCGAGATTGCTACCGCGGCCGCCAGGCTTCCGGCGGAATTTCCCCGCGATCCGTTCGACCGCATCATTGCCGCGACCGCCATCGCGCGCCGCGCCCCCCTGGTTACAGCCGATCAGCAAATTCGCAAATCCAGGGTCCTTCGAGTGATCTGGTAGATCTCTCGCCGCACATCACGTACGGACGTAAAATGTCCCCATGGAACCCCTCGTCATTCAAGGAAAAGCCTTTCAGTCGCGTCTGATTGTGGGCACAGGCAAGTATAAAGATGGGCCGGAGACGCAGGCCGCGATTGAAGCTTCGGGCGCGGAGATGGTGACGGTCGCGGTGCGGCGCGTGAACCTCGACCGCTCGCGCGAGTCGCTGCTGGACTTCATCGATCCGCGCCGGTATTTTCTGCTGCCGAACACCGCGGGCTGCTACACGGCCGATGAGGCGGTGCGCGCGGCGCGGCTGGCGCGGGAGGTGGGGATCTCCGACTGGGTGAAGATCGAGGTGATCGGCGACCAGGCCACGCTGTATCCCGACGTGCAGGCCACGCTGGAAGCAACGCGCACGCTGGTGAAGGAAGGATTCACGGTGCTGCCGTACACCTCGGACGATGTCGTCTTCGCGCAGCGGCTGATCGATGCGGGAGCGGCCGCGGTGATGCCGCTGGCAGCGCCGATTGGGAGCGGACTGGGCATCCAGAACCGCGCCACGCTGCAGATTCTGCGCGAGAGAATCACCGAGGTGCCGCTGATTGTGGATGCCGGCGTGGGGACGGCGTCGGACGCGGCGCTGGCCATGGAGATGGGCGCGGATGCGGTGCTGATGAACACGGCGATTGCGGCGGCGGTGAATCCCATTGTGATGGCGGAAGCAATGCAGCACGCGGTGCTGGCCGGGCGCATGGCCTATCTGGCCGGACGGATGCCGCGGAAGCTGTACGCGACGGCGAGCTCGCCGCTGGAAGGGGTATCGCGGTAGGGCAGGGAACAGCGGTCAGTGATCAGTGATCCGTGATCCGTGATCAGGAAGACCCCATGTCTTCGGCCCAACCCCAAAAAATTAGCGGGCTCCGTGACGCGTAGTTATGGTACAAAGCTGAACAACCGGAGACTGCGAGATGGGTCCTGTTGGGCAGATTGCGGTGTCGCGTCGCGTGTACCGACTGCAGGCAGCACAGATAGGTGTATTCCTGGCGTTTGCCGTGGGATCGGTTGGAATGGGCGCCTTAATTTTGCTCGAGAGCGCACACAGCCTGCATCCTGGGGCGCCCATGGTGGTATCGGCAGGGCTCGCTGCCTTTGGCTTGTACATGGGTCTGACGGCACTGCGCTCGCAGATGGTGTTTGACGGAGCGCGGCTCCGCGTGCAGGGGCCCATTCAAGCGCGCGAGTTCGACCTCAGCCAGGTGGAGGGCTACCGCACGTACCAGGGACGGTATGGGTCCTACAAGGTGATCTGCCTGCGGGATCGGGCCGGAACGATTCCTCTGACGAGGTTCGCGACCGATGGCTGGCTGGCCGAGTGGATTGCGCAGCTGAAGGACCTGGATCAGCGGGACGAAGAACAGCTTCTGGAGAAGATCGACCGGGACGAGGAGTTGGGAGCGACGCAGGGCGATCGGCGGAGCGCGCTGGGGCGGGCGAAGCGGATCAGCATCGGTATGTGGGTGGTGGATGGCGCCGCCGCGGGGCTCTTTCTCTTCGGCCCGGAGCCGGATCGGGTGGCGGCGATGGCCGTGGTGGTTCTGATGCCAATCGCCGCGGCCTGGCTGGTGTACCGCCAGCCGCTGCTCTACGCGCTCTTCGCGGCCAGGAGCGATCCGCGGGGAAACATGTCTCCCGCTCTGATGATTTCCGCGATTGGCCTGATGTTTGGCGCAGAGAGAGCGAACTTTGTCTCCATCGGGCTGCTGATGCCCTTTGTCGTGTTTGGGTGGTTGCTGTCGATGGCAATGTACTATCCGGCGGCGCGGAAGAGTCCCCGGTTCGCTACGGCCATCTTTCCGTTGTGCTTTCTGAGCGCGTTCTACGGTTGGGGATTGGCGGCCTCGATCGATGTTTCGGCGGATCTGTCCGCGCCGCAGATTTACACCGCGCAGGTACTGGGCGGCTACGTGTCGCGCGGCAGCCGGAGCACGAGCTACTACCTCAATCTGGAGCCATGGGGGCCCTACCAGGCCAACAACAGCCAGATGAAGGTGAGCGCAACGCGGTTTTACGCCACGCGTCAGGGCGATGTTGTTTGTCTGGCGCTGCATCCGGGCGCGCTGTTTGCGCCGTGGTACGAAGCTGTGGCCTGCGGAAGCGGCCCGCATTAGCGGGCGAAAGCTCCGGCGTTGCGGCCTGGAACACTCTTTCCCCCCGCGCCGGCCTCCCAGATCAGGCATAGATTCCCGTAACGTCGAATCGAGTAGTACCCGCCACCCGGGGTTTCCACTGTCGCGGAGCGAGTCTGCCGGTCGTCCAGAGGTCCGTAGTTATACAGGTACGTGCTGCCGTCTGCCAGAGTCTGGCTTTGCAGCACCCCGTCCTTGTATTGGCTGCGCAGCAGCACCTGGGGCGGTGTTTTGCCGTCCGGCGAGGCACTGAAGACGGTCAGATCATTGGCGTCGTCGTATTCGAAGGAGAGCGTTTCGCCGCTCGAGTAGGTGACGCTGGTGAGCTGGTCCCGCTGGTTGTAGCCGTAGCGCACGGCTCCTCCGCGGCTGTCGTCGGCTTCTTCAATCCGGAATCCCGTGCCATAGCGGAGCTTCAGCCACGCTCCGTCGGAGGAGGTCACCTGCATCAGCCGGCGCTGTGCGCCGCGCTGAAAGCGCAGCTCGCCGCCGTTGGCGTCTATCACCCCGTTGAGAGAACAGTATTGCGTCGAAGAGTAGCAGGGGAGATAGGACTCCACCTGTCCGTCGAACCGCCGCAGATCGTAGTGTGCATAGGGCTGGGTTCGCCAGCGCAACTCGTAAAAGAGCCCGGAGTATTGCGTGTCAACATACTTTGCGAGTGGAAGCCAGGAGAGCCAGATTGGGTCGCGCACCAGCTGGGCGCTGCCGCCGTCATCGGATCTCACCCAGATATAAATATTGTCCGCGGAGGCCAGAAAGCCGTCATAGCTGTCGGCACCGCTGATCCCGAACGAGTTGTCTCCCTTCCATCCTGGTCGCAGCGCCCGCTCGAACGCGATTGGCATGGTCCCTGGGATCCAGATGTCGGTGCGGCGATCGATCATCATCCCAAGGCGCAGGTCGATTTCGAAGAGCTCCGTCGACCCATTTTTCTGCGGCGTGCGGATGCCCTCGCAGCTTTGGACGAGCCGGCCCGGCATGATGTGCAATCCTGTCCTGGCAGAATATTCGAAGTACAGGCACGGCTCGCCCTCCAGTTGTCCCCAGCGGGACTGCGCCGGGTTCAGGTCCGACTCATAAATGTCCTCCGTGGGCAGGTCCGGATCCTGCGGCTGGTGCAGCAGGCTGGTGGGATCGTTGTTGACGGGCAGGTGCCAGTACAGCAGGGCCACGTCCTTCAGCAGCACGCGCCGCAGGCGAGCCCCGAGGTGCGCGTCGGCCGCGTTGTTCCTGGCCAGCCCCCACCATCGCGGGCTATCTGCGAGTTCGGCCGACGAGATAATGGCCGCCCGCTCGCCATCCCGCTGCGTGAAAGTCGAGGACCAGTAGTTCATCACGGAATACAGGTCGGCATCCGTCAGCCCAATGAGGTAAGCATTCTGGTTGGCCGCCAGCGCCGGATGCGTCCGCTTGATCTCCGCATACAGCAGCTCCGCCCCATACTGGCGCCGCCAGCCATTCCACGCTGATTCCGGCAGCGGTTCCGGCGGCAGAGTGCGAGCGTCCAGCCCATAGCGCGTGTGCAGCCATTGCGCCAGGTCATCGGCCGAGTAGGCGGCCTTGTGCGGAGTCAGCTGAACCAGGTAAATCGTTCCGTGCCCGTGTAACTCGTTGAGCTGGGCGACCGGACCTTCGTGCGCGGGCCACGGCTGCAGCTGGGAGCCGCGCGGGGTCCACTGCGGGGGGTGGCGATGCCTGTTCACCAGGGCCAGCACCAGCACGTCCGCCAAGGCGAACAGGATGGGCAACACGACAGCCAGCGTCTTCAGTCCTCTGCGGGAAGCTGCTTTCCGCGGCTGCGCCGCGTGGCCCGCATCGTTGCCGCCGCACGCCGGGCACTGGCCGCCGATCAGAGGTCTTCCGCAGCGAAAACAGATCCCCTCGCCGGACATGGCGGCAAGCTATCATGGGCTGCGCGCAAAGGGAATGGGGAATGGAGGGCGGAGGCCCGAGAGAGTCAGCAGGGAGCGGGAGTCCCGGCCGCGTGGATGGGCAATTTTCCCTCCCGTTTGGGGTGGCATTGGGGTAAACTGCTGATGAATTTTCCAGGGTTCGGCTCGCCTGCGCTGAGGTCTCTTTCATGCGTGTTTGCGGTATTGATTGCGGGACCGAAACCACCGGCTATGGCATCGTCGAGTGGGACGATCGCACCGCCGATTCCAGTCATGCCCCTCGCCTGGTTTCGCTCGGTTTTGGGGGCATTTGCCCGCCCAAAAAAGCTGCTTTGCCGCAGCGTCTGGCCTTCGTGCATGGCGAATTGACGGCGCTGCTGGCACATTTCCAGCCCGATATCGTCTCCATCGAGGAAGTTTTCTATTCGGTCAACGCCAAGTCGGCGCTGAAGCTGGGCCATGTGCGCGGCGTGGCGCTGCTGGCCGCGGCGTCGGCGGGCATTCCCATTGCTGAATATGCGCCGCTGACGATCAAATCCACGGTGACCGGCTACGGGCTGGCCGCGAAGGAGCAGGTGCAGTTCATGGTGGCGCGGCTGCTCGCGCTTGCCGAACCGCCGCAGCCGGCCGACGCCGCCGACGCGCTGGCCATCGCGATCTGCCACATCCATCACGCTCAAACACTTTCGTTGCAGGAGGCACAGTTCAGCTAGCCATGCGCATGCGCTCCGTTTCCACGCTCCTGGCTGTGCTCCTCTCCGCGTGCACACTGGCTGCGCAATCGCGCGGGAACGCTCCCGCGCAGGCGCAGCTGACGGACCTGGCGGTGGGCTCCGGCCGCATCGTGTACACCTTCGATCAGCCTGAACTGCAGCCTCCGCATTACACCATCACTCTGGAAGAGAATGGCGTGGGGCGATTTGTCTCGAAGGCCGGCACGCCACCCCCCGACGACACAGACGACGTGTATCCGGCGCCGATGGACCGGGAAATTCGCGTCGATCCGGCGCTTCTGGCCGATCTGTTTCGCTACGCGCGGGCGCATCAGTATTTCAATCAGGACTGCAACCGCAAGGGGCGCCTGGCTTTTACCGGCAACAAGACCATGACCTACGTGGGGCCGGACGGGCGCGGCTCGTGTGCCTTTGTGTGGGCGAATAATTCCGAACTGCAGCAGTTATCGGAACGGCTGAACGCCGTCGCATTCACCCTGGAAGTGGGACGGCGGCTGGATGTGGAGGTGCACCACGATCCGCTGGGACTGGATGCGGAACTGGAGTCGCTCGAGAACGCCGTCCAGGAACAGCGGGCCAATGATCTGCCGAATATTGCGCCCGAGCTCCAGTACATTGCCTCCGACCAGGACGTGATGAACCGGGTGAGGAAGCGGGCGCTCGCGCTGCTGAGCCGGTGCGAGGCTGCGGGAGTCAGGAATCAGTGATCAGTCGTTTGTAGCCGGTCGTCCGTAATCGGTGATCCGGTGCCGGACCTCCATCCTCACCCACGCCGTCTTCCCCAATCTCGCGGCAACCCAATTGTGAAAGCTCCGTTAATTTCCGGCCTCCGGCATCGGAGTGAGGCCAACCTGCCTCACGGACGCGGTATTCTCCCTTCGCAGTGTTCATCCGGCTTTCATCTCAAAGCCGTATCCATAGAGTCGTGCCCGGAGAACGGGCAGACGAATTCAAGGAGGGGTACTGTGCCCAATCGCCGGAAAGACAATAGAGTTCCGCGGAGCCGCTGGGTCCTGCGGGGCTGTGCATTGACTTTGGTTCTCGCTGTCAGCGCTATGTTCGGTGGCCGCGTCACGCTGGCCGCCAACAGCGTCAATCTGCTGGAAACGGGATCGAGCCTGCTGTATCCGCTGTTCAATTTGTGGGTGCCGACCTACACGCATGTCCATGGAAACTTGAGAATTACGACGCAGTCGACGGGCAGCGGCACCGGCATTTCGCAATCGGTCGCCGGCATTGCGCAGATCGGCGCGTCGGACGCGTACCTGAGCGACGCAATGATGCGGATGCATTCCAATATGCTGAACATTCCCCTGGCTATCTCCATGCAGATGGTGAACTACAACCTGCCGGGGCTCAACCGGTCGCACCTGAAGCTGAGCGGGCCGGTGCTGGCGGGAATTTACGACGGAAAGATCACGAACTGGAGTGACGGGCAGATTGCGAAGCTGAACCCGGGCGTGAAGCTGCCCAACCACAGCATCATCCCCATCCATCGCAGCGACGGCAGCGGCGACACGTTCATCTTCACGCAGTATCTGGCGTTCAGCACCCAGGATTGGGCGAACTCGATCAGCTACGGAACAACGGTGAGCTGGCCGGCAGTTTCGGGCGGCCTGGGCGCGGTCGGCAATCCGGGCATGGAAACGGCGCTGAAGGATAATCCTTACGGCATCGCGTACATCGGAACGAGCTACGAAGACGCCATCGAGAAAGACGGCCTCGGCATTGCGAGCCTCCTGAACAAATCCGGCAACTTCGTGCTGCCGACGGCAAGCACGGCTATGGCCGCAGCGAACGTGATGGTGGCGAAGACGCCGAAGGACGAGCGGATCAGCCTGATCTTCGCGCCGGGCGCGCAGTCGTATCCGATCATCAATTACGAGTACGCGCTGGTGAGCAAACAGCAGCCTTCCGGCGACGTAGCCGCGGCGCTGCGCAGCTTCCTGAGCTGGGGCATCAGTAAAACGGGCGGGAACGCGCCGCACTACATGATGGCGGTGCATTTTGTGGCTCTGCCGCCATCCGTGGTTCAACTCAGCCAGGCGCAAATTGCGGAGATCCAGTGAGCAGCAAAGGTCTGGACGAGAACGGCCTCGCCGGCGAAGCTCGGGCCGGCGAGGGGGAAATACCCGCAGGGCGCGGGAGGCGACAGCCTCTCGCGCACCGGCTGGGACATGCGGCGTGGAAGTGGAAGCGGCCGCGGGGATGGATCAGCTTTCGGCAGATGATTTCGCCGCTGGCGATTCTGCCGTGCGTGGCGCTGGGCGCCATCGTGTGGTTCTTGGCGGATTATGCGTGGCCGGCGGTGAAGCTGAACGGCTGGCATTTTCTGGTGCGTAACAGCTGGGATCTGGGCAACACCTATGCCGATCCCATCATGAAGAACGGGCAGCAGATCCTGCCCGGCGCACACTACGGCATCCTGTTCCTGATTGCGGGCACAGTGCTGAGCACGGCCATCGCCGTGGCCATCGCGGTGCCGCTGGGCGTGGGGTCGGCGATGTTCCTGGCTGAAGGCGTGCCGGGCAAGGCGCGCACGTGGATTTCGTTTTTCGTGGAGATGCTGGCCGCTGTGCCCAGCGTCGTCTTTGGGCTGTGGGGCTATGTGGTGGTGATCCCCTTCCTGGGTCATCATCTTTTTCCGTGGATGGCGGCAAACCTCGCGTGGATTCCGTTTCTGGGCGGCCCCACCGGCAGCGGATACGGGCTGTTGACGGCCGGGCTGGTGCTGACGCTGATGATTGTGCCGCTGATTGCGGCCACGGTGCGCGATGCGATCGTGAGCCAGCCGATCGGATTGCGCGAGGCCGCCCTGGCGCTGGGCGCCACGCGGTTTGAGACGCTGTGGAAGGTCCTGCTGCCCAGCGTCCGCAAGGTGATCGTGGCGTCGACCATTCTGGCAACCGGCCGCGCGCTCGGCGAAACGATGGCGGTGCTGATGGTCAGCGGGAATGCGCTCAACTATCTGCCGTCGAACATCTATACTCCGATCTCGACCATGGCGGCGTTCATCGTGTCGCAGCTTGACTCCGCGATGGAGGATCCGACGGGGATGGCGGTGCGCGCGCTGGCGGAAGTGGCGCTGGTGCTGTGCGTGATTTCAGTGATCGTGAATGGAGTAGCGCGGCTGATGCTGTACTACGGGAATCGCAACGGAGCGACCACATGGGTGTAACGGCCGAGGAAGTCCGGAATGCGATTCGGCGGCCGCGGCCGCTGGCCGCGTGGCGGCGGCGCGTCTTCAACTGGATGGGCTGGGGTTTCAGCGGGCTGACCTTCGTGCTGCTGGGCGGCGCAATGGTGTGGATCCTGGAGATGGTGTTTGCCCGGGGCGCCAGCGCGCTGAACTGGAAAGTGCTGACGACCATCACCATGGGGACGGGCGGCGGCCTGTTGAATGCCATCGAAGGCACAACCGTGCTGGCGCTGGGAGGGATTTTGCTGTCGGTTCCCCCGGGCCTGGCCGCGGGAATTTATCTCGCCGAGTTTCCTCGCGGATTTCTGGCGCCGGTGATCCGGTTTCTGACGGACGTGCTGGTCGGCGTGCCCTCGATTGTGGTGGGCTACTTTGCCTACGTCACCATGGTAGTGGATCTGGGATGGGAGTTCTCGGTGACGGCGGGCGCCATTGCGCTGGCCATCATCTCGGTGCCCTATATCGTGCGCACCAGCGAGGTTGCGATCCGCGCGGTTCCCAATACGCTGCGGGAAGCGGGGCACGCGCTGGGAGCGACGCCGGGCACCGTGATCATGCGCATCTGCGTGCCGATGGCGTTGCCCTCGATTCTGACCGGCGTGCTGCTGGCCCTCGCCATTTCCGTGGGCGAGACCGCGCCGCTGATCTACACAGCGGGGTGGTCCAGCTACATGTGGAACGGGCAGATGACGCACGCGCCTATCGGCTATCTGACCTATGTAATCTGGTCGTTCATCACCGAGCCGTTTGAGAGCGCGCACGCTCTGGCGTATGCGGCCGCGTTCTTCGTGACGTTCTTTGTGCTGATCATCAGCGTGACGTCACGGGCGGTGCTGTACCGGCGGGCTGGCTGGAGCCAGGGGCATTAGAGCAGTGATCAGTTGCCAGTGCCCACCTGTCGTAACAGGGCGGCCGGGTGGGGCTCCCATTCAACTGCTCAGCGATGCGGCTTGCCGCCTCCCCCGGAAGACGCGTGCGAGACGCCGCCCGATGGATGCGAACCGCCGCCGGAGGAGACGCGCGGCGCTGGCGCTGCCGCGGGCCTGGGCGCATGGTCACTCGACCCCGAGTTGCCTCGATTCTCCGGCATGCGCACCGGCGGAACGCCCACCAGCGGCGCGCTTCCGGAGCGAACCATGGCTGGAACGAGTTCAGGATGCGTGCGCATGAGAGTCGAGGTGTAGGCCTCGCTGAGCGGGCCTCGCTGCGCGGGGTGAATGCCGGCCTGCAGCGGCGCAATCGATGCGCCGTTGAAGAGGAGCGGGCGCGGCTGCACCGTGCTGACATGATCGAAGCGGAACGGCGCGGCATTCTGCGGGCCGCGATGCACCGCGATCAGGCGGGTCACCGGCTTGCCAGGAGCGGGCCTGCCGGGCCGCATGGGCGGCCTGTAGGCCGGCGGATGATGCCAGATGAGAGGGTAGGGAAACCAGCCGATACCGTAGCCGGCGCCGTAGCCGCCATCCCAGCCCCAGCCGCAGCCGCCGGGAGCCCAGACCCAGCCCCAGTTGTCGAGGTAGTCCCAGGCGCCACAGTGATAGGGCCACCAGCCCCACGGATAAGAGGAAATCCAGGTGTAGCCGAAAGCGGGGTAGTAGCCCCAGTAGCCCTCTCCGAAGGGGTCCCAGTCGGCGCTGACGCCGTTGGGCGACCACACGTCACCGTAGCCCGGTACGTTGTACCAGCTGCCGTAGTAATCGAGATCGTTCCAGGAGGAGTCGTCGGGATTGCTGGTGGAGGCGCGCGCGGTGGTTTGGCTCGAATCCATCTGGGAGAGCGCTTCATCGCGGTCGGAGTTCCACTGGTCCCATGAATTCGCGGTGATGCTGTTCGCGACCGTGAATTCCCCGGCCTGATTGGGATCGGTCTGGAAGGTCTGGTCGGGGTGAACATCGACGGAGACACCGTCGCCGTCGCCGACGTGCACTTCGCCCTGCATCACGGAGAGCTCGTTGGGATCGTTGTCGAGATCGACGCGGAAAATCGCCGCGCCATCCGGGGTGGCCGATTCCTGGTTGAGGCCGACAGCCAGCTGGCCGTCGTGGCCGTTCAGCTCGTAGTAGCTGAGGCCGGTAAGCGCGTCAATGCGGGTGATGGTGTTCCCGGCGCTGTCGCGGTGGAGCTGGGTGAGGCGGAAGGAGCTGTTGGGGGCGAGACGGGCCACGCTGCCGTCTTCAAATTCAATTTCCAGGCGGCCGTCCTCGCCGGTGACGAAGCGCATGCCTTCGACCGCGGGCATGTTGGGCTCAGCCTGCTGAAAGGCAAGCTGGCCGTTTTGCCATACCTGCACCTGACCGGCAACGTCGCTGATACGGACGGCGCGGACATTGTTCTGGCCGGTTGCGGGATTCTGGCTCAGAGGAGCCGTGGCATCGGCCGGAGGTGGCGGAGGGAGCGTATCCTGCGCCAGCGCAGCAACTTCCAGAACCAGGGCGAAGAGGGCGGCAAGAAGGACGATGCGGCGCAGAAGGTGATGAGAGCGCGAGGGAATAAGCCGGTACAGAATACGGTGCTCCATGAGAACACCTCCCCACTCAGTTCTATAAACGTGCGAGGGCAGGAGGAAGTTTCGAGATTATTGTCGCATGTCGAACGTCAGGAGGCAGTGATCCGTAGTCAGGAATCAGCGCCCGCTCCGTCCTCATCGGCGGTGGGACAAGGGCCAGGCATCAGCGAACGCTCAGCTTCCTGTCCGGATTAGTGGAACAGGCTGAGCGGAATGGCGTTAGCCATGGCGGCGTAACCGGCGTCGCCGGGATGCAGGTGATCGCCGCTGTCGTAGGCGGGTGCGTAAACGAGCGGGTTGGCGGGATTACGCGTCGCCTTGTCGAAGTCCACCACGCCGTCGAAGGCGCCGCTGGTGCGGATCCAGGAATTGACGGTCTCGCGGATCTGCTCGCCGCGATCGGTGTAGTAGCCGGCGCCTTTGTAGGGCGTGAGGGTGGCGCCAAAGACCTTGATGCCGTGCTCGTGAGCGCGAGCCACCAGCTGGCTGAGTCCCTGCTCCAGGTCCTGCGCGGTCAGGTTGTAGTTGGGCTGGTTGGGGTTGTGCAGCGAGCCGATGTCGTTGATGCTCTCCAGCACGATAACGTACCGGACGCCGGGCAGGGAGAGAACATCGCGGTCGAAGCGGGCGAGCGCATTCGGGCCCACGCAGTGGATGAGGACGCAGTTGCCGCCGATGCCTTCATCGAGGACGGAAAGATCGCCGGTTCCGGGATTGTTGTGGAGGCGGACAGCGAGATCGTCGGGCCAGCGGTGATTGGAGTTTTCCGTGACCCACGCTCCGTCGGTAATGGAATCGCCGAAGGCCACCACAGCGGCCGCGTGCGGCGCGGTGGGTTCGACATCGACGCCGCTGAGGAAATACCAGGAGGAGTTGATGACTGCCGTGTCGAGGCGCGGAGCGTCCACCTCATTGCCGGTCTCAATGAAGTTGTCCTGCTGCGCGCTGCCGTGGAAGGTTGCCGTGCTGATTTGCTGCAGCGGCACGTAGAGGCTGATGGCAAGGTTGGCGAAGGCCGGGGTGCGCAGATCGACAGGATCGCTGACCGCGTTGGCTCCAGGTGGAATGACGATCGACGGCTGGCCGCCGAAGGTGAGTGTATGCAGGGAGGCGGCGTCGATGGCGGATTCCGCGGCGGCGTCGGCGGGTGCGGGCGCGCCGGAACCGGCGGTGGCCGGCGCAGACGAGAACCCTGTGCTCAGAGCGACAGTCGCCGCGTCAATGCGGAGGGGTTCGGTGCCGAATTCGTTGGTGAGGCGGACGCGGAGAGCTTTTCCGGCCAGCGAGGTGTGGACGATCTCGCGCAGGGTGGAGTCGACGAGCGTGGGCGTGGTGTGCCACGGATCGCCGTCATAAGGAGAGGCGGCCCAGGCGCCGACCCAGTGCGCGGGCGCCGCGGCGGCTTGTGCCGTTTGCTGGGCGCGGGCGGGAGTGATCGGGATCAAAACGAAGAGGATGACGGGGAGGATGCCGCAAGCGCGGCGCGCGGACAGGCAAAGTTTCGAAGACATGCGAAAAGGACCTTCCTCAACTCGGAATGGGCGGAAGGTCCATGATACGGCGGCGAGCGGGGCCGGAAGTGCGGCAATCCCACATCTGCCAAATTCCGGCAGATGTGGGTCACCCGATGCGCCCTGTTACTTCTTCGCCTGGGCGAAGCGCTTGTTCACTTCGTCCCAGTTGACGGTATTCCACCACGCGGCGAGGTACTCCGGGCGGCGGTTCTGGTACTTGAGGTAATAGGCGTGCTCCCACACGTCGTTGCCGAGGATGGGAAAGTGGCCCTGCATGAGCGGGCTGTCCTGGTTGGCGGTGGTGATGACTTTCAGCTTGCCGTCCCAGATGAGCCAGCCCCAGCCGGAGCCGAACTGCTTCGCCGCAGCCTCGTTGAACTGCTTTTTGAAGTCCTCAAAGGAGCCGAAGTCCTTTTTGATCTGCTCGCCGATGGCCCCGGTGGGCTCGCCGCCGCCGTTGGGCTTCATGATGGCCCAGAACATGCTGTGGTTGGAGTGGCCGCCGCCATTATTGCGAACCACGGTGCGCACGTCTTCGGGCACAGAATTGATGTTGCGCAGCAGGTCGTCGACGGATTTGGCGGCCAGCTCGGAGTGCTTTTCGATGGCGCCGTTGAGATTGTTGACGTAAGCCTGGTGGTGCTTGTCATGGTGGAGGTGCATCGTCTGCTCGTCGATATGGGGCTCGAGCGCCTTGTAATCGTAGGGAAGCGGTGGAACTTCGTGTGCCAAAGCAATCCTCCTGGGTGTGAGGTTGTGGTTTGTCCGGAAGGGGTCGCGCGGGCCACTTGCGGAGGAGCCCGCAACTGCGCTCTACGATTTTAAAGGATGCGCCCCGGCGCCTGCAGGGTGCAGGGACTGGCCGTCCAGGCGGAGTTGTCGAGCCGGCCTGGCGGGCGAGGTGCGCGGCAGGGCTCTGGCGTTTACAGTAAAGACAAGAGCAGCACGCAGCCATTGTCTGCATCCTGAAGTTCGGTGGAAGCGTCTGTGGCGGTGGGAAGGTTGCGCTCCCCGGCCGCGGGTGGCTGAAGCGCCACTCCTTTGCTGAACGACCAAATCCCCTGATGGACTTGCCGGATTGCCTGACCTGGACGACGAAACCCGATCATTCCTGACCCCCCCGCGCCTCACCCGCCGGGACCTGCTGAAGCGAGCCGGAGCGGCGAGCGCGCTGGCGCTGGGACCGTCGCTGCTGGCGCAGAACCACGGCCAGAACCAGAATCAGAATCAGCGCCAGGCGCCTCCGGTGAAAGCCGGTCAGCAGCCGAAACCGGAATCGCAGGCAGCAAAGCAGTTCGCGCACCCGCCGGGGTTGTTCATCAACCGGCCGCTGGTGCAGGTGACCAAAGAAGGCGAGGCGCTGCTGGATGACATGGAAGGGCGCATCTCGGACTTCTTCTACAACGAGGCCAGCCCGAAGACGGGGCTGGTGCGGGATCGGGCGCCGGTGCAGGGCCTGTCGGAAAGCCGCGTTTCCAGCATTGCCGCGACGGGTTTTGGGCTGACGGCGCTGTGCATCGCACACAAGCGCAACTACCTGACGCGCTTCGAGTGCGAAACTCGTGTGGAAAAGACGCTGGCGTTCCTGCTGGAAGATTGCCCGCACGAGCACGGGTTCCTGTACCACTTCATCGACATCGAGAGTGGGCAGCGCATGTTCGGCTGCGAGCTGTCGTCGATCGATACATGCTGGCTGCTGTGCGGGATCCTGACCTGCCGGCAGTATTTTGCGGGGAATCAGCGGATCGAGGCGCTGGCAACGACGTTCTACCGGCGGGTGGACTGGCAGTGGATGATGAACGGCGGCCAGACGCTCTCGATGGGCTGGCTGCCGGACCAGGGATTTCTGGATCATCGCTGGGATATCTACTCGGAACTGCTGGTGATGTATCTGCTGGCCATTGGGTCGCCGACGCATGCGATCCCCCCGGAAACGTGGAACGCACTGCAGCGGCCCGTAATCCAGTTCGGCGGAGTGACGTACATCAGCGGCGTGGCGCCGATCTTTATCCACCAGTACGCGCATGCGTGGTGCGACCTGCGCAACCTGGCGGACCTGCATGCGAACTACTTCACCAACTCGATTGCGGCGACACGCGCCCACCAGTTGTGGTGTTTGACGATGGGCAGGAAGTTTCCCTGGTGGGACCAGAATCTGTGGGGGCTCTCCGCGTCGGACTCCCGCGAGGGCTACCGCGTCTGGGGAGGGCCCCCAACCATGGGCGATCCGGACGGCACGCTGGTGCCCAATGCGGCAGGAGGGTCCATGGTCTTTCTGCCGGCGGAGTGCTCGCACGTGTTGCTGAGCATGCGCGCGGAGTTCAAGGATAAGGTGTACTCAAAGTACGGATTCGTCGATGCCTTCCAGCCGCACGCGAGATGGTACGGCCCGGACGTGCTCGGGATCGATCAGGGCATCATGATGCTGATGGCCGAGAACCAGCGAACCGGCTTCGTTTGGGAGCAGTTCATGAAGAACACCGAAGTGAAGCACGCCATGGACCTGGTGCAGTTTCATCCGGACCCGGATGCGAATGATCAGGTGATGTGACAGGCCGGAGGATAGCGATACGGGTTAGTGTTGAGGCTCCTGCCCCGCGGGTTTCCTGGTCGTCGCGATCTGATACCGATTTTTCTTCATCGCGGTCTGATAAAAAGGAAGCCGCACAAGGTATCGCGGAATCTTTAAGATCGGGTCCTTCTTTTTCTTCTCCCAGCGTCAGCAGAAGGGTGGATGCATGGCAGATTCCGAGCCGCGCTATCGATGGATCAACGGGCAGGGCGAGGCCTTTGGCGCCCCTGGCCTCGCGCCGCGCTGGACTTCCAGCGCGAAGGACACGGTGAGCACCGCGTACGCCGCGTCCAGCAAGGTCTGGTTCACAGTGTCGCATGGGATCCTGAACGAGATTTACTGCCCGACCATCGACCGGCCGCAGATCCGCGACATGCAGTTCCTCATCACGGACGGGGAGACGTTCTTCCATGAGGAACGGCGCGATCTGATCCACGAATTCGACTACATCGACCAGGGCGCGCAGGCGGTGGTGGTGCGCAATCGCGATCCGGAGGGGCGCTACGCGATCGTGCGCCGCATGATCTCCGACCCGCATTATCCGATCGTGCTCGTGCACGTGAAGGTGGAGGGCAGGAAAAGCTTCCTTTCCAGGCTGAGGCTGTATGCGCTGCTCGCTCCCCATTTGCAGGGCGGCGGGATGGGCAACTCCGCGCGCGTGGCCGATGTGGCGGGCAAGCAGGTGATCGTAGCGTGGAAGGACATCATGTCGCTGGCCTTCGCCGCGGATTGCGGATTCAGCCGCGCCAGTTGCGGGTTTGTGGGCGCCAGCGATGGATGGCAGGACCTGAAACAGAATTACCGGATGGACTGGGAGTTCGGGTCGGCGCAGGACGGCAACCTCGCGCTCATGGGGGAAATTCCCGCGGAGCATACGCGCGAGTTCACCCTGGGGATTGGTTTTGGAGAAGGGCATCATGCGGCGCTGGCTTCGACGATGGGTTCGCTGGCCGTGCCCTTCGAGCAGCATCTGGGGCGATTTGTGGAGCAGTGGCATCGGGTAACCATGCCGCGCCAGCTCGCGAAGATGGCAGGCGATGGCGGCCGGCTGCTGCGCATCAGCCACAACGTGGTGCTGGCGCATGAGGACAAGACGTTTGCCGGGGCGTTCATCGCATCGGCATCGATTCCGTGGGGCTACGCGAAGGGCGACGACGATCTGGGCGGCTACCACCTGGTGTGGACGCGCGATATGGTGCAGACCGCGACCGCGCTGATGGCCTGCGGCCACGTGGAGACGGCGCTGCGCGCGCTGGTGTACCTGGCGTGCACACAGAAGCCCGACGGCGGCTTCTCCCAGAACTTCTGGGTCAACGGCGACCCGTACTGGACGGGCATCCAGGCCGACGAAGTGGCGTTCCCCATCATGCTGGCGTGGCGGCTGTGGAAGCTGGACGCGCTGAACAACTTCGACGTGGTGCCATTTGTGGAGCGAGCGGCCGGCTTCCTGGTGCGCTATGCGCCGGTCACCCAGCAGGAGCGATGGGAAGAGACAGCGGGATATTCCCCCTCGACACTGGCCGCGGTGATTGCGGGATTGATTTGTGCGGCTGATATTGCGCGGGCGCACGGATCGGAAGATCTGGCCGCGTTTCTGGAACAGCATGCGGACTGGCTCGAAGGCAACCTGGAAGACTGGACCGTCACCAACAACGGCGTGCTGCTGCCGGAGGTGAAACGGCACTATATGCGGATTCGGCCGCCGGAGTGCGGCGATCCGTATGCGCACGGCGAGTGCGACAAGGATCTGGTGCACATCAACAACCTTCCGCCCGGCGAGCAGTCGGAGTTCGAGGCGCGGGAGATCGCAGACGCCGGATTTCTGGAGTTGGTGCGCTACGGCGTACGCGCGGCGGACGACAAGCTGATTGTGGATTCGCTGAAGGTGGTCGATGCCACGCTGAAAGTGGATACGCCCAGGGGGCCTTGCTGGCGCCGCTACAACCACGATGGGTACGGGCAGCGCAACGACGGAGGGCCTTTCCTGGGCTGGGGTCAGGGACGCGCCTGGCCGCTGCTGACCGGTGAGCGCGCGCATTACGAGCTGGCGGCCGGGCGCGACGTGCGGGACCTGATTGCTGCCATCGAGAAATTCGCCTCCGCTGGAGGCATGCTGCCCGAGCAGATTTGGGACGAGCCCGATACGAACGGGCTGGTGCTCGGCGGGCCGGCGGGCTCGGCGATGCCCCTGGTGTGGGCGCACTCGGAGTATCTGAAGCTGCTGCGCTCGGCGGCCGATGGCAGGGTTTTCGACTGCATTCCGATCGTGGAAGAGCGGTATGCGAAAGGGAACCATCCGCCCAGCGGGATTGAAGTCTTCAAGGTGTTGCGGCGGCAGATTCGCAGCATGCCGGCTGGCAAGGCGCTGCGAATTACCTCGGCGAACCGATTTCGCGTGAGGTGGACCGCGGATGGATGGGCGACGCAGCAGGACCTGGAGAGCACGCAGCTGGGAGCTCTGGGGTCGTATGCGGATTTGCCCACGGAGAAGGGCCAAACCGGGTCCCTCATCTTCACTCTCTATTGGCCGGATGAGGAACGCTGGGAAGGGAAGAACTTTGAGGTCGAACTCGAAGCCTAACTGCGGCACTGCGCGCAGGTTTGCGTCATCTAATCGGGTAGAGAGACAATCAAACTTGCGCGTCTGACCATCCTGAAACGCCCCAGGTTCCCAAAACGAGGAGATACAAGCCTTTATGAACGAACTGGATCAGTTGTCGATTAATGCCCTGCGCTTTTTGGCGGTGGATGCGGTGCAGAAGGCCAACAGCGGCCATCCGGGAGCGCCGCTGGGCGACGCGCCCATGGCCTATCTCCTCTTTCACAAGTTCATGCGGCACAACCCAAAGCACTCGAAGTGGGTCAACCGCGACCGCTTCGTGCTGTCGAACGGGCATGCCTCGGCGATGCTGTACGGCGCGCTGCACCTGACCGGCTACAAGGTTTCGCTCGACGACCTGAAGCAGTTTCGGCAGTGGGGATCGAACACGCCCGGGCATCCGGAGTACGGCGACACCGACGGCGTAGAGGTGACGACCGGCCCGCTGGGTCAGGGATTCGCGATGGCTGTGGGCATGGCGATGGCCGAGAAACATCTGGCGGCGATCTACAACCGTCCGGGTTTCGACATTGTCGATCACACCACCTACATGATGTGCGGCGACGGCGATCTGATGGAGGGTGTCTCGCACGAGGCGGCGTCGCTGGCGGGAACCCTGGCGCTGGGCAAGCTGATCTGCCTCTACGACGACAATCTGATCTCGCTGGATGGCCCGACCGAGCTTTCCTTTACCGAGGATCGGCTGAAGCGCTTCGAGGCGTACCACTGGCACGTGCAGATCGTCGAAGATGGCAACGATCTCGAAGGCATCGCGAAGGCGATTGAAGCCGCGAAGGCCGTGAAGGACAAGCCGTCATTCATCGCGGTGCGCACGGTGATCGGCTACGGCAGCCCCAAGGCGGGCACCAGCAAGGCGCACGGCGAGGCGCTCGGCGACGAGGCCGTGAAGGAGACGAAGCGCAATCTGGGCTGGCCCGACGACAAAACGTTCTGGGTGCCCGACGATGCCGCGAAAAACTGGCTGCAGGCCGTAGAAAAGGGCGCGAAAGAGGAGTCGGACTGGAACGCGCTCTTCGCCAGGTACAAACAGCAGTTCCCGGAATTGGCCGCCGAATTTGAGCGCGTGCAGGCGGGCCGCCTGAAAGATGGATGGGCGCAGAGCCTGCCCCAGTTCCCCGCCGACTCGAAGCCGGTGGCCACGCGCACCGCGGGCAACACGGTGATGAACGCCTTCGCGAAGCAGGTCCCGGAGCTCTTCGGCGGCGCAGCGGACTTGTCGACTTCGACCAAGACTGTCATCAAGGACAGCAAAAATTTCCATCTGGACGCCAGCGGAGAAAACATCTACTTCGGCGTGCGCGAATTCGGCATGTGCGCCATGGTGAATGGCATGGCCGCGCACGGCGGCGTGATCCCCTACGGATCGACGTTCTTCGTTTTCACTGATTACGCGAAGCCGGCCCTGCGCATGGCCGCCATCATGGACGTGCACTCGATCTTCGTCTTTACGCATGACTCAATCGGGTTGGGCGAAGACGGGCCGACGCATCAGCCCGTGGAGCAGCTCACGATGCTGCGCGCGGTGCCACGGCTCACGGATTTCCGGCCGGCGGACGCGAACGAGACTTCTGCGGCGTGGGGCCTCGCGCTCGAACGCAAAGGCCCTTCATTCTTCGCGCTCTCGCGGCAGGATCTGCCGCTGCTCGATCCGGTGAAGCAAAAGGTCTTCGAGGGCGTCCGCAAGGGCGGCTATGTGGTCGAGCGGGGCGGCGATGCCCCGGATGTCCTGCTGATCGGCACCGGCGCGGAATTGTGGCCGGCGATCCGCGCGGCCGAGCAATTGAAGAAGGACGGCATCACGGCGCGCGTGGTGTCCATGCCCAGCGTGAAGATCTTCGAGGAGCAGCCGGAGAGCTACAAGGCGGAGATTCTGCCGGACGGCGTGCCGACGCTGGCTGTCGAAGCGGGGGCGTCGCTGGGATGGTGGAAATATGTTGGCCGCCACGGCGACGTGGTCGGGCTGGATCGCTTCGGCGCGTCGGCTCCAGGCACAACGGTGCTTGAGAAGCTCGGCTTCAGCGCGGAGAACGTCGCCGCTCGGGCCAGGGCACTTGTGGAGCGCGTGCGGAAAACTGAGCCGGCCATGGCGGGGAAGTGACCATGAAACTCGCGATTGGAGCCGATCACGCGGGGTACGCGCTGAAGGAAGAAGTGCGCGGATATCTGGAGAAGCTGGGACACGAGGTCATCGACCTCGGCGCCTTCAATGCGGAGCCATCCGACTATCCCGATTTTGCCGAGGCCGTGGGGCGCGCGCTGCAGGCCGGGCAGGCCGAGCGCGGCATCCTGATCTGCGGCAGCGGCGTGGGGGTGTGCGTGGCTGCCAACAAGATGCCGGGCATTCGCGCCTGCATGTGCCACGACCACTATTCCGCGCACCAGGGCGTGGAGCACGACAACATGAACGTGCTGGTGATGGGAGCGCGGATTATCGGGTCGGAGACGGCGTTCGATCTGGTGGGCGCATTTCTCCAGGCGAAGTTCCAGTCGCAGGTGGAGCGCTACGTGCGGCGGCTGAACAAGGTGATGGCCATCGAAGCCCGTAACATGCACGAAACAGCAAAGTCGTAAGATCGCGGCGCGATCTTTTCATTCCTCGTCACCGGGCCCCGGACCCTTTCTCGCCGAATTCCAGTCTTCAGGAGATGTCCTTGCGCGGCATCAACACGATTCTGTGGGACGTGGGCGGAGTGCTGCTCACGAATAGCTGGGATCGCCAGCAGCGCGACGCGGTGGTGCCCCGCTTTGGGCTGGATGTGGCAGTCTTCGAGCATCGGCACGCGGAGGTGAACGACGCGTGGGAGAAGGACGAGATCTCCGTGAACGAATATCTGGTGCACACGGTCTTCTTCGAGCCGCGAAGTTTCACGGAAGCCGATTTCCTTGCCGCCATGCGCGCGGAATCTAAAATGCCTGCCGACAGCGCGCTGAGAATCCTTCGCGGGCTTGCGGCATCGGATCAGTATGGGCTGGCGATGGTCAACAACGAATCGCGCGCCATGAACGAGTACCGGCTGGAGACGTTTGGGCTGCGAGACTTGTTTCGCGCATTTTTCACTTCAGCCTATGTTGGCCTGCGCAAGCCGGACCAGAGGATGTATCGAATGGCGCTGGATGTGCTCGGGAGCGATCCCGGCGAGACGGTTTTTATCGACGATCGTGCGGAGAACGTTGCAGCCGCGGCGGCGTTGGGCATTCGCGCCTTGCAATACGAGGGCTCGGCGAAGCTGGCGGCGACGCTGAGCGAATCAGGAGTCACCCTCGCGCGGTAGATTTTGGATTTTTCCCAGGAGGATTTCGTCAGTATGGAGTTGGGCATTGTTGGATTGGGACGCATGGGCGGCAACATGGCGGAGCGCCTGCGCCGCGGCGGCCACAGGATCGTCGGCTTCGACTTCAGCGCGGAGGCCGTGCAGCGTCTGACGGAATCCGGCTCCGTGGGCGCGCACACGCTGGAGGAGTTGGTGCGAAAGTTGGCCGCGCCGCGCGCAATCTGGCTGATGGTTCCTGCCGGCAAGCCGGTGGACGACACGATCGCCAGGCTGAAGCCGCTGCTCGCGGAGGGCGACACGATCATCGATGGCGGCAACTCGAATTATCAGGACAGCCAGCGGCGGCATCGCGAGCTGAAGGCCGAGGGGTTCAACTTCGTCGACGTGGGCACGTCGGGCGGAGTGTGGGGGCTGAAGGAGGGATACAGCCTGATGGTGGGCGGCGACGCCGATCCCGTGGAGCGGCTGTATCCGATCTTCGAGACGCTGGCGCCCGCCAAAGATAAGGGGTGGGGACACGTCGGTCCGGCCGGAGCCGGGCACTTTGTGAAGATGGTGCACAACGGTATTGAGTACGGCATGATGCAGGCGTATGCCGAAGGTTTTGCGATCATGGAGCGCAAGGAAGAGATGGATCTGGATCTGGCGCAGATCGCGGAGGTGTGGCGCTACGGCAGCGTGGTGCGGTCGTGGCTGCTGGATTTGACCGCCGCGGCGCTCGAGCAAAATCCGGAGCTGGATGGCCTGGAGGCGTACGTCGAGGATTCCGGCGAGGGGCGCTGGACGGTTTTCGAGGCGATCAACCTGAACGTCTCCGCGCCGGTCATTACGGAGTCGCTGCTGCGCCGGATTCGTAGCCGTGAGGAGAACAATTTCACCGACCGGATGATTGCCATCATGCGCAATCAGTTCGGCGGACACGCGGTGCTGAGCCAACAAAAAGGCGGTCAGCTCAGGGCCGGTTAGCTAAGCACCGGCCAGCTGAAGGCCGGCCAGCGCAAACATGGTTAGCGGAGGAAGCAATGGCGACGACAGAGGTGAGAATTTCGCCGGAGGCCGTGAAGCAGGCGACGGCGCAGGTGCAGGAGAGGATTCCCGAGCCGACGGTGGTGGTGATCTTCGGCGCTTCCGGCGACCTGACGAAGCGCAAGCTGCTGCCGGCGCTCTTCCATCTGGAGCAGGGTGGATTGTTACCGCAGCAGTTCCGTATTGTGGGCGTGGCGCGCCGCGATCTGGGCAGGAGTTTTGCCGAGGACATGCGTCAGGGGATTCTCGAGTTCGGGGGTGTGAAAGAAGGCGAGGAGAAACTGGACGAGTTCGTCGAAAAGATCGGCTACCACGCGATGAATTTCGACGACGACAATGGCTACACGGGCCTGAAGAAACTGCTGGAGCAGTACGACCGCGATTCCGGCACGCGGGGCAATCGGCTGTTTTACCTGGCTACGGCGCCGGAATACTTCGCGGACATCGTGCACCGGCTGGGCGCGCACGGCATGGCGAAGCCGGAAGTGGGCCGCGTGCACGTCATTATCGAAAAGCCCTTCGGGCACGATCTGGAAAGCGCGCGGGAGCTGAACGACGATGTGAATACGGTCTTCAGCGAGAGCCAGATTTTCCGCATCGACCATTATCTTGGCAAAGAGACGGTGCAGAATGTGCTGGTCTTCCGCTTTGCCAATGGGATTTTCGAGCCGATCTGGAACCGGAATTTCATCGATCACGTGCAGATCACGGCGGCGGAGAGCATCGGGATCGAGGGCCGCGGGCCGTTTTACGAGAAAGCCGGGGCGCTCCGGGACGTGGTGCAGAACCACATGATGGAATTGCTGTCGTTCATCGCGATGGAGCCGCCGGCGAGCTTTGCCGCGGAGGCGGTACGGCGCGAAAAACTCAAAGTGTGGAGCTCCATCAAGCCGCTCAATATCTTCGATTGCGTGCGCGGGCAGTATGGACCAGGCATCGTCGACGGAAAAAAGGTGAAGGGATACCGCGAAGAGGAGCGTGTGGATCCGCAGTCGCAGACGGAAACCTATGCGGCGCTGCGCCTGGAGATCGAGAACTGGCGCTGGGCGGGCGTTCCGTTCTTCCTGCGCGCCGGGAAGCGGCTGGCGGGTCGCGTAACGGAGATTACCATCCAGTTTAAGCAACCGCCGATGTTACTGTTTGAGGGGCACACGCACGGGGGGTGCGCAGAAATTCAGCCAAACCTGCTCACGATGCGGATTCAGCCGGACGAAGGCATTTCGCTGCGCTTTGGCGCAAAGGTGCCCGGGCCGCAGATGGCGGTGTGCCCGGTGGTGATGGATTTCGGCTACGCGCAGGCCTTTGGCGCATCGTCTGCCAATGGATACGAGAGGCTTCTGCTGGATGCGATGCTGGGCGATGCGACGCTGTTTGCGCACCGCGACGGCGTGGAGACCACATGGGCGCTGTTTACGCCGGTGATCGATGCGTGGGCGAAGAAATTTCCGCAGACGTTTCCGAATTACGAGGCGGGGAGCTGGGGCCCGGAGTGTGGCGACGAGCTCATCGGGCGCGACGGGATTCGCTGGCACTCGGCGGTGACAAAATCGTAGATCTTCCCCACCCTGTCGTCCAAAATCAGGACGAGAAGAGTGGGGCACCCAGACAGGGCGGAGATGATGACGAGAACGATTCGTGCTGAATACCGCGTTTTCGATGACCGCGATGCTCTGAACCGCGCCGTCGCGGAACATTTCGTCCAGGAAATTCAGTCGGCCGTGGCGGCGCGCGGCGTGGCGCGCATTGCGCTTTCCGGCGGCAACAGCCCGAAGCTGGTCTTCTCGCTGCTCGCCGATCCCCACGGGCCGTACCGCGGCGCCATCGCCTGGGATCGGCTGTGGTTGTTTTGGGTCGACGAGCGGTGCGTGCCGCCGGACAATCCTGACAGCAATTACGGCGCGGCGCGCGAGCTTTTGCTCCAGCGGGTACCGCTGGCGGCGGAGCGCGTCATCCGCATTGAGGGCGAACTCGCGCCCGAGGAAGCGGCCGACCGGTATGAGTCCGCCATTCGCGGGCACTTTCGCCTCGAGGGAGCGGAGGTTCCCATCTTCGACGTGGTGCATTTGGGCATGGGGCCGGACGGGCATACGGCGTCGCTGTTCCCGCATACTGAGGCGCTGCACTCGATGGGGCGGATTGCTGTCGCGAACGAGGTGCCGCAGCAGAAGCAGAGCCACCGCGTCACGCTGACCTGGCCGGTGATCAACGCGGCGCGCGACGTATTTTTCCTGATCGACGGCGCGGACAAAGCTGATCCGCTGGGCCGCGTCCTCCAGGGTCCTTACGAGCCGGAGACCCTGCCCTCGCAGCTGATCCAGCCGCGGAACGGGCGGCTGCTATTCTTGCTGGACAGGACCGCGGCGGCGAATTTGCCCCCGGTGAACCAGCAGGGTAGCGGCTTTCTGGAGATCGAACGATGATTCTGGCCGGGGACGTGGGCGGCACCAAGGTGGAGCTGGCGTTGTATGGATTCGAGCGCGGTCAGCTGGTCCACATTCGCGAAGAGCGCTTCCCGGCGCAGGAATTTGCGGGCCTCGAAGAAATCGTCCGGCGATTTTTGCTGGAGAGCGAAGCGCCGGAGATTACGGCCGCGTGCTTCGGCGTGCCGGGGCCGGTGCGCGGCGGGCGGTTGCGGCTGACAAATCTGCCGTGGGTGCTCGACAGCCGCGAGCTTTCCACGTCGCTCGGCATTCAGCACCTCTTCCTCATCAACGATCTCGAGGCGAACGGATACGGAATTCCGGAGTTGAAGCCGGAGCAGATTCTCACGCTGAACGAGGGCGATCCGGCGGCGGTAGGAAATCGCGCATTGGTCAGTGCCGGGACCGGCCTGGGCGAGGGCGTGCTGGTGTGGAACGGCAAGTCGCATATGCCGATGGCGTCGGAGGGCGGCCACTGCGATTTTGCCGCGCGCAGCGAACTGGAAGTGGAGCTGCTGGCGTATCTGATGAAGAAGCTGGGCGGCCGGGTGAGCTGGGAGCGCGTCGTCTCCGGGCAGGGCGTGACGAACATCTACCGGTTTTTGCGCGACGTGAAGGGCATGGCGGAGCCGGCCTGGCTGCAGGCGCGCATGGCGGAAGAAGATCCGAACGCCGTCATCGGCGAAGTGGGCGAGCACGGCGGCAGCGAGCTATGCGCGAAAACGCTGGAGATGTTCGCCGCAGCCTATGGAGCCGAATCGGGCAACATGGTGCTGAAGGTGCTCGCGACCGGCGGGATGTATCTGGGCGGCGGCATCGCGCCCAAGATCGTGAAGACGATGAAGGGCGGCGCGTTTATGCGCGCCTTTACCGACAAGGGACGCCTGGCCGAGCTGTTGGTGCAGACCCCGGTGCACATTATTCTGGAAAGCCGGTGCGCGCTGATGGGCGCAGCGGCGTTTGCCGAAGCGCGCGCCGCGGAGATCAGCGGGAAGTCTGTCCGAGCGGCATCCCGATAGAGCAGTGATCAGCAGTCAGCGATCAGTGATCGGCTGCCCCTGCTATTGTTATCAGTTGACATTGTCATCCCCGAGGTTCCGCATGAACTCTTTCGGACTCCGCCGCGTCGTTCCCTGCCTTTTTGTGGTTCTCGCCTCTGGCGCGTGGGGCCAGCGGCTTCCGCAAACCGTGGTGCCTGAGCACTACACGCTGCAGCTGACGCCCGACCTGAACAGCGCGACCTTCACAGGCGTGGAGTCGATCGACGTGCAGATGCAGCAGCCCGCGAACGAAATCACGCTGAACGCGCTCGAGATCAAATTCAGCAAAGTCACGGCAACTGTGAATGGGCAGGAGATGCCGGCAACCGTCACCGAAGATCCCGCGAATCAGCAGGCGACCCTCCATTTCGATAACCCGCTGCCCGCCGGCCCGCTCACGCTGCACATCGACTACAGCGGCATCCTCAACGACAAACTGCGCGGCTTTTATCTGTCGAAGACGCCGACGCAGCGGTTGGCGGTGACGCAGTTCGAATCCACTGACGCGCGCCGCGCCTTCCCCAGCTTCGATGAGCCGGCCTTCAAGGCGACGTTCAGCGTGACGCTGGTGGCGCCGAAGGGCGACATGGCGATCTCGAACACGAATGCGATCTCCGACACGCCGGGACCTGGCCCGGACCAGCACACTGTGCAGTTTGCGACCACGCCAAAGATGTCGACGTACCTGGTCGCCTTCCTGGTCGGGAATTTCGACTGCATTTCCGGGCAGAGCGACGGCACGCCGATTCGTGTGTGCGCCACGCCGGGCAACGCGCAGTATGAGCACTTCGCGCTGTCCGGAGCTGAGTTTTTCCTGCATTATTACAACCAGTATTTCGGGATCAAATACCCGATGCCCAAGCTGGATCTGATCGGCATTCCCGACTTCGAAGCCGGCGCCATGGAGAATTTCGGCGCGATCACATTCCGCGAGACAGCGCTGCTGGTGAATCCAAAGACTGCAACGCTGGGCGAGGAGCAGAACGTCGCCATCGACGTGGCCCATGAGATGGCGCACCAGTGGTTCGGCGATATGGTCACCATGCAGTGGTGGAACAATATCTGGCTGAACGAGGGCTTTGCCACCTGGATGGAGACCAAGGCGGCCGGCGCGTGGAAACCGGAGTGGCATCTGGAGCAGGGCGCCGTCGGCGGCGGATTCTTCGGGCTGAACGGATCGTTGAACTACGATGCGCAGAAGATCACGCGGCCCATCCGCGCCGAGGCCAACACACCGGACCAGATCAACCAGATGTTCGACGCCATCAGCTACGGCAAGGCCGCCGCGGTGCTCTCGATGACCGAGAATTATGAGACGCCCGAGGTCTTCCGCAAGGGCGTGCACAACTATCTCGAGGCGCACCTCTTCGGCAATGCCACTGCTGAGGACTTCTGGAACGCGCAGGCCGCGGCCAGCCACCTCCCGGTAGACAAGATCCTCGAAAGCTTCATCGCCGAGCCCGGCGTGCCCATGCTCACCTTTGGCGAGCCGGTGAATGGGACGGTGAAGGTCACCCAGCAACGGTTCTACTTGAATCCCACGATCGAGGTGGCGGTGCGGCAGAAATGGACGATCCCGGTCTGCTTCGGCGAGCCGAACCACCAGCAGAAATGCGACGTAATGAGCGAGGAGCAGCAGTCGCTCGCGATTCCGCACGCGTCGCCGTTTTTCCCGGATGCGGGGGGCAAGGGCTACTACCGATATGCGCTGCCGGAGGACGTTTATCGCACCCTGGTGTCGGATGTGGAGACGCAGTTGACCCCGGCAGAACGGATCAGCCTGCTCGGCAATGAGTGGGCCGAGGTGCACGCGGATCAGGCGTCGGTGGGCGACTACCTCGATTTAGTCGCCGCGGTGAAAGACGATCCGAACGCGACGGTCATTGGCATGGCCGTGAGTCCGCTGGGCACCATCGCCAACAGCATCGCCGGCAACGAGCAGGAGCGCCAGACGCTGGCCGCCTGGGTGCGCAAGACCTTCAGGCCGGAGTGGGACAAGCTGGGCGCGCCATCGCCGTCGGATACTCCCAACCAAAAGGAGCTGCGCGCCACGCTCTTCGCCGTCCTCGGCTTCCAGGGAGAAGATCCCGACATCATCGCGCAGGCGAAGCAGATGGCGTCGGGCTATTTCACCAATCCGGGCTCGGTCGATCCCACCCTGGCGCAGACCGCGGCGTCGCTGGCGGCGATTCACGGCGACGCAGCGTACTTCGACCAGTTGCAGCACGTGTACGAGACGTCGGACAATCCCCAGATGAAAGAGACTGCGCTGGGACTGCTCTCGGAATTTCGCGATCCTGCGCTCGAGCGCCGCGCCATGGAGTATGCCATCTCCGGCAAGGTGCGCAATCAGGACGCGATCTTCGAGTTCATGGCCCCGCTCGGCCAGCGCCAGACGCGCAATGTGGCGTGGAACTTCATCCAGCAGAACTGGAATGAGGTGCAGAAGCAATTCACTACGGCGATGGGCGGCTACCTCGTCGGCGCCACCGGCGTCTTTTGCAGCGAGCAGAAGAAGCAGGAGGTAGTCGATTTCTTCACCGCGCATCCGGTGCCCGCATCGAGCGATGCCCTGCAGCGCGCGGAGGACTCGATTGACCAGTGCGTGCAGCTGCGCTCGGCGCAGGGGCCAAACCTGGAGAAGTGGGCGGCGGGCCAATAGCGGCCCGAACCTGACTGGGTACTGTGCGGGGCGCGCGGCTTCTTCGATCATCGAAGTGTGGTGCGCCCAGCCCAATCCGAGCGCGGGAATGCGGAGCTTCTCCGCGAGTATCTCGCCTATCTGCGGGTGGAAAAGGGGCTGCGGCCGCTTTCCTGCGAGGCGTACCAGCGCGATCTGCTGCAGTTTGCGGAGTTCCTGGAGGAGCAGCCCGCGACGCTGCTCGACGCGACCCAGGCCCTCGTCGCCGGCTTCCTGGAGCACCTGAAGAAGCATGGAGTCGAGTCGCGCTCAGCGGCGCGGAAGCTCTCGTGCCTGCGCGGTTTCTACAAATGGCTGCTGCTCGATCAGCGCATCCGCCGCGATCCCACGCTGAATCTCGAATCGCCGGCGACGTGGAAGGTGCTGCCGAAATCGCTCGCGGTGAGCGAAGTGGGTGGGATGCTGGAGCGGGCAGCGCTCGCCGCCGATCATCCCCAGGCCGATGCGGTAGCGCTGCGCGATCGCGCCATTCTGGAGCTGCTGTATGCGGCGGGGCTGCGGGTTTCCGAACTCACCGGACTCAACGTCGCCGATCTTTCGCTGGAGGCGGGTCGCGCGCTGGTGCGCGGCAAGGGCGACAAGGAGCGCATCGTGCCGCTGGGGCAGCCGGCAGTCGCGGCTTTGCAGGAGTATTTGCAACACGGGCGGCCGGCGCTCGAGCGGCGCGCATCGAGCCGGCTGTTTTTGTCGGCGCGCGGGCAGCCGCTCAGCCGCGGATGGGTGTGGCATCTGGTGAAGCAGAGCGACCAGCACGCCAGCCCGCACAAGCTGCGGCATAGCTGCGCCACGCACATGGTGGAGCGCGGCGCGGACCTGCGCACGGTACAGACGCTGCTGGGCCACGCGGACATTGCCACCACGCAGGTGTACACGCATCTGGCGCTGGGCCGGCTCAAGGCGGTGCATCGCGAGCATCATCCGCGTGCGAAGCTGCGAAGCGGCGGCCAGATATGAACCGGCCAGCGAAAGTCCGGTCAGCAGAAAGGCGGCCAGCGAAAAGCCTGCTGGCGAGTTGGCGATGAATCCTTCTTCCATGGCGCCGCTGCAGGAGGGGCCTTTGGCTTTGTATCAGAACACGCGTCCTGGGTGCCCCACCCTTGTTGCAGCCTTTGCGACAGGGTGGGAGGCACGACCCTCACCCCCCCCGCCTTGTATCAGGGCACGACTTCAGTCGTGCCGCAAGGGCGCCCAAATGAAGGGGCTTTAGCCCCTGAGGAATGTTGTTCGTCGATTTCGGAACAGGACAAAAGGCCACTGCGCGATGAGCGAGAAGCAAAAATCCGAAGCGGCGCGACAGGTGGAAGCGTTCCTCGCTATGCTCGCCACCGAGCGCAATGCCAGCCCCCACACAGTCAGGGCCTACGCGCGCGAGCTGCGCGGCTTTGCCGACTTCCTGGCGAAACAATACGGCACGCGGCTGGCCATCGCTAGAATCGAGCATCAGCAGATTCGCGCCTATCTCGGCGAGCTGTACGGGCGCGGTCTGGGCAAGGCGTCGGTGGCGCGCGCGCTGGCGGCCATCCGCTCGTGGTTCAAATGGCTGGCGCGGCAGGGCGTGGTGGAGCAGAGCCCGGCGGCGCTGGTCTCCACGCCGAAGCTGCCAAAGCATCTGCCGCGTGTGCCGACCATCGAGGAGATGAACCGCGTGGTCGAAAACGCGGACGACGACACCGCCGCCTGGCCGGAGCGGGATCGCGCCATCTTCGAGCTGCTCTATGGATGCGGCATCCGCAACGCGGAGCTGGTCGGCATCGATCTCGGGGACATTCAGTGGGCGAATGAGGCGATTCTGGTGCGCGGCAAGGGGAAGAAGCAGCGTCTGGTGCCGCTCGGCGATGCGGCGGCGCAGGCGATTCGCGCGTATCTGCCGGGACGCGAAGCAAAACTGAAGGCCGCCGGCAAATCGTCACCGGCACTGTTACTGAATGCTCGACTGCGCGGCAACGGGCGGCTGACCACGCGCAGCGTTGGCCGAATCGTAAAACAAATCGCGCTGGCGCACGGGCTTCCGGCGGACGTGCATCCGCACACGCTGCGGCACGCCTTTGGCACGCACATGCTGGAGGAGGGCGCGGACCTGCGCGCGATCCAGGAGCTGCTGGGGCACGCGCGCCTCTCGACCACGCAGCGATACACGCAGCTCACGGTGGGCCAGGTGGCGGCGGTGTACGACCGGACGCATCCGCGGGCGAAGTAGGGCGAAGCAACGGCGAATCGACAACGCGAAAAACCAGCCACCAAACCAGCTGCATCCCACTTGCCGTATGGCTTCGACAGTGTGGAAGGGCTACATCTCCTTCGGGTTGATCTCGGTGCCGATTCGGCTGTACGTCGCGGCACGCGAGCATCACGTCAGCTTCAATCAAATTCACGCCGTCTGCGGCACGCGCATCCGCCAGCAACTCTACTGCCCGCACTGCGAGCGCGTGGTGGAGCGCAGCGAGCTGGTGAAGGGCTATCCCGTGAGCAAGGACGAGTACGTCCAGGTGACCAACGACGAGCTGAAGGCGCTGGAGGCGCAGTCCTCGGAGACGATGGAGATCCTCCAGTTCGTGAAGCTCCAGGAAGTCGACCCGCTCTATTTCCAGACCTCGTACTTCAGCGTGGCGGAGGACGCCGGGAAGCGAGGCTATGCGCTCATCCGACAGGGGATGGACCACCTGAAGGTGGGCGCCATCGCGAAGATCACCCTCCACCAGCGGGAGCAAATCGTGATGATCCGGCCCTACGAGAAGGGGCTGGTGCTGCACACGCTCTACTATCCGGAAGAGATCCGAGCCGTCGCGGAGTTTGAGAACCAGCCGGAAGTCGAGACAAAGAAGGCCGAAACGGAGCTGGCTGAACAATTTATGAAGCAGCTCATGGGCGACTTCAACCCCGAGCAGTACAAAGACGAGTACGAGTCGCGCGTCGAGCAGCTGATCGAAAGCAAGCAGGGCGAGGCGCCGGCTCCGGCGAAGCAGCCGAAGAAGAAGATGGCGCCGGTGATCGATCTGATGGAGGCGCTGAAGAAGAGCCTGGCCCAGCAGGAAAGCAAGGCTCCGCCGAAGAAGCCGCCGCAGCGGGCAACAGCGGCGGCGCACCGGGCCGCGCACCCGCGCAGGAAGGCGAGCTGAGCCGCTTCTCGTGCGCCGGCCACCTCGTTGGGTATAGGTGAATAAAAGATAAACATGCGTAGATGGAGTGCCTTGCAAGGCACTCCATGAAACTGTGCCAGAACCCTTGTGGAATCAGTTGAGTTTACCGTTCGGTTACTCCATCGCCACAAAGATTGCATTCGATCGTCAGAGCACCGCCTCGGTCGCCCGCCTGAGGGCTTGCCCGGCCTCGGCCGCCGTCCGGCCCCGGACCAGGATGGTCTTGATCCGGCTGTGCTCCCCTCCGGCGATGGCGATGTCGGCGCGGCGGACCTGGAGCAGACCGGCCAGGAACTGGACCAGGGCAGCATTGGCCCGCCCCTCGACCGGAGGCGCGTGGAGGGCGACCTTCAGCGCCGCCTGATCGCCTTCGCCCACGATGCCGGCCACGGCCGTCCGGCTGGCGCGGGGGACGACGCGGACGAGAAAGCGGGCGCCGTCGGGTGAGTCGGTGACTTTCATTGCGGTCTGGGCCGCTCGCCGAAGAGCGCGGTGCCGATGCGGATGAGCGTGGAGCCTTCCTCGATGGCGACTTCGAAATCGCCGGACATGCCCATCGATAGCGTACTGAAGTCGAGCTGCGGATGCGTACGGGCGAGCTTGTCGCGGATCTCGCGCAGGCGGCGGAAGCAGGCTCGGGCGATTTCAGGGTTGTCGTCGAAGGGCGCAATGGTCATCAGTCCGCGAAGGGGCAGGCTGGGCAGATCGGGCAAACGCTCAAGGAGCGAAGGAAGTTCCTGCGCGTCGGGGTCGAGGCCGGCTTTTGTGGGCTCGGGGCTGAGCTTGATCTCCAGCAGGATGGGAAGGGTTTTGTTGAGGTGAGAGGCAGCCTCGTTGAGCCGCTCGGCGAGGCGGAGGGAGTCGACGGTGTCGACTGCGTCAAAAAGCTCGGTTGCCCTGGCGGATTTGTTTGCCTGCAGGTGACCGATGAGATGAATCTGGGCAGCGACGCCCAGCTCGCGCAGTCGCGGGCGTTTCATCTCAAATTCCTGAACGCGATTCTCGCCGAAGAGCAGAATCCCGGAACGCTCGGCTTCAGCGAGGGCTTCAGCCGGGTGAGTTTTGGAAACGGCCATGAGGCGGACCTCGCCGCGCGAGCGGCCAGCGCGGCGGCAGGCAGCGGCGATGCGCTCTTTGATCCGGGCGAGATTTTCCGCGAAGAGGGTCACTCTCTCTATCGTAGCGAGTGTCAGGAAGAAAGCGGCTAGGAAAGGAACGGTCAGGGAACAAGCGGCTGGTGGAGAACCGGTTAGCCCACTTGCCCACCTCGCTCAGGGCAGGCTCCAGGCCGGTCAGCGGAAGCAAGTGGGCACGCATCGTTGTTGACTGGCAGGGTTCACCGTTCAAATCGCTGCATCGTGGCAGGCGCATGCTGAGGGATGGGGAACATGGCGGCAGCCGCCCTCGAACTCCGCGGCGCAGGTTGATAGGCTAAGAGCAGGAGCAATGATGACTTCGATTCAGGCGACACCGGCGCTGCGCATCTCGCATGAGGAGTTGCGGCAGGCTGTATTGCATCCCGCGCCGCGCGTGTCGGTCTTTGACTGCGACGGCACGCTGTGGAATGGGGATGCGGGGCTCGGGTTCATGACGTGGTCCATGGATGCGGGGCTGCTGTCGCGCGATGCCAGCCACTGGATTGACGCGCGGCACCGGCTCTACCGGCAGGATCAGGTTTCGGAAGAAACCATCTGCGGAGAGATGGTGCAGGTGTACGCGGGCCTGCGCGAGGAGGAAATGCGGAGAGCCGCGGCTCAATATTTCTCGGCGCACGTGGAGGCGCAGATTTTCCCGGAGATGCGGGCGCTGGTAGACGAGCTGCGCGCGGCGGGAACGGAGATCTGGGCGGTCAGCTCGACGAACAACTGGGTGATTGAGGAAGGCGTGCAGCGGTTCGGGATCGCTCCGGATCGAGTGCTGGCGGCCGAGGTTCGAGTCCACGATGGGCTGATCACCAGCGACCTGGTGGCGGTGCCGACCGATGAAGGCAAGGCCGAGGCTCTGCGGCGGGCGGGGATCTCCGCCCCGGACGCGGTCTTTGGGAACTCCATCCACGATGCGGCGATGCTGGAGATCGCGCGCCGTGCATTTCCAGTGAATCCCACGCCGGTCCTGCTGGAAATCGCGGCGCAGCGGAACTGGCCCGTCTTTTATCCCGCGGCGGTATTGGCCGATCGCACGAAATGAAGATCGCCTCGCTGCAGCCGAGCGTCAGCATCATTCTGGATCGGCTTGGCTGCGCGGAGTCGCTCGTGGCGTGTACGCGCTGGTGCGTGGCAGCCGTGCCGGAGCTGTGCGAGCGCGGGATCGCGGTGGTGCGCGATTCCTGGTCGGCGACAGCGGAGGAACTGCTGGCGGTACGGCCGGATGTGGTGATCGCGTCGGTGCCGTATCGAAAGGAGTCGCTCGAGGCGATTCTGAAAGCCGGCTGCCCGGTGCTCGCGCTGGCTCCGCACTCGCTGGCGGGGATCGAACAGGATATTCGGCTGATGGCAGCGCTGGTGGGTGCGGCGGCGCGGGGCGAAGCTCTGATCGCGGAGATGCGGGCCGGGATTGAAGAGGTGCGGGCGCTGACGGCGGGCGCTGCCCACCGGCCTCTGGTGTACTGCGAGGAGTGGGGCAAGCCGCTGATTCATTCGCAGCTCTGGGTGAAGGAACTGGTGGAAGCCGCCGGCGGAGAGTTTCTGGGTGAAGCAGGGGCGGTGACGACGGCGGAGGCGGTCGCGGCTGCTGATCCTGAGGTGGTGGTCGCGGCGTGGTGCGGGGCGGGCGACCGCGTGCCGCTCAGGAAGCTGGCAGCCCGGCCGGGGTGGGAGCAGACGCGGGCGGTGCGCGCCGGCCGGGTCTTCTGCATCGCGGACGAGCTGCTGAACACACCGGCTCCGACGCTGGTGTTGGGTTTGCGGGCGCTGGCCTCGGCCCTGCATCCTCACATTTTTGGTCCCGGGAAGGAGATTCGACGGCTCGAAGAGACCCTTGATGGCCATGGAACGTCTAAACTGACGAGGAATATGGAGGATACGGGCCAGAACGGGCAGCCGAAGCCGCTGCGCTACGTGGCGGCGGGGCTCATCCTGCGGGGCGACGAGGTGCTGATTTGCCAGCGGAAGGCGGGATCGGCGCTGGCGCTGAAGTGGGAGTTTCCCGGGGGCAAGATCGAGGCGGGCGAGTCGGCTGAGCAGGCGCTGCGCAGAGAACTGGATGAGGAACTGGGCATCTCGGCTGAGGTGGGGCGGCGGGTCGCGCACATTCGGCACAATTATCGGAACGGCGGCGCGGTGGACCTGCAGTTTTTCGCGGTGCATCGGTTTGAGGGAGAACTGATGAATCGCGTGTTTGAGGACATGCGCTGGTCGCCGCTGAAGGATCTGCCGGGATACGATTTTCTGCCGGCGGATCGGGATCTGGTGCGGGATTTAGCGGCGGGGAAGTTGTTGTAGCTGACCGGACCTTAGCTGACCGCTTCTCAGCTGTATTTCCTAGCTCTTGTGCGGCCAGAACTGCTGCACCATCAGAATCACAGCAAGAACGCTGACCACGACGGTCGTGAGCCACGCGACGGCATTGAACCAGTGGGAGTTCGTGTACTCGCCCATGAGATCTTTGCGGTTGATGAGCAGCAACATGAGGACGATGACCAGCGGCAGCAGGATTCCATTCAGCGCCTGCGACTCGATGGACCACTGGATGAGCCGGCTGTTGGGGATCAGCAGGACCGCGGCGGCGCCGCCCACGATCAGCAGCGTGTAGAGCCAATAGAAGAAGGGCGCTTCGCGAAAGCGCTTGTCGACGCCTGATTCGACGCCGAGGCCTTCGCAGACAACATAGGCCGTGGAAATGGGAAGGACGGACGCGGCGAAGAAGCCTGCATTGAACAATCCAAAGGAAAACAGGATGAAGGCGTAATTGCCGGCCAGCGGCTTCATGGCTTCGGCGGCGTCGGCGGGGTCGGTGATGTTGCCCAGGCCGTGAACCCACAGGGTAGCGGCACAGGCTACGATGATGAACCAGGCGACGACATCGGTGAAGATGGAGCCGACGATCACGTCGAGGCGGGATGCGGCGTATTCACGGGGCGTCACGCCTTTTTCCACGATGGAAGATTGCAGATAGAACTGCATCCACGGCGCGATAGTGGTGCCGATGACGCTGATTACCATGAAGACGTAGGCGTGGTTGTGCAGGACGGCGGAAGCGGGGAGCTTGATGGTGGCGTCGGCGGCGATGCGCCAGCCCGGGTGGGAGAGGACGCCGGCGATGATGTAGGTGAAGTAAAACATTGAGGCGAAGAGGAAGATTTTCTCCACGCGCTTGTAATCGCCCCGCACCACCAAAAACCAGACCGCAACGCTGCAGAGGGGAACGGAAATGAACTTGGAGACGTGGAAGAGCTCCAGGCTGCCGGCGATGCCGGAGAACTCGCCGATGATGTTGCCGTAGTTCACCAGCACCAGCAGGAACATGACGATGATGGTGAGGCGAAGCCCAAATTCTTCACGGATGAGGTCGCTGAGTCCCTTTCCGGTGACGGCGCCCATGCGCGAGCACATTTCCTGGACCACGATCAGGGCGAGGGTGACAGGAATCATGGTCCAGAGCAGGGCGTAGCCCCACTGCGCGCCCGCCTGGGAATAGGTGAAGATGCCGTTGGGGTCGTTGTCGACGTTGGCGGTGATGAATCCCGGGCCGAGCACGGCGAGGAAGAGCAGTATCCGGGTTCTCCAGCGCTTCAGCATGACGGCTCAGGCTCAATGGGTGGTTTCGAGCCTTGCGGCCCGGCTGGTGCAGTTGAAGGAACGAAAACTCAGTGTAGGTGAGGATGCAGGATTTGTCCCGGACGCTCTTGCCGGTGCGGCGGCAACGGTTCAAAACATGGGAATGCGTCCTGACTGTAGACTGACAATCAGCATGACGACGAGAGCGAAACCAGCGATACTGTACCCTGTTTGGGCTGATTCAATGCGGTTTTCTTTGGCGGAAGGCCGCGCCGGGAATTGTAGCTTCGAGACACACCCTCGCTGGTTTCGCTCTCCCTGGTCCCGCCGCTTCCGTGTTTTGGCACGTTGTACGGCGGTCGCCCTTTTTGCCTGGGTGCTGGTTCTTCCTCTGGCGGTGGCGCACGCGCAGGGCACCAAACTGTGGAACGAGTCGACCTTTGACGATTTCGAGCGCGGTACGCCGAACGGCATCGCCATCACGAGCGATGGGCATCTGATGCCGGGGCCGGCGAGCAAGGCGATCCTGACCACACCGTCGACGTATGTCTGGTCGGTGGCGGCGGATCGCGAGGGAAATGCCTATCTGGGAACCGGGACGCCTGCGACGGTCCTGAAGGTAACACCGCAAGGGCAATCGACGACGTTGTTTACGTCCCACGATCTGAGCGTGCAGGTGGTACGGGTGGGTCCGGATGGATCGGTTTACGCAGCCACGCTGCCCTCGGGCAAGGTGTACAGGCTGAGTCCGGCGGAGGCGGGCAAGACGGACGCGACGGCAACGGTGGTCTTCGATCCGGCAGACACAAAGGAGAAGCCGAAGTACGTGTGGGATCTGGCGTTCGACGCGCAGGGCAGGCTGTACGTGGCGACGGGCGGACCGGCGGCAATCTATCGCGTCGCGAATGGGGCGAAGCCGGATCTGTTTTTCAGGAGCGATGAAGAGCACATTCGCTGCCTGGCGTTTGACAAGGCGGGGAATCTGATTGCCGGGTCGGACGGCACGGGGTTGATTTACCGGATCAGCCCGGCAGGCAAGGGTTTTGTGCTGTACGACTCGCCGAAGAAAGAGATCACTTCTCTGACGGTCGCGCCGGATGGGACGATCTACGCCGCGGGCGTGGGCGAGAAGGGAAAGAGCAACCTGCCGCCGCTGCCGGTCACCGGGCAGGCCACGGTCACCGCGACGTTCACCATTGTCCAGCCGGGCTCGGTGGAGGCTTTCAATGGCAACACGCTGATTCCGGAGGGTTCGCAGCTCTACGAAATTCCGCAGGGCAATGGAGCGCCGCGGCAGATCTGGGAAGATCATGACGATATCGTGTACGCGCTCCAGTGGACGCCGAAGGGCGTGCTGGCGGCGACAGGCAATCGCGGGCGCATCTATCGCATCCACGACGACGGGACGTATGCGGACCTTGCGCATCTGGAGGCCTCGCAGGCAACGGGCTTCGCCGCCACCGCGGACGGATGGTTCGTGGGAACGGCGAACGCCGGGAAGCTGTATCTGCTGAGCCACGGCGAAGCGCCCGAGGGAACGTATCTGAGCGAGGTCTTTGACGCGGGGAGCTTTGCGCAGTGGGGACGGGCGCAGGTGGAGACGGCGACGGCGCAGGATATCCGGATGTATGCGCGGGCGGGGAACATTGAAAATCCGGAGAGGGCGTGGAGCGACTGGAGCGAATTCAAGCCGAATGTGGGTCCGGTAGAGATAGCCTCGTCGCGCTTCATGCAGTGGAAGCTGGTGGAGCGGCCGGGCAGCGCGGTGAGCGGAGTGGGCGTGAACTATCTGCCTGCGAACGTGCCGCCGGTGGTGGACCAGGTGGTCGTTGCGGTTGGGGCGCGCGCCGCGGCCGTGCCGGCGCAGCCGGGGCAGCCGCAGCAGGTGACGATCAATTTCCCCACCCCGAATGCCGTCAATTATGTATCGGATCCCAATCGCGATCCGTTGCCTGCGGTGAGGGAGCACAATGCAGTGACGGTTCGCTGGCTGGCGCACGATGACAACGGTGACAGGCTGATCTACTCCCTGTTCTATCGCGGCGAAGGCGAGAGCAACTGGCAACTGCTGAAGAACCACATTCGCGACACGTTCTATTCGTTCAATGGGGCGCTGCTGCCGGACGGGCATTACCGCGTGAAGGTAGTGGCCAGCAATGCGCCTTCGAACAATCCCGGGCAGGCACTCACCGGTAGCCAGGTGAGCGACGATTTTGTAATCGACACCACGCCGCCGGCGGTGAACGGCGTCCAGGCGCAGATGGCGGACGGGAAGATCCACCTGACGCTGACCGCGACGGACGCTACCTCAGTCGTGACGCATGCGGAGTATTCCATTGACGCCGGGCGCTGGCAGTACATTGCGCCGGTGGGAAACATTGCCGACTCGCTGACGGAACATTTCGATTTCGAGGCGCCTCTTCCGCCCCGCGTCCCAGGCGCAGAAGCACCGGCGAATCCTGCGGAGCATGTAATTGCTGTTCGGGTTTTCGATCGATACGGCAACGCGGTCACCGTGAAGGCCGTGGTCCACTAAGGCGTATGCGGTTCGAGCTCTTTGTCGCGGCGCGGTATCTGCGGGCCAAACGCCGGCAGGCTGTGATCGGCATTATCACCTGGATTTCCATCACCGGCGTAGCCGTGGGCGTGGCGGCGCTGATCATCGCGCTGGCCATCACCAACGGCACGCAGAGAGATTTCCAGTCGCAACTGCTCAGCTCCACCTCGGACGTGGACCTGATGCGCACGATGAACGACGGTATCCACAACTGGCGGGCGCTAACCGAGCGTTTCCGCCATCTGCCGCATGTCGTGGCGGACGCGCCGGGCATTTATGAGCCGGTGCTGATTTCGCGTGGAGCGTTGTCCGGCGGAGCGATGCTGAAGGGCATCATCCCTCGCGAGGAGCTGAGCGTGTCGGGCATGCTGAAGCACCTGGAGTCGGGCAGCCTGGCGCCGCTGAGCCGCCCCGCGAATGCGCAGGATGAATCAGGAGAAGCGACGCCGCCCCTGGTGATCGGCGTGGACCTGGCCAACTCGATTGGAGCTCAGGTTGGCGACACCGTGCTGGTGACGAGCCCGCAGGGCGAGCTAACGCCCTGGGGACTCACGCCGAAGTACCAGCGCTTCCAGGTGGTGGGCATCTTTCACTCCGGGTTTTACCAATACGACGACGGATTCGGTTACGTGCGGCTGGCGGACGCCCAGGCGCTGTTTGGGGAGCCGGACCTGGTGTCGGAGATCTCGTTCAAAGTGGACGATCTGTATCACGCGGACCGGATTGCCGAGGAAATCGAAAAGGCGGCAGGCCCCGGTTTCACCACCACGAACTGGATGGAGCAGAATCGGGAACTGTTTCGTGCGCTCAGGCTGGAGCAGGTGGCCACGTTCATTGTGATCGGGCTCATCGTCTGCGTGGCGGCGCTGAATATCCTGATTGCGCTCACCATGATGGTGATGGAGAAGACAAAGGACATCGCGGTGCTGATGTCGATGGGAGTCCAGCCGGGGCAGATCCGGAGGATTTTCCTGCTGCAGGGCCTTCTGATTGGCGTGATTGGGACCGCCATCGGGCTGATCCTTGGCTATACAGTTGCCTTCCTGGGGCAGCACTACCGGTTTATTCATCTTTCCGCGGATGTGTATTCCCTGGACTATCTGCCGTTCGCGCCGCGCATCTTAGACGGGGTGATTGTCACGGCCATGTCGCTGGGGGTCTCCCTGCTTGCGACGCTGTACCCGTCGAGTTCGGCGGCCAGCGTGCTGCCGGCTGAAGCTCTTCGCTACGAGTAGGGCCTGGACAGTCCGGATCGATTCCACGGGGTTCCGGGAGAACATGAAAGGGAAAGCTATTGTTGCCGGATTGGCGCTGTTCCTGGTTGCGCCGCTGGCCTTCTCGTACTCTTTTCTGACGCACGAAACGCTGATCGACATCGCGTGGAACAGCTCGATTGAGCCGGTGCTGCTGGCCGAATACCCCCACGCGACGCCGGCGCAGCTGGTGACCGCGCGGGCGTATGCGTATGCGGGCGCGACCATCCAGGATGCTGGCTACTACCCTTTCGGCCACGAGTTTTTCAGCAACCTGACGCATTATGTGCGTACCGGAGATTTCGTCACCAATCTGATTCGCGACTCGCGGAACATCAATGAGCTGGCGTTTGCTCTGGGCGCGCTGTCGCATTTGGTGGGGGACTCGAACGGGCATCGCTTTGCCGTGAACATCTCGGTGCCGCAGGAATTTCCCTCCCTTGCGGCACGTTATGGGCCGGTGGTTACTTACGAAGAGAATCCGCACGCGCACGTGCGCACGGAATTTGCCTTCGACGTCGATCAGCTGAGCCATGGGCGGTTCGCGCCCTCGGGATATCTGCGGCATGTGGGCTTCAGGGTTCCGCTGCGGCTGCTGAACCAGGCGTTCTATGACACGTACGGGATCCGCTTGCACAGCGTGTTGGGGGAGGAATTCGGGGCGATCCGGAGCTATCGTTGGTCGGTGCGGGAATTGTTGCCGCGGGTGGCGTATGCCGAGGTACTGCTGCATCGGCGGGACTTTCCGCCGGACCCGGATACGCCACAGTTTCGGGAATTCGCCCAGCGGCTGCAACAGGCCGACCGGGAAAACCGGTGGGAAGCGTACCGCAAGCACAAGCCGAGCTTTCTGACGCGGGTGGTTGCGGTGCTGATCATCATCACCCCGAAGATCGGCGCGCTGTCGGATTTGTCGATTCGCGGCCCGAAGCCGGACACCGAGGCCGATTACGTGGCCAGTGTGAACCGCTCCAACGTGACGTTGGCGCGGCTGCTGGGGCAACTCAGGGACCAGGGGCCGAAGAAGTTCGACGTGGCAGACGTGGACCTGGACACCGGGTACATCACGGAGCCGGGCACCTACCGGCTCACGGACGAGACCTATGCCAGGCTGCTGGACCGCGTAACGCACGACAGCGCGCGGCCCCCTCTGGGATTGCGGCAGAACATTTTGGCTTTCTATGCCGTCCCCAATGCGCCCATTGTGACGCGCCGCAATCCGCGGAAATGGAAGAAGGTGCAGGAAGATCTCGCCACGCTGCGGCAGATGCCGGCGACGTGGATCCCAAATGCGAAGTGAGGCGAGCGGCGACGCGGCGGATGTACCGGAAGGCGCACGGAAATCACGCGAATGCCTTCAGGAGGAGCCCGACGGCTGCCGGCAGCGTGTATTCTGCCCTTACACATGCAGCGCCTGATCACTGCGGTTATTTTGATTCCCCTCGTGCTGGCGGTGATTTTCCTGTCGCCGAAGCTGCCCCTGCTGCTCATGGGGGTGGTGTTTGCGGTCGCGGTTCTCGCTCTGTGGGAGTTTCTGGGCCTGGCCGATGCGATGGGCGCGAAGACGCCACGGATCGCGGTGATGATTTGCCTCGCGGTGCTGCTGCTGGGGATTTTCCGGCGGCCTGATCTGATGGCGCCGTTCCTCGGGGCGCTGGCGCTGGCGCTGTTCACTGTCTGCGCTTTTCGTTCGCCGGTGAATCGCGTGCTGCCGGACACCGCTTTCTCGGTCTTCGGCCTCATCTATGTTGGGCTGTCGATGTCGTCGCTCTATCTTCTGTCCACGCAGGATAACGGGCCCTCGCTGCTGCTGTTTTTGTTCCTGGTGGTCTGGTCGGGCGACATTGCCGCGCTCTACATCGGGCGCGCTTTTGGCAAACGGCGCCTGGCTCCAACCCTGAGTCCGAACAAAACCTGGGAGGGAAGTATCGCGTCGGTTGCGGGAAGTGTAGCGGTCACGGCGGGACTGCTTTGGCTGGCGCAGGCACTGAGCGCACGCAGCGTGGACGCGCTCTTTTATCCGGGCACGCTGGCGCACTGGCTGAGCCTGGCCGTCATTGTGAACATCGGCGCGCAGGTCGGCGACCTGGTGGAGTCTGCGATCAAGCGGGGCGCGGGCGTGAAGGATTCGGGGCACCTGCTGCCGGGCCATGGCGGCATGCTGGACCGGGTCGACGCGTTGCTGTTGGCCGCTCCACTGCTGTGGTACGCTCAGTTAGCCCAGCAGTCCTTTTGAGGCAGCTAAGAGCCGGTGAGCTAGAAACTGGCTAGCTGAGAGCCGGTCAGCTGAGAAGCGGTCAGCTGAGAGCCGGTCAGCTGAGAAACGGCCAGCCAACAGGCTGCCGGCTGCCGGCAGGGAGCCGACTCCGTCGAGGCAGAGAGCGCACCAGAGTTGAAACGCATCGCCATCCTGGGTTCGACTGGCTCGATCGGCCAGAGCACGCTGAGCATCGTCGAATCCTATCCGGAGCGTTTTGCCGTATCTTCGCTGGCGGCGGGCCGCAATCTGGACGCAGCCCACACACAGTGCATGCGCTGGCGGCCCACGGTAGTTTCGCTGGCGAACGAAGAGCTGGCTGCGGACCTGCAGAGGCGCCTCCGTCGGGACGGAGTCTCCGGGACAGAAGTGGTTTGGGGCACGGAAGGAACGGTTCGCGCGGCGACGCTGCCGAAAGTGGACTTCGTCGTCTCGGCGATCGTGGGTGTGGCGGGATTGCAGGCTACGTACGAGGCCGTCCGGGCAGGCAAGACCATCGGCCTCGCGAACAAGGAAGCGATGGTGGCGGCGGGCGAGATCCTGACCGCGGCGGCGCGCGAGAAGAACGTCGCTCTGTTGCCCATCGACTCCGAGCACAATGCGGTGCACCAGTGCATGCGGGCCGGGCGGCGCAGCGAGGTGCGGCAAATCTGGCTGACGGCCTCGGGAGGGCCCTTCCGCACGCTGCCGCTTTCTGAGTTCGACAAGATAACAGTAGAACAGGCCTTGCGCCATCCGACGTGGGTGATGGGCCGGCGGATCACGATCGATTCAGCGACGCTGCTCAATAAGGGGCTGGAGATCATCGAGGCGTGCCGGCTCTTCAATCTCCCGCCGTCAGCCGTGAAGGTGACGGTGCATCCGCAGTCGACGGTACATTCCCTGGTGGAGTACGTGGATGGCAGTTTGCTGGCGCAGATTTCGGTGACGGACATGCGGCTGCCGATCCTGTACGCGCTGAGCTATCCGGAGCGGGTGGAATCGGATCTGCGCTTTGACATGGAGACGCTCTCCGACCTGCACTTCGAAGCACCGGATTTTCAGCGGTTTCCTTGTCTTCGGCTGGCGTATGAGGCGGCGGAAAAGGGCGGGGCGCATGCCATCGCGCTGAATGCGGCCGACGAGGTGGCGGTCGCAGCCTTCCTCGAACGGGTCATCCCCTTCCGGGGCATTCCAGCTACAATAGAGGAGGTACTCGAGACAACCTCGGAGACGCATCCGGCGACCATACAAGAAGTGCTGGCGCTGGACTGCGAGGCTCGCGAAGGGGCGCGCGAGGTGCTGTCGCGGCGATTTGCCGCGCGGCGTGGCTGACCGCACACCGCCGGGTCCTGAGGTTTCCGTTCGAATATGCCTTTTGCTCTCGTCTCCATCATTTCGTTTCTGATTGTCCTCAGCATCATGGTGGTGGTGCATGAGCTGGGGCACTTTATCGTCGCGAAGCTGTGCGGCGTGCGCGTGGAGACGTTCTCGCTGGGCTTTCCACCGCGGCTGTTCGGGTTCAAATACGGCGACACCGATTATTGCGTGAGCGCGCTGCCCTTTGGCGGCTATGTGAAGATGGCCGGTGAGATGCCGGGTTCGGAGACGACCGGAGATCCGCACGAATTCAGCGCGCGCCCGCGCTGGCAGCGGATCCTGATCGCGGTGGCCGGTCCGGTATCGAATTTCATTCTCGCGTTTGTGCTGATGGCCGGCTTTTACATGATGCACAACGAGGTCCTGCTCTATGTGGACCAGCCGGCAGTCCTGGATTTTGTCCCGCAGAATTCCGCGGCTGCGCGGGCGGGGTTGCGCAGCGGCGACCGCATCGTGCGCTTCGACGGCGATCAGAATCCCACATGGGATCAGATGGACAGCCGCGCGGCGCTGGATATGAACTCGACCGTACCCGTGACGGTGCAGCGGACGGTGGATGGGCAGACCCGGGAGTTCAGCACGGAGCTGTATCTGGCGAATCCCACCAAAAGCGACGATTTCGATTTGTCTACGCTGGGATTGCTGCCCCGCGAGTGGCCCGGCGCGGTGAAGATTGGGGACGTCATGCCCGACGATCCGGCGGCGAAAGCCGGGCTGAAGCCGGGGGACAGCATCGTTGCCCTCGACGGACAGACGGTGCACAGCGTCGCGGCCATGGTTGCGATCCTCAACCAGAACGGCAATAAGACGGCGAATTTGCTGGTGGAGCGCGGCGGGCATGAATTTGTCACGTCTGTGCAGCCTGTATGGATGGATTCCGGGGGCGAAGAGCCCGGGTACCGGCTTGGATTCAGCGGCGATCTGCCGCCCTACCGCGTGGAACAGTTGCCGCTGGCCGCGGCCGTGAAACAATCCGTCGGTTATAACGTCCGCAACTCCGGATACATTCTCGATGTCCTCTATCGCCTGGTCACGCATCACTCCGGGGTGCTGCAGCAGATCAGCGGCCCGGTGGGCATTGCGCGCATGACCGGCGAAGCAGCGGAGATGCATGGCTGGGAGCCGCTGGTGGGCCTGACGGCGCTGATCAGCCTGGATCTTGGCATCATGAACCTGCTGCCGATTCCGATTCTCGACGGCGGCATGATTCTGATGCTGGTGATCGAGAGCATCCTGCGTCGCGACATCCGTCAGGAAGTAAAAGAACGCGTGATCCAGGTGGCGTTCGTGATGATCATTTTGATTTTCGCGATCATCACGGTGAATGACGTCTCCAAGCTGGGATTTTTCTCCAGGCTGAAGCCGTAGGACCGGCTGCGGATCGCTCAGAGCGCCAGCTGCGGCGGCTCATAGCCAAACGCCCCTTCAAGAGCTGCCGCGACGGCCAGCACCACTTCATCCTCGAAAGGCCGGCCGGCGATCTGCACGCCGATCGGCAAGCCCTCTGCGGACCGCGTCACGGGCACCACCACTGCCGGCCCCCCCAGCAAATTGAACCACTGCGTGAAACGCATGGCGTCGAGATACGAGACGCTCCTGCCTTCCACAGTCCAGGCGCGCTCGCCGGGGCGAAATGCGGGGATGGAGCAGGCCGGGCACAGGAGCACTGGACACTCCCGCATTTCCTGGAGAAGCGCGGCGCGCACGCGGTCGGACTCGACCCAGGCCTCAAGAAGAGAAATCGCGGTGAGCGGTGGTTCGGACCGCGCAAGCGCCAGGAAATCGCGCAAAGTGGGGCTGAGTTCTTCTTCGCGGCCGCGGATCGCCGGTTCATACAGCATGGCTCCGCACTGAACGAAGAAGGTCCACCACAGTCGGCGCGCCGCTTCGAGTGCCCGGGGGCGAAAGTGCTTGACTGTGAATCCGCGACGCTGAAGCGCATGGGCGGCTGCCTCGACGGCGGCTCGCGTTTCCGCAGTGACCGGCACAAGGCCATCGTCCTCGAACCAGGCGATGGAGAACTGCTTCGCCCCCTCGAGGGTGACGGGGCGAAGCGGAACCGGCGCGCACGCGGGGTCGATTGGATCCTGACCCGCGAGCGTGCCGAAGAGCAGCTCCAGATCGCCGACGGTGCGGGCCATGGGCCCGATGGCTCCCAGAAAAGCGAAAGGGCCCTGGCAGGGCGGCAGATGCCCGGCGGCAGGAACACGGCCAGCAGTCGGCTTGAGAGCGCAGATACCGGTAAAGTGTGCCGGCTCGCGTACGGAGCCGCCGCTGTCGCTGCCGATTCCGGCGGCGGAGAGGCCGGCGGCAATGGCCGCAGCTTCGCCTCCGCTGGACCCCCCTGCGGAGTGCTCCGTGTTCCACGGATTGCGCGTGCTGCCGTAGAGGAGATTCTCTGTCTCGTAAGCCATCAGGAACTCGGGGCAGTTGGTCGTGCCGAGCAGAACCGCGCCCGCTGTGAGAAGGCGCTTGACGGCGACGGCGTTTTCCGCCGGAACGGATCCACGGTTCAGGGTGCTGCCGATTTCGCAGAGATAACCGGCAACGGAGATCGACGATTTCACGGTGAAGGGAAGGCCGGAGAGCGGGCCGGGTCGTGGATGACGCGCCTGGGCGCGAACGCGGTCGGGATCGAAATCGACGAGCGCGTTGAGCCGCGGATTGAGCTTTTGAATTTGCGCGATGTGCGCTTCCGCCAGCTCCAGCGGTGTAAGGGCGCGCCGCCGCAGCAGCGCGAGTTGTTCCGTGGCGGGAAGCAGAGTGACGGACATGGCGGTCGGCGAAGGCTGATTATAATTTGGCCAGGTGAAGCCCTTCCTCTCCGAGCCAGACTGGCCAGCCCTCCTGGGACGCACGGCTCCAGGAGACCGCCCCGTTCGCATTCCACGTGCTGCCGGTGCGCGCGTACTCGTGACGGGCGCCGGCGGCTTTATTGGCGCGGAGATGGTGCGCGTTTTCGCGGCTTCCGGCGCGGAGAAAATTCTGTTGCTTGATCTCTGCGAGCAGCATCTGTTCGAAATATTCGCGGAGATGTCCGCGCGCGGCTGCGGGACACGCTGCGTCCCGGTGCTGGGCAGCGTCTGCGACCGTGCCCTGCTCGACGCGGTCTTCGAGGAGCATCGTCCCGATCTGATCCTGCACGCCGCAGCGCTGAAGCATGCTCCGCTGATGGAGAGCAATCCCATCGCGGCCGTCGCCACCAACGCCCTGGGCACATGGATTGTGGCGGATGCGGCGGAGCGGCACGCCGCGCGCCATATGCTGCTCGTCTCCACCGACAAGGCCGTTGCGCCCCGCTGCATGATGGGCGCGGCCAAGCGCATCGCCGAACTTGTGATGCTGGCTCCCAGCCGCACGAGCCGCGCAGCTTTGCGCCTTGTAAATGTGATTGGCTCGCCGGGCAGCGTGGGCCCACTCTTCGCCTCGCAAATTGCCCGTGGCGCCCCTGTTACGGTCACGCATCCCGGCGCGCGCCGATGGTTCCTGACGCTGCGCGAAACCACTCAGCTTTTGGCAGAAGCCATGCTGAAGACCGGCGTCCTGGTCTCCCAACCCGATGAGCCCGTCCGCATTGCCGAGCTCGCCGAGCGCATGATTGCCGCCAGCGGCCGCGATGTGCCCATCGTCTTCACCGCGCCGCGGCCCGGCGACAAACTCGACGAAGTGCTGCTCGCTCCGGACGAACAACTCGGCTCGCCTGCCGCCCTCCATCTGCGCCACGTTCTCAGTCCGGTTCGAGAAGATCTCGAATCCCATTTGGTTCGCCTCGAAGCGGCTCTTGCCACCCGCGACCTGCCCCGTCTGCTGCACCTCGTAGAAGATCTTGTTCCCGGCTACGAACCGAGCGCCTTGCTGCGTGAACATATTGCCGAGTTGGCGCGGCCGTGACGAAGCGCCGCATTGCCGTCGTCACGACGTCACGCGCGGATTACAGCCATCTCTATTGGCCGCTGCATCTGCTCCGCGAGCATCCTGACGTGGATCTGCGTTTGATTGCGATGGCTTCGCACCTGTCGCCGGAGTTTGGGATGACGGTGCGCGAGATCGAGAAGGACGGATTCCCGCTGGCTGCGCGGATCGAGTCGCTGCTCAGCTCGGACAGCGACGTAGGGATGGCGAAGAGCATCGGCACGGCGGTGCTGTCGCTGGCGGATACGCTGGGGGTACTGCGGCCGGACCTGCTGCTGCTGATTGCGGATCGCTACGAGATGCTGGCGCCGGCCGCGGTGGCGCTGTCGCTGCGCATCCCCTTCGCGCACATCGAGGGGGGCGAGATCAGCGAGGGCGCCATTGACGATGCGGTGCGCAACGCGCTCACGAAGATGGCGCACATTCACTTTACGTCGACGGAGACAGCGCGGACCCGCGTGATCGCGATGGGCGAAGAGCCGTGGCGGGTGCATCGGGCCGGCGCGCCCTCGCTGGACCATCTGCGCCGCAGCCGTCTGCTCGACCGCGGCGAATTGGAGGCCCGGTGCGGACTGGATCTGAGCACGCCGCCGCTGCTGGTCGCCTGCCATCCTGTGACCCTGCAGCAGGATACGACCGGGGAAGCTGTGGCGCTGTTCGAGGCGCTGGAGCAGCTTGCAGCAACGGCGCCGATCGTGTTTTGCTTTCCAAATGTCGACGCCGGAAGCCGGGTCCTGATCGAACGGACGCGGGAATTTCTCGCGCGGCATCCCAGCGCGCGCCTTTACGTTAATCTCGATGCTGTGACGTACTGGAGCCTGCTGCGCTGCGTGGAAGTGATGATCGGAAACTCCTCCAGCGGCATCATGGAGACGGCGTCGTTCGCGCTGCCGACGGTGAATATCGGAACCCGGCAGCGGGGGCGGGAGCGAGCGCGGAATGTGCTGGACGCGGAAGCGAATCCCGCCGCTATTCTGGCGCGCGCAGATGAAGCGCGCAGTCCTGCATTTCGCGCTTCGCTGGCCGGCATGAGCAATCCCTATGGCGATGGCCATGCTGCGGAGAGAATCGTGGACGTGCTCACCTCAGTTGCCCTCGGGCCTTCTTTGCTGATCAAACGAGCGGTATCCATTCCCGCGGAGACGCTCTGATGCTGGAGATCCCCCTCGCCGCACCCGACATCGACGAAGACGACATCGCTGCGGTCACTGGGGTCCTCCGCACGCCGCTGCTGAGCCGCGGGCCGCAGGTTGAGCAGTTTGAGCACGCAATGGCCACGTATGTCGGCGTGCCCCATGCGATCGCGGTCGGTTCAGGCACCGCTGCGCTGCATCTGGCGCTCCTGGCGCTGGGCATTGGTCTTGGCGACGAGGTGATTGTGCCATCGTTTACCTTTGTCGCCGTGGCCAGCGCTGTGCGGTATGTGGGCGCCACTCCGGTCTTCGTGGACGTCGGGGCCGAGTCGCTGAACATCTCGCCCAATGCGGTGG
>JASHNS010000074.1 GCA_030041515.1 Acidobacteriaceae bacterium | reverse complement strand
ATGATGCGGCGCTGGGACTCGATCTTCTGCCGGGCGGCCTGATCGATGCGCATTTCCTCAAGAAGAATGTGCTCCAGGGCTTTACGGGCTTCCTGGCGGATGGTGTTGCGATCCTCGAGGAAATCGCACTCCGGTGTTTCGGCCAGGGTGTCGGCGACCACGTGGGCCAGCTTGTTCAGCTTGTCGCGCGAGATTCTCACAGGACCGCCTTGTATTTGCGAGCCAGCTCGGTCTTCACCTTTTTGAACATCTCGTGGTAGCTGGCGCCGGTCCGCCGCATGTCTTCCTGGTAGGCCTCGAGGATGACGCGCACTTCATCGTTGATGCGGTCCTCGAGGGAAAGCTCTTCGAGCATGCCGTTGTAGACGCGCTCCTCCACAGCCGCCTGTTTGGTGGTCTGGATCATTTTGGCGTCGATGAGGTGCTTGACCGTGTGGCGCGCCAGATAACCAACGTATTCGCGGGAAAAGATCATCGGAACTCATTCGGAATATAGCACATGAGAGACCGTCATCCGAGCGCGGCGCGCGGAGCGGGAAGGCGTCTCGGCGGCCATGGCGCTACGGCCGCGTTCGTTTTGATTCCCGGATGCGACGGATTTCTTCCATGCGCTGCGCGAGGAGCTTCTCGCGTCCTTCCTGGGTGGGGTGGTACCAGCGGCGGCCGGCCAGCGACTCGGGCAGGCACTGCATGTCGGCGACGTGGCCTTCGACGTCATGGGCATACTCGTAGCCGGCGGAGTAGCCGAGCTCCTTCATGAGCCTGGTTGGGGCATTGCGCAGGTGCAGAGGGACGGGCTCCTGGCGCGTGGACTCGATGTCGGCCATGACGGCGCCATAAGCTGTGTAGATCGCGTTGGACTTAGGCGCAAGAGCGAGGTAGACGACGGCTTCAGCCAGCGCGAGCTCGCCTTCAGGAGAGCCGAGGAAGTCGACCATGTCGCGAGCGGAGAGACACAGGTTCAGGGCTTCGGGAGCGGCCAGGCCGATGTCTTCGACGGCCATGCGGACGACGCGGCGGGCGACATACAGCGGATCCTCACCTGCCTTGAGCATGCGTCCGAGCCAGTAGAGGGCGGCATCTGCGTCGGAATTGCGGACGGACTTGTGCAGCGCGGAGATGAGGTTGTAGTGCTCTTCACCCTGCTTGTCGTACATCAGGACGCGCTGCTGCAGGGCCTCCGTGGCGATGGCTTTGGTGAGGGTTTTGCCATCGGCGGCAAGCTTGGCGGCGACCTCCAGGGCATTGAGGCCGTTGCGGGCGTCGCCGGAAGCGTAGCCGGCCAGGAGTTCGAGAGCGCCATCATCGGCGGTGAGGTACTGGTCGCCGAGGCCACGGGCCGGATCCGCGAGGGCGCGGCGGAGCAGGGCGAGGATCTGCTCGTCGGTGAGCTGATTGAGCGTGTAGACGCGGCAGCGCGAGAGCAACGCGGAGTTGATTTCGAAGGAAGGGTTCTCGGTGGTGGCGCCGATCAGACGAATCGAGCCACGCTCGACCCACGGGAGAAACGCGTCCTGCTGGGCCTTGTTGAAGCGGTGAATTTCGTCGATGAAGAGGATGGTGCGCGTGCCCCAGGAAGCGGCCTTTTCCGCGTCTGCCATCACCTGCTTGATTTCTTTGATCCCGGCGAGGACCGCAGAGAACTCGATGAAGGTGGCTTTGGTGGTTTCGGCAATGATTTTGGCGAGGGTGGTTTTGCCGACGCCAGGGGGCCCCCAGAAGATCATCGACGAGGCGTCATCGCGCTCGATCTGGACGCGGAGGGGCTTGCCAGGGCCCAGCAGGTGCTCCTGGCCGAGAAATTCGTCCAGGGCGCGCGGCCGCATGCGCTCGGCCAACGGCGCAGAAACGGGTGCGGATTGGGTATCGGGGGCTGGATTGAAAAGGCTCATGCCGCGTCCTCTTCATCATCGCTCACCCGCTGAGATCGGGGAGAAGGAAATGAAAACGGGGCGGGATGTGGCTGAATTGAAAGAAAAGATATATCTAAAAACATATTGACGCGGCACTATTCAAGATATATCGTAAGCAATAACAAAGGAGATTCAAGTATGAGAGAACATCGATTCGAAAGCTTTTTCCGGCAGGATTGCCATCCGGCTGGCCGTGGCGAGCGCAGCGAAGGACACGAAGGACATCATGAGCAGGGTTTTTGGGGTCGCCGTGGAAGGCGGTCGCAACGCGGCTTCGGCGGCCCATGGGCGGGTGGTTTCGGGGGCCGGGAGCGGCTGTTCGCCGCCGGCGACATCAAGCTCGTGATTCTGAAGTTGCTCGAGGAGCAGCCCAGTTACGGTTATCAGCTGATCAAGCGGATGGAGGAACACCTGGCTGGCGGCTATACGCCCAGCGCAGGCGTGGTTTATCCCACTCTGACGATGCTGGAAGAAGAAGGGCTCGCATCGGCGGCGGTTTCAGAGAACAACAAGAAGGTCTATTCGCTCACTGACGAGGGCCGAAAATACCTGGCGGAGCATGCAGAGCGGCTGGAGGAGCTCTTCGAGCGGCTGGACGAGGCCGGGGCGGGATTTCGCCGCGGGCGTTCGCCGGAACTGATGAAAGCCTTTCTGGACCTGCGCGGGGCCGTGGCGTCGCGCATGATGCGCGGTAAAGCGACGCAGGAGCAGATTCTGAAAATCGCCGAGGCCATTCACGCGGCGGCCAAGGCGATCGACGAGCTGTAAACAGGACGCGGGCCGAAGCGCAGAGCCAGGCTGCTCGCACAGCGAGGGGCCGGCGTTCTGCGCTTTCTTGTGGGCGGAATCTTTTGCAGCTACGCTGCGCGCTGCCGGGACGCTTCGTAGAGCAGGATGCTGGCGGCGACGGCGGCGTTGAGGGACTCGACCGGGCCGGGCATGGGGACGGCGATGCGAGACTGCGCGCGATCGAGCAATTCAGCGGAGAGACCGCTGCCCTCGTTGCCGATGAGGATGGCGGCGGGGCCGGCGAGATTCGCCCGGGAACAGGGGACGGCATCGGCGGCGACGGCGGCGAGCACGGGGATGCGACGCCCGGCCAGCGCCTCGAAGAGGCGAGCGGAGCGGTCGCAGATGAATGGGACGCGGAAAGCCGAGCCAGCAGAGGCGCGCAGTGCCTTGCCATTCCACACATCCACGGTGCCGGGCAACGCCAGAACCCCGGAAGCTCCAAAGGCTTCAGCGGAGCGGATGAGCGTGCCGAGGTTGCCGGGATCCTGGAGGCCGGCGGCGACCACGACCAGGGGATTGGAACCGGCAAGAGCGTCGTCCAGCGAATAATGCGGTGGCTCGACGAGCGCGGCGATGCCCTGGGGCGACTCGGTTGCAACCGCGCTCGCAAAGACCGCAGGCGTGAGCTCGACGACGGGCACGGAGGCCGGCAGCCGGAGCCGCTCCATGCGGCGCAGGGCAGAAATGCGGCCGGAATGGCGGTTCGATTCGTGGCCAGGGACGCGCGGACGTACGTGCTCCACGTCGTGGGAGAGAAAGACCGTCCTGATCCGAAGGCCGCTGCGCAGGGCTTCGATGAGGAGGTGCTCGCCCTCGATGCCGATTACTTCCGGTACGTTCCGGCCGCTGCGCGCGAAGGCTGCGCGCAGTTCTCGCACGCGGGCGTTCTGGCGACTCTGTACAATGCTGATGAGGCGCGAGCGATCCGAAACCGTCGGCATGGGGGGAATTCTAAACCCCCAGGGGCCGCAGCGAGTCCCACGCGGTTTCGCTCTCACGGGTTGCCGAGCCGACACGCACCTTGACGGGAGAGGCCTTGTCAGCCGAGATTCTGCGCATCCATCCGGATGAGCCCGAACCGGACCGGATCCAATATGTCGCGTCCTGCATTCGCGGCGGCAAAGTGGTCGGGCTGCCGACGGACACCTTTTACGGCCTGGCCGTGGACCCGGTGAACCTGCGCGCGGTGGAGAGCATTTATGAGATCAAATCGCGGCTGAAACATAAGCCGCTTTCATTGCTGATCGCGAACCTGAACCAGGCGTACCAGCTGGCGCGCGAGATCGGCACCTGTTTCGATCTGCTGGCGGAGCGGTTCTGGCCCGGGCCGCTGACGGTGATTGTGCGGGCGAGTTCGCGCCTGCCCTTGCGCAGCACCGCGAATACGGGCAACGTAGCGCTGCGGGTGCCGGACGCGGCGATTCCGCGTCTGGTGGTGGAGGCGCTGGGCATGCCGATTACGGCGACTTCGGCGAATCTGGCCGGGCTGCCTGAGTGTACTTATGCCAACTGCGTGCGCGACCAGATCGGCGACCGGATTCCGCTGATCGTGGACGGCGGCGCAACCGGCCGCAGCGTGCCGACGACGATCGTCGACCTGAGCGGGCCGGACGGCGAGTGGCAGATTTTGCGCGAGGGCGCGATTCCTACGCACGCCATCGCGCTGGCGCTGCAGCAGCAATGATCGTACCGGACAGCAATCTGAGGTCTTCGGGCACCGCGCCGCATGGCATCGCGCAGCGCGGCGGCCGGCGGCTGCTGGTGTGGGCTTGTGCAACTCTGCTTGCCGGCAGCGCGATGTGGGTGATGTGGGTGGACGGGCAAATCCGCTGGTATGCGCAGCACGACGAAGCGCGGCGCGCCGACGCGATTGCCGTCTTCGGCGCCGCGGAGTACGATGGGCGGCCTTCGCCGGTGCTGCGCGCGCGGCTGAATCACGCGCTCGATCTCTATCGCCGCGGGCTGGCCCCCCTGGTCATCACTCTGGGCGGCGGGTATGAGGCGGACGATCAGCACTCGGAAGGCGGCGTAGGGGCAACGTATTTGATCGCGCGGGGCGTGCCGCAGCAGGACATCATTGCGGAGACCGAAAGCGACGACACGGAGCAGTCTGTGGCGCGGCTGGAGGCGATCGCCCGCGAAAACAAGCTGAAGAGCATCATCGTAGTCAGCGATGGAACACACCTGTTCCGCGTTCATGCCATCTGCGAACACGACGGGCTGACGGTCTATACCTCGCCGCGCCCGGAGGGTCACGATGTTTCCCGGGTGACCCGCGCCCAGCGGCTGATGCACGAGATTCTCAGCTACACCGCGTGGCGGCTGCATTTGCACTGAGAGATCCGGCCAGCTTCGCTGGCGCCTTCCTCAGTGCACGAATGGATCGGACACGCCCAGGATCCTGGCCACCTCGCCGCTGAGCAGCATTTGCTGAGCTTTTTCCAGGTCCACATCCGCGGGGACCGGATGGTAATCGCGGGTGACCTCGTCTTCCTGGTCGCCGATGTCCTTGAAGAACAGAGCGTGCCCGCTGATGTGGACATGCGTTTCCGTGATCTGCCATTCGTTGGGCGCGATTTCAGAGCGGATGACCTGGAAGGTGCCGCCGGCATTCAGATGCCCGAAGAGGCCCCAGCCGAATTCGACAGGCTTATCGAGGCGGCCGAAGAGATCTTCAAGGCGCATCTGGCGCTCATTCACGACCATGGTGCCGGACATGGAAGCGAGTACGCGCGAGGCCATGGATGGCGGCGAGAAATTGGGATTGGGGTGGTAAGAGAGCCGAATCTTCCCGTTTTCGCGGCTGTCGATGCGCCAGATGAAAGCGTCGGGCAGCATCTTCAGCAGGTTGGTCGCCTGCTGGTCGTCGTGGCGCTCGTTCTGGCGCTGCTGAGCGCGGAACGAGGGGCTGTTCACCGTCTTTCTGATGCGCGTCAGATCGGCCTGATGCACCTGAGCCGAGGGAGTGTGGCCGTAGCTGCGGATAATTTCCGACAAGTTCCCGTCGGGGGTCTGGATGATCAGCTTGACCAGGTCTTTCGTCGGAGATTTGTAGTCGTCCTCATACATCCAGCGGGAGTGATCGTGATCGGAGTACCACAACTCGTTGCCGACGACCTTGCGGACGATGGCTTCAGCGGATTGGCCGAACATCACGCGAGGCGCAGCGAATGGAAGAAGGATGGCGACAGGCAGGCAGATGCGGAGAACTCGTCTCAGTCGTACCGAGGCCTTCATTCAGGGATTCCCCCGAGGGTTTCGAGGGCGGAGCCGGCGATGATCATAGGCAATGGTCTTTATATCCTCTTGCGGATCGCGATGCCAGGGAAAGGCAGGGGTCCCTTTTGTCCGACTCCTCTTTATTGGGAGAGGTTGCCCGAAACCGGCGCGAGCGGAGTTACGGCAGGAATCCATGCCGTAACCTGTCAGGAGAGGCTATGAATACCAAACTGCTGAATTCCGCTCTGAGTGACGTGGAAACCGAACTGCTGGCCGTCTTCGCGTCCGATGGGGCGACTGGCAAAGATGCGAAGCCGGAGCTTCGATTGCTGACCCCGGACGATGCGCCGCTGAAGGCCGCGCAGGCGGTGCTGGACGGCGGCGAGTTCAGGGCGGAGGCGAACGAAACGCTCCTGCTCCACGCTCCCGCCGGCCTGAAGGCGAAACGGCTGCTGCTGGTGGGGCTGGGCAAGGCGGCGAAAGCGACGATTCATGACGTGCGCAAAGCATCCGGAACGGCGGTGCGTTTCGCGAAGCCTCGTGGGATCCGCGAGATCGCCGTCGCGGCCCCGGCGGCCGAGTCGATGGAACCAAAGCTGGCAGTGCGCGCGCTGGTCGAGGGGGCGCTGGTGGCGGATTTCGACCCGGACACCTATCGCAGCGACCGGAAAGACCGCAGTGTGCAGGCTCTGCAGGTCGTGACCGGCGCCGCAGTCGACCGCGCCGCGGTGGAAATCGGGCTGCGCGAAGGGGTGATCGTTGGCGAGGCGCAGAACTTTGCGCGCTCACTGGTGAACGAGCCGGGGAATCGGCTGACCCCGACGATTCTGGGGCAAAGAGCCGCGGAGATGTGCCGCGAGTATGGGCTGACCTGCGAGGTGCACAGCACCGGGAAGCTGCACGAACTGCAGATGGGCGCCTTCTGGAGCGTAGCGCAGGGATCCGACGAGCCGCCGGCACTGATCGTGATGCGATACGAACCAAAGGGCGTGACCGATGGGCCGGTATTGGGTTTAGTGGGCAAAGGCATCACCTTTGACACCGGCGGAATCTCCATTAAGCCTGCCGACAACATGGAGAAGATGAAGTACGACATGGCCGGAGGTGCGGCCATGATCGGAACGATGCGGGCGATTGCCCAGCTGCAGCCGAAGGTGCGGGTGATCGGCATTGTCTGCGCCGCCGAGAATATGCCCTCGGGCAAGGCGCAGAAGCCCGGCGACGTGCAGATCGCCATGGCCGCGGGGCCGGATCGGGCAGGCAAGTCGATCGAGATCATCAACACTGACGCGGAGGGCCGCCTGGTTCTGGCCGATGGGCTGACCTATGCGAAACAACTGGGCGCGACGCATCTCATCGATGCAGCGACATTAACCGGAGCGGTCTCGGTGGCATTGGGCACGATCAATGCAGGCGTCTTCTCGAACGACGATGCGACGTACGCGGAATTCGCCGAGGCGCTGAAGATTTCCGGGGAGCGCTTCTGGCGTCTGCCGGTGGAGGACGATTATCGGGAGCTGATCCGGTCGCAGATTGCGGACATCAAAAACACGGGCGGGCGGTACGGCGGCGCGATCACCGCGGCGATGTTTCTGAAAGAGTTCGCAGAGGATACGCCGTGGGTGCATCTGGATATAGCGGGCATGGCCTGGCAGGATGAGGCGAAGCCGTGGGTGGCCGCCGGGCCCAGTGGCGTGGCGATGCGCAGCATCCTTGAATGGGTGCGGCGCTACGAGGGCTGAGATGAAGCGAATTCGCATTGGCCCGGAAGAGCGAGTCTTTGTGCTGACCGGCGCCGGAGTGAGCGCGGAGAGCGGGCTGAAGACCTTTCGAGATCAGGGCGGACTATGGGAGGGCCATCGCGTGGAGGATGTGGCTACGCCGGAGGCCTGGGCCGAGAATGCGGCACGCGTATGGCGCTTTTACAGCCAGCGTCGTCGAGACGCGCTGAAGGCCGAGCCGAATGTCGCGCATCGGTCCCTGGCCGCGATGGAACGGGCGCTGGGCGAGCGGTTCTTTCTGTGCACGCAAAATGTGGATGACCTGCATGAGCGCGCCGGGTCACGCAGGCTCGTGCACATGCATGGCGAGCTGTTCGCCTCGCGATGCGAGTTTTCCGGCGCGGGAATGGGGGCCTTTGCGTGCGCGGCGAAGCCGTTCCATGACGAGGCGCTGTATGAAAGCGACGCCGCGATCGCTCGCTGCGCGTGCGGCGGCAGGATCCGTCCCCACATTGTCTGGTTCGGCGAGACTCCGCTGAAGATGAATCGCATCGAGCGGGAGATCGCCCAGGCGACGACGATGCTGGTGGCGGGTACGTCGGGCGCGGTTTATCCAGCGGCGAGCTTTGTGAACTGGGCCGAACCTCAGGCGCGCAGAATCTACATCGGGCCGGAGGAGCCGGCGAATGCTGGTTCCTTTACGCAGATCGTGCTGGGGAAAGCCGGCGAAGTGCTGCCTGAGCTCTTCGAAGTGGGCTGATCCGAAGGCCTATTCGTGCACAGCGACGTGGATGCCGTCGCGGAGAGCCGACCGCATGCGGGCGATCTCTGCGCTCATGACGCGGGTGGCCAGCAAACAGAGGCGCGGCGAGCACTCCAGCAGGGATGTGACAAGGGGAGCGGGAATGTAGCCCAGCTCGGAATCCTCAGCGGCCTGGGCGGAAAGGCTGTAATTTCCGGTCAGAGCAGCGGGCAAACCGATGATTTCTCCAGGGCCGAGGAGGCGCTCCTCGAAAACCTCACCGGCATCGTCGAGAGCCATGCGCACGGAGCCCCTGCGGATGAGGAAAACCCCGGAGGCCGGGTCACCACAACGGAAGAGAGCGGAACCGGCAGACACAGAGATATTCGAAGCGAGACGCTCAAGCTCGGTTTTCAGTTCAGCCAGGTCAGTCGTCATCGAGAAAAGGCGGGCGCAGCAGCCCGCCACAGGAAAGATTGTCCGACGTCTGCCTCCGTCGGGATGTGACTGCCATCACAAGGACATGGTCATGGCGGCAGGTCGACATCCGCCTCCAGCGGAGTGCCAGGCTTACTCCTGGTGATCCCCGCCGAAACCGCTGTTCAGCCCCTGAAACATCTCGGTGTACTTCACCAGATCCAGGCTGCCGGCGTAACGCAGAGGATAGACGCGCTGGACGCAAATCTCCTGAACCGCGGGCTGGGTGCGGAGGATCTGCATCGCTTCCCTGATGAACTCGGCGAGGGGCATGGCGCGTGGGTCCTGCGTTTGGCGAGGCCCCATCAGTTCTGTCTGCACGTAGGGCGGAATCAGTTCCAGCACCTCTACGGAGGAGCTGCGCAGTTGCCAGCGCAGGGATTGCGTCCAGGAATGCATCGCTGCCTTGGTGGCGCAGTAGGTTGGCGTCAGCGCCATCGGGACGAAGGCGAGCCCCGAGGAGACATTCATGACGGCAGCACGGGGTTGCTGTTGCAGGTGCGGCAGTAACGCGGCCGTGAGCCGCAGCGGGGCGATCAGATTCGTCGTGATCGTCGCTTCGACGGTGGAAAAGTCGTCGCCCTTGCGGAGGTTTTCGGGCTTCATGATCCCGGCGTTGTTGATCAGGACGTTGAGGGAGGGATGGTTGCGGACGATACGGTCCGTGAAGGCTTCGAGACCCCCGAGGTCCTGCACATCGAGAACGGCGGAACGCATGCCAGGGTTCTCGGTAGTCACCCTGTCGAGAAGCTCGCGGCGCCGCCCGGCCACGATGACCTCGTTTCCGAGTTGGTGGAAGGCTTCGGCGAGGGCGCGTCCGATGCCGGAAGTGCCTCCGGTGATGAGAATGGTGTTGCCGGTGCATTGCATGAGGAGTCTCCTGGGTGGTGGGAAGAGGATGCGCGAATTGTGTAGATCGATTGCCGGAATTCTAAGCTTCCGCAATCGTATGGCAACAGCGGCCGGCCATCGGAGAGCGCGAGGAAAAGTAACAGGGGTACCTGTTGACTCATCTCTAATATATCGTGAGGCGATACAATGGAGTTCTGGGCGGCCACCGGACGCGTGCCACGATGCGCCGGCAGGCCGGAACGTCAGCGAATCGCAGGGAGAAGTGCAGTGTTTCACACGCTCGGGATTTTGTTGCGATATCCAATCGTCACGGCGGACGGCGAGAAGAGGCCGATCCAGGGATTTCTGTTCGACGACCAGTCCTGGCTGGTTCGTTATCTGGTGGTTGATGCGGGGAAGTGGCTGGGCTCTCAGCCGGTTGTACTTTGCACGTCGGCAGTCGGCGTCCCGGACTGGCAGGGCAAGCGGGTGCCTACCGAACTGACATTGCAGCAGGTGTTGAGCAGCCCGCCGGCAGAGACAGTGCGTCCCGTCTCGCGGCAGCAGGAACGGGCCTGGAGCCGGCATTTCGGCTGGCCCGACGACGAGGCGAAGTGGCATTTTCCAGCGATCGCCGCTCAGCGGGAATTCGGGGGCGGCGTCACGGACGACCCGCATTTGCGCAGAACCGGGGACGTCAAAGGCTACGAGGTGTGGGGTTCGCAGGGGCTGATGGGCCGCCTCGAAGGTTATCTGATCGGCGATAAGTCGTGGCATATTGGCTACCTGGCGGTGCGGGCGCGCCAGTGGGCCTACGGGGAGCAGTTGGTTCCTACACGACGAGTATGCGAAATCTCCTGGGGCGAGCATCGAGTGTGGCTCCAGGGCGCGGTGGGCGCTCCGCGGGACTGCGCCAGCGACCCGATCGAGGGGAAGGCGGCGTTTTAGCAGTGAGCCGGCGCCGGGGGCGACCGAAATCTCTGTTTCAATAAAAGATCGCATTGCGATGTAAAATAGATCGCAATGCGATCTAAGGGCGCGGTATCCGGGCGCCCGGAAACGGTCTTCCTGCATGCCAGTCCCCATGTCGGATCGGGCAATGATCCGCGGCCTTGCTCAATTCCGCTACAACCTTCGCCGCTTCCTGCGATTCAGCGAGAAAGCGGCGCGGAGCTGCGGTGTCACGCCCCAGCAGCACCAGCTGTTGCTGGGAATCGCCGGCTTCACCGAAGACGGCGCCGCCACGATTTCAGAATTGGCGGAGTTCCTGCAGGAACGGAACAACTCCGTCGTGGGCCTTGTGGAGCGCGCCGCGGAAGCGGGGCTGGTGCGGCGGCGCAATTCCGCGGCGGATCGCCGGCAGGTGGTGGTGACCATGACCGCGCGGGGCGCTCGCATTCTGGAGCGATTGAGCCTGTTGCACCACGAAGAGCTTGGGAGGGTGCGCGAAGGATTCAGAGGCGCCGGGGCAGCGCAGCAGCCCACGATCCAGCCCCGGAGGAAGCCGCAATGAGGCCCGTGGCGAGCGCAGGGCAGGTGACTGGATATCCGCTGCTGAGGCGAGTGGGCGAGATGGTGCGGGGAGATTTGAAGGAGATCTACGCCCGCGATCTGCGCAAGTGGCTGCTGATTGCTCCGGCAGTGGGGGTGGTGACGGGTCTCGTGGTCACCGGGATTGCGGTGGTCATCCTGCGCGAATTGTGGCCGGCGGTGCTGGGCTTCTACCTGAAACACTGGTGGGCGATTGTGCCGGGAGTGGTGCTGGGATGCGGCGTGGCCGGGGCGCTGATGCAGTTCGCGACGCCTGATCCGAATGAGCACTCCACCGAGGAGGTCATTCGCGCCTATCACGACCATCAGGGGCGGATGGACGTGCGCTCGTTTGTGCCTAAGATCCTGGCGGCCGTTGCCACGGTCGGAATGGGCGGCAGCGCGGCACTGGAGGGTCCGAGCATCTACGGCGGCGGGGCCATCGGATCGTGGATGTGGAAGCATTTCGTGGTTCGCGAAGGCTCGCGGCGAGCCGCGGTGATGCGCAGGCTGCGGCTGGACGACCGCGAGCGGCGGATTCTGCTGATCTGCGGCGCGGCTGCCGGCATGTCGGCCGTGTTTCGCGCGCCGCTGACCGGGATCGTCTTCGCCCTGGAGATGCCGTATCGCGACGATCTGGCGCACGAAGCTTTGGTTCCGTCGCTGATCGCCTCGGTGGTGGCATTTGTCACGCTTGGCGCATTTCTGGGCACCGCTCCGCTCTTCGATTTCCAGGGATCGACGACATTTACGCACACCGATGTGTACTGGAGCGCGCTGCTGGGTCTGCTCATCGGCCTGATCGCAGTGGTGTTTACGCTGCTGTTCCGGTGGGGGCGGAGGATGTGGATCGACTGGAGCTGGCCGCACTGGCTGAAGCTGTCGACTGGCGGGTTGCTGACCGGGCTGTGCGGGCTGGGTTTTCTGTATCTCTATCCGGGAAATCTGACGCCGCTGGGGCCGAATTACGAAGCTGTGGATATGATCCTGAATGGCCATCACGGGTCGCTGCAACTGGTCGTCTTCGGCGCCTTTAAGCTGGCGGCGACGCTGTTCACGCTCGCCGCCGGCGGCGTAAGCGCGATGTTCGTGCCCCTGTTTCTGACCGGCGGCAGCCTGGGCACGGCGTTTGCCCAGAGCATCGTGCATAGCCCGGCGACAGGACTGTTTGCCGCGGTGGGCATGGCGTCGTTTCTGTCCGCGGGTTACAAGACGCCGCTGGCGGCGGTGGTGTTCGTGGCGGAGGCGACGGGTGGGCACGCCTTCATTGTGCCGGCGCTGATTGGCGCGGCCGTTGCTTATGCGGTCTCCGGCGACGCGTCGGCGTCTGGCGAGCAACGGCTGCACGAGGGCGAGCGCGTGCGCGAATTCGAGGCCTGAGACGGCGGCCCTTCTGAATCGCGGTATGCTGGGTGCCATCGTGAGGTGAGCGATGGCCATCGAAGTGCGTGGGGTGTGCCCGCTTCTGGGCGTGTACGACATGCCGACGGCGGTGCGGTTCTATCGGGACAAGCTGGGATTCGACGTGGTCACCACGTCGCCGGTGCTGGGACCGGACAAGTTCCACTGGGCGCTGCTGCGGCTGGGCGCGGCCGAGATTATGCTGAACGACATCTATGAATTCGACCACCAGCGGCCTGTGCCGGCGGATCGCACGCGTGTGGCAGCGCATGACGATATCTGCCTCTACTTCGGCTGCCCGGATGTCGATGGTGTGTATGAAGAGCTGCGCGACAAAGGCGTCGCCGTGAAACCGCCGAAGGTGGCGCCGTACGGGATGAAGCAGCTCTACCTGCACGATCCGGACGGGTTCAATCTGTGCTTCCAGTGGAACGAGGAGGCGTGAGGCTCGTACATTTGCCAAGCCTGCATCTTTCCCGATAGCGTATAGAGTTTTCGCACAGAGGCTTTGCACGCCCGCTGCGCGATTGGGAGGAACGCCGCACATGGCTCAGAAAGAGCTGCACTACCAGTCAGGATTTGGGAACGAGTTTGCCGCCGAAGCGGTGAAAGGCGCGCTGCCCGAGGGACAGAATGCGCCCCAGAAGGCGCCGCTGGGGCTCTACACCGAGCAACTGAGCGGGACGGCGTTCACGGCGCCGCGCGCGATGAATCGGCGCACGTGGACGTATCGGATCAGGCCTTCGGTGACCCACAAGCCGTTCTCGGAGATTCCCTCGCTCGGGCTGGGGCTCTTTCGCAGCGGGCCCTTCAATGAGCTGCCCACGCCGCCGAATCAGATGCGGTGGAATCCGGTGCCCATGCCGGACAAGAAGACGGACTTCGTCGAGGGCATCGTGACGCTGGGCGGCAGCGGCGATCCAGCGATGCAGATCGGGGTTGGCGTTCACGTGTATGTGGCCAATGCCTCGATGAAGGGGCGCTACTTCTACAACGCCGACGGCGAGATGCTGATCGTTCCGCAGGACGGAGCGATCCGGGTGCACACGGAGTTGGGCATCCTGGGGCTGAAGCCGGGCGAAATTGGCGTGGTGCCGCGCGGGATGAAGATGCGCGTGGATCTCGACGGTCCGTCGCGCGGTTACATCTGCGAGAACTACGGACTGTCGTTCCGATTGCCGGAACTGGGACCGATCGGCGCGAACGGTTTGGCGAACGCGCGGGATTTCCTGACGCCCATTGCGGCGTATGAAGACAAGGAGGGGGACTTCCGCATCGTCGGCAAGTTCCTGGGGCGGCTGTGGGAGGCGGAGATCGACCACTCGCCGCTGGACGTGGTGGCGTGGCATGGCAACTACGCTCCGTACAAGTACGATCTGGCGCGCTTCAACTGCATCAACTCGGTCAGCTTCGACCATCCTGATCCGTCGATCTACTCCGTGATGACCTCGCCGACCGCGATTCCTGGCACCGCCAACGTGGACTTCGTCGTATTCCCGCCGCGGTGGCTGGTGGCGGAGCATACCTTCCGGCCGCCGTGGTTCCATCGCAACATGATGAACGAGTTCATGGGGCTCGTCTTCGGCGAGTACGACGCCAAGGCCGAAGGCTTCCTGCCGGGCGGCGCGAGCCTGCACAACTGCATGAGCGGCCACGGGCCCGACGCCGAGACTTGGGAGAAAGCCAGCAAAGCCGAGCTGAAGCCGGTGAAACTGGACAACACCCTGGCCTTCATGTTCGAGACGGGGCTGCCGGTGCGGCCCACGAAGTTCGCGCTGGAGACGAAGATTCTGCAACACGAGTACTTCGAGTGCTGGCAGGGGCTGAAGAAGCACTTCAAAGGCAGCTAAGGAGCGGTCAGCCAGAAAGCGGTCGGCTGAGGTCCGGTGAGCGAAAAAGCGGTCAGCAAAAGCTGACAGTACTGGACAACGAACACTGAAGCAAGGATTGAAGCGATGTCTGCAGTGGAAACGCTGTTGCGGCACGTTGTCGACTATGCCGGTTTGTTTCCGCCGGCGGGCCTGGATATGGAGTCGGCCGTGCGCAACTACCAGGACGCCCTGGCAGGCGAGGACCGCTGGATGCTGGGATCGTTTGTGGTTCCGGCGGCGCGGCTGGGCGTGTTCGCGGAGAGCTTCGAGCGCGTGTGCTGCGGCGAGCGCGAGCCGCCGTGGACGCTAAGCGTGATCTGCGCTGACGAGGCGGACCGGCGCGCGGTCGAGGAATTCCAGGAGGGCGCCGTATTCCTGCGGAGCGTCGAGGCGAAGGCGGCGGATCGTGCCTCGGCTGAGGCGGCCTTACGCGGCCTGTCCAAATCGCGCTTCTGTTACGTTGAATTTCCGCCGGAGCGGGCGCAGGAGATCCTGCCGTTGTTGGCGGCAAACGGCGGGCGCGCGAAATTGCGGACGGGCGGCCTGACGGCGGATGCCATTCCGTCGGTCGAGGCGGTGGCTGCGTTTCTGCGGGCCTCCGCGGCAGAGCGCGTGCCGTTCAAGGCGACGGCGGGGCTGCACCATCCCATCCGCGGATTGCACCTGCTGGCGCCGGACGGAGCGGCCCGCGCGACGATGCACGGCTTCATCAACCTGTTTCTGGCGGCGGCGCTCGCGTGGTTCGGCGCGGAAAACACGGCAGTGCAGCGGACGCTGGCGGAAGAGGACGCGACGGCCTTTCGCGTGGACGATGATGTGATCCGGTGGCATGAGCATGCCATGACGGCGGACCAACTGGAGCTGGTGCGGCGGGATTTCGCGATCAGCTTCGGGTCGTGCTCGTTCGCCGAGCCGGTCGATGATCTGAGGGCGATGGAATGGCTGTGAAGCGCAGCTGGGTCGAGTCGGCGAACGAACTCGAGGGGGATTTTCCGGTGGAGAATCTGCCGTTCGGCGTGATCGAGCGCGACGGAGAGCGGCGGACCGGTCTCGCCGTTGGTGATCAGATCCTGGACCTTCACGCCTGCGCGCGGGCTGGGCTGCTGAGCGGCGAGATCAACCTGGATCTGCGCGCTTTGGCGGTATCGGGCAAAGCACGCAAGGTGCGGCACAGCGCCGCGGAGTGGCTGAGCGAGGCGGGACACCGCTCGCGCGTCCAGCCCTGCCTGGTTCCGCAGAGCAGCGTGCGCATGTTGCCGCCATTCGAAATTGGCGACTATACGGACTTCTACGCTTCGATCCATCATGCGACGAATGTCGGCAAGCTCTTTCGGCCGGACAATCCGCTGCTGCCCAACTACAAGTGGGTGCCGATTGGGTATCACGGGCGCGCCTCGTCCATCGTCGTCAGCGGGACTGAGGTGAAGCGGCCGAGCGGGCAGACGAAGGCTCCCGATGCGGCCGCGCCGGTGTTTGGCCCGAGCCGCATGCTCGATTACGAGTTGGAGGTCGGCTTCTTCGTAGGCGAGGGGAACGCGCTGGGCGAGCCGGTGCCGTTGCATCAGGCTGAGGCGCGGATCTTCGGGCTCTGTTTGTTGAATGACTGGTCGGCGCGGGACATCCAGTCGTGGGAGTATCAGCCGCTGGGGCCGTTTCTGGGCAAGAGCTTCGCCACGACGATCTCGCCGTGGGTGGTCACGCTGGATGCGCTGGAGCCGTTTCGGGTTCCGGCAGCGCCGCGGCCCCAGGGCGATCCGGAGCCGCTGCCGTATCTCACCGACGAGCGGGACCGGCTGCGCGGCGCCTTCGACATCCAACTCGAAGTTTCGCTGCTGACGGCTCGGATGCGCGCGGCGGGCGACAAGCCGGCGCGCGTGAGCCTCGGGAACCTGCGCGATCTCTACTGGACGCCGGCGCAAATGCTGGCACACCACACCAGCAACGGGTGCAATCTGCGGCCCGGGGATTTGCTGGCGACGGGAACGGTGTCGGGGCCGACTCCGGAGTCGGTCGGCTCGCTGCTGGAGCGGACGAAGCGCGGCGCGGAGCCGCTGGCGCTGCCGGATGGCGAGCAGCGGAAGTTTCTTGAGGACGGCGACGAGGTGATCCTGCGCGGCTGGTGCGAAAGCGAGGGGCACGCGCGGATTGGGTTCGGGGAGTGCCGGGGCATCGTCATTTCGTAGACCGTAGACCGTAGACCGTACTCAGTGGAGCAGTCCTAACGGAAAAAGCCTGCGTACCACGTGACAATCGGCCGACCGGCGAAGAGGGCGTAGAGGGCGGCGGCGCAGAGGAAGGATCCAAAAGCGAGTTTGGTCGGATCGGCGGTTCTGCGCGAGCGCGCCGCGAGGGCGATTCCAAACACGGCGGCGGCGAAGGTGCCGAGGACGAAGGTGAGTCCGGTGAGCATGGGGCCGAGCCACGCGGCGATCATAGCGAGCAGCTTGGCGTCGCCGAGGCCCATGCCTTCGCGGCGGCGCACGGCGTAGTAGAGCCAGCGGATGAGCACGATGATGAGCGCGGCGCAGATGGCCCAGAGCAGGGCGAAAGCGGCGTTCTGGAGATGGATGAGGAGGGCCGCGGTGTGCAGCGTGCCTCGCCAGAGGATGCCGAGCAGGATGCCAGGGACCGTGAAGGAGTCGGGCAGGCGCATGGTTTCCGCGTCCATGACGGCGAGGCCGAGAAGCAGGAAGCTGAAGACAGCTGCGCCGGCGGCGGCGAGCGTGAGCCCGAAGCGCAGATACGCGAGCAGGAAGAGCGAGGCCATGGCGATCTCGACAGCGGGATAACGCCAGGGGATGCTCCAACGGCAGTTGCGGCAGCGGCCGCCGAGAACGATCCAGCTGAGGAGCGGGATGTTGTCGCGCACGCGGATGGCCGTGCCGCAGTTGGGGCAGGCGGAGCCGGGGCGGACGATGGAGCGGTGCCGCGGCAGGCGCGCAATGCAGACGTTGAGGAAGCTGCCGAAGGCGAGCCCGAAGAGGACGACGAAGATGGCGAGGGTCAGCGTCAAGGCAACAGGGTAAATCAGGGATCGGGAATCAGGGATCAGGCCAGGAGCCAGCGGCCAGCCTCCAGCGACGAGGGAGCGAGTTGGCGAGTTAGCGGGGCATCGAGGCAGGGAGCCGTTGCACAGAGCACAGGGAGCGCACAGCGGGCAGGGGGCGGCTGGCGCCACGGCTGGGGTGGCGGAAGAGTTCAACCTGCTGCGATCGGCGACCTTACTTCGGCTCGGGGTGAATCCTGCATTGGTCGCTATTGCAGAGATCCTGCGCCTTGCTGACAGGAACGTAGGTGCTGCCGTTGAATTGAAAGTAGGTAAGGTCCGTTTCGAAGGCACCCATGTGCCACCCAAGCACAAGATCGTGATAACCGTGGGTCATCGTTGGCTGGATGGAGTAGAGCCAGCCACTGAAGCCGTTGTTTGAGGACGCCAGCAGAACCGGTACGGCGCCGCGAAAACGGACCAGCCAGTTCGGGCCCCCTCCGCCGGTGCCGGCCCGGTAGCATCCCCAGACGAGCAGGACGTTTTGTTTTGGAGCCAGCGGGATTGCCTGGAAGGTGAGGCATTGCGCCACATCCGCTGCGGTGCTCCCCGGCTGTGTATTGAGATCCGATGCGCAGCAATGCTGGATGAGCCGCGCGATGGCAAGCTGACGGGCGATGGGGAGAGTCGTCTGGGTTTCCAGCACTGGCTGGTTGTAGCTGGGACTGACGTGCTGCCAGACATTTTCCTGGGCGTGAGCAGACAGGGGAGTCAGCAGAAAAAGCAGGAGCAGGGTCGAACGCATCTGTGCACTCCGGCAGAGAGCATAGCAGCTTTCCAGCAGTCCCTTGCGAGGTTGTAGAGTGGGATTATGCCTCCTGAACAGGATGGGGAACCGCAGGACGCCGCACCTTGGCGCGTTGGGGAGTTGTTTGCCGAGGCGGTGCGGATTATGGCGCGGCTGCGGGCGCCGGGCGGGTGTCCGTGGGATCGCGAGCAGACCTTCGCGACCATTCGCAAATACACGCTGGAAGAAACGTACGAGGTGCTGGACGCCATCGAGCGGGAGCACTGGACGGATCTGGCCGATGAGCTGGGGGATCTGCTGCTGCAGGTGCTGTTCTATGCCGTGATGGCCGAGGAGGCTGGGCACTTCAGGATCAGCGACGTGATTGCCGGACTGAACCGGAAGCTGGTGCGGCGGCATCCGCACGTCTTCGGCGAGGCGGCAGCGGCGGAGGCGGGGAATCGGGCGGAGGGTCTGGAGACGGAGGGGATTGGATCGGGGCAGGTGCTGCGGAACTGGGAGGAGATCAAGAAGCTGGAAAGGGCTGCCCGCCCCGGGGGCGACCTGAACGGTGCGGAGACAACCGGAAGGGCTGGGCGGCTGGACGGGGTTTCGCGGGCAATGCCGGCGCTAATGGAAGCAGGGAAGATTGGGGCGAAAGCGGCGAAGGCAGGATTCGACTGGCCGGAGATCGGCGGGGTTGTGGAAAAGCTGAGGGAAGAGACAGCGGAGCTGGACGCGGAAATCCGGATGGGGAAGACGGAGAAAGCTACAGAAGAGTTGGGGGATCTGCTGTTTACGGCGGCAAATGTCGCGCGTCACCTGAAGGTCGACGCGGAGTTAACCCTGCGCGATGCGAGCGAGAAATTCCGAAGGAGATTCCGGGCGATGGAGGCCGAGAGCGAACGTCCCCTGGAGGAGCTTTCCCCGGACGAACTGGAGGCGCTGTGGGCTCGGGCGAAGGCGCCGAAGTCGCAGACAAAGGCCAGGGCGACTTCCGGGCCGGAGGGCGGGCGATGAGCGCTGCGTCGAGTTTTCCGGCCGAGACGATGCGGACGCCCGATGGAACGGAGATCGTGCTGCGGTCGTGCGAGGGGTATGACGAGCTGGAAGCCTGCGTCCGGCTGCAGATTGAGACGTGGGGGTACGACGACGGGGACGTGATCCCGCGGCGGATGTTTAAGGTAGCGCAGAAGGTGGGCGGGCAGGCGATTGGGGCGTTCGATCCGGCAGGGGAGATGGTCGGGTTTGCGATGGCGATTCCGGGGATGAAGCCTAAACCCACCCTATCCGCGATGGAGCCGCGGATAAGGGTGGGGCAGCCGGAGCAAGTGCCGTATTTGCACTCACATATGCTGGCGGTGACGCCGCGTTACAGGAACGCCGGGCTGGGGCGGCGGCTGAAGCTGTACCAGCGGGCGGAGGCGTTGAGCCGGGGAATCCGGCTGATGGAGTGGACGTTCGACCCACTGGAAATCAAAAACGCACATCTGAATATCCACAAGCTGGGGGTGATCGTGCGCACCTACAGCCCCAATTTTTATGGTGTATCCTCATCTCGACTGCAGGCTGGGCTTCCCACGGATCGACTCCATGCGGAGTGGTGGATGGAGTCGGAACGGGTGAAGGCCATCCTGAGCGGGTCATCCTACACACCGCCGACAACTCTGGAGACAATCATGGTCCCAAAGGCGATCGCCACATGGAAGGCTGAAAGTGTCTCCCGTGCTCAGGTGGTCCAGGCGGAAAATCGCGAGCGGTTTCTGGCGGCGTTTGCGCGCGGGCTCGCGGTAGTGGGATTTGAGACCGATGGAGACGGTAACGGCACTTACGAACTCGCAAGGCTGCACGATCCAACCCTGGGAGTGTTATGAGAATCGATGCCATTTTTCTGCGTGAGCTGCGCCTTCCCCTTGTCCACCCCTTTCAAACGAGCTTCGGAACCACCACGGAGCGGCGAATTCTGCTGGTGGAGTTGCGGGCCGAGGGTCTGAGCGGCTGGGGCGAATGCGTGGCGGGCGAGCATCCTTATTATTCGGAGGAATCGATCGACACGGCGTGGATGGCGATGCAGAACGAGCTGGGGCCCATGCTGGCGGCGGCCGATCCGGAGCACGGCGGGAAATGTCCGGGGATCTTTCGCCAGGTGCGCGGGAACCGCATGGCGAAGGCGGCGCTGGAGAACGCGGTGTGGGACCTGGAAGCGCAGATGCGGAAGGTTCCGCTGGCGAGTTTGCTGGGGGGCACGCGCGAAAAGATCGACTGCGGCGTATCGATCGGGATTCAGGCGACGATGGAGCAGCAGATGGCCGCCGTGGAGAGGGAGCTGGCGGCCGGCTATCAGCGCATCAAGCTGAAGTGCAAGCCGGGCTGGGATGTGAAGATGCTGGAGCTGGTGCGGAGCCGCTGGCCGGACATCGAGCTGAGCGTGGACGCCAACTCCGCGTACCGGCTGAAGGATTCAGACCACATTGTCAGCTTCGACGAGTTCGATCTGATGATGATCGAGCAGCCGCTGTGGGCGGACGATTTCTACTTCCACTCGATGCTGCAGAAGCGGCTGAACACGGCGATTTGCCTGGATGAGTCGATCCGGAACCGGCGGGACGCGCTGGCGGCCATCGAGATGGAGTCGTGCCGGATCATCAATATTAAGGTGGGGCGCGTGGGCGGATTCAGCGAGGCCATCGCGGTGCACAATGCGGCGCAGGAACGCGGGATTCCGGTGTGGTGCGGCGGGATGCTGGAGACGGGGATCGGGCGGGCACACAACATCGCGCTGTCGTCGCTCGAGAACTTCACGCTGCCTGGGGATGTGTCGGCATCGAAGCGCTACTGGAAGGAAGACATCATCGAACCGGAAGTGACGGTGTCGGAGCTTGGACAGATTGCAGTGCCGGAGACGCCGGGACGGGGATTTGAAGTGAAGACAGATCTGGTGGAGAGGCTGACGGTGCGGAAGGAAGAGGTCCGGGCCTTCGCTGTGGCGTGATACCGGCATCCAGCCGCTGATTGCTGACTATTGACTATTCCGTTGACCCTGGTTCAGGCGGTTGCATAGACTGAAGGCAGTCCCACCCTGCCTATCGATATGCCGTTGTTTCCCTCTGTGCGCCGTTTCCTGCTGACCTTTGGACTTCCTGCAGCTTTGCTGGCCTCGGTATGTGCGGCGCAGCAGAGCGTTCCTGTGCCTTCGCCGTCGCCGGGGACAGTGCCCGCGGCTCCGGCGGAGCTCCCGCAGACGGCCCAGGCGGGCAAAGGGCCGGCGCTGCTCGATCCGGCGGGACCGGCGGTGAGCCTGCAAACCAGCGAGGCGATGTTCGATCTGGCCGTGGCGCTGAATGCCTGTGGCTACGACGATGGACTGAGCGAATCCGATCCGGTGCGGCAGACGGTGCGCGCGGAAGTGAACCAGGCGACGCAGGCATCCGAGGCGGCGCGGGAAGATCGCGACAAGCTGTGCCTGTACATCGACCAGCACAAGCTGGACGATCCGGCGCAGAACCTGGCGCAGTACGTGTCGCTGGGACTGTATCTGAGTCCGCCACCGCAACTGACTCCGAGCGTGGACGAAGAGGATCTGCCGCCGGATGCCAACGGCGTGCTGTTGATTCTGCCGCTGGTGCGGAAGTTCGCACAGGACACCGATCTGCATGTGATCTGGCTCGAGAACCGGCCGGCATACGACGCGCTCCAGCAAAAGCTGCACGGGCCGCTCACGCAGATGATCGTCAGCACAAATTACTACCTGAAGATGCCGGCGTCGATCGCGACGACGCGGCGGTTTCTGGTGGTGATTGAGCCGATGCTGTCGCCGGAAGAGACGAACGCGCGGGTCTACGGGACGAATTACGTTGTGGTGGCGTCGCCGAAGAACGGGCAGATAGCCATGCGGCTGGTACGGCACGTGTACCTGCATTACGAGATCGAGCCGCTGCTGTATTCACGCCAGAACGACATGATCCGGATGCAGCCGATTCTGAAGACGATCTATTATGCCCCGCTGCCGTTCAATTTCAAGAACGACATTGTGGCGCTGGTAGTGGAGAGCATGATTCGGGCGATTGAGGCGCGGATCATGAAGACGGGCGTGGCGATTGTGAAAGTGCCGGCGGGGCTGCCGCGCAGCGAAGCGGAACCGTACGAGATTGCGCGCAGCGAATCGCTGCAGAAGGATGCGGAGGTACGCGAGCAGGCGGTGGAGCACTCGATGGCGCAGGGCTTCGTGGTGACGCAGTACTTCTACAACCAGCTGCTGGCCTTCGAGAAGACGCCGCAGAGCCTGTCGGAGGCGATTGGGCCGATGGTGTACGGCATGGACGTGGACTCTGTGGTGCATGAAGCGCGGAATACGACCTTCGACCAACACTGGGAGGGGGAGATGCTGGGCCACGCGCCGATACATCCGCTGCAGGGGCTGGACGTGGCCGAGATGAAGCTGGTGAAAGGCGACGTGGCGGGCGCGAGCGCGATAGCAGAGAAGGCGATCGCTGACCACACCGGAGAGCCGGGCCGCGCGGAGTTTATCCTGGCGCGCGCGGACCTGATGAACAACCACGTGAATCAGGCGGTGGCGGCGTTCCAGAAGACGCTGACGGACTCGAAGGACCAGCGGCTGATTGCGTGGTCGCATATTTATCTGGGGCGGATTTACGATGTGGAAGATCAGCGTCCGCAGGCGGTGGCCGAGTACAAGGCGGCGCTGGATGCGCGCGATGGGCAGCCGGACACTCTGGCAGCGGCGCAGTCGGGGCTGAAGAAGCCGTTTGCGCTGCCGCCGCAGGCGCAGACGGAGAGCAGCGCGCCGGTCAAAACGCCTGCGACTCCTGCCACGAATACGTCGCATCCGCAGTAGGAGAACGGCAGAGGGAGAAATGCCGGCAGGCGCGCCATAGCTGGCATTTCCTGTTCTGTTCGGTTTGAATAACGTGGATCGAACCTGGGCTCATCGCCTGGGTCACGACAACCAGCACCCGGTTGCCCCGCATCTGACCACGCGGAAGGCTCTGCCTGACCCGCCACGGCGAAGAAACGACAACGACCGGGGATGGTTGATCAACTGGCGCGACGTATGCACGGCGCGCAATTTATCCCTCAGACAGTTTGAGGGAACCTGCCTGGACGCCCGGCAAGTCCACCCGTGGGACGGTTTCTGATCGTTGCTCGGACCCCTTGTAGCCCTGGCTTTCATGGAGAAGGTGGAGATTCCGCTGTGAGTTTCGTTGCTCGTATCCCCGCTGTACTGCGTGCTCCCGATGTCGAGTTCAGATGCACGCTGGAGGTTTGGCAGGAGAGCTCGTCCACCGGCCGCATTTTCACGCGCTGCCGGATCACCGATGAAGCTCCCGAAGCGCCGGATGGACCGTACCAGGTGGTGTTTGCCAATCATCGGGTGAATACCTGGAAGACGGGAGGGGCGTGGGAACTGGTCTTCCTGTCGCCGGAGATTGGCGCGGATCTGTTTGTGCGGTCGATTGGGGTAGCGAGCTAGCCCTCGGCCGAGCGCCGCGCAGCCAACCGCGTTCGTCGCAATCCATGATCCTGGCCGTTTGCCTGCCTCTGCCATAATGAGGAAGGAAGCGGCGCATGGAGTCCTCTGTTCACGATCCCGGCGTACCGATCGGCGCGCTTTCGGCCGACGTGGAGAAGGCATCGCTTCCCGCGCCGCTGCGGGAGCTGGAAATCCGGCTGGGCCACCCCTTTGTGAATTCCAAACTGCTCGAGCAGGCTCTGACGCACCGGTCGCTGACCCGGGAGGGATCGCGCGACGGCGGAGCCGAAGCGCTGGCCGACAACGAGCGCCTGGAGTTTTTGGGCGATGCGGTGATTGGACTGGCGGCGGCTGAGTCGCTCTATCTGCGATTTCCTGATCTGCGGGAGGGCGATCTGACGCGGCTGCGCGGCGCGCTGGTGAGCCGCCGGCATTTGGGGCAGGTGGCGCGGCAACTGGATCTCGGGCGGTATCTGCTGCTGGGGCGCAGCGAAGAGAACAGCGGCGGCCGGGCGAAGCCCGCGCTGCTGGCCAATGCGATGGAGGCGGTGCTGGGAGCGATTTTTCTGGATGCGGGGCTGGAGACGGTGCGCCGCATTGTGGATCGGCTGGTGATGGATCCCTCGGCAGAGGCGCTGGGGGGACAATTGCTGGCGGGCTCGGGGATTGGCGACTACAAATCGGGATTGCAGGAGCTGCTACAGGCGCGGAGACTGGGGCAGCCGGAGTATCGAACAACGGCGGAGAGCGGTCCGGACCACTCCAAGGAGTTTTTCGTTGAAGTGCGGTGCGGGGGGAAGTCGCTGGCGACGGGCAGGGGACGGAATCGCAAACTGGCGGAGCAGGATGCCGCGCGCCAGGCGCTGGAGAGCCTGCGGGAGAATGGGGAATGAGCGCCAGCGTACCGCCGCCGGATCGCGCGGATGAGATGGAGACTCCCGTGCCACCACCGATGCGCGCGGATGCGATGGAGTGTCCTGCGCCACCACCGATGCGTCCGGCTGGAGGCGGTTCCGGGGGGAGCGATGATTTGGCGCTGCGGCGTCAGTTGCTGGGACCGGAGCGGTCGCGGGACGCGGTGGTGCCGAACGTTCTGGATATCGTGGCGTCGCTTTTCCGGGTGCTGGCGGCGGCTGTATTTGTGCTGACTTTTATTGCGCAGCCATTCCGGATTCCGTCGGAATCGATGGAACATACATTGCTGGTGGGCGATTTTGTTCTGGTGAACAAGATGATCTACGCGCCGCCGGGCGAGTGGCAGTGGCTGCTGCCGTATCGTGAGCCGCAGCGCGGAGACGTGATCGTCTTCCACTATCCGGATCAACCTTCAGAGCATGTGGTGAAGCGGGTGATTGCGGTGCCGGGCGAGACGGTCCATCTGCAGGATGGACTGGCGGACATCGATGGCGTTCCGCAGGACGAGCCGTACGTGGCCTTCGAGCCGGCATATCCCGATGCGTACCGCGACGATTTTCCGCAGCGGTTGTACACCGATCCGGGAGTGGATCCGGGATGGTGGCAACAGATGCAGCGGGACGTGCATGCGGGGGAGCTGGTGGTGCCGCGGGGCCAGTATTTCGTTCTGGGGGACAACCGCAATTTCAGCCGCGACAGCCGGTACTGGGGATTCGTGCCGCGGCAGAACATTGTGGGGCGGGGATTGCTGATCTATTTCTCGCTGCGCGAACCGTCGTCCACCGATCCCACGCAGGATGATAGCCTAAAGCAGAAAAGCGATCTGCTGGACAGGCTGAAGGACTTCGCGCGCTGGGATCGAATCGGGCGCGTGCTGCGCTGAAAGTCTGATCCGGCCCATGGACGAAGATTTGGAAAAGAAGCCCCGACAGCCCAGCGAAGAAACTCCCCTCGAAGCGTTTGCCTCTATTTGCGGCGTCCTGGTGGTGGGGCTTTTCGTTCTGACATTCATCTTCCAGAATTTTGCGATTCCGTCGTCGTCGATGGAGAACACGCTGCTGATCGGTGATCACGTGCTGGTGAATCGGATCACGCTGGCTCCGCCGGCAAAGTGGGCGCCGTTTGTGTATTACCGTGACGTGCACCGCGACGACATCATCGTCTTCTATAAGCCCACGCTGGAGGCGAATGGGCAACATCTGTTTCTGGTGAAACGGGTGATCGGGCTGCCGGGGGACCATATTCATCTGGAGAACGGCGTGGTGTACCGGAACGGGGTTGCGCTGAAGGAGCCGTGGGTGAAGGATCCGCCGGATCAGCCGGGATTCCTGCCGTATCGCGACGATTTTCCGGATGTGCCTCCGCCGCCGGACGACGATGTGACGGCAGAATGGGCGGAGGCGCTGCCGCAGTACATCCAGAATGGGGATTTGGTGGTTCCTCCGGGGATGTATTTCGTGATGGGGGACAATCGCACGGTGAGCCTGGACAGCCGGTACTGGGGGTTTGTACCGCGCGCGAACATTGTGGGACGGCCGCTTCTGGTCTATTGGTCGTTCCGGACACCGGACAGCGAGCAATATAAAACATCGTTCGCGGACCAGATTGCGTGGATCGGGCATGAAACGCTCCACTTCTTCACAGAAACGCGCTGGAGCCGCACTTTCCACGTGATCCATTAGTCATGAACGCCGAGGACGAGCTGGGGGAAGAGCTAACGCCGGAGCAGCGAACTCGGCGCAGGCGACAAGGGATCGCGGTTCTTCTGCTGGGAGTGGTGTTGCTGGTGGCCATCTTTGTGCCTCCGCTGGTGAGCCTGGGGAAGTATCGGCGATCGATCACGGCAAGCATAGCGGCGGCGCTGGGCAGACCGGTTGCGGTGGGCGGAATTTCGCTGCAACTGCTGCCGGTTCCGGGCATCGCGCTGAGCAACCTGACGGTGGAGGAAGATCCGGCGTTTGGATATGAGCCGGCGCTGCATGCGAATTCTGTAGTGGTGTCGCTGCGGCTGAGCTCGCTGTGGCGGCGGCGGCTGGAGATCAGCCGAATCAGCCTGGACCAGGCCAGCCTGAATTTGGTGAGGAACAGCGCAGGGCAGTGGAGCGTGAACTCGATTCTGCTGCGCGCCTCCCGGATCCCGAACGCGCCGACGGGGCAACGGCATGCGGGGCCCACGCCGCGCTTCCCGTACATCGAGGCGACGGATTCGCGCATTAACTTCAAGGACGGCGTGGAAAAGAAGCCATTCTCGCTGATGAACGCAGAGTTTTCCATGTGGCAATCGGGCGGCGGGGAATGGCGGCTGCGAATGAAGGCACAACCGGCACGGACGGATTTGCCGCTGGAGCTGCTGGACGTGGGCGAACTGAACGTAGCGGGATCGCTGCGGCGCGGAACGATGCTGAGAACGCTGCCTGTGAACCTGACCGTGGCCTGGAGAGGCGCGCAACTGGGGCAGGTGAGCGAGTTGCTGATCGGGCAGGACACCGGCTGGCGGGGCGGCATGAATTTGACGGGGCAGGTGAGCGGCACGCTGGCCGATCTGCGACTGCACTCCACGGTCAGCATCGGCAACCTGCGGCGCCAGGAATTCCAGCCTCTCTCGTCCATGGATGTGAGCGCGACGTGCAGCGCGGAGTATCTGCACGAGCAGCGGGCGCTGGATCAGATCACGTGCTTCCTGCCGGTTGCGCCTGGGCATCTGCTGCTGACCGGGAGGGTGCGGGGATCGAGTGATGGCGGCGCCGATCTGCAACTGGAGATCAACCACGTTTCCGCGGAGTTCCCGTTATCGCTGGCGGGGCTGATGCGTTCCAGCCTGCAGAACGCGAGTGCGGCCGGCGATATCGACGGCGCATTCCGGCTCGTGACCGGCGGAGCGCCGGGCAGCGCAGCCGGAGATTGGATGGGGGCGAAGCGCGTGCTGTCCGGCGATGCCACGGTAACGGGATTGTCGATTACGAATGGGGGTGGAACGTTCTCTTTGCCGGAGCTGCATTTCGTTGCGGCCACTTCGGCGGCGCAGGGGATGGAGAAACGGGGGCACGCGGGCCGTGCGGGAGGGACGGCGAGATCGGCAGCCGCGCTTGCGCCACAGCATGGGATTTTGCTCGAGCCTGCGGCGATTCCGTTTGGCGAGCCGGCGCCGCTGATTGCGGATGGCAGCCTAACGCGCGGCGGCTTCACGCTGCATGTTGCCGGTCCCGCTTCGCTGCAGCGGTTGACCGCGCCCGGAGCGACGCTGGGGCTGCTGAACCATACGCTGGCGGCGGCCGGGCGGAAAGGACGCGCGGACCTGAACGTGACGACGAGCGGCGCATGGCTGCCTCCGCTGGCGGGCACGGGGCTGGGACTGAGCACCAGCGGTACGGTTCACGCGACGGGGCTGCAGTTGCGGCCGGGTTTTCTGGCTGCGCCGGTGAATGTGGACTCGGCGGACATCGTGATCGACGCGCAGCAGATCGCGTGGCGCAATGCGGCGATTCACTATCAGGGCCTGGCGCTGCACGGCTCTTTGGCGTATCCCCAGGTCTGCGATCAGCCGACGCCGTGCGCGGCGACGTTCACGCTGGAGGCGCCGGTGCTGAGTGGTTCGGCCTTGTCCGCGGCGCTCCGGGGTCAGCGGCGCGGATTTTTGGGACGGATGTTTGCCGGCACTCTGGGAACTCAACGGTCGCCGTGGCCGTTGCTGGACGGGACGATTCAGGCGGGAGCGTTCAATCTGGATCGGCTGGTGCTGCGGCAGGCCACAGCCTCGATTGCGGTCGGCCCGGCGGGGCTGACGCTGAAATCCGTCGACGCGTCGGCGCTGGGGGGAACGCTGCATGCGACCGGCGCGATGACCCTCAGGGACGGCGTGCCGAACTGGAGCCTGGATGTGCGGGGGACGGGGCTGCGGCCTTCCGCGGCGGCGTCGCTGTTTCGGGAGCACTGGGGCGCGGGACGATTCGACGGGGAGACCCGGCTGACGCTGAGCGGACGGAGCACGGCGGAGCTGGACGCTTCGGCGGCGGGCGAATTTCACTTCACGTGGCAGAACGGCGGGTTTTCCGCCGACGCGGGACCGCTGGGGAATTTCGCGCTGTGGACGGGCGGCGGCAGCGTCGTGAATCGCACGCTGAACCTAACCGGCGGGGGCTTGTCGCATACGGGACACGTGACTCCGGTACGCGGGAGCATCGGCTTCGACCGCAGCGTGGATCTGACGATCCGGGCGCGCAGCGGAACGGTGGACGTGCACGGGACGATGGCGCGGCCGCTGGTGGGGCGGTGAGGGAGACTGCGGGGCGCAGGGGCAGAAGAAATGCAGGTTCTTCGACTCGCCGCCTTTCATTCTGATGCGCCAGGCGGCGGGAGCAGCGAATTCTGCTGGCTCGCTCAGGATGAGAAAGAGAGAAAGCTCGGCCGCAACCGGCACAAGCTAGAAGGTGCTGGAGGGCACTTGCTTCAGCGTCTTCACGTGCTCGCTGGCCTGGACTTCGGGGATGCTGCCGTCATTCACGATGACTTCTGTGGGCATTTCCTGGAAGATGACGCGGTGGGTGACGCTTCCGTGGGCGGGAACGCGCACGTTGACGGTGTCTGAGGTGTTGGCGCCTTTGACGGTGACGGGGACCTCGGCCTCGGCGTAGCCGTTGTTCACGATGTCGATGGCGACGAGTTGGGTAAAGTGCGCCTCAGGAGAGAAGTAGACGCCGGCGATGGAGAGATCGGGCAGGCCGTCGTCGTGGTTAACCCAATTCGAGAAAAACCAGCCGAGATCCTTGTGGGAGGCATTTTCAACGAGGCGCTCGAAGGTCTCGGGCGCGGTATCCTGGGCGGGATTGTAAGCCTGGAGGGCGCTCTGAAGAGCGTCGTCGCCGACGAGGGAGCGCAGCATCCAGAGGACGTACGTCGCTTTGGTGCGGTAGTAGACCGAGCTTTCCGCATGGAGGAGGTCCTGGCCGCGCCCGTCGCCGGGCACCGCGGGCTCGGCGAGGGCAAGCGCAGGGCGCCCGGCATTGAGGCTTTCGAGCGCGGCGGTGCGTCCGTCGGCAGACTCGACCCAGAGCGTGCCGATAAAGTTGGCGACACCTTCGTTGAGCCAGGCGCGCGGCGACCAGAAGGCGGCGTGGGCGAGGCCGTGGGCGACGAGGGGCGCGAGCTTCTCCGGGTCCTCCGACGCCAGCGGAATGGCGAGGACATTGCCTGTCTCGGCGGGTGCGTCGGCGGCTTCGGGGAGATCGAGAACTGTGAACCTCGGGTGCGGCTTGTTGCCGAGCCAGCGCTGGACGAGCGGGGCGACGCTGGTGGCCGCGGTGAGGTAGTCCTGGACGTGCGGCTGGTCCGCTGGGGTGGAAAGAACCCGGATGTTGCCGGCGTCGGTTTCGGTGCGGCGGGCGAGGAAGAGCGAAGGCGCTTCAAAGCCGAGACGCGTGGCCGGCGAGGCACATGTGATGACGCCGGGATAGGCGGTGGTGGGCATCAGCGAAGGCTGTTTGAGCGGAACCCAGCGGCCGTTGAGCAGGGCCACGTTGGGCGGATCGCCGGTGAATTCGTCGGTGACGTGCAGGGCCATCGTGGCGTCCTGGTCCATGAGCTTCTGGCGTCCGATCTCGACGAAGAGCTTGTCGCCGTCGCCGAGTGCCGCGGGGACGGAGCTGACCGGGTACCAAACAACGTCGCCGAATCCGCGCAGGCCCGTGAAGTCCGGAGAGATGCGGTCCCAGTCGGAGGCGACGGCAGCGCCGATGGGCGCGCCCAGGTCGGTGACACGTTCGGCGGAGACAGGGATGGCGCCGCCGTAGTCGAGGGTAAGGGTAATTTCTGCTCCGGGCGCGAGCGGCTGGGGAGGCGTGATCGCCGCTTCGCGGAGCGCGCCGGTGTGGTCGGCATCGCTGGCGAGGATGGTTTGGGTGAAGGGAAGCGCCTTGCCGTTGAAGCCAACGTCTTCAAAGTGAAGGGTCGAAGAAAGCTGAAGGGGGATGGCAGCCAAAGGCGCCGAGCCGGCATTACGGAGCGTCACGCGTGCGTGGGCTTCGATGGACTGCCTGTCGGGCTCCAGACGGACGTCGAGATCCCACGCATGGATGTCCACGGCGAGGCGTTCCGCATCGGTGAGCGCCTGCGGCGCGGCCTTCGCTGTGGAGGAGGGCCGGGGACGGCCGGAGAAAACAATCTGAGGCTCGGGAGCTTGCTGCGCCAGCGCCATGGAGCCGCCGAGCGCAACGGCGGCCATCCAAAAGAAAAACTTCATGAGCCGAGGCCCTTCTGCTGCTTTTTTGCGGAGATGGCGGCGCGTTGCGGCTGGCGGCCGGCGCGGCGCTGGCGGGCAGCTTCAAAGAGGACCACGGCGCCGGCGGCGGAGACGTTGAGCGACGCGACCTGGCCGGACATGGGGATGCGGAGCAGGTGGTCGCAGGTGCGGCGGACAAGATCGTGGAGGCCGTCGCCTTCGCGGCCGAGCACGATGACGGCGCCGGAGGTGAAATCGTACTGGTCGTAATCCTGGGCGCCGCGCTCGTCGAGGCCGACGACCCAGAGGCCGCGTTCTTTGAGGAGCTCCAGAGCGCGGACGATGTTGACGACGCGGGCCAGGCGGAGATGCTCGGCAGCTCCGGCGGAGGCTTTGATGGCCACGGCGCTGAGGGGGGCGGAGCGGCGCTCGGCGAAAAGGACGCCATCGACGCCGGCGGCTTCCGCGCTGCGCAGCAGAGCGCCGAGGTTCTGGGGATCTTCGACGCTGTCGAGAGCGAGGACCAGGCGGGGTTCGGGGCCTTCGAGGAGGTCTTCGGCGTCGAGGAACTCGCGCTCGCGGACGACGGCGACCACACCCTGGTGGGCGGGCGTACGGGCCAGGCGTGTAAGGGCCTCGCGCGGCTCGGTGCGGAGCCGGACCCCGTTCGCTCGGCAGAGCGCGGCCACCTGGGCAAGCCGGTCGTCGTGCCGCTCGCGGGCGAGGCAAACGTGGTCGAAGCGTCGCGAGCCGGAGCGCAGGGCTTCCTCCACGGGGTGGAGGCCGTAAAGAATCTCCATTGTCACCAGTCTAACCTTGGGGGCGGGGCAATCCTGAGATAATGAATCGACCCCGCGAGGCAGGGAATCAATCGGGCGTGCGGGGTTGAGCCGTATGGGCTGGTACGAGGATCGGAAGCGAGTGGATCTGGGAGAAAAACTGGAAAAACTCATAGCCGGCAGCGTCTTCCGGGCGGCTTCACCCGTCTGTGTGGATGACATGAGCACGGCAGCGCTGCAGTTGGCGGAGCAAATCCGGCAGGACAACGTCCTGGTGGCGGAGGGGCTGAAGCGCCACGACCCGGAGCTGATCGACCGGCTGATCCTGCAGTATCAGCATCGGCTGCTGCGGTACCTGTTGTATCTGACGGGAAATCGGGAGCTGGCGGAGGACCTGTTCCAGGAGACGTGGATGCGGGTGCTGCTGCGGGGGGCGCAGTTCAACGGCAACTCGCGGTTCGATACCTGGCTGTTCACGATCGCGCGCAATCTGGTGATCGATCTGAGGCGGCGGCGGCCGATGGCGAGCCTGGAAGAGCTTTTCGACAAGAACGAGGACGACCGGCCGTTTGAGATTCCGAGCCAGGACAAGACGCCGTTCGATCATCTGGCGACGCTGGAAAGCGGGGCTTTGGTCGCCGAAGCCCTGCTGACGCTGGAACCGCTGCAGCGGGAGGTTCTGACGCTGCGCTTCCATGAGGAAATGTCGCTGGAAGAGATTGCGCGGCTGACGCGCGCTCCGCTGTCGACGGTGAAGTCGCGGCTCTATCGCGGATTGGCAGCGCTGAAGCCGCACGTGGCGGCGGCGCGCCTCCAGAACGAACCCCACCAGGAGGCGCGATGAACGGCGACGCCGGACGCGGCCGAGCGGGAGGGCATCCGATGCCGGAAGTGGTGCTGCGCACGCGGCGGTCGGTGATGGAAGCGGCACAGCTGATGCAGGCGCAGCGCCGGCAGCGGCGACGTCACGCGGGCTATATCCTGCTGGCGGTGGCGACGCTGGTGCTGCTGGCGGCGCCCGCACTGTGGAGCGTGTTTGCCGATGTGGCTGCCGGCGAGGAGTTCACGGGGATGCCGCTGATGCTGCTGACGCTCTCCCTGGTGCTGATTACGGCCATGTTTGCGGTGCTGATGGTAAGCTGGCGAGGCCGGCAACAGCGCGCGAACGAAGATCAGCGCTGATGGAATTGTTGTAGCCGTCCGCATCGGAACGTTTCGCCGTCATGGAATTCGAGAACCCACAACGTCCTGCTTCTCAAACTTCGCAGCCTGAAGGTTTCAGCGGCGAACTGCGCATGATCCCGGCGTGGTCGATTGCGGGCGCGGCCGCCGCTTTCACGCTGATGCAGTATCTGATGTGGATCGTGGTGCCGGGGCATCGGCATCATCCTCCCAACCTGCCCTTCTGGTTCCGGTTTTATTTCAACATCACGCTGAGCGCGCTGGCGGCGCTGTACGTGCTGATGGTGGGCTATGTGAGCCGGGATTCTCCGCGGCGGGGCATGAGCACTGCTTTGTGGACGGTGGTTTGCCTTGTGATTCCGAGCGGCATCGGCGCGGTGCTTTATTTCCTGCTGCGGCAGCCGGTGCTCTCTCTGTGCCCGGCGTGCGGGGCGAGAATAGAGAGCGATTACCACTTTTGCCCGCAGTGCGCGTACCAGGTAGCTCCGTGCTGCGGGGCTTGCCATCGCGGGGCGCGGATTACGGATCTCTACTGCGTGCACTGCGGGCATCACCTCGCCGCCGACAATCCCCCCGCCCGCCTCCACGCTTTCACCGAGTGACCGCGCATCGCGCGACTCAGGGCGCGCAATGGTCCGGATGTTCGACTGAGCGTCCCGGGATTCATTACTTATCGACCAATGGCCATCCAACTGTAGTTATCCAACTATAGTTACCTGGCGATTGTCGTTGCTATTTAGCTTGATCCTCCCCTTGAGGGCTGCTAGAAAGGGCCGTACCGTTGCTCCACCCGAATGGAAGGGGAGTTGTTCCATGCCAAAACTCCATGGGCGATGCGCATGCATTTTTGCGCGAAGCTTTCTCGCGTTTTCGCTTCTGACCTGCCCGGCGATCTGCCACGCCGGTGTCGTCTGTCCCACCCCGATCGCGATCACATCCATCACGCCGAGCCCCTGGCAGGCGGGAGAGACGATCAATGTCACCATCTCCGGTACCAATATCAGTTGCGGCGGGACATTTCTTACCGTGCAGGCTGCTCAGGGCACGATGACGGTCTCGAACGTGGTCCTTGTGAGCACGAGCGAAATCACCGCTACCGTTTCAATCAGCGCCGATGCGCCCACAGAACAGGCGTGCCTTTCTTTGCAATTGGGTCAGGACGGCCCCAACCAGCCCGCGGACGGCGACGCGGAGATGGATGAGGCGGACGACGCGGCCGCCTCGAGCACATGCACCTCGACGTACCAATATGGGGCGGCCATGGCAGTGCAGATCATCGGAGATCAAAACAAAGCGTGCAGCGTTCAGCCCGCGACGAGCTTTATGCAGGACAACACGGCTGACGCATCGTCACTTGCATCTGAGTTGGGGGTGCCGACATACTACGTTCTGGCCATGGCCGGCGATGAGAGCCAATATGGAACGTCAAATATCGCCGTTGGCGCCCACAATTATTTCGGCCTCCACGCTGGTGCTCCGGGATCGATTGGGCCTTGGCCCCAGAACCCCATTGTCGCCGCTTTCCCTTCGGAGGATGGCTTTATGGCCTCAGGCCAGAGCTTCGTTCAATTGGCTTCGCCGCTGCTTAAGGGTCTCGGCAGTCCCATCGACCCGAAAAGCTTTTTCACGGCGATGCACAAGAAGTGGGGGATAGGAACCCCGAACTATATTCGAAAAATGGTACAGAGCGCCAAAATGGCGCAGATCCGAATGAACTGCCCTTAACAGGAGACGCGTCATGGTGAAGCGGTTTCGATCGATTGGTATCGCACTTCCAGCAATCATTCTGGTATTCACAGCGAGTGTCTGCGCGGGACAGAATGCTGCTCCAGCGGTGAGCGAAGGAGCGGCGCACGTTCTAGCGGTCTCAACGTTGACGGCGAGCGCTCGGCAGCTGTCCGGCATGCGTTTCGATCGCGAGAGGGCTCCGCATCCTAAAGGGTTCTACTGGTTCGAGGTCACCGCAAATGTGCCCGGTGATGAGAGCCCGCTCCTCGGATATTTCGCGGTGAATAAGAGGACTGGCGATGTATGGGACTCTGCGCAGTGCAGGAGGCTGACTTCTTCCGCGATCCGGCATTTTCATGAGCAATTGCTGCAAAGCGGAACTATCTCCGCGGAGGAGTTGCATCGGCTGGGGAGGGTGGCTCCGTGCCAACCATAGTATCCAGCTGATAGTGCAGAAGGTCCTCGCGGTTGTGAATGGAGGTGGTAGCGCGCGACGGAGATTCGACAACCGGATCCCGGTGCTGCTGCTTTCCCAGTCCTGCCCCGATGGGCTCGGCCGGGTTTTGTGGGCGCGTGGGCGGTGACTCGGGCCGGTATGTGGGGCAGCGGCGTGTTCCTATATTCTTAGATTGCCCGTATGCCCATGACCGCGCTGATTGTCGACGATGAAGAGCTAAGCCGCGAGGAGCTGAAGTTTCTGCTCGACGACGGCGATGTGGAGATCGTCGGCGAGGGAACGAATGGCGTTGAGGCCGTGGATCTGATCCGCACGCGGCATCCGGACGTTGTGTTCCTGGACGTGCAGATGCCGGGGCTGGACGGGTTCGCGGTGCTGAAGAAGTTGCTGGATCTGGGCGAGGGCGACCGCCTGCCGCAGATCATCTTTGCGACGGCTTTTGACCAGTACGCGGTGCGGGCCTTCGACGTGAACGCGATCGACTACCTGCTGAAGCCCTTCGATCGCGATCGTGTGATGCAGGCGGTGGAACGCGCGCGGCTGCGGCTGCAGGAGGTAAACAGCGAGGCTCGTCCGTCGACGGGCGATATGCGCGTGGATACGCTGCTGAAGCTGATCGAGCAGCATCAGGGGCCGAAGCCGCACAGCGGGAAGATCGTGGTGCAGGCGGGAAGCCGTCTGCTGCTGATCGATCAGAAGGACATCTGCTTCGCGTCGATCGAGGAGGGGATTATCTCCGTGGTGACGCCGACACTGGAGGGCCAGTCGAAGTGCCGGACGCTGGAGGAACTGATCGATCTGCTCGATCCGGCGGTGTTCTGGCGGGCGCACCGGTCGTATCTGGTGAACATCAACCACATTCGCGAAGTGGTGCCGTGGTTCAAGAGCACGTATCAGCTTCGCATGGACGACAAGAAGCAGACGGAAATTCCGGTGAGCCGGGCGCAGACGCGGCGGCTGCGGGAGCTGTTTAATCTGTAGGCGTGATGACCGCCTTTACCCCGCCGCCGGCCACGACCTCGAAATGCCTGTGCGCTTTGCCGCCGCAGAAGCTGGCAGAAGCGATCGCACTCAGCCATTGGAGCACCGGACTTTATTTCGCCGGGACGGCCTGGCTGCTGCTGATGCTGTGGCTGGCAGTGCGGGCTGGAGCGCCTGTGGCGAGGCTGGCGGGCCGCGTGTCTGCGCGGCCGTGGGTGCAGGGCTTGGTTGCTGCTCCGGCGTGGTTGCTGATTTTTGTGGCGCTGAATCTGCCGCTGGCTCTGCTGGGGCATCACGTTGGGCTGCACTTCGGGCTCTCGGTGGAGTCGTGGCCGGCGTGGTGGGGCGACTGGGCGAAGTCGACGGGAATTTATGTGGTGGTGGGGACGGTGGTGCTGGGCGTGCTGTATGCGCTGATGCGCCATGCGCCGCGACGCTGGTGGCTGTGGTTCTGGATCATCACCATTCCGATTGAGGTCTTCGCGGTCTTCGTTGCGCCGATCGTCATCGATCCGCTGTTCAACAAATTTGAGCCGCTCCAGAAGGTGGATCCGGCCCTGGTGGATCAGCTGGAGCGCGTGGCAGCGCGCGGCGGCCTCCACATTCCGCCGAGCCGGATTTTTCTGATGGACGCGAGCCGCAAGGTGACGGGACCGAACGCATACGTCACAGGGCTGGGCGCGTCGAAGCGGATTGTGGTGTGGGACACGACGATTCACGAAGAGACGCCGGACGAGATTCTGTTCACCTACGGGCACGAGCAGGGGCATTACGTGCTGCACCATATTGCAAAGGGGATTGCGTTTTCGGTGCCGGTGATTTTGCTGTTCTACTGGATCGCTTTCCGGCTGCTGTGCTGGCTGGTGCGGGTGCGCGGGCCGCGCTGGGGAATCGATTCGGTGGCCGGCTGGTCGTCGCTGGGGCTGCTGCTGTTTCTCTTCGTGGGGCTGAGCTTTCTTGCCGATCCGATTGGCAACGCGATGTCGCGGCACATCGAGCATCAGGCGGATGTGTACGGGCAGGAGGTGATCCACGGCCTGGTGCCGAGCGCGCGGCAGGCCGCGGTTGATTCATTCTGCAGCGACGCGCAGTTGTGGCTGGACAATCCGCACCCAAACCGTTTCGTGGAGTTCTGGACGTACACGCATCCCTCGACGGAGCAGCGTGCGGAGTTCGCGGAGCATTACGATCCGTGGGCTCCGGGGCGGCGGCCGAAGTACTTCAGCAAAGGGAATTGAGAGTGCGGCCGGCTTACGGCGTCGGCGTGGTAGAGAGGCCACCGCCTTCCTCGACGGCGACGCGGTCGATGATGCGCTGCACGAAGACGACGTTGAAGTTCACGTGGCGGGCGAGATCGGGCACGAATTCCGTGATGAAGTTGCCGATGGGAGCTGTGGCCCAGGCGGTGCTGATGCGTTCGGCGCTGGCACCCCAGCCTACCTGCTGGTAGGGCACGTAGGCCACGTCCACAGCTTCATCGGCGATGGTGCCGACGAGATTGGAGTAGTTCGGCATTCCCTGGCCCGTATCGCTGATCGTCCAGAAGGGCTGATAGATGCAGTGCGCGATGCGCCGCTTCAGCGAAGCGTTCGGCATGCGGACATAGTGGGGGTATTCGTGATCGATGGAGGGAATGAGAAAGGTACCGAAGAATTCGCCGGTCATGTCCTGGGTGAGGGAAACGCCGCTGAATTTGGCCCAGCCCATCATGCCTGGGCCGTAGGGACCGTGCGCGTCGGTGGCAACGGAATAGGCGGAGGTGCCGGCGATGGTGAGCAGGTTGAAGGGGTCGGCCACGCTGCGTGCCGCCAGGCGCGCCAGGCTGCGCGGCGTATCGATCTGGGAGGCGTTCGCTTTCAGGTAGGCGGCGAAGAGACCCGGTTGCTGCTGGCAGCAGGCTCTTTGCGGCGAAAGCTCGCTGCAGGACTGAGCCCAGCAATGGCGAGGGGTGGGCACATAGGTGGGATTCAAACCCGGGAGGTTTAGACCCCGGCGGCGCGTCTGCTGAGGCGGAAAGGACTGTTGAGGATCCAAGGCGGCAACCGCGGCCATCGCTACCTGGGGTGCAGGTGCATCGGGCAGAGCCGCCTGCGCCTGGGTGGCAACGCAGGACGCGAGCAGCAACGCGCCGAGGCCGAGGCCGTGTCGGCCGAGCCGCCGGGTCCGATGCCGGAGTGCTGTCTGGTTCCGGCCCATGGCCGTCCTGGTGTCCGCCGTCATGCTGGTCCGCTGGAACATCCGGCGGGCGCGCCGGGAGTTAAAGCTGCTACTCATGGATAGACGGAGCCCGGCGGGTTTGAGACGAGTGGAGATGGGTGCGGAGCCGGTGACGCCGCCAGCGGCTCATGATGCTGGGAACGAATTCGAGCAGGAGATTGTTGCCGGCATCGCCGGCAATGGAGGTGACCCAGGCCTCGGCGACCACGCGCCCGTTGGCGCTGGGAGCGGGGTAGTAAAGAACGGTGAGAGCGCAGGCGGCCAGATGGCCTAGCAGGTCGGAGTAATTGAGCGTGACGCGGCCGGAGTCGGTATGCGTGAGGAGAGCCTGCTGCCCGGCTTTGAGGCCGCGCACGACGATGCGGCCATACTTGACGCGGTAGTAGCGGGGATCTTCGTGGAGCACGACGGGAAAGAAGCTGCTGACGAAGAAGCGCATGCTGGCGTCGCGCACAAAGGCCGCGCCGAGGCGCTCGCCAAACGCGCCGCTGTCGGTGCCGTATTTCGGATTGCCGTCGATGCCCTGTTCAAAGCCGGCGGAAATGAACGAAGGGGCCGGGGACCAGGGAACAATCTCCAGGTGCAGCCAGAACTTCATCTTTTCCGAGGGGGTGAGGGGATGCGGAGGCTGATCCGGGTCGATCCAGGGTCGCCACCGGTGCCGGGGCGGCGCGGACTGGCCGGCGTTTGGCGGAAGCGCGGGAGCGGAGACGGGCAGGGTGGCGATGATGGCAGGTTGTGGAGCATCGGGGATTGTGTCGGGCGCCTGGGCCCACACCGTTACGGCAGGGAAGAACAGTCCGCCAACCCAGAACCACCCTGCAATCAGTGAAATTGCGATGCGGAAATCTCCCATGCTCAGGAGCTTGGAGGGGACATTCCGGTGTGGGGATGGCCAGGGGTTACTCATCAGGAACGCCTGCCGTGACGGTGAATTGACCTCCCGGAATCGCACGGCAATACTGAAGGCTGAGCGGGCGATGGTGTATGCCTGCTCCATGCGATGGAATCCAGGGCCGATCAGCCTCTCGGTGAGCATCTGGAAGAAGATCTGAAGCGCGTGATCGCGTATTTGAACGATCACGTGGTGCCCGAAGTACGCCAGAACTCCTCCAAAGCTCTGCGGGTTGCCGCGGAGCAACTGAACCGGCTGGCGACGCATCTGGAACGGCGCCAGGGAGAATAAATCTGCTGTGAGGCGTCTGCCGATCCCCGGGGTTCTGACATCCATGCCGTTCCGGC
>JASHNS010000073.1 GCA_030041515.1 Acidobacteriaceae bacterium | reverse complement strand
GTCAGCGGCGTTACGTCCAGCAGCAGCAGGTCCTTCACCTCGCCGGCCAGCACGCCCGCCTGGACTGCGGCGCCCACCGCGACCACTTCATCCGGGTTCACACCCTTGTGGCCTTCCTTACCGAACAGGTCCTTCACCAGTTGCTGGATCCGCGGCATGCGCGTCTGTCCGCCCACCAGCACGACTTCGTTGATTTTGCTCGCATCCACGCCTGCATCCGCCATGGCCTTTTTGCACGGTTCAACGCTGCGCTGAATGATGTCCTCCACCAGCGATTCCAGTTTTGCCCGCGTCAGCTTCTTCACCAGGTGCTTCGGCCCGTTTGCGTCTGCGGTGATGAACGGCAGATTGATCTCCGTCTCCATCGCCGTTGAGAGCTCGATCTTGGCGCGCTCTGCCGAGTCCCGCAGCCGCTGCAGCGCCATCTCATTGCCCTTGGCGCGCAAATCCAGGCCCTCGTCCTTCTTGAATTCGTCCGTTAGCCAGTCCACAATGCGCTGGTCGATGTTGTCGCCGCCCAGATGCGTGTCGCCGTTGGTGGATTTCACCTCAACCACGCCTTCGCCGACTTCCAGGATCGAGATATCGAACGTACCGCCGCCGAAGTCGTACACGGCGATCATCTCGTCCTTCTTCTTGTCGAGCCCGTAGGCCAGCGCGGCCGCCGTCGGCTCATTCACAATGCGCTTCACGTCGAGGCCGGCAATCTTGCCCGCATCCTTCGTCGCCTGCCGCTGCGCGTCGTTAAAGTACGCCGGCACCGTGATCACAGCTTCCGTCACCGGGCCGCCGAGGTGGTCCTCCGCCGCCTTCTTCAGCTTCTGCAGGATCAGCGCCGAGATCTCGGGCGGCGTGTACAGCTTGCCCTGCGCTTCTACCGCAACGTGGTCGCCCTGCTGGACCACCTTGTAGGGGACCATCTTCATCTCGTCGTTCACCTCGTTGAAGCGGCGCCCCATGAATCGCTTGATCGAATAAATGGTGTTGGCGGGGTTCGTGATGGCCTGCCGCTTCGCTACCTGCCCCACCAGCCTCTCTCCGGACTTGGTAAAAGCCACCACCGAGGGGGTCGTCCGTCCGCCCTCTTCATTGGCGATGACCTTGGGCTCACCGCCCTCCATCACGGCGACGACCGAATTGGTCGTCCCCAAATCGATGCCGATAATCTTTGCCATGGAAATCCCGCTCCTGAAAAGTAATCCGCTCCCTCAGCTTGTCACTTGAGTGAGTTGTTGTCAATGGATTTGATGCTGGAACGCGCGTAAAGGGCGCAGGCAGTTCTAAATTATTCTAATAATTGGTGGTATAAGGGAGGGCGAAGTTCGGCGTCACCAGGATTCCAGGATATCCGCCACCGCCGAGTCGGCGAAATCCCTGGCCAGCCGATGCGTGGCGGCCGAATCTTCCTGGATAAAACTGGCCAGGTCCTGGCTCTGTTCGTACTGCTGCCGAAACAGGTAGTTTGGATTTTGCCAAATGGTTTGGCCGCGCTGGTCCACCAGCTTGAGGCTGGCGGTGATCGTCACCAGGAAGCTCGAGCTTTGTCCTGTGGCGGCGTCGTACGTGAGCGGGACGATTTGATAGCTCGTGATCGTGCCCAGCAGGGTAGCGTCAGCGCTGGAATCTTCCCCGGAAATGATGTGGTACGAGGTGCGATCGGTGAACTCGCGAATCACCGCCTGCGTAAACGCGGCTTCCGTGTGGTAGGACTGCGTGTTGTTCCTGAAGGCGGGAATCGCCAGCGTGCGCGCATTGCTGGGCAGGTGCACTGCCCTGTTCACGGCGTGATAGCCGCAGCCGCCGAGCAGCAGCGGCGCCAGCAGCAGAGAAGCGGCCCAGCGCGGAATCATACTGGAGCTATTGTCGCAGACCCGCGCAGACCCTGAGCAGCTTGACTGGTCATGCGGGAGTGCTTCCAGGATCCCGCCGTTGTGCCGATTTTTTGGAACCGGGTTCACGCAGACTGCGTATCATTGCCCATGAGCGCTGCCGGCACACTCTCGTGGAATCTGGGTATGCTGGGTTTCCCTCGGAACGCTATCCGTCCGGCGAAGCCCGCCTCCGAGGTTCGTCCAGGAGATCGCTGGCAGCGGACTGCGCCCGGAGAGCGGACCGCGAATCTTCCCGCCGACCGGGTTCTGGAGAGACCTCTGGAAGCCGACGGTTCCATCCTGGTGGAGCGGTGCCTGAAAGGGGATTCTTTTGCCTGGACGGAACTCGTTAAGGCGCACCATCGGCGCGTCTACGGGCTCTGTTACCGCTTTACCGGCTCGGCCGCCGACGCGGACGACCTCACCCAGGAAGTGTTCCTGAAGGTTTACGGCAACCTCGCTGCCTTCGATCTGGCGCGTGGCACCTTCCAGACCTGGATCACCGCCATGACCCGCAATCTGCTGGTGGATCACTTTCGCCGCTCGCGCGCCCAGCGCGTCACAGATTCCATGGACGCGGGCTGGGAGGGGGACGGCGAAGATCTGCCGATGAGCGCTCGGCTGGCCGACCACGGTCCCACCCAACATGACCGTGCCGTGCGCAAAGAACTGGAAAAGATGGTGCAGGAAGCGCTGACCCGGATTTCGCCCGAGCTGCGCGAGGCAGTGATTTTGCGCGACTTACAGGATCTCGACTATAAAGAAATCGCTCAGGTCCTGCGCATCCCCGAAGGGACCGTGAAGTCGCGGATCAGCAGGGGGCGAGCGGAACTCGCCCGTTTGCTGGAACGTAACAAAGAGCAGGCGGTTTAATCATGGCGGAGCAGACCAAATTCGGACAAAAGCCGGAGAGCAATCCCGGCGGTCTCCGCTGCGAGGAATGGGAGCTGCTGCTGACGGATGGCCTCGATGGGCGCCTGGTTCCTGCGCAGGCGGCCGCATTCGCGGCGCACAGTGCCGGTTGCCCCTCCTGCGCTGATCTGCTGGCCCACGTGAACCAGGGACGCGAGTGGCTCGGCTATCTGCATGCCGAGCCGGATGTTCCGGCGAACCTCGTCAGTCGAATTCTGGACAGAACGGTCGGCTCAGGTGCAATCCCCGTCCCGGTGCTCGCTGGAGCAGGGCAGGGAACGGGCGCGGTTGCGGCCGCGGTCCCATGGCGACGCAATTTCCACGAAATGCGTCTGCTGATGACGGTGGCGATGGCCTTTTTTTCCATTGCCCTCACGCTGAACCTGGCCGGTATCAGGCTCGGAAACCTGCACATGGCCGATCTGCGCCCCTCCTCGATCGGAGGAGCTCTGTCGCGGCAGTTCTACGGAGCGCAGGGCAGCGTGGTGCGGTTCTATAACAATCTGCGCTTCGTCTATCAGCTCGAATCGCGTATGCGCGAACTACGCCACGATGTGGATACCACCCCCGCGACTCCGCGCCCGCAGAAGAACACGCCTGCGAAGCCCAGTGGCGGCAACGATGGGCTCCTGACGCCCGGCCCCGGCTGGGGCGTCATCGTCGAGGCGCACGCCTGGGCCCGCAAGGTGAGCCCTGAAACCAACAACACAAATGCGGAACTCACGACGGGACGTTCGCAGACAGCGAACGATGAAACTGAGGCGAGTATTATTTTGAGTCTTTTCCCCGGATCCGAAACAGCCGGGCCGCGGCGGCATGCTGAAGTCGCCGGGTACGACGGAAGGAGCCTGGCATGAACTGCGTCAACCATCCTCAGGCGGAAGTCACCGCGTTTTGCCAAAACTGCGGCAAAGGCCTGTGCAGCGCCTGTGTTCGCACCATCGGTGACAGTGTCTTTTGCGAACCGTGCCTCGCGGCGCGAATCCCCTCTGCACCTGGCGTGCCCCCGCCGTCCATGGGCCCGAGTCCGGGTCTCGCCACCCTGTTGGGATTCATTCCCGGCGTCGGCGCCATGTACAACGGTCAGTACGTCAAGGCGCTCATCCACGTGATCGTCTTCGTCGTGCTCGTTGGGCTCTCCGGCCACTTCTGGTTCTTCGGTCTGCTCGTGGCCTTCTGGGTTTTGTACCAGGTCTTCGACGCGCACCAGACGGCGAAAGCCCGCCGCGACGGCCTCCCGCCGCCCGATCCTTTCGGGCTGAACGAGTTGGGTGAAACACTGGCTGGGCGTGCTGCGCAGCGCGGTGTGCCGCCGGTCGGCGCTCCTCCCGTGAACCCTCCCGGAGCGGCCGGCACAACGCCCCCACCTTATTCCGGAGACTGGGCGGATCAGGTGGGCCGCCAGGCGGAAGCCTTCGGGCGCCAGGCAGAAGCCTTTGGCCGTCAGGTTGAGCAGCACGCCAAGGTCTGGGGTCAGCAGGCGGGCCAGTGGGGAGAGCACCTGCGCCAGCGCATTGTGGAAGAATCCTCACGCGGCGCGTATCCGCCGCCTCCTCCTCCGAATTGGGGCGCAGGACCGGCTTCGTCCGGTTTTGTCCCCGGTGCTGGCTATGCTCCGCCTCCGCCTCCGCCAGGAGCATGGACCGGCTCTGTGCCGCCGCCTGTCCCTCCCCCTGTTCCCCCTGAGATGGAGCTGGAGCGCGCCCGCCGCGAGCCGATCGGTGCCATCATCCTGATCCTGCTGGGCATGCTGTTCCTCTTCAACACGCTCGGCTTCTTCAGCTTTGGCTGGATCCACCACGGATGGCCTTTCCTGGTAATCGCTCTTGGTATCTGGCTGGTCGTGCGCGGCTGCGGCGGAGCCTGCTTCCGCTTTACCCCCCACACGCCACCCCCCGGCGTCACGCCGGAGAACCGCGACGACAGCGGTCCTGGGCGGCCGCCCACCGGAGGTGCGCAATGAACCAATACATGCTGCTGCGCCGAATGTTCTGGCCGATCATGCTGCTGGTTTTCGGGGTGACGGCCATCCTGAATGAGTACACCGGGATCGGCTACGACAAGAGCTGGCCGATTTACGTGATTGCCTGGGGCATCCTCAAGCTGGCCGAAAACGCGGTTCTCGCGCAGAATCCACCGCCTGCTCCTCCACCTTACCCCGCCTATCCACCGCCCGCAGGATCGAGCTATACCGCGCCTCCGGGGTCCGGTCCAACCGGGCCCACCACCACGGCCATCGTTCCCTCGAACGGCGAAGAGGGGAGGTAGCCATGAGCACGCCTCCCTATCCACCGGATCCTCGCTGGCAGGCCAAACAGGCGCGTTGGCAGGCCAAAGCGGCCCGCCGCCAGGCAAAAGCTCAGTGGCACGCGCAAAAGCAGTATTACCGCAGCTACTGGCGGGGATGGCGTCGGCCTACCTTCGTTGGTCCTGTAATCCTGGTCGCCATCGGCGTCATCGCCCTGCTGATGGAAACCGGCCGCCTCGATCCTCCGCAGTTCTGGGATTGGTATGCCCACTGGTGGCCCCTGCTGCTGATTGGACTCGGCGCCATTCTCCTGGTTGAGTACCTTCTGGACTGGAGCCGGCCCGGCGTCGGTCATCGTCCCGTTGGCGGTCTGGTTTGGCTGGTCATCTTTCTTGTCTTTCTCGGCTGGGTCTCGCGCAATGGCCGGCTGGTCGGCCCGTTCGCCTGGCAGTTTGATGGCGACAACGATTTCCTCAACTGGATGGGTCCCGAGCATGACAAGGACCTCCAGATGAACTACGTGCTTGCAGCCGCCAAACCGACGGTCACCATCAACGATCCCCGTGGCGATGTCACGCTGGGCGTCTCCTCAGATGGCCAGCTCCACGTCAATGCCCATGAGGTCGTCCATCGCAACTCCGACGCCGACGCGCAGCGCCTCTTCGACGAACTGAAGCCAAAGGTTGATCTTTCATCCGGCGGCGCCGTCATTACCGTCCCGGAGAAGGACGGTACCAGCGTCGATCTGACCGTGCAGATGCCCGCGTCCGCCTATGCCAGCGTCACCGCGAATCATGGCGACGTCACTGCCGATGGGCTGGGCTCCATTGAGGTCACCGACAACCACGGCGACGTGAAACTGGATGACATCAGCGGTGACGCCCAGGCGCACATGAACCACGGCGACTTCTCCGCGCATGGGGTGCGGGGCCGTGTGCTGGTGGATGGTTCCGGCAATGACCTCACGCTCTCCGAGATTCAGGGCTCCGCGGCGATGAACGGCGAATTCTTCGGCGATATTCATCTGGAGCAGATCGGCGGCGCTGTCCACTACCACTCCAGCCAGACTTCTCTGGACATTCCACATCTCGCCGGCGCGCTCACCCTCGACAGCGGCAGCCTGAACGTGAGCAAAGCCTCCGGCCCGGTACAGATTTCAGCCAAATCGAAGGACATCGAGCTGACTCAGATCGCCGGCGACGCCACCATCGATGACAGCGACGGCGACGTGAACCTGGTGGCGGCCGCGCCGTTGGGCAACGTGCAGGTGACCGACCGCACGGGCGACGTCGTGGTGACCATGCCCGAGAGCGCCAGCTTCACCGTGAACGGAACGGCGAGCAGCGATGAAGACGTCCGCACTGATTTCCCGCTGCAGATTACCAGGTCCGGCGACGAGCAGACCCTCGCAGGCACCGTCGGCCGCGGCGGCGTTCAACTGCAGCTGCATGCGGAGCACGGTGACCTGGAACTGCGCAAAGGCGAAGATGTGACGCTCGCTTCCACGCCCCCGGCCAACGCGAAGCACTTCCACGTTCCCGCAGGCGCAAAGCCCAATACCTCGGAGGAATAGGGGGCTTCCAGGCCACAACTTGACCGCGTCCGGACGAACCCTCCGAGACAGGGGCTTTGTATCAGGGCACGAGTTTATTCGTGCCGCAATCGCCACACAATGATTTTGGGCTTCAGCCCCTGTGCTTCCCTGAGTGCTGGGAAAACGCGAAATGAACCACGAGTCCCGTAGGGACGACGCTGTGAACCAAGCCACACCTTGACTGCGTGCGGAAAAACACTCCGAGACAGGGGCTTTGTATCAGGGCACGAGTTTACTCGTGCCGAAACAGGCCCCAATTAAGCCCGGCTTCAGCCGCTGTCGCGCCATCTACTCCGGCTGCGAACCCTCTTCGCCTACCGCGGCCAGCGCGAGCCCCTCGTCGTCCATCGCCTGCTCGACCAGCGTTAATGGCAGCGACTTCGTCGGTTTCACGCCAAGCAACTTCAGCATCTCGGCCTGACGGATCGCATTCCCTTTGCCCTGGGCGAGTTTCTTGTACGCGTCATCGTAGCTTCGCCGCGCCGCATCCAGACTCTCGCCCACGCTGGTCAGGTCCTTTGCAAAGGCAGCCAGCTTGTCGTACAGCTCGCCGCCCCGCCGGACAATCTCCTGCACATTCCGCGTCTGCTGTTCCTGCCGCCACAACTGCGCCACGGTGCGCAGCACAAAGAGCAACGTCGTGCGGCTCACCAGTAGAACATTCCGGTCCCAGGCTTCCTGCCACAGATTGCCCTCGTGCGCCAAAGCCAGCATGAAGGCCGGCTCGATCGGAACGAACATCACGGTGAAGTCGAGCGAGTTGAGTCCGTAGAGCGCCTGATAATTCCGCTGCGCCAGATCGCGAATATGCAACCGGATCGAGGCGATGTGGCGCTGCAACGCCGCTTCGCGTGCGCCTTCCTCTTCGCCGGCGCAGTACGCGTCGTAGTCGCCCAGCGAAACCTTGGCGTCGATCACCAGATGCCGGTTTCCCGGCATGTCGAGGATCACATCCGGCCGAGCCCGGCTGCGATCTTCGCGCGTGAAACTGCTCTGCACGCGATACTCCTGTCCCTCGCGCAACCCCGCCGACTCCAGCAGCTTTTCCAGCACGAACTCGCCCCAGTCCCCCTGCGTCTTCGACGATCCCTTCAGCGCAGTCACCAGATTGTTTGCGTCGGCCGAGAGCCTCTCGTTCAGCGTGCGCAGCCCCTCGATCTGCGTCTTCAGTTCCGAACGCCCTGCGATGCCATCTTTCTCCAGGTTTTCCACCTTGAGCTGAAACTCGCCGAATTTCTCCCGGAGCGGCGTCAGCAGCGTCGTCAAGTTGGCCTGGTTTTGCTCCGTGAAGGCTTTCGATTTCTGCTCCAGAATCTCGTTGGCCAGCGCCTTGAACTGATTCGACAGCTCCTCGCGCGCGTGCTGCAACACCGCAATCTTCTCTTCCGCGCCGCTGCGCTCTTTGTCGAGCGCGGTGCGCAGTTCGGCCGACTCCACCCGGGCAGCGCCCAAATCGCGTCGCAGCTGCTCGGTCTCGATGCGCGCGCGCTCCAGCGATTCCCGCAACTCCCCCATCTGCCGGTTGAGCTGCGCCGCTGTCGCTTCCATTCCGGCGATACGCTCGCGCTGTGCGGTTTCGCGTTCGCGGGCAGCTTCCAGCTGACGGTTTCTTTCTGCGAGGTCGGCGGCCAGCGCCGCCATGCGCGCCTGCTGGTCGCCATCCGGCGTCCCGCCGCGCCGTCCCGCGGCCATCCACGCCAACACAGCACCGGCTGCGAGCCCAGCCAACAGAAGAACCCACTCCATCGGAAGCATGGCATGAGTCTACCGCTCCCACGCCTGCCCGAGAACGCTCTCGGCGCGCAGCCTGTGGAAGCCGCCACCGCCCCCCTGAGCGCGCCCGTCACTCTGCTCGCCCCGCCGCTTTACACCACCTGGCCCCCTCAGTAGACTTGGAATTTCGGGGCTCGGTGGGCGTGTGCCCCTCTGGTTCCCGACGTCTTGATCGCGGAGGCTTCGCATCCCATCCTCCCGCTTTCTGCATCCACTGAACGCAGTACACAGGAGATACGCATGGCATCAGGTGTGGAAGAAAAAGTTAAACAGATCATCGTCGAGCAGCTCCAGGTGGACGAAGCCGAAGTCACCCCCGCCGCTTCTTTCCAGGAAGATCTCGGCGCCGACTCCCTTGACGTGGTCGAGCTCGTCATGCAGTTCGAAGAAGCCTTCGATCTCGAGATTCCCGACGAAGACGCCGAGAAGATCAAGACCGTCAAGGACGCCATCGACTACATCGAAAAGAACGCGAAAGGCGGCAAGTAACTTTGCGGAGGCGCGTGGTTGTCACCGGTCTGGGTCTGATCTCTGCTGTCGGCCATACCGCTCCGGAGATCTGGACCAACCTGCTGGCCGGCCGCAGCGGAATGGCTCCCATCACGCATTTCGATACCACCGCCTTCCCCGTCACGTTCGCCGCCGAAGTCAAGAATTTCGACCCGCTGCAATTCGTCGACAAAAAAGAGGCGCGCAAAATGGGGCGCTTCATCCACCTGGCCATGGCCGCCACCCAGGAGGCGATGGAAAGCTGCGGCCTGCAGGTGACCGAAGCGAACCGGGATCGGGTCGGCGTCTTCATCGGCTCCGGCATCGGCGGATTCGACGTCATCGAGCGCGAGCACAGCAATTACCTGCAGGGCGGTCCGCGCAAAATTTCTCCTTTTTTCATTCCCGCCGCCATCATCAATCTCGCTGCCGGCCAGGTGAGCATTCGCTACGGCGCACGCGGCCCCAATGAAGCCACGGCGACGGCCTGCACCACCAGCGCGCATGCCATC
>JASHNS010000072.1 GCA_030041515.1 Acidobacteriaceae bacterium | reverse complement strand
CCGCTTCGAGCTGAATCGGGATTCCTGAAGAGACATGACGTACGGCTGGCTGGCGAGCGTTGCTCTCGCTCCTGCCACCAGTGCAGGCCCGCCTGGACGTTAGCGGTTCCCGGCCCTTCCCCCAAACGTTCGAGCCAGCCCCGCACGATTTCAGGAGACCAGGAGCGCTCCCAGCCATGCTTGTCCGTTGTGTACTGCCGCTCGCGCTGCTGATGGCAGCAACCGCACCCTTACCCGCCCCAACCAATCCCAGCTTCGAACTGAGCCGGGATACCAACATTGCCAACACCAACAATGTGCTGAACGCGGTGGTCACCGGCGACTTCAACAACGACGAAAAGCCGGATTACATCGTTGCAGACGGCGCGTGCAACACCGAAGGCAATTCCTGTGAGGGAACGTCGTACGTCAACACCACCCAGAGCCTCAAGAGCGGAAGCCATGATCTGGTTTTCAAGCTCTGGGACGACCAGGGGAACGTGTACACCGCGCAGAAGACGGTGACGGTGGACTAGAGAGCGATCGCGGAGCGGCGCGGGTCAACCGGCCTGCGCCACTCATTGGGCCACTGCTGAAGGATGCTGAGCCGGGCTGATCTAAGCCGCAGTCAGTGGTTGAGCGCAACCGTAGCGAACGATCCAACCCTTCACCGGGAGTCAGGAGTTCTCCCAAATATGCTTTATCAAATTCTGGCCATATTGTTCCTTGCCGGGACAACGGCCACACTTACAGCGCAATCCAGCGTCAGCTTCGAGATGTTCGGCGACACCTACACCACCGGCGGCGGCTCGGTCGTCACCGGCGACTTTAACAACGACGGCAAACCGGACATCGTCGAGTGTTGCGGGACGAACACTCTTGTGTTCCGGGCGGGCAACGGCGATGGAACCTTCCAGGCGCCGGTCAACGTGGCAACAGTTTCCAAAGGCGCAACGTCTCTGGTGGCGGCCGATTTCAACGGCGATGGAAATCTGGACGTGGCCGGTCTGACGGGAGGCATCGGCGCGACGACGCTCACCGTCTGGTACGGCAACGGCAACGGCACGTTTCAGGCGGGGGTTAACTACACGACTACACAGACCACCGACTCATTGGCGGTGGGTAACTTCTTCGGCGACGGCCATCCAGATCTTGCAGTGGGCGAGGGCGACGGCAACATCGATCTGTTCCGCAACGAAGGCAGCGCGTTCGTTTTCGACAAGTCGATTAACCTGGGCGGCGGAGCCGATGCGGAGGTACAGCTGGACGCCGGTGATCTGAACGGCACCGGCGTTTCAGATATCGTCGCGGCCATTATGAATATCGCCCCGCCCACCGCGACCTATGTGCTGTGGAACAACGGCTCCGGCACGTTTACGCAGGACGAGCTGGGCACTTATACGCAGCCCGAGGTGAAGATGGGCTATCTGAACGGCGACTCCATGGAGGACGCCATCGTGGCCTATACCTGCAATCCCACGCCGAACGGCAGCCCCGCAGGAAAGCAACCTCCGTATAACCCGTGCGCGGGCTTCGACGTGTATTACGGCCAGGGGGGCAACTCGCTCTACAAAGCGACCGTAATTGCAGACTCCGACGCCTACGCTCCCAGCTGGAATAACGGTTCGACGATGTCGGTTGCTGATGTCAACGGCGACGGATATGGGGACATTGTGGTGGCAACCGCGCTGAGCAACTACAGCGATTTCGGCGTTCTGGTGTGGCTGGGCAACGCCAATGGGTCGTTCCAGCAGACGCCGGAGGAGTTCATCAGCAATACCGATTCGGATGGCCCGCTGGCGATGGCCGACTTCAATCGCGACGGCATGATGGACTTCGTGATGGACTCGGGATCGGACGGCAACTCCGAATTCTTCACTAACTCCACGGTTCGGCCGGCCTGCGGGACTTACACCATCAGCCCATCGGTGACAGTATGCCAGCCGGTGAACTACACCTACTCGCCCAGCCCGGTGAAGGTCGAGGCTAATTCCTACGACACAACGAAGGTAACGGCGATGCAGGAGTACGAGGATGGGAGCCTGGTGTATTCGGAGCCGGTAACGAGCTTCGACACCACGTTCACCGCCAGCCTCGGATCGCACCTGTTCGTGACCAAGGGGTGGGACGCCAGCGGGAGAGACTTTGTGGCGGACCGCAATATCACCGTCTACAGCGGCACGCCGGGGCCGGTATGTCCGGCAACGACCGATTCGGCGAATATCTGTCTGCCGTCGGGCGCATCGAGCAGCTCGCCCGTGGAGATTCTGGCTAACGGCAATACGGGGACGGTGATACCAACGGCGGCGCAACTCTACATCAACGGGAGCCTGGTGGCGAACAATGAGGGCTATTGCTACCCGAATGGAGACAGCTGCACCGGGGGCACAACCTATGTGCAGACCACGCAGACTCTCGCCAGCGGAACTTACAGCCTGGTGTTCAAGCTGTGGGATGCAAACGGGGACGTGTACACGGCCACCAAGACCTTAACGGTGGATTAGCTCTTCATCGAGCATTCGGCGGCGCAGGGCACCTGTCCTGCGCCGTTGCTTTTTCTCTCAGTGGGCCGTTGATGCGATGGGCCACCAGCGTCGCACATGTCGGCAATAATCCGCGTAGTCGGGTCCGAAGCTTCGCCGCAGCGTTGGCTCCTCATAGAGAACCACAAAGAGATGGAAGACCAGCAGAAACCCGGCGGCGTAGGCCAGCAGCCAGAGGGATCGGTAGAAGAGCGCTGCTCCCGCCAGCGCCAGAGCCGCGCCGATGTACATGGGATTGCGCACATAGCGATAGGGCCCGCGAATGACCAGCCGCCGCGG
>JASHNS010000071.1 GCA_030041515.1 Acidobacteriaceae bacterium | reverse complement strand
CATCAAACTCGACGAGGGGAAACCGCGCGACGGGAGAAAACCTTGATAAAACAGGACATTATTCATCAGGTGATTGAGCGGACCGGTCTGCAGCGGAACAAGGCAGAGGCCGCGGTGGACACCGTCTTTGAAACCCTGAAGAGAGCGCTGACTGAGGGCCAGCGAATCGAACTTCGGGGCTTTGGAGTGTTCAACGTACGACCCCGGAAGACAGGCATCGGGCGCAATCCTCGGACCGGAGCCGAAGTGAATATCACGCCGGGCAAAGCGGTGCGGTTCAAGCCAGGCAAAGAACTCCACCTGCTCGACTGACGCGCTACAGCCGGGTTGTCGACCCACTCCCGCCCGGCGGGCGCCGGACCTTCCGCAATATCCTTCCTGACGCTTCCCTGCTGCCGGGCCGGTTGTCCGGCCCCGCCTGGCTTATTGCTGCACGACCTGCTCCGATGTGCTGGAAAAGTTGATCCCCGAACTGGGCAGAAACGGGGTGACGAAGTGGAAGGTATAGCTTACGGTCACCTCCACCAGGCAGCCCTGACTGTTGACCGTTGAGCAGGACGTCCCATCCGGCGTGATCGCCGGCCACTGCGGGTTCACCTGCACATTGCTGCCGGTGACTCCTGGCGGCGCCAGCCCCTGAACGTAGCTGGTCACGTTGGCGCTGGTCGCGTCGCAGTCCAGGGTGGTGGTGCTGGCGCAGCTAACCCCCGCCCATCTGGCGCCGCGCACGATCGCATAGCGAGTACCGGACTGCGCTGCCCAGGACACGAAGGCCCACGTATACATGGCGCGGGCGAAGTCAACGATGCCGAAGAGCAGCGTCAACAGCAGAACAGCAGAGGCGGCGAACTCAACGAGGGAAACGCCCTCGTCGTGCCGGCCCCACGGGCGGATGCTTTGCCAGGCGCGCCTCATCGGGCTATTGAGCACCGCGCATCCTGACGGTCTGGTAAAGAACGATGGATACCGGCGAGCCAGGCCAACGGAGGATCGGTTTGTACGTAGCCGCAACCGTGACGACGACGTAGTCGACCACGTTGGCCGGACAGGAAGGGGTCGTGGCGCAGTTTGCCGAGCCGGCGCCCTGCACCGTTGCGCATTCGCACCCCCACGTCGCAGAAGTATTGAACGCGGTTACGTCCACGGCCGAAGAGACATCCTGGGCGTTGTCCATGGCAACCGTTTTCATCCCGGTTGTGTCGGTGGGATTTTGCGATCCGTAAATCGCTCCGGCCTGAGCGGCGCCGGCCAGTTCGCCCTCCAGATACCAGACGCGGCCAAACTCCAGAATGCCGAGGGCGAGCAGGAGCAGCACGGGCGCGGCAATCGCCATTTCGAGCAGGCCGTCTCCGCGCTGGGAGCGAAAGAGGCTGAATGGAGAATTCAATCTCAAGGATCACTCCACGCTGAACCACGTGAAGCACCGGCAGATCGACGGGAACACGACCAGCAGGACGATCAGCGGTACGGCGGACATCCAACGCGCCGAGGCCAGCCTGGGCTTCGCGCGTCGAACTTCCTCCCCAGGGTTCGGGAGCGAACTCCAGGATCCCGGGCGTCTGAAAACCCAGCTTTTAACGTACGCAGGCGTGGGCGTGCTCATCGATAGCACGTTGGTGGGAGGCCCCGGGCAGTCAACGCAGGACGCAGGAGAGGGCGACTTCGCGGGCGCAGCCGAGGGGCCAGGCTTCCCGCGGACAAAAATGCGCGCTGGGCAACGCGCCATCGCGCGTTTCCAGGTCAGGCTCCTGGCCCGGCGTGGTGGAGGTGAAGAACGTGATATGAGATTTGGGGCCAGAATTCGCGAAACACGTTGACAGCCGCATCGCGTGCCAGAGCGGCGCCGTATTTGTAGGTGAACCCGCCGATCGTGTCGGTGGAACTGGGATAGTAGGAAAGCGAAACCGCCTGCGAGATGCCCCGGCCAAAAACCTCGGCGGCGTTGAACGTGTTCCTGCCGTGATAATTCGGCGTGATGAAAATACGCGTGGCGGCGTAGACGCCGCGATGGACAAATCCGCCCGTGCCCATTGAGTAGTACCGCTCGTCTTCATGCAGGACAGCAGGTAACGCCCAGACGACCAGATAGTTGCCGCTCGCCTTATCCAGAAATCCGTGCCAGTAATAATCGCCAAAACCGCCGACCCCCTTGCCAAAGGTCGGGTGAGTGTTAAAGCCCTCGGCCCCCAGTGAGGTGATACCAACGAAAATGAAGGCGGAATAGTCGAACGTCTCCTCCGTGGCAATGCCGAAGGCTTCTCGTGGCGTGGGAGGAGGCGGCAGCACGCCGGCACTCACCGCGCGGTAATTCGGCATGATGCCGAGGATGCGCCTGGGTTGCGGCAGCGGTTTCGGCGCAATCTTCGCTGCGGGATTGGGCGCCGAAGGCAGTTTCGGAGCGGCCTGGGAGGCCGGAAGCTGTTGGGTGGGCGACGTTGTGGACGCGGACTGAGCGAGAGACCCGCTGGCACAGAGAGCCACAACGAGCCCCGAAACGAGGTAACTGCGAACCAATCAACCTCCGATGAAAGGGGAACGGTGTCCCCTGTTAGACGCGCAGGGTGGTCAGCAGATGCAGCCGCCGGTGTGGAAAACCGCAGCCAACGTGAAGGAAATGAAAGATTTGCGCGGTTCGAGAGGATGATTCCCGCACGGCCTGCGAGGCCGCAATCGGTGTTATCGCTGAGGTTAACCTTTCCCTATCCTTCGAGTTGCCCGTGGCTGCGAGATGTCTCAATTCCCTGCTCGTTCTCCGCGTTTGTTATATGCTTTGCGTCATCCCTTTCCCCAACTCCCCCGGGACACCGGAACGAATGAATCCAGGGAGGAGACATGTTCACTCAATCTCGATGGATATGGGGTGCTGCCGTGGCGGCTGCACTCACGATGACGCTTGCCGCTCAGCAGGCGCCGACCACGACTTACGCGAGCACCTGTGTCACTGTGAAATCGGACCAGGACGCGTCCTTCGATCAGATCGTGAATGGCGATTTGCACAAACTCGAGCAATCACGCGTCGACTCCGGCGCGCTCTCCGGCTACATCGTGCTGCGAACCGAAATGCCCGCCGGCAAAGAAGCGCACTGCGACTACGTGTTCCTCGCCTTTTACTCGGGAATGCCCAAAGCGCCGATGACCGACGCAGAATTGACGGCTGCCCTGCAAAAAGCGGGTGTAGCCAACACCGAGGCACAGTTTGGCGCGCGGCTGAGCGGGGTCGGCGAGGAGGTCTCCAACGCCCTCGACTACAACCTGGACCTGGTGGGCGGGGCGCAGAAGGGCGACTACATCGTCTACAACTCCATGAAGGTCTCGGATGACAACGTTGACGCGTGGATTAAATGGGAGAAGACGATGTGGGGGCCATTGGCTGACTCGATGGTTAAGTCGGGCCAGTTGCGCGGCTGGGCCATGGATATTCAGATCTTCCCAACCGGAGTCAAAGACAAGGGTCTGGAGAGCACATCGGACATCTTCCCGGACTGGGACGCCTTCGTGAATGCCCGCGACCACTACGAGGCGGCGTGGAAGGCCGTGCATCCCAACGACGACATATCCGCGTCGCTGGAACAGTTCGGCAAAATATGTACGATCGAGCACACGGTTCTGTACAAGGTGGTGGACGAGATCATGGCGCAGCAATAGCGGATTGACTGCTCAATGAAAAGGCCGCGTCAGGCGGCCTTTTCTCCTTCTATCTCGGGCTGAAGCGGATGCTACTCCAGTTTTTCCGGCTCGATCTGAATGTTCTTTTCGCCAGCGGCTTTCTTCTCCCAGTATTTGCGGATCCACGCTTCGAAGGTACGGCCGGCGGCATTGTCACGGCCCGTGAACGCAAGCGCGGCGATGTCGGCGTAGGACACCGCAACCCTGGTGCGTTCCTCCGCTGGAATGATGCGAACCGCAGAATCCTGAAGCGTAGCGCCGGGACGCCGATCGAAGACATAACCGTGCACGACGCGACCGTCTTTCAGGGTCAGGGTGACGTCGCCCCGGTAATCAAAGGCCTTTTCCAGCGCGTCGCGAATTTCGGCGTCGGAGGCGAGCTCGGGGATCCAGCCCTCGAGCTGCTCGCGCTGGCGGCCTTCCATCACTTCCACGGTGTTTGGATCGAAACCTGCTTTTGACGCTGGAGTGGAGGGCTGCGTCATACGCGAGTTCCCTCCTCCACTTCAACCCTGGTCTCAATCTGCACCAGCGGATTGAAGCTGTGCGCGGGACGGACGGGCTCGTTGAGCAGATCGAGCGCTCCCTTGTCCTGATAGCGGTTCATCATCGCCTTCGCGGTTTCCAGCAGGCCTTTGAGCGAACCGAACGTGTAATTCACCGCCGTGCCTTCGTAGCCGGAGTGCACCATGCAGTTCGCGCACTTCGGATTGCCGCTCTCGGTGCCGTAATTCTCCCAGTTGGTTGAATCCAGCAGTTCCTGGAACGTATCGGCGTAGCCGTCCTGCAGCAGATAGCAGGGCTTCTGCCAGCCGAAGATGCTGAAGGTCGGCATCGCCCAGGGGGTGCAGTGGAAGTCGCGCTTGCCCATGATGAATTCGAGATAGAGATAGTTGGCGTTGAACTTCCAGGACTTCCTGCGGTTGGAGAGGATGGCACGGAAGAGACGCCGCGAGCGGGCTCGGCCGAGGAAATGCTTCTGGTCCGGCGCCTTCTCGTAGGTGTAGCCAGGCGCAACCATCATGGCTTCGACGCCCACGTTCATCAGGTCGTCGAAGTGGGCGCGCACGGAGTTGGGGTCGGCGCCGTCGAAGAGCGTGGTGTTGGTTGTCACCCGGAAGCCTGCAGCCACGGCGGCTTTAATACCTTCCATCGCGATGTCGTATCCGCCCTCGCGGCAGACCGAGAAATCGTGGTGTTCGCGCTGCCCGTCGAGATGCACGGAGAAAGACAGATACTTACTGGGCTTAAAGAGGTGGAGCTTCTCTTTGAGCAGCAGCGCGTTGGTGCAGAGATAGACGTACTTCTTCCGCTCGACAAGTCCGGCGACGATCTTGTCGATCTGCGGATGCAGCAGCGGCTCGCCGCCAGGGATGGACACCATCGGCGTGCCGGATTCCTCGATCGCACGGAAGCACTCCTCCGGCGTCAGCTCCTGCTTCAGGATGTGCGGAGGGTACTGGATCTTGCCGCAGCCGGCACAGGCCAGGTTGCAGCGGAAGAGCGGCTCCAGCATGGTCACCAGCGGAAAGCGCTTGCGCCCCTTCATCTTCTGCTTCAGAACGTAAGTGGCGACCGTCCACGCCTGTGAAATCGGAACAGCCATTCGGGTCAAATCCTCCGTTGCGGAAACTCTGGATACCGCCGTGCTTGTGTCAGGCTTTCCCTTCTATTTTCTCATTCTTCTGCCAGGCTTCCTTTTCCATCGCCCGCTTATAGGTCGTGAGCGCCAGGAGCGGAAAATAATCGCGATAGATCGTATATGCCAGATAGAACACACGCGGGAAGCCTGTGCCCGTGTACAGCGCCTGGCGGGTCTTCCCCTCTCCTGTGCTCTCGTCCCAGAATCCTCGTCCCGAGGCATCCACCTGCTGGCGCGCGAGCAGCCACTTTACGCCCTTGGCGACCGAATCGCTGCGCGTATCGCCGGCAGAAAGCAGACCCAAAATCCCCCAGGCCGTCTGCGAAGGCGTGCTGGGCCCGACCCCGCGCGTGGTGGGATCGTCATAGCTGCCGCAGGTTTCCCCCCAGCCGCCATCGGCGTTCTGGACGGACCGGATCCACTCTGCCGCCTGCTGAATCTGCGGCTCATGGTTCCAGACGCCCATGGCTTCGAGGCCGCGCAGCACGAGGAACGTGCCGTAGAGGTAATTCACACCCCAGCGCCCGAACCAGCTGCCGTCGGATTCCTGCTCGTCGTAGATGAACCTGATCGCCTTCTCGATGCGGCGGTCCTTGCGCGTGTAGCCATACGTAGCCAGGGCTTCGAGGATGCGCCCGGTGATGTCGACCGTCGGCGGATCGAGCATCGCATTGTGATCGGCGAACGGGATGTGCTCGAAGATCATCTTCGTGTTGTCTTTGTCGAAGCTCGCCCATCCGCCGTTTTTGCACTGCATGGAGAAAATCCATTCGATGGCACGCTGGCAGACATCGTACTGATAGCGTTCGCGAGGGTTATCGACTTTGTTCAGCGCCAGTAGAACCTGTCCAGAATCATCAACATCCGGATAAAACTCATTGTTAAACTCGAAGTACCATCCACCCGGCGCCGTCCTGCGATTCTTTACCGCCCAGTCGCCTTTGTGACGGACTTCCTTGGCCAGCATCCAGTCGGCAGCCTTCAGCAGCCGTGGATCGGTGCGGGGTACGCCGGCTTCTCCCAGGGCAAAGACGGCCTGCGCAGTGTCCCACACGGGCGACATGCAGGGCTGCATACGGAAGGTCGGCTCCCGATGGTCCGGCGTGCCATGCGGGCAGTCGATGCCAAGCTTCTCGAATTCGTCCATGGCACGAATCACCTGCGGGTCGTCGAGCGAGTAGCCCAGGCAGCGCAGCGCGACGATGGAGTTCAGGATGGCCGGGTAGATGGCGCCCAGACCGTCCGACATCTCGAGGCGCTCCAGCATCCACTTCTCGGCTTTTTTCAGGGCGATCGAACGGAGGGGGCGGATGTGAACCCGTTCGAATCCGTGCGTGATCCGGTCCAGCAGCAGGAAGAAGTTGCGCCAGCCAAACTTCTTTGTTCGGTCCCAGCGCAGATGCAGGTTGGCGTTCTCGCGGCCGCCGACGAAAAGCTCCGCAATTCCCTGCTCCGGTGCGATCTTCTTAAAGGGCTTCTTGGCGTACGCGATTGACAACGGCACCAGAATGCCGCGCGACCACGAGGAAATCTCGTAGATGTTGAAGTAGAACCATTTGGGAAAAAGGACAATCTCCGGCGGGATGGCCGGGACCGCGTCGTATTCGTACTGGCCCAGCATGCAGAGATAAATCTTCGTGAAGGTGTTGCAGGCGGTCACACCGCCGTGGGCGAGGATCCAGTCACGCGTCTGCTGGAGGGAGGGGTCGGCCGCCGACCGGCCCATGAGCTTGAGGGCGAAGTAGCACTTCACCGAGAGGCTGATATTTCCCGGACCGCCGGGATAGAGCGACCAGCTCCCGTCCTGATTGCGGTAGCGGAGCATTTCCGTCAGGGCTCGCTTCAGGCGGGCTTCGTCCCCGGTCCCGAGCAACACGTGCAGGAAGATGTAATCGGCCTCGAGCATCGCATCCGCCTCGAGTTCGCCGCTCCAGTAACCCTCGGGGTGCTGGAGCGAGAGCAGGCCTTCGCGTGCCTGCGCGATCGCTTCCGACACCTCGTCGAGCGAGGCGTCGATGCGGCCGAATTTGAGAGGGGTGCCGTCTGTCTGGGCGACAGCCCGAGCCGCCGCCGATTGCACTCTGGGCTCAGACTGACCGGATTCTGCTGTTGAACTCACTCTGAAACAGCTCCTACTTGTGCGATGCCCATTGAGGCTTAGCGAGAGGCCGGAGCAGAACCCGACTGGGGAGCCGACTGGATGGCCTGTACGATCTCCGGCGGAAGCCCGAAACGCACATTCTCGGGCATGACCTCGACCTCATCCACGGCCCCGAAACCATTGTTTCTCAGATAGCTGATCACGCCCTCCACCAGGATCTCCGGAGCGGAGGCCCCGGCGGTAACGGCGACGCTGGAAACACCCGCAAGCCAGGCGGGATCGATGGCCTGGGCGTTGTCAATCAGATAACCGCGGGTGCCAAGATTGCGGGAAACCTCGACCAGCCGGTTCGAATTGGAGCTGTTATTGGATCCAACCACCAGCACGAGATCCGCGCTGTGAGCTACGTTCTTCACGGCAACCTGGCGATTCTCCGTCGCGTAGCAAATGTCCTGAGAGTGGGGACCGACAATCTTCGGGAACTTCTGCTTGAGCGCGTGAATAATGTCGCGCGACTCGTCAAGCGAGAGCGTGGTCTGCGTGAGATACGCGACGTGCTCCGGATCGGGAACCTGCAGATTCCGCACCTCCTCGGCGCTTGAAACCACCTGGGTCACATTCGGAGCTTCGCCGAGGGTTCCCTCAATCTCATCGTGGTCCCGGTGGCCGATCAGGATGAGCGAGTACCCATCCCGGGCAAACTTCACCGCCTCCACATGGACCTTGGTGACCAGCGGGCAGGTGGCATCGATGACCTTCAGTTTGCGGTCTTTGGACTGTTGCCGGACCGCCGGCGACACGCCATGAGCCGAATAGATGACCCGCGCGCCCTCGGGAACCTGATCGATGTCATCGACGAAAATGGCGCCCTTTTCGGCCAGCTCGTTGACGACGAAGCGGTTGTGGACAATCTCCTTGCGGACATAGATCGGCGCGCCGAAGGTTTCCAGCGCGATCCGCACGATGTCGATGGCGCGCACCACTCCCGCGCAGAATCCACGAGGCTTGAGAAGCAGAACCCGCTTCTCAGACTCTGAACCGTTGGGTTTCGGGGCGTCCTGCAGGGCGTCAATTGTGATAGCGGTCACGATTCCTAGTATACCGTGGTGGCGCGGGCGCATCCCCAGAGAAAACCCGGCGCAGGTTGGCATCCGGATACCGGGGAAATGCATCCCGCCCACGCAGCTCAGCCGAGGCTTCAGTTCTCGTGCAGAGCCGATTTCGGGTCGAGCCTGGCCGCCCGCCGCGCCGGCAGCCACGACGCAACGGCAGCAATGGCCAGAAAGACCACCACCATCGCCACAAATGTCGTGGGATCGACCGCCCGCACTCCCACCAGCATCGCCGTCACCACCCGGCTCAGCATCACCGCCGCCACGATGCCTGCGCCAATGCCGATTGCGCTGAGCCGCAATCCCTGTCCCACCACCAGCTGGGCGATATCGCCGCGATCCGCACCCATTGCCATGCGCACTCCGATTTCCGGTGTCCTCTGCCGCACGGCCGTCGACAGCACGCCATACAGCCCAACCCCCGCCAGCACCCCCGCAATCATTGCGAATGCGGCAATCAGCAGCAGCGAGAATCGCGTTCCCGCCTGCGCCGCACGCACCACGGTCTCCGCCGGCGTCAGCTTCGTGACCAGATAACTGCGGCTGATGCCGGCGATCGCCGCCCGCACCTGGCCCTCGTAGGTCGCCGGATCGCGCGTCGTACGGATCGCCCACCAGGGAGGCGTGAAGCCTCCAAAGTATCCGTCCGCAAAATAGATTTGCTCCCGGCCAGGCACGGCCAACGCCTCTTCGCGGGTGTGCCCGACCACTCCGATGATCTGGACAAACACCGCCTCCGGCGTCTGCGTTCGCGTCAGGATCCGCTTGCCCACCGCCGACTGTCCAGGAAACGCCTTCCTCGCCAAATCGTCGTCCACGATCGCGTAGTTCCTGTTCGGCTGCTCGTCGTCTTCGGTAAACGTCCGTCCTGCGAGCAGCGGCGTGCGCGTCGCTTCGAAGTATCCGGGGATGACAACCTGAAGATCCGTCGCCTGGAACCGGCTCGGATCCGCCTGGGCGGCCTCCGTGCCCCACCGGATCGGGCTATAACTCCCCGTCAGCGGAAAGGGAAACGATGCGGTGACGGACTGCACTCCCGGAATCGCCCGGAGGCGGTCTTCAATCTCCCGTCTTTGCGCCAGGCGCACCGCCAGAGTCTTGCCCTCCCGTGCCCCGTTGAGCACCTGGAAGATCAGCAGATTGTGCGCGTCGAAGCCAGGATCGATCCGTTGCAGATCGAGAAAGCTTCTGAACATCAGCCCCGACCCGATGAGCAGCACGAACGAGAGCGCCACTTCCGCCATGATGACCAGATTGCGCAATCCCGCGCCGCTGGCCAGACCGGCAACCCGGCTGCTGCCGCGCAGCACGTTCATCGGCGAAGGCTGCGAAGCCCGCCACGCCGGAGCCAGTCCAAACAGCGCCGCCGCCGCCAGCCCCGCCAGCGCCGTAAACAGCAGCACCGTCCCGTCGACGTGAATTTCATTCAGCCGCGGCAGGTTGGCCGGAGCCAGATGCCGCAGTTCCTGGATGCCTGCCCACGCCAGCGCCAGTCCCGCCAGCGTCCCCGCGGCTGCCAGTAAACACGCCTCGGTCACCAGGGGAACGATGAGCTGCCGCCGATTCGCGCCCATTGCCGTGCGCACCGCAAACTCCTGCTCGCGCAGCGATGCCCGCACCAGCAGCAGGTTCGCCACGTTCGCGCACGCGATCAGAAGCAGAAAAATCACTGAGCCCATCAGCGCCAGAATCGCCGGCTTCACCTCCGCCTCCAGGTGCTGCTGCATCCGCGCGAGCGAAATGTGATACCCGATCGACGCATTCATCGGGATCGTTCGGCGGCTCTCCGCGGACACCGCATCCGCGGCGCTCTGCGCCTGTTGAATCGTCATCCCCGGCCGCAGCCGTCCCACCGGAGTCATGCTGAAATCATTGCGATCCGCGGCGTCATACCCCAGGCGATTCGCCACCCAGACATCCGGGGCGGTTTCAATCTGATCCTCAGGCGGAAAATACAGCCGGAACCTCGGCGCGAGCACGCCCACAATCACGGCGTTCGGCCCGTCCGCATTCCCCAGAGTGTGTCCCAGCACCGCGGGATTGCCTCCGTACCGACGCATGAAGTACTCGTAGCTGAGGATCGCCATTTGCGGCAGCTGCGGGGCCCCAGCCCGCGTCTGCCCACTCTGCGCAGCCGGAGGCTGGGGCTGCGGAATCCCATCCGCCCGGTCGAAATCGCGCCCGTAGAGGACTCTCGCGCCCATGACGCGGAAGAAGTTCGTCGTCACCACCGCCATCGTCATCTGCTCGGGGCTCCCGTCGGTCCGCTCCACGACTTGCTTGAACGCGAACACCCCGGCCATGTCGGAGAAGACGCTCTTCGTTCCGTTCCTCAGATCGATGTAGTCGGCGTTGGAGAATGGCAGGCCTTTCACGTGGCGCTTTTCCAGGTCCATGCCGCCCACCACCAGCTGCCCTGGATCCTTGTACGGCAGCGGCCGCAACAGCACCGCATTGGTCACGCTGAAGATCGCCGTGCTCGCGCCCACCCCGAGCGCAATCGTCAGCACCGCAATGGCGGTATACGCCGGCTGCCGCAGCAGCGTGCGAGCCACAATGGCAATGGTTTTCAACATGGCGTCGCCTCATGACCAACGGGAGATTTTCAGGGGCTGGAAACTGGAGACCGAATCGGCGGCAGCCCGCGTCGCCTGGACATCCATCATGCCCGCACAGGGTTACTGCCAGCAAGTCCAACCGGCGCCCCTGAGAATCGCGCCGCAGCCTCCACCTGATCGCCAGCCTTTTGTGACCTCAATCACATCCCGCCCCCGCGCTTCCCTGCCACCCTGATTCCATGGACATCCACCAGGCCATGACCACACTCGACTACGATCGCGCCCCCTTCCTGGCGATTTGGGAAACCACCCAGGCGTGCGATCTCGCGTGTAAACACTGCCGGGCCTCCGCTCAACCGCTCTCCCATCCCAGCCAGCTGACCACCGCCGAGGCCGAAAACCTGATCAACCAGATTGCCGATCTGCAGGTGCCGCTCTTCGTCTTTACCGGCGGCGACCCGCTCAAGCGGCCGGACATTTTCCATCTGATCGAGCACGCGGCGAAACAGGGAGTCCATGCCGCACTGACTCCAAGCGCAACCCCGCTGCTTACCCGGGAAGCGATCTTTCACATGAAGGAATCCGGTCTTGCGCGGCTGGCCGTCAGCCTCGACGGATCGGTACCGGAGATTCACGACGGCATCCGCGGCATTCCTGGCACCTGGGCGCGGACGCTCCAGGCCATTGAGTGGGCCAACGAAGCGAAGCTCCCCATCCAGGTGCACACGGTCGTCAGCCGGCTCAACATCGACGATCTCGACCGCCTCAGCGTGTTGCTGACGGAAAAACAAATCGTGATGTGGAGTTTCTTCTTCCTGGTTCCGGTGGGGCGCGGCAAGACCGATGACCTGCTGACCGGCGAGGAGTTTGAGGCTGTCTTCGCGAAGATGTGGGAGTTGACCAAGCGCGTGCCCTTCGCCATCAAAACAACCGAAGCGATGCACTATCGCCGGTATCTGATCCAGCAGCGCATGCAGGAAGGACGACCGACCGTCGGCATCCACGATGATGCCGGAGCAAAGCCGACGCGCGGCTGGGCGGATACGGCAGGTCATCCCGGGCGGGGATCGGAAAGCCAGGCGGTGGGCTGGGCGACCAAACGCGTGAACGACGGGCGAGGCTTCATGTTCATCTCGCACATCGGCAAGGTGTATCCCAGCGGCTTCCTGCCGATCGAAGGGGGCGATCTCCACCACGATACCCTCGCGCACATTTACCAGGAGTCGCCGATCTTCGTGAAGCTGCGCAATTCGGACCTGCTCCACGGCAAATGCGGCGCGTGCGAATTCCGCAACATCTGCGGCGGGTCGAGGGCGCGCGCGTATGCGGTGACGGGCGATGTGCTCGCCGAGGAGCCGTGCTGCATTTATCAGCCGAAAGGCTATCATCCCGATCCGAATGCGCCGGGCGCTTCCCCTGCATGCGCGGCTCATGATCTGATTCAACTAGAGGTCGCGCATTCGTGAAGCGGATTGGCATCCTAGGCGGCGGCATCGCCGGATTGAGCGCCGCCTGGTCGCTCGAAAAGGCCAGGCGCGCAGGACAGGAGATCGAGTACAGGCTGTATGAGGCCGCGGGGCGGCTCGGCGGCGTCATCGCCTCGGAGACGGTGGACGGCTGCGTCGTCGAAGCCGGACCGGATTCCTTCCTGACCGAAAAGGCGGCCGCAGCCCAACTGTGCCGCGAGATTGGCCTCGGCGACGATCTGCTCGGCTCCAACGATGCCGAGCGAAAGACGTACATCGTGGTCGGCAAGCGGCTGATTCCCCTTCCCGACGGCCTGATGTTCATGGTGCCGACCAGGCTGGTGCCTACGGCTCTTTCGCCGCTCTTCTCGCTGCGAACCAAGCTGCAAATGGCGCGTGAGTTCCTTTTCCCCCCGCAACCCGCCACCGGCGACGAGTCGGTCGCGGAGATGACTCGCCGTCATTTCGGACAGGAGACGGTGGACCGGCTGGTCTCTCCGCTGCTGGCCGGCGTGTACGGGGGGGACGCGGATGAGCTCAGCGTTCGCGCCGTGCTGGCACGCATGGCACAGATGGAACAAAAGCACCGCAGTTTAACGCGCGCCATGCTGGCTGCGCGCAGGCAGCGCGGAAGGTCCAAAACCGCCACCCCACCCCTGTTTACCACCCTGCGCGGCGGCATGAGCCAGATGGTCGACGCGATCGCAGCGCAGTTGCCCCCCGAGTGGGTCCACCTCAGTACCGAAGTGCATGCCATCGATCGCGTGGAGAGAGCGCGTCGTGCGGCGCAGCGCGAACCCACCGGCTGGGTGGTGGAGACACCCTTCGGCCCGGAGCGCTTCGACGCGCTGATCCTCGCGCTTCCCGCGTGGGGATCCGCAAGCCTGTTGCGCCCCATCGACCACCCATTGGCCGAGGCGCTTTCCGGCGTTCCCTACAGTTCTTCCATCACCGTGACCCTCGGTTACGAGATCGGCCGTCTGCTCAGCCTGCCGTCGGGGTTTGGATTTCTGGTTCCGGCGACGGAGAACCACTCCCTGCTCGCCTGCACCTTCGTTCATGCCAAGTTTGCGGGGCGCGTGCCCGTGGGCAAAGGGCTGCTTCGCTGCTTCCTCGGGGGCTCCCGGAACGACGAGCTACTCGACCAGAGCGACGCGCGGCTGACGGTGATCGTCCTGAAAGAACTGGAACAGATTCTCGGATTGAAGGCTCCGCCCAGCTTCGTGCGCATTCATCGCTCGCGCCAGGCCATGGCTCAATATGGGGTCGGGCATCTGGACCGGGTTCAACTCATCCGCGATCGCATTGCGGAACTGCCAGGGATTGCGCTGGCGGGAAATGCCTACCAGGGGATTGGAGTGCCGGACTGCATTCGCACTGGCCAGGAAGCCGCCGCGTCAGCGCTGCGGGCGGGGCATGTGACCGCCGTGGCCGCAGGCACGCGCTGAGAGCGACTACCGTTCGAACCAGACTTCGACGCCGATCAGCGTCCCGTCGATACGCGCAGAACCGAAGGGCACCTGGCTGACCAGCGCCTCCAGCTGGCGATGGGTAAAAGCGCGGCGCTGCTGCAGGCGGAGTTTCAGATACGCCATGAGCTGCGAGCCGGCTGAAGCGTGGAGACTCTCGACATACCGCGTCACCGCCTGGCGAGGCACATCCCGTCGCAAATTAAGAATGACGCCCCTGCGTCCGGGCCTGAGGACGCGGCGCATCTCACGCAGCACGCCGACCGGGTCTGGAAAGCTCTTGAGAGAAGCGCGGCAGATCACAAAATCGAAGGAGCCGTCGGGGAACGGCATGCTGGCCGGATCGCCGCGCCGAAAGTGGACGGGGATCCGAGCTTTCTCCGCCTGGCGCCGAGCAGCCTCAATGGCCGAAGCGCTGGAGTGAAGAGCGGTCACGCTTAACCCACTGGCCCGGACGAGCGCGATTGTTTCCGAAGCCGCGCCCACTTCAAGCACCTCGCCGTCGACAGGCAGCATCCCCGAAAAACGAATGGCGAGACGACGAAGATTCTCCGTCTGCCGGGAGATCTTTGCTGCGGACGGACTCTTTCGTGCTCGTTGCACGGCCATTTCCCGATGGGCTCTTTGAACTGCCATTCCTCCGCCAGAACGAAACGATGTGAGCTAAGGAGTTGCTTGTAGGTTAACCCTTATGTCACGGCAAGTAAACATGGGCGGGGGACGGTCCGCGGAGTAGACTCACACCCGAGAGGCGCCGCCGTGGTCCACTGGAATTTCGGCCTGGCGTGGCTGGCATTTGCGCTCGCTCTGGGGCTGCATACCGCCGACGAAGCCCGCCACAATTTTCTCTCCCTCTACAACGCGAATGCTCTGGCAATTCGCCGGCGTTTTCATGTGCCGGTGCCAGTCTTCAGTCTCCCGGTGTGGCTGGGAGGGCTGATAGCCGCCGTTTGCCTTCTCCTGCTGCTCTCGCCGCTGGCCTTTCACGGAGCGCGCTGGATCCGTATCGCCGCTCTTCTGCTCGGGTTGCTGATCGGCATCGGTAACGGCCTGTGGCACATTGCCGCATCGCTGGCGTGCCGTCGAAAAATGCCTGGCGTCCTCAGCTCGCCGGTCCTGCTCGCGACGGGAGCATGGCTGCTGCTGAGCTGCCGCACCTGACACGTCCGAATTACGGCGGAGCGTCCTGCGCGTTGCGAACCACTTGCAGATCGCCAACGTCTTCGCCCCGGCGAATGCACCGCAGTTGCCGTTGATAGAACTCGCCACCGAACGGCGCGGCCTCGTCGCCCGCATCGTCGTCTTCCTTTAATTCCTGCACCATGGCATGGCGCACATGGGGATACACAATCCTCTGAAACGTCAGGAAGGCGGAGGCGAGCACCAGCGCTCCGCGATGCGAGACGCGCAGCACGCCCGCGCGGCTTTGGTGGAGCGCGCGCCTGGCCAGCGTGCCCAGCGCCAGTAAGCCTGACACGAGCAGTCCAAAACCCAGCAGTACCACCAGCAAGGCGCAGAAAACCTGAAGCAAACGCATGAGTTCCCTCCAGCAGCGTGATCCCCCCGGTACGGGGATGAATGGCGAGGGAGCGCCTGGGTGAGGCGCCGCCATCAACGCAAATGCCCGGGAATTAGCGGGAGGAACGCGGAGGAGGACGCTGAAAGAGAGCTGAGCGCGCGAGTTGCCGCTGGCTGGCCGGCTGGCGATTGTCGCCAGGCCACAACGAGCGCGGCACCGGCACGAGCCCAAAAAGAAGAACCGGCAGCAGCAGGGCGGCCGCGGAGAGCACGTGCGCCGGATGCGCGAGCATGGCTATCAGGCACAGGAGCAGCCCGATCACTGCCAGCAACTCCCAGGTGGACGAGTTCCGCGCTCTGCTCATACGCATCGGACGCCCGCTGCCAGTATTGCAACACAACCCAAACCTCTCCGGACAGCATCAGGGCGCGACTCGGAGACATGAGGGAACCCGGTCAGACCACTGCGCATCTTTTGTGACTATTGCGTGTCTAATAAACAGGGAGTGGAAGAAAATGCCAAGGCTGAAAACACTCGGTGTTACGGCTCTGGCGGCTCTGTTCGCACCGGCCCTGTTTGCACTGAATACGCAGAACGCTCCGATGTCGAACCCTGCCGTTCCAGGGACACTGAATTACGTGGAAGGATCGGTGCAGCTGAACGGACAGGCTGTGACGCAAAGCAATGTGGGGTCGCCGGCGGCGACGCTGCAGCCTGGACAAGTGCTGAGCACGACGAACAGCCGAGCCGAAGTGCTGCTGACTCCGGGAATTTATCTGCGGCTGGGGCATGACAGCGCAGTGAAGATGATTTCGCCGGACCTGACCAATACCGCAGTCGCCGTCGAACAGGGGCGTGTCGACGTTGAAGTCGACCAGCTCTACCAGCAGAACGAGATTCACATCCTGCTGGATCATGTGCCAGTGCAGCTGGTGAAGACCGGCATCTACGAGTTCAACGCGAATCGCGACACCGTGATGGTGTTCGATGGCATGGCGGTCGCCATGCGGCCCAACGAGAAGTGGGTGAAGGTGAAAGACCATCACGCGCTTGAGGTCGCCAATCTGGCGAAAGCCAAACCTGCGAACTTCAACACCGATGCGCAGGAGCAGTCGGGACTTTACCGCTGGAGCAGCCTGCGCTCCGATTATCTGGCCGAAGATAACCAGCAGGTCGCCGGCATGTACGACGGGGGTGAGCCGGGCTGGTACTGGGATCCCTACGCGCTGGACTACACGTTCATGCGCCCGTATGGGTTCTATAGCCCCTTCGGCTGGGGATTCGCTCCCTTTGGCTGGATGGGCGGCTGGGGATGGGGCGGCTGGGGCTGGGGTGGCTGGGGTTATCCAGGCTTCTACGGTGGCGGAGGCTATAACAACCGGCTGCACCGTCCGCTGCCGATGCCTGGCCACAGCGGCATCGCACGGCCGGAAGGCGGATTTCGCGGCAACGCCTTTCATTCCGGCGGAGAAATGGGCGGCTTCCACGGTGGCGGCGGATTCGGAGGGTTCCATGGCGGCGGCTTTGGCGGCCACGGCCGTTAAGCCAGGCTGACAACAATTTTGCAGCGCCATGCTTTGCCCCATCCCAGAAGGATGGGGCATTTTTCTGCCAGGTGAGGCCGGAGAGACGGCTGGCCGATGGGAAGCTCGGCTAACGTCCTTCGCGCAGGCGCGAGGCAAGCCGGTCAGGTAAACCCGCGTCCAGGATCCGCTCCTGGGCTCCGCGCAGGTCGTAGGGCACGCGAAACCACGTCAGGAGCATTTGCTGATCGTCGTAAACGGCGAATGCGGCGCGCCAATCCCCATCGCGCGGCTGGCCGACCGATCCGGGATTCAGCAGATAGCGAATGCCCTGCCTGAGCTGCAATTCGTATTCGCCGGGTTCAGAGGGCGCACCTCGCAGCGCTCGGCCATACCGCGGGGTCAGGCGAAACCACTCCTCTCCGTTGGTGGCAAAGCCGCCCTGCACGTGGGTGTGCCCGAAAAAAGTGATGCGCGCGCGCGGCTCATGCAGCGACAGCCACGCGTCGCGGACGGTGAGGATGTACTCGTCCTCATCGATGGGCGAGCCGTGGACGCAGCTCACCTGCGGACCGTCGGGCGCAATCGGGCCGGCGGCCAGATGCCTCAGCCAGTCCCGATGCTCGCCGGTGAGGACGCATTCCGTCCAGCGGGCCGCACGCTGCGCGATGGGATTGAAGTCCTCGGCATCGCTGAGCCCGCAACACACGCGGTCATGATTGCCCCGCACAAAGACGCTGCCGAGACGGCGAGATTCCTCGATGACTTCGTTGGGATTCGCGCCATAGCCCACAATGTCGCCGAGATTCCACACCACGTCGTGCGCCGGAGCGGCATCGAGCACAGCCCGCAGGGCTTCAAGATTGGCGTGAATATCGGAAACGATCAGGGCACGCATGACGACGGGGTCGAATACCACTCTATCCCATGGGTTGGATGGAATTCGCGCGAAAAGAGTCTTCTGGTGAGGCCCCGGTAAGCTTTCTATCTCACCCAAAAGGCTCCGGCACGGACCGCACCCAGTGGCCCGGCTCGGCTTCGCGCAGCGGCGGTATGGCCCGCGGGGAATCTTCGCCGATGTGGAACTGTACGGTGGTGAAGGCGCTTGCCTTCAGCATGGCCAGCGGCTTCTCCAGATCCATCTGCATGGTCGGCACGGCGCCGAGCAAACTTCGCGTGTAAGGATGCAGCGGGTTCCGGAAGATCGCTGCTCGTGAAGCTTCCTCCAGCAGCAGGCCATGGCGCAGGACGGCGACGCGATCGGCCACCTGGGAGACAACGGCGAGATCGTGCGAGATGAATAGCATAGCGAGGCCGAAGCGCTCGCGGAGCTGGGCGAGAAGCTCGAGAATCTGTGCCTGTACGGTGACATCGAGGGCGGTGGTGGACTCGTCGGCAATGAGCAGCCGGGGGCGGTTGGCAATGGCCATTGCAATCAGGATGCGCTGGCGCTGGCCGCCGGAGAACTGGTGCGGGTAATCGGCGTATCGGGCGGCTGCATCCGGCAGCGCGACGGCGCGCATCGCCTCCAGCACCTGCTCGCGCACCTGGCGCCGGGAAAGGCCCCGCTGGTGGAGCCGCACCGCTTCGGCAATCTGCTCGCCGACCGGCATCACGGGATTCAGCGCCGTCATTGGCTCCTGAAAGATCATGGCGATCTCGCGCCCGCGCACGCGGCGCAGTTCAGGCTCCGGGAGTGCAGCCAGATCGCGCCCGTCGAACTCGATCCTGCCCGTGACCGCCGCGGATTCTCCCAGCAGCCGCAGAACCGCCAGCGCGGTCACGGATTTGCCGGATCCCGATTCTCCGACCAGCCCCAGGGACTCGCGGGCATCGACGCGGAGCGAAAGATTCCGAACGGCTTCCGTCGAGCCGAAGCGAATGCTGAGATCCTGAAGGTTGAGGAGCGCCACAGCGATAGGGTACAGGAGGCCGGGAAGCTATCCTGTTGTCGCATCGATGGAGGACACATGATTGCACGGCAGTGGCGGGGATGGACAAGGGTGGAGAATGCCGATGCCTACGAGGCTTTTCTGCGGCAGAGGATTTTCCCTGCGCTGCGCGGAATCGAAGGCCATCGCGGAGGATACGTGCTGCGCCGCAATCACGCCGCGGAATCGGAATTTATCGTGTTGAATCTGTTCGATTCGCTCGCGGCGGTCAGGCGCTTCGCGGGGGAGGAGTTTGCGCGCGCAGTGATCGAACCGGAGGCAAAAGCGTTGCTGCAGCGATGGGAGGAATCAGCGGAGCACTATGAGGTGCGGGCGATGATCGGAATCGAAGAGGAAGCGTCCGCCTGACCGCTTCCTCCCGAAAACAGGGAAACAGAATTACTTCTTCGGCGGAGCGATTGCGTCCTTGGCCGACTTGGCGACGCGGAACTTCACGACAGTCTTGGCCTTGATCTTGATCTGTTCGCCGGTTTGCGGATTGCGGCCCATGCGGGCTTTCCGCTCCGCCTTCACCAGGCGGCCCAGGCCAGGAATCACAAACACGCCGTTCTTCTTTGTTTCCTTGATCGCAGTATCCGCGAGCAGGTCCAGATAAGCGGCGGATTGCTTGTTGGTCAGTTCCAGCTTCTCGGCCAGTTGCCGCACCAGAGCGGTCTTCGTCATCGTTGCTGCCATTGAGATCTTCCTCCTTGTCTTTGCCTTTCAGTTGAGCGGGTCAGGAAAACGCCAGCGAGCGCCTGCCCTTAAGCTGCCTCCGGAACGCGCCGCATAGCAAAATAGCCAGTGTTGACGCGGGTCCGAAAGAGTTCCCGCCGTTAACCTTGCGTCTTCCGCAAGCGTTTGTCAATGGGAAAAGGCCTGTTTCCACAGGTTTTTTGCGGTTTTCTTCGGTTTTCTTCAGGAAAAGCCGGGATTTCACAGGATTTGCGTCTGCTGCACCGCCGAAAATCGCAGCCGCACAGTCAAATCGGACGGCGGCGCTTCCGGAACAGATACACATACCAGCTCGCGATGATTTGCGGAGAAGTGTAGACCCGGCGGCCGCGCACGTAAAGCTTACTTGCGAGGTAATGGCGCCGTCCATACGCGCCGCGGCCGCGCGGCCGCCGCGAGCGGTGCGTTGAGAAAGTGAACCAGCGGCGCGGCCAGGCGAAATCGTTTCTCGATATCCGCGGCAAGCGTGGAACGCAGCGCATACTCCGCAGGCACATGCGCCGTTACGCCCCACTGCCTCCAGCGGATCCACTCGATGGCCGGGTGATGCGGCGGAAATCCCTTGGGAGGCCGCGTGAGCGCCATCGGATCGTGCACAGAAAAAACACGCAGGAGCTTCCTGTTTTCGATCAGGCGCTTCCAATCGGCGAGATGCTCCATCAAATGCCGGCGGATGGCCAGCGTCTGCTCCTTCTCCGGCATGTATGCGCCGGCAGCGATGACGAACTCCGTGCCGCTGACGTGCATGTAGAATCCAGCCCCCGACGTCTTCGGCATGCCGGTATGCGACCACCACGCGCCGAGATGCGTTTTGTAGGGCGACTTGTCCGCGGAAAATCGCGTGTCACGATAAATGCGGAACAGGCACTTTGCGGCAGGACGAACATGTTCCGGCGCGTAGCCGGCCATGCCCAGAGTCAGCCGCTCCATGAGGGCCAGCATCGGCGCTTTGACCGCGCGCTCGAAAGTCTCGCGTCGCGCTTCGAACCAGTCGCGGTCGTTGTTGCGCTTCAAACCGCGCAGGAAGCGAAGAGTCTCTTCTGTAAAAAATGCAGCGGGAGGCACGAGGCCATTTTAACGGGGCCTTGCCGCGGTGCGCGCCGTGGCGCGAAACTGGGACCATGCGCCACCGTTCTGCGCCGATCGCAGCAGTGCTCTTTGGGCTGATGGCCTGCACGCCAGGAAGCCGGGCTCTCGGGCCGAAGGCTGCGCCGTCCGCGCATCGCCTCACGACACGGCAGGCGGAGGCGCTCATCCGGCTGGTCGCACCCTATGACAAGATCGATCTGCGCGACACGCATGTTGAGGTCAACAGCCTCGACCTGATGTCCCCGTTCATCCCCGGATATGCGAGCTTCATCCTGATCCGCGAAGCTACGTCCCCCGGCCCGGACGAAACCCTGCATCGATACGCAGTGAATCGACGCACCGGCGACGTCTGGGAGATGTCCCTGTGCACGCGATACGACTTCCCTGCCCTGAGCCGGGAACAGCGCCTGCTCACCGGTCACGTGACAACGCAGGCGGACATCGCCGCTGAACGCCGCGAACTCGGTTGCTCCGAGCCTGCAAAGAGCCATCCAGCGGCGAGTTCGCTCTAAGGACGCACAGAGCCTACGCAGTCGCGCCGGCGGAACCGATCTGGCGCATCGTCCGCCATGCATAGTGAAATCCTGAGACCAGGGTCAGCAGGACGGTCGCGCCCAGCGCCCACTCGCGCAGCAGCACTACCCACCTGGGCGCGAAAAACTGGGTCAGGATCACCGCAGCCACCGCCACGATCTGCGCCACGGTGTTGCTCTTGCCAAAGATCGTGGGCTTGAAATTGCGAATGCTGGTGGTGGCATAGAGGGTAGCCGCCACCATCAGAATTCCAAGATCGCGCGCAAACACCAGGACCGTAACCCGCAGTGAGATGAGGCCTTCATGATGAAGCACCAGGAAGAGAGTGCTCAGCAGCAGCTTATCCACGACCGGGTCAAGGTACTGGCCGAGCATCGTTTGCTGATTGAGGATCCGAGCCAGCAGACCGTCCATGGCGTCGGTAATGCCGGCGAGGACAAAGAGCGCGAACGCCAGCTTGTAATTGCCATTGAGTACGCCTAACACGAGGAACGGCGCAATGAACAGTCTGAGGAACGTGAGCAGGTTGGGCGTGGCCCTGAGATCGTTCATGGAGTCGGAGTTGGCGGCGGGCCTGGGAACGCGCAGTGCCTCTGCTGTGCCCGCGCGGCGCGGCTCTTGCCTGGTCCATCATACTCGTTCGCAATTGGAGGCAGCCGCCCACGAGGCGGCGTCCGCGTCTTTTCAGGGCTGCCGCTGCCGCATCGAAAGACCTACGGGACTGGTATGATGACAGCAGGCAGTCGTCACCCGGCAGGCGCGTAGCTCAGTTGGTTAGAGCGCTACCTTGACACGGTAGAGGTCAGGAGTTCGAGTCTCCTCGTGCCTACCATTCAACCCTTGCCAATCCTCTGCTCAGCGTCCTTCCGGAGCGCTTCTGTGCGGCGCAAAGCGCACTATCGGCCGCCCGGAGCCGCGCTCCACGCCTTGCCCACCGGCGTTGGCGCGCCGTTCGCGTAGTTCGTCTGGAAGGTTGGCTGCCCCGGCACATCGCCATACCAGGCATAGCGCTCCACGAAGGGCAGCTTCTGGAGAGCCGCAGCCGATTCCTCCGCAAACTTCGCTTCCACCGCATAGCTGGGTGTCTGTTGCTTCGCACCCCACTGCGCCATCGCATACTCCGTAATCCAGATCGGAAGATGGTACATGTTGTGCACTGTGGTCACTTCACGGATCAGATCCCGCGTCGCGGCCTCCGGATCGAAGCTCGACTGGTACGGATGAATGCAGATGAAATCCACCCGATAGTGTCTTGCCCGCGCGCCCGCCATAAAGCGCGCCAGCCAACCATGCGGATCCACATCATCTCCGGTGCCGGGTGCAGGGCTGCCCAGGCGCATCCGCAGCGCTTCCAGTTTCGGCCATGCATCCAGAGCCTGCTCCACCGTCATGTCCGCCTGCCCCGCTGCGTTTGGCTCATTGAACCCGAGCACAATACCCGCTCCCGTGGCCTGTGCCGCCGCCAGATTCTCGGGGCTCAGGTCCTTCATCCCCCAGATCATCGGAACGAACTGCACGCCCGCGGGAGCTCCCTTCACGTCCGGCCGCGGCTTCCAGTCGTAGTACCAGGAAACCCTGAGGTGCCTGAGGGTCTGCGCGCCGTGGGGCTGCGTGTATTCGCCGACTCCTTTCCTCGCCGCTCCGAATGCTGCCGGCAGCAGGCTCAACCCAGCCATCGTAGCCAGTACCAATCTCAGGATTCTCAAACTGGTCACTCCATTCGTGTTGTCGCATCAGCGGGGACAGCCAGGCCAGGTCATGATAAGAGGCGCAGTTTCGCCGTCCGGTGATTAGGAGCAGTGCTCAGAAGAGGACCTTCAGAGCCATCTGCAATTCGCGTGGTCCTCCTGGCTGATACTGCGACGAACTGGCGCCCGGCGTCAGCGCAGCCGCCAGGCTGTCTGTCGCCTGTCCAAACGTTACATCGGGAAGATAATCATCGACGGTCCCGAAGTTAGCGTGATTGAGCAGGTTGAACGCCTCTGCCCGGAATTGCAGGTGCGCCCGGTCGTAGATCGGGAAATCGCGCCGCAGGGCCACATTCCACTGGCTCATCCCGTATCCGCGGAAGTAATTCTGGGGAACATTCCCGTTCACCCCCACCGGCGCCGCTGTGAAAGCCGCCGGATTCAGCTGTTTGCCGCTCGGAATCTGCGCCCCGTTGTAGGTGCCGGTAAGATAGATCGGCTGATTGGGCACAAAGTTCAACCCCGGCTCAACGCTTTGCCCATCCGAAGCTGCGCCCGAGGACTTCGCGCCGAACAATGTGATGGGAAAGCCCGTGCGCGCCATGAAGCGCACGTCCGTGCCCCAGTGCGCGAACGCGCCGTTCAGAGCGCGGTGCTCGGATTTGTAGGGGATGTCCCAGGTCAGAACCGCATTCAGGTTATTTCTCAGATCGCTGCCCGAGTTCCCTTTCTGATAAGGCGTGAACGAATTGATCTGGTTCTGCGTGATGTCGTGCGCCCATGTATACGCGGCGTAGCCATACAGCCCTTTGTTGACGCGGTGCTGGAAGATGAACTCGCCCGAGTTGTAGGCGGAACGCAGAGCATTGGTCTCAAAGTCCACAAACTGGAAATTGGGATTGACGGGATTGACGTAAATGTCGTTGAACTCGATCCCCTTCCGATAGAACGCTCCGACATAATCGATCGTCAGAGCATTATTCGCGCCGAAATCCTGCTGCACAGCCACGTTTGCCTGCACGGTGTAGGGATTGGCGAAGTGCGGCGAGATCGCGTAATAGAGCGAGGTGAATGGCGGCTGCGTCGGGTACTGAATCGGGGTATAGCGATACTGCGGCGGCAGGGGCAGCGCGTATTGCCCCATGATGTTGCAGTAGGAGTACGGGCAAAACGAGTTGTATCCCGAAAATCCAGGCGAGTACAGCCCAATCTGCGCATTGCCCTGGTTGGCTGCCGAGTCGTAGAAGATTCCCGCTCCCCCGCGCACCTGGGTTTCATAGCCGGGCGTTGCCCGCGCCAGATAAGTAACGCCCAGGCGCGGCCCAAAATCGAAGTTATAGGTGTCGTAGGGATTCGTGGGCACCCCCAGAGCCAGGGCGGACAAGTTATCCTGGTTCACCAGCGTGTACGGAATGTTGCCGCGCCGCAGCGTGGGCGGCGGCATCCGATCCCATCGCACGCCGTATGAGAGGTCCAGGCGGCGATTGACCTGCCACTGGTCCTGGCCGTAGGCCGCGAAATCCTTAATCCCCGGATAGAAGTTCCCATACGACTCGTTATAGACGTAATCCGAGGTGTTCGCCAGCAGCGTGCCTTCGCTGTAGTACTCGTATCCCACCAGCGGGCTTTCCGGTAACTGCGTGGAGTTCAGCACGCGGTAGTCGACGCCGAATTTCAGCTGATGACGTCCCACCAGCCACGTCAGATTATCGGGAATATCCACCTGGCGAGTTTCGTTTACACCTCGATATGCCTGTGTGTACAGGCTGCCCGTCGACGGATAGTAGAAGACCCCGATATAGATATTGGAGATATTCCCAGGGTATCCGCCGGCGGTGATCAGGTTGTAGGGCGACCCATCGCCCTGCACATAGGGCCCTCCCGACTGCGGGCCCGCGTTCAGAGAAAAGTTGGCGCGGAACTGGTTGGTCACGTGGGGACTGAACGAACTCGTCAGGCCCGCCGTGTACATCCGGGTGTTCTGCTGCAGGTGTTCAATCTGAGCCAAAAAGTACGAGGTCGCCGTCGAATCCGTGTTGCTGGCGCGCACGAACAGTTCCTCGTTCTTCGAAAGCACTTCATCCAGTCGCAGGTTATAGGTGTTCAGGTTTTCGAGCGACGGATAGCCGGAGACATAGGTGGTCAGCCCGTCGCCCAGATCCGGCGCGTTCGGAACATCGCTGGTAGGAAACGAATTCAGGAACGAGGCGATCGGCCCCGTCGCCGTTGCTCGAGCCGCGGCCGTGGGAACGTATTGCAGTGACGACGCGATGGGCAGATTCGCGCGCAATCCCTCATAATTGAGGAAGAAGAAGGTCCTGTCCCTGCCGCTGTAGACGTGCGGAATGAGCACCGGGCCGCCGAGCGTGCCGCTGAAGTCGTTCTGCAGCAGCGGCTGCCGGGGCGTCGCATAGTAGTTGTTAAAGTAGTCGTTGGCGTCGAAGATCGTGTCCCGATAATAGTCCGCAGCGCTCCCGTGAAACGTGTTCGTCCCGGAGCGCGTGACAAAGACGAACTGGCCGCCCGAATAGCCTCCGTATTCCGCGGCATAGCTGTTCGTTTCCACGCGAAACTCCTGCAGGTCATCCACGGGCACGAGCGCCTGCGTAGTGCCGAGGATGGTCGCCGCCGGCAACCCGCCCGCGCCGCCAACCCCTGCGAAGCCTCCGTTGTTGTTCGCGCCGAAGTTCGCACTCACTCCATCCACCGTGAAGGAATTCGAGTACCCGCTGTCGCCATTCACCTGCAGGAGGGAGACGCCGTTGCTGCCGCCGGGGATGGCCGATTGCGGATTGGCGGTCGTAACGCCCGGAACCATCAACATCAGATCCTCGAAGCTACGACCGTTCAGCGGCATGTTCGCCACTTCCTGCTGGTTCACCACCGTCGACACCGCCGGCGACGTCGTCAGCAGCGGGATCGTGCTGCCGCTCACCGTCACTGTCTGTGTGGCCGTCCCCACAGTCAGGTGGATCGCGATCTGTTCGCGTGCGCCGACCGTCAGGACGATGCCGCTCACTTCCGCCGCTTTGAATCCCTGGTGCTTCACGCGAACCGAATAGCGGCCAGGGATCAGACCGACGGCGGTGAATTCCCCGCTGTCATTGGTCGGGACGCTCCGCGCTACCCCGGTCGCGTCGTTGGTGATGGCCACCTGCGCCTGAGGAATTACGGCGCCGGATGGGTCGGTGACGGTGCCCTGCAGCGTGGCATTCTCGGTCTGCGCCCTGGCCGCGTGAGGAATCAGCAGGAATGAAGACAGGAGGAGGAGAAAGGAACCCAGTCTCAGCAAACGTTTACAGCAACAGCTGAACAGCTTCATCAATGGCGCTCCCGAGGAAACTACGATTCTGGCGATTCCTCAACCTAATTCGCAGGACCGTCGGCTGTCAATCACTCCGTGGAACCGTTTACGCGGACAACCCTCACATCAACGAAGCCTTCGACCCTCAGAACCCCGGCGGCGTCTCACCGGCCACGCCGAACGCCCGCTCCAGCGCCATTCCCGCGGTGCCCAGCTTCCCCTCCTCAAACGGCCGTGCAATCAGCGTCACCCCATAAGGCACACGCCGCGGCGGCGAAAAATGCGGCAGCGGATGCGCCGGATCCGGCGCCCAGTCGCTGCGCGCCTCGCTCACCTCCACAAAACCGGCTCGCAGTGTGAGCGATGGGTGCCCCGTGAAGTTCGTGATCGTCAGCATCTCATCGCGCAGCGAAGGCACCAGCAGCAGATCCACCTCCTGGAAGATCCGCCGCATCTGCTCCGCCACCTGCCTCCGCATCCGGTCCGACTGTACAAAATCCACCGCCGAGAGAAAGCGCGACTGCCGAAACGTGTTCGGCCAGGCATCCGGTACCTGCGCGCGCATCTGATCCACCGCACCGCTCAAGGTCAGTTCCTCAAACGACGCCGCTCCCTCAGAGAACAGAATCACCTCCATGCAGTCGTACGGCCAGTCCGGCAGCGAAACCTCCACCGGCTTCATCCCCAGCCGCTCTGCCGTCTTCAGCGCGTCCCGATCCACCTTCGTCGCCTCCTGCATCCACTTCGGAAAATACCCGAGCCTCAGTCCGCTCACCGGTGCGTTCGCGTCGAAGTCCAGATGGCTGGGCACGCTGTACAGGTCGCCGGGATCGGGTCCTGTGATTGCGGCGAGCACCAGCAGCGTGTCCTCCACGCCCCGCGCCATTGGCCCGAGCTTGTCCAGCGACCAGCACAACGTCATCGATCCCGTGCGAGCCACGCGCCCAAACGTGGGCCGTAGCCCCGTGACCCCGCACCGCATGGAAGGACTCACGATGCTCCCGTCCGTCTCGCTCCCGATCGCGAAGGCCACCAGTCCCGCTGCCGTCGCTGCGCCCGGTCCGGCGCTCGAACCCGACGATCCCTCCTCCGTCAGCCATGGATTCATCGTCTGGCCGCCGAACCAGATGTCGTTCAGCGCCAGCGCTCCCATGCTCAGCTTCGCCACCAGCACCGCGCCGGCGGCATTCAGCCGCTCGACGACCACCGCATTTTTGTCCGGCACGCGGTTCCGGAACGGCTCGGCGCCATACGTCGTCGGGATGCCCGCGGTGTCCAGCAAATCCTTCGCTCCCCACGGAATCCCGTGCAGCGGCCCGCGATAATGTCCCGCACGAATGTCCGCATCGGCACGCCGCGCCTGTTCCAGCGCATGATCCGCCGTAAGCGTGATGACGCAGCGCAGCTGAGAGCCGAAGCGCTGCAGCCGACCCAGATAAATCCGCGTCAGCCGCTCCGAAGTGATCGCGCGTCCCTCGATCCATCGCGACAGCTTCCACACCGGCGCGTAGGCAATCAGCTCATCGCTCGCCGGCAGCGGCCCGGGATCATCCTGCCCGCGCACAAAGCGGCTCTGCCGCGGACCCATCTCGCCAGGCAGCGTGCACTTCACCGTCGACCACGGCGCCATGCCATCGCTCAGCGGCATCTTCCGCGGGCCCGTGCGGCGCTCATACAGCGGCGCCATCGCCTCCTGCCAGTTCTGTGCGGCCTCGGCAAGGTGCGCTGCGCTCATCCGGACGCGCACCAGCTTTTCCGCCTCGGCAAACGTCGCAGCGGAGACCTGCGGCCCCACCGGCGGCGCGGTGCCAAACGCCGGCGGCTGCCCTGCCGGCGGCGCAGTGGGCGCCTGCTGTGCTTCCAGCGCGGGCGCCAGTGCGGTTCCCACCAGGCCCATCGAAGACGCGAGAACAAACTGCCGGCGCGAGCGATCCATGCCGTGCGGCCCTCCCTCATGAAAGTGGGTCAGCCGCCACTATAGCGATCACATCGCGCTGATTCAATCCGGCTTCTGCCGGATCTTCCACACAATCTGCCGCAGCAGCCCGAGCCACTCGCGGAGATCCGGCGCGGTCAGCTGCATCCGTCGCACCAGCCGGCGCACCCTTTCCTCCGGCGCTGCCCCCAGATGCCTGGAGCCAGTCGCGCTCAGCGCCTCCGTCCACAGCGCGGTCAGCCGCTCGCGTTCCCCTGCCGTCGCCACCGCTTCCCCCACCTCGCCTGCAACCTCCGGCTCACCTAGCCGTACAAGCTCGTACAACACGACGGCGACCGCCTGCCCGAGGTTCATCGAAGGATGTTCGCTCAGCGTCGGAATGCGCAGCAGCAGCTGGCAATGATTCAGGTCCTGGTTCGACAACCCCACTTTTTCTGAACCGAACAGGATCGCCACACCCGCGCCGGCACGAACCTGGGCTCGAATCTCCCGCGCGGCATGCTCCAGCCTGTGCAACGGTTCCCGCGGAGTTCGTTGTGCTCCCCCGGTCGTTCCCACCACCAGCGAGCAATCGGCGACGGCGGCGGCGACATCTTCGAATTCTTCGGCGGATCGCAGCACCGCGTCCGCACCAACCGCCGAGCGCGCTTCGCGAAATCCGGCCTCGTATGGGTGCACCACCCGCAACCGCGCAAAGCCAAAGTTGGACATGGCCCGCGCGGCCGCGCCCATATTCAGCGGATTCCGGCTTCTCACCAGCACCACGCGAACGCGATCGGCCTCTTTCGCGGTTAGCAACCCAGTTCCCTTTCGGCGGCTACTGCACCTGAATGGTCTGGCGCAAAGGCAAATTCGCCGACGAGTCGCCCACCATCACCTGCACCGGCTCCTGCAGAACGCGAAAGGCGTGCGTGCCCACATCCCAGAACGCCACCTGCGAGGCCTTCAGCGGAAGCGTCACCGTCTTCGTCTCGCCAGGATTCAGTGTCACCCGCTGGAAGCCCGCCAACTCCTCGCGCGGACGCACCACCTCCGGTTTCGGCCAGCTCACGTAGAGTTGCACCACCTCATCGCCCACCCGATCCCCGGTATTCGTCACATCCACGCTTACATTCACGCTCCCGTCCGCAGCCAGCGTCGGGGTGCTCGTGCGCAGGTTTGCGAATTTGAACGTCGTATAGCTCAGCCCGAACCCAAATGGGTAGAGCGGCTCGCCCCTGAAGTACATATAGGTGTAGCCATCGCGGATGTTGTAATCCATGCGCGCCGGAAGCTGATCCATTGACTTCGGCCAGGTCCGCACCAGATGGCCGCCCGGGTTGTACTCGCCGAAGAGCACCTTTGCCAGCGCCGTCCCTTCGTCCTGCGATGACTGCGCCATAGTCAGGATCGCCGGCACATGCGCTTCCGTCCAGTTGATGGTGAATGGGAAGCTCGCGATCAGCATAACCACCGTCTTCGGCTGCACATCGTAAACCTGCCTGATGATCTGCTCCTGGTAGAGCGTCATCGTCTCGCGATCGCGCCCCTCGCGGCCGTCGCTGGGCACCGTGCACGGCAGTGTGTTGCCGCCGTCCGGCGTGTTCACCCACTCATGGGCCTGGTCCGGTCCGCAGGTGGGATTATTCCCGACGACAACCACAGCCACGTCCGATTCCTTCGCTGCCTTCTCCGCCGCGGCCTCGCCGTCCGGCGTGTCATCCGGCGCGTAATTCACCTTCACGCCCGGACCGACAAGGTTCTGAATGCCCTGCAAGGGCGTCACCGTGTACGGCGGCGTTCCCCCGTACCAGTCCCAGTGCACCACGTTGGCCAGCGGCCCAATCACGGCGATCGACCTGATTTTCGTCTTATCGAGGGGCAGAAAGTGGTCCTGATTCTTCAGCAGAACAACGGACTCGAGCGCAATCTTCTGCGATACCGAACGGTCCCGATCCGTGTTCCATGGCGGCGGCTCGTTCCCCGTCTGCCGGATCTTCGTGTACGGAACCATGTCCGGCGGATCCAGCAGGCCCAGCTTGATCTCGACGCGGAACTTCCTCCGCAGTGCCTCATCGATTTCCGCTTCCGTGACCTTGCCGTCCTTCACCGCCTGGATCATCTGGTCGCGATAGAAATCAAGAAACTGATTGATGCCGGCGTGGAAGGCGGCGACAACCGCGTCTTCCTGGTTGGGAAACAGCTGCCGCGGATCGACCAGCAAATGGATCGCCCCGCCATCGCTCGACACGATATCCACGTGCCACTTGTCGATGACGATGCTGCGCAGCACCGGATTGATCGCCATCGGCTCGCCATTCCAGGCGTTGTACGAGGCCATCACCCCGCGTGCCCCGCCCTGCTCAAACGCCATCCGAAACGGAACTGAGTAGTACTCCCAGAAGAGCCGCTCGTCGAAATTCGACGTCGAGCTGGTGCGAAAATTCTCGTTCTCATTGGCCAGGAAATGCTTCAGCAGCGACGCCGCCTGCCAGTATTTTGGATTGTCACCCTGCAGCCCATGCACAAACGCCGTGGCCATCGTGCCGTTGAAGAAAGGATCCTCGCCATAGACTTCTTCGCTGCGCCCCCAGCGTGGATCGCGATCCAGATCCGACTGCGGCCCCCACAGCATCAGGATCTGCCGGTTGTAGCCTGGCGTCTGCGTGATGTAGCGGGCCTCGTAGCCTTCCACGCCCGCCGCTTCCCGCACCACATTCGGATCCCACGTGTCGCCCATCCCCGGCGGTTGCGGAAACTGCGTCGTGGGGATGGCCGGGCGGCCGGGCCATCCCCCACGCTGCACCACGCCGTGGATGCCTTCCGAAGACCCGATATTCGGAACTCCCAGCCGGGGGACGCCCGTGTCGGTGCCCAGGCAGTCGATCTTCTCGTCCAGCGTCATCAGCGAGAGCAGGTTGTCGATGCGCTGCTCCGCCGGCAGACTGGGATTGTCAAAAGGATGATGTTGCAGGTGCCATTGGTCGACATTCGGCCGCGGCGCATAACGCCGGCTCTGCGTGAAACCGGAATCAACACCAACGACCAACATCAGGCAGAGAAAGAGAGCCAACCTCTTCTTCATGGACCAGCCTCCCGTCTACCGGCTCCCGCCGAGCGGGGCCGGAAGTGTGCAGACTAACACGCACGGAGACGGGGGGCGCGCAGCTGCGCGCAATCCCATGAAAAAACGTTTGACCGGGAGCGCCTGCGGGGAGGGCGTTCGGGGCCGTTGCCGCTGCGGCGGAAGCAGCGGCAACGCCAAAAGCGGATCAATCCAGGGCCCCGGCGCCTTGTCGCTCGGGCGCCGGGGCCGCAAGTTACATCAGATGGGCCACCGCGTCCCACACGTACACGCCGATGATGGCGACGGTGAGCGCCCACGTCGCGCCAGTGACCACGCTGATGAAGGGTTGAATTTTGTTCACCTTCACCAGAATTTCTTCCTGTTGCTTTTTCTGGTGATCGGCGGCGTCGTCGAGGAAAATCTGGTCCTCTTCGTAGCGGGTGAGATTCGAACGGTAGAGAAGCAGGATCATCAGGCACAGGCCGATGCAGGCCCACACGATCCAGACAACGGGCATATAGCTCATCAGAGAGCTCATAGTGCGCCTCGGGACGTCGAAGTCCCGCCCGCCGGGAGGGGCGCGAGGAAACCGCCCATGGTAGCCGCTGAAACAGGCGATTACCAGATTCGTCCCAGCCGTCGAAGCGGTTGGGCCGGCACTGCGCCGGGCGGGTCCGGAAAGAGCCGCTGCAAGTCCGGGCTCGGAGGGCTACAGAGCCGTCCGCTGAAGGATGTTAGCTCCGTCGGGGCAGGGTTGAACAGGGGGGACCTGCAATTTCCCATTACTTTCTGGCAACTCCCTGCGATTCAGGTGATTCCATGCAAGAGCCGGGAGGGATGAGGGGACCGTGAAACGACCGACCTGGGGAGAAATGATGATCCGGATTGCGGCCACGCTGGGTTTGTGCGTGGCTTTGCTGTGGATGGTTTCATGCTCGCGGCGTGAATCCGACCAGAAACTGCAGGAGCAGGCCCAGCAGGCAACGGTGCGCGCGAAGATCGAAGCGCAGAAGGCCGCTGCCGATGCTCGTGTCGCGGCCAGGCAGGCTGCTCAGGAGACTCGCGCCATCGCTGCCGGGGTCCGCGCGGGAATGAAGACGCCGACCGGCGACCATCCTCTCGTGAACGTCAACTCCGCAGACCGCGACCAACTGGAAGCGCTTCCCGGCGTGAGTGCCGCGACGGCGCGACGGATCGAGGAACATCGGCCTTACGCCCATGCGCACGACCTTGTCCGCAAAGGCGCCGTTTCCCAGGAAGAATACGACCGCATCGCCGCAAACGTCACCGCGGGATAGAACCTTCCCCGCCGCGCACGCTGCTTCGCGTCCTGTAAACTCATGGCGTGTCTTCGGAAAAGAAGTGGGTCTGCGTCTTTTGCGCCTCGGCAGCCGGCGCGTCTCCTGATTACCTGCATGCCGCGCGGGAGTTGGGCGGCCGTATCGCCCGAAGCGGCTACGGCCTGCTCTATGGGGGCGCAACTGTCGGCGCCATGGGCGCGGTTGCCGATGCGGCGCTCGCCGCCGGTGGAGAAGTCGTTGGAGTCATACCGGTCGTCATTCAGGAACGCGAGATCGATCACCGCGGCCTCGCGGAGCTGCACATCGTCGGCACCATGCATGAGCGCAAGGCCATGCTCGCCAGCCGCGCCGACGCTTTTATCGCCCTGCCCGGCGGCTATGGCACCATGGATGAGTTCATCGAGATCGTCACCTGGGCCCAGCTGCGCATCCACGCCAAACCCTGCGTGCTCGTGAACGTGAGCGGCTTTTACGACGGCCTCCTGCGCTTTCTGGACACCTGCGTGACCGAGGGATTTATCCAGCCCGATAATCGGGGGCTGGTTCAGGTGGCGTGCGACCCGGAAGATGCGCTCTCTGTCGTGGAGCGGGTGTGGCGGGAGCGAGCGGAAATCCCTGCGCACGACGCAAGACTCGATTCCGTCATCCGGTGACGAAGTCGCACCCCTCCACCGGACCTGACCCAATCCCGGACCCCTGCGACCGGTGACGCCTGTCACAGCCTGGCCCGTTCCTGCGTAAGAACATAGCCACATCGATCCGCGGTAGGAAAGGTTACATCCCGGATGGCTGCTGCACTGATGGCAAAATTGCTGGAAATTGAGCGTTCGGCTGGACATGTTGACCCACTGGAGATTCGCAGGATGGCCATGGACGCGGAGAACCTCCTCCTCGAGTTGCAGCGGGGCTATGCGGACAGCCTCACTGCCGGAATTCGAGGCCTGACGGAGCGAATTGAACACGTTTCGCACCATAACGTCCCGCTGTCCGGGTGGGTGGACATTGCCCGCCGGTTGCGGCCTCAACCCGCCGAACGGGCTCCCAGGCACCTTCCTCAGCGGCCCTGGAGCGCGGTCAGGGGATAAAGAAGGCAGAACCGCCGCAGCGCCGGACAGCGGGCCTCTGTGAGCCAAGATTTCATGGGGAAATCCCCGAACTCGCGCCACGACCGTTTGCACTGCCTTTTTCTGGGTATACTCAATGTGCTTTTCGTAGTCACATTATTCTTGAGGATGTTGAGGCCCAGGCAACATGCCATTTTCTCGGGACGGAATGTTTTATCACCGGCAGCACCCTGACGGCACCTGGGTCTCGATCTGCCTGCGATGCCTGCGCACGGTCATCTCCGATCTGACGGATTGGAACCTTCTGGGAGAGGCTGAGGCCGCACATACCTGCGATCCCGCCACCGCAGTGCGTATCCAGAAGAAGCGCAATCCCGCGCAGTAACTCCGCAGCCGGCGCTCCCTCCGTTGCCCCCCTGGAACCCTGGGCCAGCCAGTCCGCCGCCCGCCGCGGGCGCCTCCCCTCTTCGCGCTACGGCCTTCCCTCGAACGGTCCATTGCCTGGCCCACCCTTTCCTGCGATCCTCCACTCAACGCATCAACCGGTGCGCCTGCTGTGCGCCCGCCGTTCCCCGGGGAGAGGGAAGCGGCGGGCGCTTTCGCTTTGCGGAGGCTGCCCTCCAGGGCTGCGATCGTGTCCCGCCACTCCCAGCCTGATCCCCTGGTTCTGCGTCAACGCCAAATCACGCCTCGCCGCCCGCGGGGCTGCCGACCCACGGTTCTCGCGGCTTCGGCGGGTATACTCAGGTCTCCGGTAGCCGAATTGCCGCCTTTGCTGGGGCCTCGCAGCATGTCGTTCACCTCTGAAATGCATTTTTACCGCACGCAATTTCCAGACGGAACATGGGCCTCTTTCTGCATCCGCTGTCTGCGCACCGTTGCCTGCGACGTCCGCGACCCGAATGCGCTCGCGCAGGCAGAAGCTGTGCACGTCTGCGACCCCGCCACGCTGGCGCGTTTGCGGCAAAAACACATTTCCAGGTAGGCTCGCAGCCTCCGCCTTACCCCCGCTGCGCCGATCCCAGGTAGCTTTCGTCCAGCGCATCCAACGAGGGACACCCGAGCAACGTCAACGTCAGATCGAGGTCGCTCTTCAGGATCTGGATCGCCCTCGTCACACCGGCTTCTCCCGCAGCGGCCAGTCCATACCCGTACGCCCGCCCAATCAGCACCGCTCGCGCGCCCCGGCAAATCGCCTTGGCGATATCGCTGCCCCGCCGCACCCCACCGTCCATCAGAACTTCCACCTGATCTCCAACCGCCTTCACCACCTCCGGCAGCGCGTGCAGCCCTGCGGAAACGCAGTCCAGCTGCCGACCGCCGTGGTTCGATACGACCACCGCGGCTGAGCCTTCATCCACGGCGCGCCGCGCATCGTCGCCGGTCAGGATGCCCTTGGCCACAATCGGTCCCGGCCACAACTCCCGGATCCAGCGCAGATCCTCCCAGCTGGCCCCGGCGTGCGCCAGGGCCGACCCCACATCTGTCATCTCCATCGGGCCTTTGCCCGGCAGCACTACATTCTCCAGCCTGGGAACTCCGCCATCCAGCAGGAACGCCGCCAGCCAGCGAGGATGCGCGAGGATATTGGGAAGAAATCGTGCCTTGGGCAGCAACGCCGGCCCCAGCAGTTCCTTCATGCCATTGCGCGGGTCGCGCTCGCGGTTGCCCGCCAGCGGAGTATCCAGCGTGAGCACCAGCGCGGAGTAGCCCGCGCGCCGTGCCCGATCGATAGCCCCCTCGGCCGCTTCCCGCCCGCCCAGCAGATACAGCTGGTACCACAGCGGCCCTTTCGCGGCGGCCTTCACCGCCTCCAGCTTGTGCCCGGAGATCGTCGGCAAGGTGTAGATCGTACCCGCCTCTCCGGCTGCGCGCGCGACCCCCGCTTCCCCATCCGGGTGCATCAGGCGGATGTAACTCACCGGGGCGAGGATCGCGGGAAAGCTGATTTCATGGCCGAGCACCCGCACGCTCGTCTTTGCGCCATACGCCGCCACGCCGCTGCGGGGACGAAACTTCACGTCGCGAAAGGCACGGCAATTTTCCCCGAGCGTCACTTCCGCGGCCGCACCTCCGTCGAGATAGTCAAACACCGACCTCGGCACTCTTCGCTCCGCAAGACGGCGGAGATCCTCGATATTGACGATGGACGATGAATTCAGCCGGCGATTGGGCATGGGTTGTTAGTGTCTTCGAAATTTTATCCAGTTCCACCGAACTCCGCACTGTTGTCCAATGGGAATAGCCGGGTCCCCATCGCGGCCAGGTTTCTTTCCCCAGGTCAGGTCCGGCGCGCCGGACCCTGAACTGTTCACCGTATTCTTCCGAGGCCCTTGTTCCACATCTGCAGCGCCAGCTCTGGAGGATTCCATGAAAGCCGCCGTGGTTCATGCATTCGATCGGCCTCCGCGTTACGAAGATTTTGCAGCACCGGCGCCGGGGGATGATGAATTGCAGGTCCGTGTCACCGCGGCTGCTCTTCATCCCATCGTTCGTGCGTTCGCGTCGGGAAAACATTACGGCAGCACCGGCCAGTTGCCCCTGATCCCGGGCATCGACGGCGTCGGCACCCTCAACGACGGTTCCCGCGTCTACTTTGGCGCCGCTCACCCGCCCTATGGATCACTCGCCGAGCACAGTCTGACGACGCGCGCCTTCACGCTGCGAATCCCCGATGCAATCGATCCTTCCATCGACGATGCATCGGTGGCCGCGCTGATGAATCCAGCGATGTCTTCGTGGGCAGCGCTCACCGAACGCGCGCGCTTCCAGCCAGGCGAGAGCGTTCTCATCCAGGGAGCCACGGGCACGGCCGGCAAGCTCGCGGTGCAGATCTGCAGGCGCCGGGGCGCTTCCCGTATCGTCGTCACCGGCCGCGATCCGCAGAAGCTTGACGAGCTTCGCTCGCTGGGCGCCGACGCCGTCATCCCGCTCACGCAGGACCGCGCCGCGCTGGTGGAAGCCTTCCGCGATGCGCTCGCGACGCAGAAGATCGACATCGTTCTCGACTACCTGTGGGGACCGCCCGCTGAGGTTCTTCTTGACGCCATCGCGCAGAAAGGTCTCGATCACCAGACGCGGCGGCTGCGTTACATCCAGATCGGTTCCGCCGCCGGCCCCAGCATTCCTCTCCCCGCTGCCACGCTGCGCAGTTCCGGGCTCGAGCTGCTCGGCAGCGGCTTCGGCTCCGTTTCCCTCGACCGCATCCTCGCGTCGCTGGCTGTGTTTTTCCAGGAGGCCCTTCGCGAGCCCTTCAGGATCGACATCCAGACCGCGCCCCTCCCCGACATAGAGAAGCTTTGGGACGAGAAAACCGGCGCACGTCTCGTCTTCCTGCCGTAAGACAGGGTTACACTCATCTCTTATGTTGATTGCCAGGTTGCGCGTCCTTTTGATTCTCACTGCCGGAGTTGTCCTCGCCCTTGTCCCGGCTCTGTGTTCCGCCCAGCCGGCGGCCACCAACGGACAACTCCAGTTTGCCGACCTCGGCATTTGCAAACTTGTGAATGGACAGCAAATTACGAATTGCCGGATCGGCTATCGTACCTGGGGCACCCTGAACCCCGCGCGCTCGAATGCAATCCTCTTCCCTTCCTGGTTCTCCGGCAACAGCGCCCAGCTTGCGTTTGCGGTCGGAGCCAACAAGCTCGTCGACCCGGCCAAATATTTCATTGTCGGAATTGATGCGCTGGGCGACGGCGTCTCTTCCTCACCCTCCAACTCCACGGCTCAGCATGGCCCAAACTTTCCGGCTTTCACCATTCAGGACATGGTGAACGCCGAGCATCGTCTCGCCACCGAGACTCTGCACCTCACGCACGTCCACGCTGTCATGGGCATTTCCATGGGCGGCATACAAACCTTCGAGTGGATGGCCGATTACCCGTCGTTCATGGATGAGGCGATACCGATCGTCGGAACTCCCCGCCTCAGCAGCCGCGACCTGCTCCTGCTGCATACGCTGCTCGATGCCGTCACCATGGATCCGGGCTTCGACCACGGCCGCTACACGCAGCCGCCGCCCGTGCCGCTCGCCGAGTTGACGATGCAGCTCAACCTGACCACCCCTGCGAATTTCGCGCACACCCACTCGCGCGCTGCCTTCGAACGCGAGTACCGGACGTGGTTAACGAAAGGCATTCTGCCTTTTGACGCGAATGACTTCGTCGCCCAGCTGCGAGCGATCCTGCCTCTCGACATCGCGCGCGGCGCCAGCCTGGCCGCCGCCGCCCAGCGAGTAAAGGCGAAAGTTCTCGTCGTCTCCTCCGCGCAGGACCACATGGTATTCCCCGAGCCCGCGCTGCGTTTCGCGCACCTGATCGGAGCCAAAACGTTCGTGCTGCAAGGCGACTGCGGACATCTGGCGAATGGGTGCGAGGCATCGACGCTGGACCCCGTGGTCCGGGCTTTCCTCGGCGGGAACGGGGCATAGCGGGCCCGAATTGCCTTTGGCCGGCTGCCGGGCCACGGCATTGCGCCTTCGCGCCTCCGCCACGCCCAAGGCGTAGCCCGTTGGGTGTAGACCCTTTAGAACTGAGGAGTTAATCGATTTTTCACAGTTGCGCCGCCGGCGCTGCCTGGCGTATGCTGGCCTCCGCCGTAACTACCCAGGATCACCGGGCCACTGATGGAGTCTGCAATGGCTTTGGCGGCTGCTCCCACATTTATACGGCGTGCCACCCCCCAGGGTACGATGGATTCCCTTTGCGCGGAATGCCTGATTACCGTCTGCACCTCGCCTGAGGAAGCTGACATCCAGCGCGCGGAACAAGATCACGTCTGCGATCCGAGGCTGCTGGCCTACTGGGCCACTCTTTCCAAGCCGCATGGTCCCCGGGAAGAGCCTTGATCGGGCGCAGCATCCCCGTGCAGAGACAGCCGGCTACCGCACGGCCGCCTCCGTGTGTCCTGCGGCCGATCCGCCCTTCTCCGGCTCGAAGACTTTCTTCACCATCGACTGGATCTCCGGATTCTTCATGAAATTCCGCCACACCAAACCTGACCGGTAGTTCTCGATCATTACCACCATGGGCGCCTGGTTCAGGCCCATCGTGATGCCGGAATACCAGTTCTGCTGCAGGTTGAATGCGTCGCGGAATCCGTAGATGCCCCACACATTGCGGCCCAGATCCCGATAGAAATGGATCAGCGCCGCCATCGACGCCTGCGGTGTGTACGGCATCGCGCTGATCGCTCCGGTCGGCGCGATCGTCCCATCGTCCAGCGCAGGGGTCGGCTCGTAGGGAACATAGCCATCCGGCCCATCCACCGCGGTTAACCCCCAGTCATCCGCTCCATAGCCCTTCCATCCCTGCGGGTTATGAACACAGTAGGCCTGGTTGATCATTGCCTGCGCGCGATTCTGGTCGAAGTAGTCCGTGAACTTGTCGCGAATGCCGTGCGGATCGAACCCCATGAAGGAGTAGTCGGTGAAAAACAGTGGGCCGCCAGTCCCGTCGCCCTGCGAAATCATGCTGCACTGCTCCGTACCCACTTCGCACACGCTCTCGCCCCCTGTATCGCCGCCCACCGGCAACACGATGCCATACCACGTCCTGCCATCCGCATAGTGGTTGCCGATGCCCTCTCCCACCCATCCGCTGTAGTAATCGCCTGGCGGAATCCCGTGCGTGGGCGAGGCAATCGCCTCCAGATACGTGATCATCACCTCATTCCAGCCCGTCAGCCGATTCGCAATGTAGAACCCGTACTCCGGCGACCAGTGCCAGTAGAGCGCATCGCGCTCCGGGGTCGCCCGGAACCAGTTCCAGTCCACACCTCTCCACAGATCGGTGATCCGGTTGTACAGCAGCTGCCCTTCCGGCCCATCGGACCGGAAGTACTGCCGGGCCGCCAGCAGCCCCTCCATCATGAACGACGTCTCCACCAGGTCCGCGCCGTTGTCGTAGATCCCAAAAACTGCCAGCCGATGGCCGGTCGTCCCGTCCAGAAAGTGCGGCCACGCGCCGTGGAAGCGATCCGCATGCTCCAGGAACGACGTGATCTTCAGCAGCCGCTCGATCGCCTGCTGGTGCGTAATAAACCCTCGATCCGCGCCCACGATGATTGCCATGACCCCGAATCCGCTGGCGCCCATGGCAACGATCCTGTCGTTGCCGGGCTCATCCTCGCGCGTCATCCCCGAGTTCGGCTCATCCTGCTCCCAGTAGTAGCGGAAGGCCGCCCGCTGCACCATCGTCAGCAGCTCGTCGTCGGTCATGGGGTGGGTCGATGCCGTGGCCGGCGCCGAAGGCGCGGACTCCATCAGCGTCGAGGTGCGCGCTGTCACCCGGTACGTTGCCGTCATGTGCGAATTTCCGGTGTAGTCGCAGAACCGGTTCACCCCCGGCCGCTGCACCCCGATCGCGTGGAAGGTCCCACTGCCCTCTTTCCGGTAAATCACGTACTGCGCCAGTTCGGGATCGCTCACCGGGCTCCAGCTGATATCGATGTGGCGCTCGTAACCGGTCGCGTGCACATCCTGCGGCGTGGGGGGAGTGGCCTCGTGCGCCGGCGGATCATCCTCGATGCGGATGTCATCCATCTCTACCTCATGCGGCACGCCATCCGCCTCGCCCTGCACGAAAATCAGCGTCGCCACTTCATGCGGCTCAAAGGCATGCACCGACGCCGACCGAAATGCGCTCAATGGAATACGCACCCGCGTCCATTGCCCGGGAGCTAAATCGTGCGTGTAGTCGCCGATCTTCAGCGGCCACGTGAAATTACGCCCAGCATCCCGCAGCGCCAGTTTCGGCAGATCCCTGGCCGCAATCCCCTGCGGAGCCCGCATCCAGATCCACAGATTGGCGCCGGGAAAATATAGCGTCCGATCTCGCCATTCATACAGCCGCAGCTGCGCCATCCAGCCACCGGCAGGCAGCGAATCCCATTCGAGGTCGAGCGCGTTCGGTCCGCTGATGAAGTCGTTCGTCTCGATCGGCAATTTGCCGTCGATCAGCCTGAGGGTGCTGGGGGCGCTCGCCCGCCCAAAGGAATAGAAGTAGTCGCGAGGAGAAAGACTGTTCTCGAAAAAGACCTGCTGGGAGTAGTTCTGGTCGGCCCGCGCGGGGACAACTGCGCACACGAACAGCAGAGCCAGCGCGGAGCTGGCCACACGCCTCAGGAGTTTGCGGCTCATCATTTTCTCCACTGGGGATTTGGCAGCGGGGCCCGCGTGTTCGTCCGCCGCTCCCGGCTCCCGGTGGCGCCGATCGCGACTCTGCGACCCATCCATCATAGCCGCAGCTATGCGTTTGGGGCGCGGCTGCATGGAGGTCCCGCGACGTCCCGCCGGGTAAGGTCGACCGTGCGGCAAAACAAAAAGAATTGCGGGGCTTACTTCCGCAGTTCCCTACCGCCGTTCCGGTGGGCTTACTGGTGCGGACGTTGCTCCGGGGCAGAAGGCGGCACGCTGAGCACGCTCGGCTCCAGCGGCGTGTCTTCCCGCAGCTCAGGCAGCGGCGCTTCCAGCGCAATCTTCAGCACCTCGTCCATGGTGTCGACAAAGTGCAGCTTCATCGACGTTTTCAGGTTCTCCGGCAGGTCGGGAAGATCCTTGCGATTGTCCTCGGGCAGGATCGCCTCGAAGATGCCCGCGCGATGCGCCGCCAGCAGCTTCTCCTTGAGGCCACCGATGGGCAGCACCTTGCCACGCAGCGTGACCTCGCCCGTCATGGCCAGATCGCGCCGGACCGGAATGCGCGCCAGCGCGCTGGCGAGAGCCGTCGCCAGCGTGATGCCGGCCGAAGGCCCGTCCTTTGGAATGGCGCCTTCGGGCACGTGGATGTGGATATCCACGTTACGGTAAAAGTCCTTCGGCAGGCCGAGATGATGCGACCGGCTGCGCACATACGACAACGCCGCCTGCGCCGACTCCTGCATGACATCGCCCAGTTGGCCAGTCGTGGTCAACTTGCCTTTGCCGTCGAGCACCTGCACTTCGGTCTGCAGGATGCTGCCGCCCACTTCGGTCCACGCCAGTCCGTTGACCAGGCCCACCTCGCTCTTTTCGTTCACCAGAGAATCGCGGAATTTGGGCACGCCCAGAAAATCAGGCAGGTTCTCCGCCGTCAGGGTTTCTTTGTGCTTCGCGCCGTTCTTCACCACGCGCCGCGCCACTTTGCGGCACACATTGCCGATCTCGCGCTCCAGGTTGCGCACGCCGGCTTCGCGCGTATAGCTGCGGATCATCTCCGTCAGGGCCGCGTCGGTGAAGATCACGTTTTTCTCGGTCAGCCCGGTGTTGTCGCGCTGTTTCTTCAGCAGGTACTGCTTCGCGATCTCCAGCTTCTCCGCCTCCGTGTAGCCGTGCAGCCGCAGAATCTCCATGCGGTCCTGCAGAGCCGGCGGAATCGTGTGCAGCACGTTCGCGGTCGCGACGAAAAGCACCTGCGAAAGGTCGTAGTCGACGTCGAGATAATGATCCTGGAAGCTGTGGTTCTGCTCCGGATCGAGCACTTCCAGCAGCGCCGAGGCCGGATCGCCGCGGAAATCCGCGGCCATCTTGTCGACTTCATCCAGCATGAAAACGGGATTGCGCGTACCGGCCTTCTTCATGGACTGGATGATCTGCCCCGGCAGTGCGCCGATGTAGGTCCGCCGGTGCCCGCGAATCTCCGCCTCGTCACGGACGCCGCCCAGCGACATGCGGACGAACTTTCGCCCTGTCGATTTCGCGATGGACATGCCCAGCGAGGTCTTCCCGACCCCCGGAGGTCCGACAAAACACAGAATCGAGCCCTTTGGATTTTTGACGAGCTGGCGGACTGCAAGAAATTCAAGGATGCGCTCCTTGATCTTCTCGAGGCCATAATGGTCCGCGTTCATCACCTTCTCGGCGTGATCGATGCTGCGCGTCTCTTTGGATTTTTTCTTCCACGGCACCGCCAGCAGCCAATCAAGATAATTGCGCGACACGGTCGACTCGGCAGACATGGGTGGCATGGCTTCGAGTTTCTTCAGCTCCTGCGTCGCCTTCTCGAAGACGTCCTTCGGCATGCCCGCCGTTTCGATCTTCTTTTTCAACTCGTCGAATTCGCTCTTTTCGCCCCGGCCCAGTTCTTTCTGGATCGCCTTGATTTTCTCGTTGAGGTAATACTCCTTCTGGGCCCGCTCCATTTGCCGCTTCACGCGGGACTGGATGCTGCGGTCCATGTTGAGTTTTTCGATCTCGATGTCGAGCACATCGGCGATCTTCAGCAGCCGCTCGGGCACGTCGAATAAATCGAGCAGCTCCTGCTTGTCCTGGACCTCCAGCTGCAGGTTTGCGGCAATCGTGTCGGCCAGCTTGCCCGGCTCATCGGTCCGGATCGCCGACGCGACCGTTTCCACGTTGAGCGCCTGCTGCAACTTGACGTATTGCTCGAAGAGCGAGGTGACCCGCTGCACGAGTGACTCGATTTGCGGCGTGATCTCGTTCAGAGGCTTCGCCATCTTGACCGTAGCGACAAAAAAGCCGTCTGCATCGCTGATCTCGATAGCCCGCGCGCGCTCGATACCCTCGACCAGGACCTTGATGTTGCCATCGGGCATGCGCACGCTCTGGACGATGTTGCCGACCGTGCCCACCTGAAAGATGTCGTCGGGGCGCGGCTCATCCACGCGTGCATCGTGCTGGGTAGCCAAAAAGATCTTGCGTTCGCCGTTGAGCGCCTCTTCCAGGGCGCGCACGCTGGACTCGCGTCCCACCACGAAGGGCGTCATCATGAACGGAAAAATGACCATATCCCGGATGGGCATCATGGGCAGCTTGCGCAGATCATTTCGCTCGCTGCGTTCGCGGCTTTCTTTTGACGATTGACTCACAGATGTCCTTTCGCGCGGCTGTCGAGCTTCCAGCGGGGAAAATCGGTCGCACCCTTAAAAGCAGAGTAACCCATTGGGCATCGGACGGCGAGGCCGATGACTCTTTTGTGTACCCCGGCGGTCACGGTGCACTTCCGTAACTGGCGCATTCCAGGGCAATTCACTGCTTCGTGATGGTGATCAGGGAGGCGTCGTCGGCAAAGCGCCCCTGGCAAAAACGGCCCACAGCAGCCAGAATCTCCTGAGCCCGGGACGGGTTCTCTTTGTTCATTTGATGCTCCACGCTCGCGATCAGCTTCCGATAGCCGAATGCCTCATGGCGGCGATTCTCCGCCTCCAGGACACCATCGGTCACCAGCAGGAGACAGTCTCCGGAGTGCAGGCGAATCTCCTGGTTCTGATAGAGCCAGTGGGAGAAAATACCGATCACACCACTAAAACTCGCCGGAAATTCCACGGCGCCGCTGGCCCGCACGAGCAGCGGCTGGCAGTGGCCGGCGTTCTCGTAGAGCAGGCGGCCGGAAGGCTCCAGGACCGCGTACAGGAGGGTAATGTAGCGGGCTGGCGCGATGGTTCCGCTCAGCGCACGATTGACCCGCGTACACAGTTCCGCCGGCGTGGGGGCCTCGGGCGCGAATCGCCGGACCGCATCCCGCACCTGGCGGGCCAGCAGCGCCGCTTCCAGCCCCTTGCCGGAAACGTCGGCGACGCACAGGGCCATCGCGCCGCCCTCCAGCGAAAAAACGTCGACATAATCTCCACTCACAACGTCCGACAGCTGCCAGGCGCAATCGATCCGGAACCCAGGCATGGCCGGGATTTCGTGCGGCAGCAATTCCGCCTGGATCTCCCGAGCGTCCCGCACTTCCGCTTCGTGGGCATCTCGCCTGTTGCCCATCTCGCGCACCAGGCGATGCAGGATCCGCGATCGCTTCTTCGGGCTGGAGGCTTTGGCAGGCACGGTGCGATCCATGGTACCAAGTTGCGGCGCGTTGCGCGGAAGCCGCACGCAGGCGTCTTGCCGCCCTGTAATGCTCCGGAAATAAAAGAGCGCGCCCCGCAGGGCGCGCTCCGCGAAACAGTACCAGTTTGGCTTACGAGGCCTTTTCCTCGCCGTCGCCTTTCGCGGCTTCCTGCTCGGCCATGGCCTTCTGCATCTCTTCACGCTTTTTCGCGCGCGCTTCGGCACGTTTCTGGCGCTTTTCGTCCAGCACCTGCTCGGCGTCGACGAGCTCGATGTACACCTTCTCGGCGCCGTCGCCACGCTGGAAGCCAGCGCGCACGATGCGCAGATAGCCGCCGGCGCGTTCGCTGTAGCGGGGCGCCACGGTCTCAAAGAGGCGCGTGACGGCGTCTCCGGTCTGGAGATACGCCAGGGCCTGCCGCCGCGCATGCAGGTCGCCCCGCTTGCCCAGCGTGATCAGCTTCTCCACGTGCGGACGCGCGGCCTTGGCCCTGGCCACCGTGGTCTGCACCCGGTCTTCCATCAGAATCGAAGTCACCAGGTTACGCAGCAGCGCGCGCCGATGGCTCGTGTTCCGTCCCAGTTTGTATCCTGCATTGCGATGACGCATCTCGATCTCCAGGGCACAGAGCACAGAGCTCAGAGCTCAGTAGCCTCGCGCCGCGACTCCAAAATGTGTTGCCTGTAACCAACCCCAGGAGCTCAGAGCAACGGGTTCTGTGAGCCCCGTGCCCTGAGCTCTGGTCTAGAAATTCTCCGTTTCGGGCTGGAGCGGAAGATCCGAATCCAGTCCTTCTTCCTCGTCGTCGTCGAATCGGCCGTAGCTGGCGGCAAGCTGCGCCGCGGGCAGAACCGAAGTCGGTCCCGGCACCGCATTGCCCTGCTCGTCGATCCGCATGCCCAGCGACAGGCCCATCTGCGCGAGGATCTCCTTGATCTCGTTCAGCGACTTCCGCCCGAAATTCTTGGTCTTCAGCATTTCGGCCTCGGTCTTCTGCACCAGCTCGCCGATTGTCTGAATGTTCGCGTTTTTCAGGCAGTTGTAGCTGCGCACGCTCAGTTCCAACTCTTCCACGCTGCGATTCAGGTTCTCGTTCTTCAGCTGAACGCGGCCCTCTTCCGCATGGCCCTCTGCTTCGATCTCTTCCTCGAAGTTGATGAAGATGCTCATGTGATCCTTCAGCAGCTTCGCCGCCAGGCCGACCGCGTCCGCGGGCAGCACCGAGCCGTTCGTCCAGACTTCCATCGTCAGCTTGTCAAAGTCCGTAATCTGCCCCAAACGCGCGGCGTCGACAGTGAAGTTCACTTTGCGCACGGGCGAGTGCACCGAATCCACAGGAATAAACCCAATGCCCAGATCGGAGTCGAAGTTCTTGTCGGCGGAAACATAACCACGGCCGCGCTTCAGCCGCATTTCCATATTCAGCCGCCCGCCTTCGCTCACGGTGGCGATGTAGACATCCTTGTCGAGAATTTCAACGTCCCCGTCCGCTTCAATCATGCCGGCGGTGACCACGCCCGGCTGGTCGGCATTCAGGTAGAGCGCCTTCGGCCCGTCCCCGTTCAGCTTGAACGGAATCTGCTTCAGGTTCAGCACGATGTCGGTGGCGTCTTCCACTACGCCGGCAATCGACTGAAACTCGTGCAGCACGCCCTCGATGCGAACCGCCGTGACGGCCGCGCCCTCAATGGACGAGAGCAGCGTGCGCCGCAGCGCGTTGCCGATGGTGGTGCCGAATCCGCGCTCGAACGGCTGCGCGCTGAATTTGCCGTACTGTTCGGTCAGCGACTCGGCGTCCACCGCCAGCCGCTTCGGTTTTTGAAATCCTCTCCAAAGCATATCGATTCGCCTCTTCTGCTCGAACGCCGCGATGCACTTTGCAGCGGCCGAGCTGTTTCACTCCGTTGATGAGATTTACGCCTTTTGGGCGCCCTGCATTCACGTTCGACTCCACGGGAGTCGAACGCTAAACCCTATCCCCTACACCCTATTTCGAGTACAGTTCCACGATCAGCTGCTCGTTGACGGGCAGGTTGATATCTTCGCGCTTCGGCAGAGCCAGCACCTTGCCGCTGAGCGCGTTCGCTTCGGTCGAAAGCCAGGACGGCGCCGGCTGGTGGCTGGCGAATTCGCGCGAGGTCTCCACCACCGACAACTTTGCGCTGTTGGGACGGATCTTGATCTCATCGCCCACCCCCACCTGATAGGAGGGGATGTTGACCTTGCGTCCGTTCACTTCCACGTGGCCGTGGCGCACCAGCTGCCGCGCCTGACGACGCGAACTGGCAAAGCCCAGCCGGAAGGTCACGTTGTCCAGACGCCGCTCCAGTTGCTGCAGCAGCAGCTCACCGGTGACGCCGGGCGTGCGCGAAGCCTTCTCGTAGTACTCGCGGAACTGCCCTTCGAGGGCGAAGTAGATGCGGCGCGCCTTCTGCTTCTCGCGCAGCTGCAGGCCGTAGCCAACAATTTTGGCTTTGCGGTCGCGGCCGTGCTGGCCAGGGGCAAAGTTGCGCTTTTCGATGGGGCACTTGTCGCTGGTGCACTTGGTGCCCTTCAGAAACAGCTTCATGCCTTCGCGCCGGCAAAGGCGGCAAACGGCTCCCGTATATCGTGCCAATGCATTCTCCTTAATTCAGAGGCCGACCGGTTTACAGGCATCGCCCTTCCTCCCGGTCCATCTCTATTGTAACCGAGGGTTTAGGTTTCGGGGGCAGGGATCAGTTCAGCCAGCGCCGGTCGAAACAAACCCGTAAATCGCATCCCGTAACCCCTGTCGCTACACCCTGCGTCTCTTCGGCGGCCTGCACCCGTTGTGCGGAATCGGCGTAACATCCCGAATCGATCGAACCTCGATGCCGGCAGCTGCCAGAGCGCGCACCGCGGACTCGCGGCCCGAACCCGGCCCGCTCACCCGCACGTCCACCGAGCGCACGCCGTGGTCCCGCGCCATGTTGGCCGCGTTGACCGCCGCCTGCTGCGCGGCGAAGGGAGTGCCCTTGCGCGACCCGCGGAATCCCAGCGAGCCGGAACTCTTCCACGACAGCGTGTTGCCCTGCTGGTCGGTGATGGTCACGATGGTGTTGTTGAACGAGGCCTGAATGTGCACGATGCCGAACGGCACGTTCTTGCGCTCGCGCTTCTTGAACTTTTTGTTCCGCGCGGCTTTGCCGGTCGCGGCCTTTGCTGGTTTGTCCGCCATTAGGTCTTCGCCGTCGCTTTCTTCTTGTTGGCCACCGTGCCCTTACGCGGTCCCTTGCGGGTGCGGGCGTTGGTGTGGGTCCGCTGTCCGCGCACCGGCAGTCCGCGGCGGTGCCGCTGTCCCCGGTACGACTGGATGTCGACCAGCCGCTTGATGTGCATGGCGGTATCCTTGCGGAGATCGCCTTCCACATCGCCCTGATCTTCGATGACCTGACGGATCCGGTTGACCTCGTCTTCTCCGAGGTCCTGGATCTTGCGGAACGCATCGACATTCGCCGCTGTCAGGATCTTGCGTGCCCGCGGTTGACCGATGCCGTAGATATAGGTCAGCGCGATTCTGGCCTGCTTGTTCCGCGGCAGATCGACGCCTGCAATACGTGCCATACCGTGTCCTTCGGTTTGCTCCGCGCCTTTCGGTCTGGAGCGGTTATTCCGGCCGCGTTGCGAACCGGAGTGGTGAGAGCCGGAGTTTTCTCGGGGTTCCTCGCAAGCCTTTCTGGCTAACTCGCCCCAGCCTCGCATTTTCCTGGAGGCTCAACCCTCTTGTTGCGCGTCAGGGTTCGACTACGCCCTAGCCCTGACGCTGCTTATGCTTGGGGTTCTCGCAGATCACCCGCACCACGCCCTGGCGGTGGATGACCTTGCACTTATCGCAAATCTTTTTAACCGATGCCCGAACCTTCATGACTGCAATTCCCCAATCCTGAGCTCTGCGCTCCGATCACTTGTATCTGTACACAATCCGGCCGCGGTTCAGATCGTACGGACTCAGCTCCACCGCGACGCGGTCACCCGGCAAAATCCGGATGAAGTTCTTTCTCATGCGCCCGGAGACGTGCGCCAGCACCTCGTGGCCGCCACTCTCCAGCTTTACCTTGAACATGGCATTGGGCAGCGTTTCCAGCACCGTTGCCATGACTTCAATCGCATCTTCCTTCGACAATCGATATCCTCGGTTTCGTAAACTTCCGTTACTGCGTCAGCACCAGGGCGCCTTCGTCGGTCACCGCGACGGTGTGCTCAAAGTGCGCGCTCCAGCTTCCGTCCTTCGTCACCGTGGTCCAGCCGTCTTTCAGAACCTGCACCGCGGCTCCGCCTTCGTTCACCATCGGCTCAATCGCGAGCACCATGCCCGCTTTCAGCTTCGGTCCACGGCCCCGCGTTCCAAAATTCGGCACCTGCGGATCCTCATGCAGATGCGTTCCGATGCCGTGCCCTACAAAATCCCGAACCACGCTGAAGCCCTGCGCTTCCACCGTTTCCTGCACTGCCGCGCCCACATCGCCCAGCGTCGCTCCCGGTTTCACCGCGCGGATCGCGCTCTCAAGCGACTGCTCGGTGACCGCCAGCAGCTTCTGCGTCTTCTCGGCTACCTTCGACCCCACCGCAACCGTAATCGCGGAGTCGCCGTAATAGCCGTCCATCACCACGCCCGTATCGATCGAAACGATGTCGCCGTCGCGCAGCTTCCGTTCCGCCGAGGGGATCCCATGCACCACTTCGCTGTTGATCGAGGTGCACAGCACACAGGGATATCCGTGGTATCCCTTGAACGCCGGGGTCGCCCCCAGCTCCCTGATCTTCGCCGCGGCCACGCGCTCCAGATCCAGCGTCGTCGCTCCCGGCTTCACTGCCTTGCGAACTTCGTCCAGAACTTCCCGGACCACCTGCCCGCTGCGCCGCATTCTTTCGATCTCCTGCGGCGTTCTGATCGTGATGGCCACGCCTGCCTGCTCCCGTTCAGCTCCTCAGGCGCGCCACCGCGGCCATGACATCGGCCGCCACCTGCTCTACCGGCTGATCGCCGTTGACTTCTTCGAACCGCCCGAGCGCACGGTAGTGGTCCACCACCGGAGCCGTCTGCGTCTCATACGTCCGCATCCGCTCCCGGAACACTTCCTCAGTATCATCGGATCGCCGCACCAGCGGAGTGCCGTCCAGGTCGCACTTCTCGTCCACCTTAGGCGGCTGCAGGTAGATGTTATAAATCGTCCCGCAGACTGGGCAGCTGCGCCTTCCGGTAATACGGCGCAGTAATTGAGTATAACCGACCTGAATACTGACCGCAATGACCGGCAGGGCCTTCGGATCCGCGGCCAGATGCCTGTCCAGCCATTCGGCCTGGTTCAGCGTGCGCGGAAATCCGTCCAGAACGTATCCGGCCACCGTATCCGCCTGCTTCAGCCGCTCGGCCACCATCTGGTTCACCAGATCGTCCGGAACCAGCTTGCCGGCGGCCATGATCTCTTTCGCCTGCCGGCCCAGGGAGGTGCCGTGGTCGCGGTTATAGCGGAGCAGGTCTCCCGTGGAGATTTGCGGGATCCCCCACTTCGCCATGAGCTCTTTGGCCTGTGTTCCCTTGCCGACGCCAGGCGCGCCCAGCAGCAAAATCGGCCCCGGCGAAACCTTCCGTGTTCCCTTGCTGTCCACGCGGGTCTCCGCCACTGCCGCGGTCATTTACCAGGCCCGCCTTCCGCGTACGCGGCTCTTCGCCGAGAAGCCCTCATAGTGGCGCATGATGAGATGCGATTCGATTTGATTGACGGTATCCATGGCGACACCCACGACGATCAGCAGCGAGGTCCCTCCAAAGAAGAATTGGAAGCCCATGCCGTTGGTCAGCCACATCAGCCCCGGCGACTCAAACCAGCTCCCGATCAGCCACAGATGGTTCAAATGGATACCACTGATCAGCAGTTGCGGGATGATAGCCACAATCACGAGATAAATGGCGCCGACCAGCGTGATCCTGGTCAGGATATCGTTCACGAAATCAGACGTCCGTTTGCCCGGACGGATGCCAGGAATGAATCCGCCGTACTTGCGCATGTTATCGGCGATGTCGTCGGGCCGAAAGACAATCGAGATATAAAAGTACGCGAAGAAGACGATCGCGACGATGTAGATGAATTCGTACCATGGCTCGCCCGGCGCCAGCGCCGCAAACGTGCTCGAAAGCCACGGGCTGTTCTTGACGAAGGCAGCCTGTCCAAACAGCATCGGCGCTGAGAGCACCGAAGCCGCAAAGATGATGGGCATCACGCCGCCGGAGTTGACTTTGAGCGGCAGGTGCGTGGACTGCCCGCCCATCAGCCGCCGTCCCACGATCCGCTTGGCATACTGCACGGGGATGCGGCGCTCGCTCTGCTCTACCCAGACAATGAATGCGGTGACCGCGATCATGAAGACCACCAGCGCGATCAGGGCCGGAACCGTCAGCACCCCAAATCGCTGGGTCTTTGCGGTGTTATACAGGTCGCCAATCGCCCGCGGCAGGCCGACCACAATTCCGGCAAAGATGAGCAGGCTCATCCCGTTGCCGATGCCGCGTTCCGTGATCTGCTCGCCCAGCCACATCACGAACGTCGTTCCGGCCGTGAGGGTGAGGATGGTCATCAGCACGAATCCGATTCCCGGATTCAGCACCATGTTTCCCGAAGCGTGGGTGAGAGAAAGCGCGATCGCCGCGGACTGCACGACGCCCAGACCCACCGTCATGTACCGCGTCCACTGCGTGATCTTCCGCCGCCCCAGCTCGCCCTCTTTCGCCAGCTTGGCCAGCGGCTCCCAGACCACTTCCAGCAACTGGAAGATGATCGCCGCCGTGATGTACGGCATGATCCCCAGGGCAAACACCGTCATGCTGCGCAAATTGCCGCCGCTGAACAGGTCGATCAGGCCCAGTGAAGAGCCGGCCTGGGAATTGAAGAACTGCTGCAGCGCCTGCACGTTGACGCCGGGTGTGGTGATGTGCGCGCCCAGCCGGTACACCGCCAGAATGCCCAAAGTGAACAGCACACGCCGGCGCAGGTCCGGGATACGGAAGATATTCGCAAACTTCTCAAACATGGGTCGGTATTCCCATCATACATACGCCGGAGTGATAGATCACCGCCGGATTTCGTTCCCCGGCGCGGCTTTCGCTGACCGCATTTCCGCTGACCGGTTCTGAGCTGCCCGCTATTTAGCTGGTCCCGCCGATCACGATCGCCTTGCCGCCGGCTTTCTCGATCTTCTCCTGCGCCGATTTCGAGAACTTGTGCGCGTGCACGGTCAGAGCGCCCTTCAGGTCGCCGTTGCCCAGTACCTTTACGAGCCCGTTGCGGCCCTTCACCAGACCCAGGCCCTGCAGCTTCTCGAGCGTCAATTCTTTCTCACCCAGTTCGGCCAGCCGCTCCAGATTCACCACGGTGTATTCGGTGCGGAAAATGTTTGTGAAGCCGCGCTTCGGCAGGCGGCGGTGCAGTGGCATCTGGCCGCCTTCAAAGCCCCGCATCAGGCTCGATCCCGAACGCGACCCCTGCCCTTTGTGGCCGCGCCCCGAGGTTTTACCGGTGCCCGAGCCCATGCCGCGCCCAATGCGCTTCTTGTTGCGATTCGCCTTCTTCGGCGCCTTCAGATTCGATAAGTTCATCATTCCCTCGCTCAACGCCGGCGCGGAATCGCACCGCCCGACTCGCATGAATTTAGGGTGTAGGGGATAGCGTGCAGGAAAACGGCGTTTCTTCTGTACCCTAAACGCTACACCCTATACGCTATGACTCCACTATCCTCACCAGGTGCGGCACCGTCTTCACCATGCCGCGGATCGACGGTGTGTCTTCCCGCACGACAATCTGGTTCAGGCGAGTGAATCCCAGCCCCTTCACGACCTTCTTGTGCTTCACCGGCGCCTGAATCATCGACCGGTAGTACTGCACCTGGATCGTGGCCTTCGCCGCTGTCTTCGCTGTTGCCTTCTTCGCCGCTGCCATCGCTAAATCTCCTGTGCCTGCTTGCCACGCATCGCCGCGACTTCGGCCCGGTCGCGCAGCTGCACCAGCGCGTCGAAGGTCGCCTTGATCACGTTGTGGGGATTGGCCGTGCCCAGACTCTTCGTCAGCACGTTCTGCACGCCCGCCGAGGTCATGACCGCGCGCACTGCGCCGCCGGCAATCACGCCCGTGCCTTCCGGAGCCGGCTTGAGGAGCACCTGGCCCGAGCCGAACCGCCCCAGCACCTGATGCGGAATCGTCGTCGCAGTCAGGTTCACGCGCACCAGGTTCTTCTTGGCCGCCTCAATCCCCTTGCGGATCGCCTGCGGCACTTCCCGTGCCTTGCCCGAGCCGTAACCCACGACGCCGGCACCCGGATCGCCCACCACCACCAGCGCCGCGAAGGACATGTTCTTGCCGCCCTTCACCACCTTGGTGACACGGTTGATTGCCACGACCTGATCCTTCAGGTTGTATTGCCCCGAATCCAGCTTCTTCTTCAGTGTCGCCATTCGCTTCCTGATTCCTTCTGCGCTTCGCCGCGCTTAAAACTCGAGTCCCGCTTCGCGTGCCGCATCCGCCAGCGCCTTGATGCGCCCGTGATACAGATAGCCACCACGATCGAAAACCACCCTGCTGATGCCTTTTTCCTTCGCTCGCTCGGCGATCAGCTTGCCGATCTCCCTGGCCGCCGCCACATTGCCGCCGGTCTTCACCTTCGACGCCACCGTGGACGCCGAAACCAGCGTCTCGCCCTTCGCGTCGTCGATCACCTGCACGTAAATGTGGTTGAGCGACCGATAGACATTCAGCCGCGGGCGCTCGGTCGTCCCCGTCAACCGCCGCCGAATGCGCGTGTGCACGCGCTGCCGGATTTCGTTTCTCTTCCTCTGCGGAATCATCTCGTCGTTTCCTTCCTAACAGCGAAGCCGCCCTGCAGCCTCGTTCGGATTACGGCAGGGTTTAGGGGTTAGGGTATAGGGGATAGATCAAATCGCGGAATGCCGCCGACCTTTTTCTAAACCCTAACCCCTATACCCTATTCCCTGCCTTTACTTCGCTCCCGTCTTGCCAACCTTCTTCTTCAGCTTCTCGTCCGCGTAACGCACGCCCTTGTTCTTGTACGGATCGGGCTTGCGCAGCGCGCGCATGTCCGCGGCCACCTGGCCTACCAGCTGCCGATTCACGCCGCTCACCGTCACCCTCGTCTGCTTCGGATCGATGGCCGCCGTGATCCCGGTGGGCAGCGGAAACTCAATCGGATGCGAGTAGCCCAGCGTGAACACCACCGTGTTCTTGCCCTTCAGTTCTGCGCGGTAGCCGATGCCGACGATATCGAGATCCTGCGACCATCCCTGCGTCACGCCATGAACCGCGTTCGCTACCAGCGCCCGGCTCAGGCCGTGAATCGCCGACTGCGAGTCGTTCTCCCGCACCGCGTGCAGATGCCCGTCTTTCTGCTCGACCCTGATCCCTTCCGGAATCCACTGCACCATCTTGCCCTTCGGTCCTTCGACCGTGACGACGTTGCCCTGCATCGCGTACTTGACGCCCGAGGGCAGCGGAATCGGCTTGTTTCCAATGCGTGACATCTTCTTATCCCTTGTGGCTTGCGAGTCCCGGCTTGCGCCGTTCCACTGCAGCCTCGGCCAGCTTCCGCTCGCCGCCTTGCTTCTCTCACGTCCGCGCCATCGGCGCGGGGGTCACAATTTCATCACGCCGAGACCGGCGCCGCAGGCGCGCCCGCCTGGACGGCTGGTCCTCACCAGACTTCGCAGAGCAGTTCGCCGCCTACGCCTTCGCGGCGCGCCTGGCGGCCGGTCATCACGCCGCGCGGCGTGGTGAGAATGCTGATGCCCAGGCCGCCCTGCACCCGGCGAATCTCGTCGCGCCCGACGTATACGCGGCAGCCCGGCCGCGAGATACGCTCCAGATCGCGGATCGCCGCTTCGTTGTTGGCGCCGTACTTCAGATACACCCGCAGCACAGGGTGCCCGTTCTCCTCGGTCGTCTTGAAGTTGGAGATATATCCTTCCTCTTTGAGGATGCGGGCAATCTCCGCCTTCAGCTTCGAGGCGGGAACATCCAGCTTCTGGTGCCGCGCGCGAATCGCATTGCGAATCCGCGTCAGAAAATCCGCTACCGGATCGGTCAAACTCATCGTTTCTCCTTCATTCCCCGTTCGCTCCGCCCGCCCTGCTCAGCCTGAGCGGAGAACCAGCCGGAATGTCTTCTCGATCGTTCGCTCTCGCTCCCGATCAAACCTTGTTTTTGCGCGCGTGAGCGCGCCGTTCACCGTGCGCGCAGTGCTCACCAGGAGGACTTGACCACGCCAGGAATCTCGCCCCTCAGCGCCAGGCTCCGGAAACACAGCCGGCACACGCCAAACTTTCGCAGAAACGCCCGCGGCCGTCCGCACAGCTTGCAGCGATTGTGTTTGCGGCTCTTGAACTTCGGCTTGCGCGCGTCTTTCACTCGTTTTGCAGTCGTTGCCATAAACTCTCTGTCCTTCTCGTTTACGCCGTCTGGCGGAACGGCATGCCGAACTGCCGCAGCAGCGCGCGCGCCGAATTATCGTCCTGGGCCGACGTCACGATGGTGATGTTCATGCCCTTCAGCTTCTCGACCTTCGCGTAGTCGATCTCCGGGAAGATCAGCTGGTCGCGAATGCCCAGCGTGTAGTTGCCGCGCCCGTCGAAGCTCTTCGTCGAAACGCCGCGGAAGTCGCGGACGCGCGGCAGAGCGACCGAGATCAGGCGGTCGAGGAACTCGTACATCGTGTCGCCGCGCAGCGTGACCATCGCGCCGATGGGCATGTTTTCGCGCACCTTGAAGGCCGCGATCGACTTCTTCGCCCGCGTGGTGACCGGCTTCTGTCCCGCGATCGCCGCCAGATCGGCGGTCAGCGGATCCAGCATCTTCGAGTTCTGCGTGGCCTCGCCCAGCCCCATGTTCAGCACGATCTTTTCGAGGTGCGGCACCGCCATCGGGTTTTTGAGGTTCAGCTCCTTCTGGAGCGCCCCCTTGATTTCCTTGTGATACTTCTCTCGTAGTCTCGCTGCCATTGTTTTCTCTTCCCGCTTCTCCGCTCTCGGACTGGCTCGCGCCGTTTACCGTTTCGGAGGGCTAAACCGGAACCCGTGTCCCCTATTTGCTCTTTTTCGCCACAATCGTGTTCCCGCACTTCCGGCAGATGCGCACCTTCTGATCGCCTTCAACTTTGTGCGCCACGCGCGAGGGTTGATTGCAGTTCGGACAAACCACCATCACGTTGGAGACGTGCACCGGCATCTCCTGCTCCGCGATGCCGCCCTGAATGCGCCGCTGCGCGTTCTCGCGCAGATGCTTCTTGGCCACCCGCACATGCTCCACCAGGAGCCGGCTCTCGTCCGGATAGACACGCAGCACGCGACCCTTCTTGCCGCGGTCGCTGCCTGAGATCACCTGCACCGTGTCGTTTCGCTGAATGTTCAAGCTCGCCATAACCTTTTCCTATCCCCTAAACCCTATCCCCTGTACGCTGCGCTACAGAACTTCAGGAGCAAGAGAAACAATCTTGAGAAACTTCTTTTCACGCAGCTCGCGAGCCACCGGACCGAAGACGCGCGTTCCCACCGGTTCGCCGGCCTCGTTGATCAGCACCGCCGCATTGGTGTCGAAGCGGATATAGGTTCCGTCGCGGCGGCGCGTTTCCTTGCGCGTGCGCACGACCACCGCCTTGACAACCTTGCCCTTTTTCACCTGCCCATCGGGGGAAGCTTCCTTGACCGCCGCGGTGATCACGTCACCCAGCCCCGCCTTCAGCCCGCTGGCGCCGCCCAGCGGCAGAATCATCTGCAGCTTGCGCGCGCCGGAGTTGTCGGCGACTTCCAGCATGGTTCTCATCTGCACTGCCATGGCTTTGTCTCCTTCTCCCGCGTCCTGCTATTCGGCGGCGGCCGTTTTTGTCTCTTCCTCGATCTGCGCCAGCTTCGACCGGCGCAGGATCTCTTCCAGGTTCCAGCGTTTCAGCTTGCTCAGCGGCCGCGTCTCCCGGATGCGCACCATATCGCCCACGCGCGCGGTGTTCTGCTCATCGTGCGCGTAAAACTTGCGGCTGCTGCGGATGATCCGCTTGTACTTGGCATGCGCCTTGCGCATCTCCACTTCCACCACGATGGTCTTCTGCATCTTCGTCGAGACCACCTGGCCGACCTTCTCGTTGCGCCTGGAGGCGCGCGTCTGTTCCGTCGTTTCGCTCATGGCTTCAGCCCTTCTTCACGCTCGAGGAGCGTGCCGCTTTCTTTTTGTTCGATGACGGCTTCGCCACCGAACGCCGCGAGGTGCTCCGAGCGCCGCTCCTGCGCGCCCCCGCCGCCTTCTTTGCGGCCTTTTTCCGCGCCGGCTTCGCCGCTTTCTTCCGTACGGGTTTGGCCACCGCGGCGGCTTCCGGCTTCTCCGTGTCGGTGAGTTTGCCGGCCGGGGTCGGATGCAGCCCCAGCTCGCGCTCCCGCTCCACGGTCTTGATGCGAGCAATATCTCTGCGCAGCTCGCGCAGCTTTTTCACGCCCTCGGTCTGGCCCAGCTTCATCTGGAAACGCAGACGGAAGAGCTGCTCGGCCGTCTTGCGCGCCTCCAGCGCCAGCTCATCGTTGCCCAGGTTGCGATACTTCTCCGCTTCCATCGTCTCTCTTCTCTCCGGCCAATCCGGCCTGAACGTCTACTTCGCGGCGACCGTCGCCTTCACGTCGTGCCGCTGCACGAACTTCGTCTTCAGCGGAAGCTTGTGCGCCGCCAGACGCATCGCTTCCTGCGCGAGATCCGGCGTCACGCCTTCCATCTCGAACAGAATGCGTCCCGGCCGCACCACGGCCACCCAGTGATCCGGCGCGCCCTTGCCCTTGCCCATACGGGTTTCGGCCGGTTTCTTGGTGACGGGCTTATCCGGGAACAGGCGTAGCCAGATTTTGCCGCCGCGCTTGATGAAGCGCGTCATGGCAACGCGGCTGGCTTCAATCTGCCGATCAGTGATGTATCCGCACTCCATCACCTTCAGGCCGTAATCGCCGAACGACAGTTCGCTGCCCCGCCACGCCTTGCCGCGCATGCGCCCGCGCTGCTGCTTGCGGTACTTCACTTTCTTTGGCATCAACATATCGAGATTCCTGTTGTCCTAATCCCTAACCCGTGAACCGTATCCCGTAGTCACTAGAAGATCGAGCTTCCTACCGCGGCCTGCGGCTCGCGCCGCTTCTGCTGGTAGATATCTCCGCGATAGATCCACGTCTTCACGCCAATCACGCCATACGTCGTGCGCGCCTCGGCAAACCCATAATCGATGTCCGCGCGCAGTGTGTGGAGCGGCAACCGCCCCTGCAGGTACCACTCCGACCGCGCGATTTCGTTGCCGTTCAGCCGACCCGACACCCGGACCTTGATCCCCTTGCAGCCGAAGCGCAGCGCCGAATCCACCGCCTTGCGCATCGCGCGCCGGAAACCCACGCGCTTTTCCAGCTGCAGCGCGATGTTCTCCGCCACCAGCTGCGCGTCCAGTTCCGGCTTGTTCACCTCCAGAATGTCAATGAACACGTCGCGGTTGGTGCGCTTCTGCAGCTCGCCCTTCAGCTTCTCGATCTCCGCGCCCTTGCGGCCGATCACGATGCCCGGACGCGCCGTGCGGATCATCAGCCGCAGCTTGTTGCCCGGCCGTTCCACTTCCACCGAGCTGACGCCCGCTGCCTTCAGCTTCTCCTTCAGCTCGCGCTTCAGGTGAACGTCCTCCACCAGCAGCTTGTCGTAATCGCGGCTCACGAACCAGCGCGACCGCCACGGCTTGTTGATGCCGATCCGGAATCCGTAAGGATGGACTTTCTGTCCCATAATCTCTCTCGCCTCTCGCTACTTCTTCTTCGCGTTCTTTGCGGACTTCTTCGCGGCCTTCTTCGCCGGTTTATGCGCGGCCGCCTTCTTCGCCGGCCCCGTCTTTTTCGAGGTCGTCGCCGCTGCCTTCTTTGCGGGATGCTTCCTGCCCGCTGTCTTCTTCGCTGCGTGCTTCACCGGCGCTGCTCCCGCCGCCGGCTCCTCTTCCACGCGATGCACCATGTGCTCGGCGTGCTCCCGCTCCGCCACGGCGATCTGAATGTGAGACAGTCGCCGCTGGTACCGGTACGCGCGTCCCATGGGCGCGGGGCGAATGCGCTTCATGCGCGGGCCTTCGTTCGCCACCGCCCGCTTCACATACAGATTGTCGAGGTCCACGTCGAGGCCCTGCTCCTGGCTCAGGTGGTTCGCGTTCTGCAATGCCGAGCGCAGCACCTTCTCCACCAGCGGAGCGACCGCCTTCTTCGCGAACGCCACCGTATTCAGCGCCTCTTCGACGCCCCGGCCCTTGATCAGATCCAGCACCAGCCGCGCCTTCTGCGGCGACACCCGCTGAAACCTCGCTTCGGCCCGGAATTCCCGTGTCTGCGTATCCATTCCTTGCTCCAAACCTTCCCAATCCTGCCGCGGCCGCTAACTCGCTAACCGCTTCTTCGCTGACCAGCTCTTCGCTGACCGTTTCTCAGCCAGCCGCTTCAGAGCTGCCTTACTTCGGCTTCGCCACGGTCTCGGCGGCCTTCATCGAGTGCCCCTTGAACATACGGGTTGCCGCGAATTCGCCCAGCTTGTGCCCCACCATGTTTTCCGTCACGTACACCGGCACAAATTTCTTGCCGTTGTGCACCGCGATCGTATGTCCCACCATTTCCGGGTGAATCGTCGACCGCCGCGACCAGGTGCGCACCACCTTCTTGTCGTTGGAGCGGTTCATCGCCTCGATCTTCACCATCAGGTGACCATCCACGAAGGCGCCCTTCTTTGTCGACCTTGCCATCTCAAATCCTCTTTACTCACTGGCTGGCTTGCTAACTCGCTATTTGCTGCGTCTCGCAACGATAAACGCATCCGTCCGCTTGTTATTCCGCGTCTTGTAGCCGCGCGTCGGCTGGCCCCACGGCGTCACCGGATGGCGTCCGCCGGAAGTCTTGCCTTCGCCGCCGCCGTGCGGATGGTCCACCGGGTTCATGGTCACGCCGCGGTTCGTCGGGCGAATCCCCTTCCAGCGGTTCCGTCCCGCCTTGCCGATCGAAACGTTCTCGTGATCCGTGTTGCCCACCTGCCCGATCGTCGCCATGCAGTCGATCAGCACGCGGCGCGTCTCGCCGGAAGGCAGCTTCAGCAGCGCGTAGTCGCCTTCTTTCGCCACCAGCTGCGCGCTCGCGCCGGCCGAGCGCACCATCTGTGCGCCCTTGCCCGGCCGCAGCTCCACGTTGTGCACCGTGGTGCCGGCGGGAATGTTCCTGAGCGGCAGCGCGTTCCCCACCAGGATGTCCGCTTCCGGCCCGCTCATGATCGTCTGGCCGACCTTCAATCCAACCGGCTGCAGAATGTAGCGCTTCTCGCCGTCCGCGTAGCTCACCAGCGCAATCCGCGAAGACCGGTTCGGATCGTACTCGATCGTGGCTACCTTGCCGGGGACCCCGTGCTTTTCGCGCTTGAAGTCGATCAGCCGCAGCTTCTGCTTGTGGCCGCCCCCGTGATGGCGGATCGTCAGGTCGCCCGAGTTCCGCCGTCCGCCTGTCCGCAGCTTGTTCACCAGAAGCGGCTTGTACGGCTTGTCCGTCGTGATCTCGTCCCGCACCAGCGTGGTCTGAAAACGCAGCGTCGGCGTGACTGGTCTGTATGTTTTAATCGGCATCTCGTTACTCTCTCTGCCCTAATCCTTAACCCGTAAACCGTAACCCCTGCTCTTACAGGTTGTTCACGTAATCCGGCATCTTTTCGCCCGCCTTCAGGCGCACATACGCCTTCTTCCAGTCGGGCCGATAACCGGCAAACTTGCCGCGGCGGCGTTCTTTGCCCGCGTGGTTCACGGTGCGCACCGCTCTTACCTTCACTTTGAACAGCGCTTCCACCGCCTGCTTCACTTCCGTCTTCGTCGCCTTTGGATCCACCTCGAAAACCAGCGTGCCTTCGGCTTCCTTGGCCCGCAGCGCCTTCTCCGTGATCATGGCCCGGCGAATCACTGTATAGGTCGTCGGCATCAGGCCACCTTCGCCTTTCTGGTCTCTGACTTCCGGCCGCGCGGAACCGACTTCTTCAGCGATTCCTGCAGCTTTTCGATCGCCGGCCGCGAAAAGATCACCCGCTCCGGCTTCAGCAGGTCGTAAGGATGCACCTCGCTGTTGAGCATCAGATCGACGCCCTGGAGGTTCCGGACGCCCTTCTGCAGATTCGGCCCCAGGCTCGCTCCGCTCTCCACCAGCAGCGCCGTCTTCTTCGCCTCGAGCTTATCCAGAGCCGCGCGATACAGCTTCGTCTTCGGCTCTTTCGCTTCGAGCGACTCCACGACGATCAGCTTGCCGTCAGCCAGCTTCACTGCCAGCGCCGAGCGCAGCGCGCCCAGCAGCTTTTTGCGCGGAAAGGGATACTCGTGCGAGTGAGGCACCGGCCCGTGCACCGTGCCGCCATGCCGCCACAGCGGAGAACGCACCGAGCCGATACGCGCCCGGCCCGTGCCCTTCTGCTTCCACAGCTTCTTGCCCGACCCGGACACCAGCTTGCGGTTCTTCGTGGCGTGCGTGCCCGCGCGCAGCGCGGCGCGGTAGTGCTTCACCGCTTCCCACAGCAGCGCCTCGTTCACCTGCCCGAAGACCTCATCAGCCAGCTCCAGCGAGCCGACCTTCTGTCCTCCGAGATCCACTACGTCAATGTTTGCCATCGTCTTAACTCTCTAACCCGTAAACCGTAGACCGTATCCCCTCGGGCCTACTTGCCTTTTTTGCCGCTGGCGCGCTTCGAAGCCTTCAGCGGATCCACCGTGCCCGAGCCCGCAAACCCGCGGCGCTCGCGCGGAGGAGCCTTCGACTTCGTGATCACCACGTAGCCGTCACGAGGACCCGGCACAGCGCCCTCGACCATGATCAGGTTCTCGTCGATGTCGATGCCGCGAATCCGCAGATTCCGCACCGTCACCTTATCCACGCCCATGTGGCCCGGCATGCGCTGCCCAGGAAACACGCGCGAGGGAAACGACGAGGCGCCGATCGAGCCCTGCACCTGAAACATGTGGCCGTGCGACTTCGGACCGCCGCCGAAACCGTGCCGCCGCACCACGCCCGCGAATCCGCGGCCCTTGCTGGTGCCCGTCACGTCCACGTATTTCTCGTCGGAGAAGATGTCGACCAGAACGCGATCGCCGGCCTTCACACCATCCGTCGCCGCTTCGCCCTCGGCCGCAGCCTTCGCCGCCTCAATCGCGACTTCCTTCTGGAACTTCACCGGCGCGACATTGCTCTTCGCAAAGTGACCCGCCTGCGGCTTCCCGACCTTCGACGCCTTGACGAACTCGACCAGCCCGATCTGCGCCGCGTCGTAGCCATCCTTCAGCGCCGTCTTCAGCTGCGTCACCACGCACGGACCGGCCTGCAGCACGGTGATCGGGTGCACTTCACCCTTCTCATCGAACACCTGCGTCATCCCGATCTTCTTGCCCAAAATCCCGTTAACTGGCATTTCCTTTTCCTCTCCTCATCATGCCCGCCATTCGGCTGGGCACTGTAGGTGCTGCTCAGCGCCGTCAGCGTTTTGCGCCGAAGGCGCGTCCGCCTGGACGGCTAGTCCCTATTTTTCGAAGGCTTTGATCTCCACGTCCACGCCGGCCGGCAGATCCAGCTTCATCAGCGCGTCCACCGTCTGCTGCGTCGGCTCCAGAATGTCGATCAGGCGTTTGTGCGTCCTGATCTCGAACTCCTCACGCGACTTCTTGTCCACGTGCGGCGAACGCAGCACACAGTACTTGTTCTTCACCGTGGGCAACGGAATCGGTCCCGCCACCTGCGCGCCCGTCCGCTTGGCGGTGTCCACAATCTCGCCCGTTGAGGTGTCGAGCACGCGGTAGTCGTACGCCTTCAGCCGGATTCGTATTCTCTGTCCAACCATCGTCTTGTTTCTTTCTGGTCAGCGGAGCCAAATCGCTTCAGCCCCGCCACCCTTTCGCTAACCGTCTCACCGCTAACCGCTTCTTAGCTGACCGGCCCTTCGCTGGCCGCTTCTCAGCTAGGCCAGGATTTCGCTGATCGTGCCCGCGCCCACCGTCCGCCCGCCTTCGCGGATCGCGAACCGCAAGCCCTTCTCCATGGCCACCGGTGTGATCAGCTCCACTTCCAGCTCCACGTTGTCCCCCGGCATCACCATCTCCGTGCCCGCCGGCAGGGTCGCCACGCCCGTCACGTCCGTCGTGCGGAAGTAGAACTGCGGACGATAGCCCTTGAAGAATGGCGTGTGCCGCCCGCCCTCTTCCTTCGACAGCACGTACACGCTGGCCCTGAACTTCGTGTGCGGCGTGATCGACCCCGGCTTCGCCAGAACCATCCCGCGCTCCACGTCTTCCTTCGCCACGCCGCGCAGCAGCAGACCCGCGTTGTCGCCCGCCAGTCCTTCGTCCAGCTGCTTCTTGAACATCTCCACGCCGGTGACAACGGTCTTCCTGGTCTCGCGGAAGCCCACAATCTCCACTTCCTCGCCCACCTTCACCTTGCCGCGCTCAAT
>JASHNS010000070.1 GCA_030041515.1 Acidobacteriaceae bacterium | reverse complement strand
CCCAGGCGTCTATTCGCAGACCTACGACAACAACGATTGGCGTCCCCTGAAAAACTACCAGAACGTCTATCTCGTCACACACGCTCCGTATTCCAATTACAATGCGCTGCAGGTGAGCTGGACCAAAGAAACCGGCCCGGTCACCTTCATGACCAACTACACCTTCTCGAAGGTCCTCGGAATCCGCGATGGCGGCTCCAACAATGGATCCGGGAACGGAGCCGGTCTCGATCCATTCAATCTGCGCGCGAACTACGGCCCGCTGTACTACGACCACACCCACATCGTGAATCTCGTCTATAACTGGAGCTTGCCGAAATTCACACACGGATCGGGCCTGGCTGACCATCTGCTCGGAGAGGCCATCGACGGATGGCAATTCTCCGGATACACCGCCTTCCAGAGCGGCTATAACATGCAGGAGCTAACCGGCGGGACATTCAATGTCCAGTACCCAACCGACCTGACCGTGCCGACGGTCGCCAATCCGAACCTGCCCGACAACAGCATTACGTTGCCAAACGGCCTGAAGGCGGTAGGTATCAGTCCCTCCACCTACTTCGGAACGTACGCATTTAACGCCCTCGTGCCGACCCTGACCTGTAATCCCACCAAAAACCTGCACGGCCACCACCAGCGGTTCAACCCGAACTGCTTCGCCCCGCCAGCCTATGGCCAGCAGGGCATGTACAACATGCCGTATATGCGCGCGCCGAATTACTGGAACAACAACCTGGGCGTCTATAAGAATTTCCCCATCAAAAAAGAAGGCCAATACGTCCAGCTCCGGCTCGACGCTACCAACTGGCTGAATCACCCGTTGCCGCAGTTCGGCCTGGCCAACGATCTCGATGAGGAAGTGAGCTTCCAGCAGGTGCAAAACGCTACCTGCGCAGGCTGCGTTACCTCGTCCGGCGCTCCCATTCAGGTGCAATCCCTGTCCCAAACCAACACCAACCCCAACTTCACCGGCTTCCCGGCCTTCAAGACCGGGCAGAGAATCGTCACTCTGGCGGCGAAGTTCTACTTCTGAAAACGGTGGATACTCTATAATCGCGGGGCGGCTTCGGCTGCCCCGTTTCTCCAGTCATGCCCTTTGTGAAACGCTGCACTCGCCCGCTGGTGTTCGTGTCGCTTCTCTTTGCGGCGGCCGCCCCGGCGCTCCACGCGCAGGCCCAGCCGTCTCCCATCCGCTTCCAGCTCGTTCAATTGCCCTTCCGCCTCGAGAACGACGGCACCCCCGCCAAGAACGCGCCCGAAACCATGGCCGGCGGTGTCGCGGTCTTCGACTACAACGGCGACGGCCGCCCCGATATTTTCTTCACGAATGGCGCGAACATCGCAACCCTGACCAAGGACTCCCCAAAGTATTCCGATCACTTGTATCGTAACGACGGCAATGGCCACTTTACCGATGTTACAAAGCAGGCCGGCCTGCAGGGATCGGGTTATGACGTTGGTGTAGCCGTCGGCGACTATCTCAACAACGGCTGCCCTGATCTATTTGTGGTCGGCGTCTACCACAACACCCTCTACCGCAACAATTGCAACGGCACATTTACCGACGTCACAAAACAGGCGGGCCTCGCCAATCGAGTCGATCCGAAATACGGGCCGCTCTGGTCCGTTGCAGCTGCCTGGGTCGACGTCAACAACGACGGCCTCCTCGACCTGTTCGTTGTGAACTATATGAAGTGGACGTTCACGGATAAGGCGCTGTGCTCCTACCGTGGCGTTGCCGATTACTGCTCTCCTCGCTACTACGCGCCGGTTCCCGACCAGCTCTATCTCAACAACGGCAATGGAACCTTCACCGACGTTTCAAAAGCATGGGGAATCCGTCAATACCCGGGAAAGGGCATGGGCGTTGGCGTCGCCGACTACGATCTCGACGGCCGTCAGGACCTCTTTGTCACCAATGACTCAAGTTATAACTTCCTGTTCCACAACCTTGGAAACAAGTTCGAGGAAGTAGCCTTTCCCGCCGGTGTTGCCTTACCAGAGGATGGGAACTTCGTCTCCGGCATGGGCCTTGACTTCCGCGACATCAATAACGATGGTTACCCGGACATCGGTTATGTCGCTTTGAACAATCAGACGTTTCCGCTTTACCTGGACAATAAGAATGGAGGCTTCACCGACATTACGGCCTCCAGCGGCATGCGCGATCTCTCGATGAGTATGGCCGGCTACTGCATCGGCTTCTACGATTTCGACAACGACGGATGGAAGGACATGTTCGTCGCCCGCGGCGGCGTCGAGTCCGTCCCCGCGCCCGGCGTGCCGATCGACCAGTACAACACCGTCTTTCATAATTCAGGAAAAACCGGCAAATGGACGGCATGGACAGCCGCCGCCGGATTAACCGCTGCTCCGCCGCTCCGTCACCGGGGCTGTGCCTTCGGCGATTTCAACGGCAACGGCCGCATCGATGTCGTGACGACGGCGCTCGGTGCCAAGGCCGAGCTCTGGATGAACGCAACTGCGAATCCCAATCACTGGCTCGACATCGCCCTCCGCGGCACAAAGAGCAATAGAGACGGCATCGGCGCCCGCATCATGGTCGTCAGCCCGCACCTGACCCAGTACAACCACATGACCACCAGCGTCGGTTACGCCTCTTCGAGCGATGGTCCGGTCCACTTCGGGCTCGGCCCCGACACTCGCGCGGATCTCGTAAAGATCTGGTGGCCATCGGGAATTATTCAAACCCTGCGCAATGTCCAGGCTGGCCAGGTCCTCAAAGTCACGGAACCAGACAAGTAGCAGAACAATACAAACCATGGTGCCCGGAGGGGGACTTGAACCCCCACGGCCCTTTCGGACCTGCGGATTTTAAGTCCGCTGCGTCTGCCGATTCCGCCATCCGGGCGCTCCTCTTATCGTAGTCCACCCCAGCTTCACTTCGGCCGCAACAGAAAAGCGTGCCCGCAGGCACGCTCTCCCTTTCGATCCGCCCCGCTCAGTGCGGCTTTCGATATTCGATCTCGTCGTCTCGTAAGTAGTATTCCGCCGAGCACGTATCGCCGCCGCAGATCATCGATTCCAGTCCCACATACTGCGCCCGCGTAATCAGCCCCAGCGCCCCGCATTTCGGGCACGCCAGCACCGCCACAAAAGGATTCCGCGCATCTCCCATCGGCGCGGCGTTCTCCAGCACAAAGAGCGTCCCCGGTTCCATCTGTTCCGGGATCCACTCGTCCAGCATCTGAAGTTCTTCCTGCATACGTACCTCCTGTTGCGGGCTGTAGGGTCGCCTCTCCGAAGCGTTCGCTCCGGAACGAATGCGGTGTGCTCTCTTATCGCGCGCTCGCGGGACCTCCCTTCGCAGCCCGCCCCAGGCAGAACGCCGCCTTCAGGCGAGGTGTCCTGTTCACTGCAAACCCTGGTTGTCGCGAAAATCTGCGGTGTTGCGGGAATCGCCCTGCGGCTCGTCGTCCTCCCCAGACCCAAACCAGCCGGCTCCCTGCCTTCGCGGCGGCCTTGCTCGGGTTCCATCGTGGTTCGGACATCGCTGGCGGCAGACTGCCGGGCACTTTGGGCCGCTGCTCGCGTGGATGCAATCTCGCCCCCTCAAGTGGCCCGTCAGTTGTCGCCATTCTCCCTGGACATGCCCCCGATGTCAATTGAATCTTCGTTCGCGTGTTATCCCCAATGGTTCATGGCCGGTCATCCCCTGTTGACCGCCATCCCCACCGCACTCCGCACCGCCTCACTCACTGCCTCCACCTGCTCCGCCGTCAGATATGGATGCATCGGCAGGCTCAGCACCCGCTCCGCCGCACGCTCCGCCACCGGAAAACTCCCCCGCTTCCATCCCATCTCCCGCGACAGCTCTGCATACACCGGCTGCAGGTGCAGGGGCGTTGGATAATGCACCGCCGTCGGGATCCCCGCCGCCGCGAGCGCTTTCTCCACCTCCGCTCGCTCGTCCACCTCAATCGTGTATTGCGCCCACGCGCTCGTCCGATCCGCCAGCACCATCGGAGTCCGCACTGCATCCTGCAGCCGCGCCGTGTACGCGCCCGCCGCCTTCTGCCGCTGCGCCAGTTCCTCGTCAAACACTTCCAGCTTCGCCAGCAGCACCGCCGCCTGCATCGTGTCCAGCCGCCCGTTGATCCCGATCCGCGTGTGCAGGTACCGCTCCGCCTGCCCGTGATTCCGCAGCTCCGCCATGGCCCGCGCCAGCCCATCGTCATTCGTGAACAACGCCCCGCCGTCGCCGTAACACCCCAGCGGTTTTGACGGGAAGAAGCTCGTGCACCCAATCGTGCTCAGGTTCCCTGAACCTCGCCCTTTGTAAAGAGCCCCAAAGCTCTGCGCCGCGTCCTCGATCACCGCCAGTCTGTGTTTCGCCGCAATCGAGTTGATCGCATCCATCTCCGCCGGCTGCCCATACAGGCTCACCGGCAAAATCGCCTTCGTCCTCGGCGTAATCGCCGCCTCAATCCCTGCCGGATCCAGGTTGTACGCCGCTGGCTCGATATCCACGAACACCGGCCGCGCCCCCACCAGCGTGATCATCTCGCCCGTTGCAAAGAACGTAAACGGCGTCGTCACCACTTCATCACCCGGGCCCACGCCCAGCGCCATCAGCGCCAGCAGCAGGGCATCGGTCCCGCTCGCGCAGGTCAGGCAATGCCGCGCTCCCACCCGCGCCGCCAGCTTCTCCTCCAGCTCCCGCACCTCCGGCCCCAGAATGAACCGCCCATGCTCCAGCACCGCCTGCATCCGCGCATCCACGCGCGCCTTCAGTCGCCGGTACTGAGCCTTCAAATCGCAAAATTCCATGGTCCCTTTATTGTCTCGCATCCAACCGAACGCCACCCCCCAGCCCGCTTTTCCGCCCACCGGAAGAACCTTTCCTCCCGGCTCCCCGTCCAAAGACTGGAACTTCAGCATTTCCAGACTGTGCCGGATAATAAGTCCTGATGCGCGTCACTCTCCTCACCTTCGGCATGCTCCGCGACCACTTCGCAGAGCAAAACAAGCCGCTGGAACTGGACCTTCCCGACGGAGCGACGGTCGAAGACCTGCTCGATCTCTGCGAAGTCCTGGCTCCGGAACAATCCATCCCCTGGTCCTCCATCGCCGTCGCCGTCAATCGCGAATACGCCCCCGCCACTCGCCCTCTCGCAGAAGGCGACGAAGTCGCCCTGCTCCCGCCTGTCAGCGGCGGCTCCGCTGAGTCCGCCCCGCCCGCCAGCTCCCACATCGCCCTCACCAGCGATCCCATCTCCGCCGCCGCCATCGCTCAGCCCCTCAGGCGCGGCGACGACGGCGCCCTCGTCGTTTTCGAGGGCACCGTCCGCAACCAGACCCGCGGCCGCCGCACTCTATATCTCTTGTACGAGGCCTACCCCGAGATGGCCCTCGCTCGCATGAAGCAGCTTGCCGCCGACGCCCTTAAAACCTACCCCATTCGCGATGTCGCCATCGTCCATCGCCTCGGCCGTCTCGAAATCGGCGAGTCCAGCGTGGTCATTGCCGTCGCTTCCGCCCATCGCGCCGCCGCCTTCGACGCCTGCCGCTGGCTCATCGACACCCTCAAGCAAACCGTCCCCATCTGGAAGAAAGAATTTTTCGAGGATGGAGCCGTCTGGGCCCAGGGCGATCCATTTCCTCCCGAACTGAGGCCGGACCTCTCACCGGAGCGCCCGCGATGAGGTTCGCTGCTTTCCTCCTCGCGTTGGCCACGCCGCTTGCCGCTCCGCCCGCTGCCAGCCCCCAGCAGCAGATCCCCAGGTATCACGTCAATGTTCGCCTCGTAAACGTCTTCGTCAGCGTCACCGCTCCCAACGGCGCGCCCATCGCCGACCTCACCCAAAACGACTTTGCCCTTTCTGAAGACAATGTCCCCCAGAAGATCGCCTACTTCGAGCGCGACACTTCCATGCCCCTCTCCATCGTGCTCGCCGTAGACACCAGCGGCAGCGTCTTCAAGGACATCACTCTCGAAGAGCGCGCCGCCCGCGACTTCGTCCACGCCCTGCTCCGTCCCAACGATCGCATCGACATCATCGATTTCAATTCCGATGTCGAAGAGGTCGTCCCCTTCACGAATGACCTCCGCCAGATCGACGACGGCCTCAGGCATCTCACCCCTGGCCCCGCCACGGCCTTTTACAACGCCATCTGGCTCGCCTCCCAGCGGCTCGCCCCCCGTCCCGGCCGCAAAGTGCTCGTCGTCATCTCCGACGGCGTCAACACCGTCGACGGCGTCGATTATCCCCAGGCTCTCGAACAGGCCGTCCGCGGCGAGGTCATGATCTACAGCCTCATCGACGTCCCCATCGTCGCCTCCGCCGGACGCAGCACCGGTGGCGAGCACGCCATGATCTCCCTCTCCCAGGGCACCGGCGGCAAATACTACTACGTCCAGGGCGGCGATCTCGCCGCGGTCTTTCAGCAGGTTTCTCAGGATCTCCGCACCCAATACCTCATCGGCTACTACCCGGTCGCCCGCCGCACCGAATCTGACTTCCGCCACATCGAGCTCACCATCACGCCCGCTGCCGGTCCCGCCGGCTCCACTTATGTCCTGCGCTATCGTCCCGGTTACTACGCTCCTCCTTCGCCGCCCCTCGATCGATGACATGATCGCGACCCCAGCCAGCGCTCGTGCAACCGCAACCTTCAGGGCAGCGCGCCTCGCCGCCCTGGCCTGCCTCATCCTCATCTCTGTCTCGGCCCTCGCCAGTCCGCTTCGCTCTCCCTGGGACGCGCTCTCCATCCCCGCTTCGTCGCGGCTCTATCTCTGTCTCTCCATTCCGCCTCTCCCGCGCGACATCGTCGCCTACGACTACTACTCTGACGCGCGCAAGTCGGTTCCCAACCCCGCCCGCCTCCACGCCTATCAGCTGGCTGCCGCCCCCTTCGATCACACCATGACAGAAGCCGAGCGCGCCGCCGACTTCTACCTCAAAACCGGCAGCCGTCCCGCCGCCGCCTGCGTCCTCGAAATCCTCGACGCAAACGCGCGCAATCATGCCATGACCGGCGCCATGGCCTCGAACCAGTCGTATTACGTCCAGAACTGGACTCTCGGCGCGCTCGCCGTCACGTATCTCAAAGTTCGCAACAGTGATGCTGCCTCTCCCGCCGAACGCCGGGAGATCTCTCGCTGGCTCGTTCAGGTCGCGCATGCCACGCAGAGCTATTTCGACGCTCGCCGCGCAAAGAACACACAGGATTCCCGCAACAACCATCTCTATTGGGCCGGCTTTGCCGTCATGTCCGCCGGAATTGCCGCCGACAATCTCCCCCTCTACAACTGGGCCATCGGCACGTTTGCCGCCGGCGTCAGCCAGATCACCCCCCGGGGAACTCTCCCTCTCGCAATGGCTCGCGGCCGCCGCGCCCTCCATTACCACCTCTTTGCCGCCGCTCCCCTGGTCACCATGGCCGCGTTCGCCGAAGCCAACGGCCAGAACATCTACGCCATGGATCGCGCCGCCCTTCCTCGCCTCCTCGCCCGCTGTGTCTCCGGACTCCAGGACAATGCCTGGTTCGCGCAGCAGACCGGCTTCCCTCAGGACACGCCGGGCCCGCGCCTCACCCCATCCGATATTGCCTGGATCCGTCCCTATGCGGCCCGTTATCCGACCCCGGCCATCCGCTCCCTGCTCCGTCAGCTCCACTCCCTGAGCATCCTGTACCTCGGCGGCGACCCTCCCCCGTAGAATCTCCCAAAGATTTCTGAACACCCCATCCACCCCATCCGTCTTTGCCAGTGAACGATCGAGGAGCCGTGGGATTGCGACCAGACGACGAAGGAGAGTTCGCAGCTCTGGTCCAGCGGCAGTGGAGGTTTGCGTATCAGGTGGCCTGGGCGATGCTGCACAATGCGTACGACGCCGAAGATGCCGCGCAGGAAGTCTTTTTGAAGATCCTGCGCGCCCGCGCCTGGCACGGATTGCGCGACGAGCGCGCCTTCATCGCCCGCTCCGCGTGGCGAACGTCCGTCGATCGTCTGCGCAGTCGCGAGACCCGGGCCGCATCGGTCGCGCCCGACCTCGCCGAGGACCAGGCGTTCGGCCCCTCCGCCGATCCCGATCCGGAGCGACGGGCCATCGCCGCCAACTGGGAGGCCTCTGTACATCGCCTCATCGACAGCCTTACCGAGGACCTGCGCCAGCCGCTGGCTCTCTCGGCCCAAATGAATTCCCGCGAGATCGCCGCGGCGATGGGAATTCCCGAAGGCACCGTGCGCACCCGGCTGCTGCGCGCGCGCCGGATCCTGCGCGAAAAAATGGCAGCCATCGAGGAGACGCCGTATGCGCGAGAACGATCGAGATAACCCGCCTGACACGCAGCTCGACGCGCGGATCGACGCGGCTCTCCACACCTGGGCCGAGCCGCCCGCCATCCCCGACCCGCGCATCGTCGCCTTGAAACTGCTGGAGCAGGCAAGGGAAGTCGACTCCCGTCCTCAATGGTCCCTGGGGCGCTGGGCCATTCCCGCCTGCCTGGCCGCGCTGGTCCTTGCCGCTGTCTGGTTTCTCAGAACGCCGCAGATTCCAGCCGTCGCCCGCACGCCGGCGCCCCCGCCAGCGGTCGCCGCCACACACCCTCCAGCGCTCCCGGCACAACGCGCAACAGTCCCCGCACACAATCGGTTACCGCGCCTCGCGGCAGCAAAGCCCCAATCTCTGCCGAAGCTTCCCGTCTTTCCCACGCCCACGCCGCTCTCGCCCCAGGAGCAAGCCCTGGTGGCTTTCGCCGACCACGCGCCTCCCGCCGTCCAGCGCGCCGTTCTTCAGGATCAGAAGGACTGGAACACCACCGGCACTCTCGCCAGCCTGCGGCCCCATCCGCTGCCGGCCGCCAATCTGCAGGATCAATAACAGGAGACTCTATGAAGAAATCCATCGTCACTCTCGCCGCTGTCTTCACGCTTTCTTTGCTCCCGGCTGCTCTGCGGGCGCAGAATCCCCCTCAGCCCGCCCCAGCAGCCCCGCAGCACTTCTACCATCTGCATTTCGCGATCGAAGAACTCAACGGCGCCGGAACCCTCACCAACACTCGCACCTACGACGAGACGATTGCCACCGCCAGCGGCATAGACCAGCAGATCAGGACCGGATCGCGGGTTCCGATCGTCACAGGCTCCTTCGGAACGCCTGCCCAGACCCAGTTTCAGTACATCGACCTTGGCGTCGATCTTGACGTTCGCGATGTGAAAGAGCAGTCCGGCATGCTCGGCTTCCGCCTGAAAGCGGAAATCAGCAGCATCGCCCGCCAGAGCAACATTGAGGGCACGAATGAGCCGGTGATCCGCCAGAACACCTGGGACTCCCTCGTCATGGTCCCCACCGGCAAGCCAACCGTCGTCTTCTCCTCCGACGATCTCGACAGCTCCGGCAAAATGCGCGTGCAAGTCACCGCCACCCGCATCGACTAGTGGATGAGCTCGATCTGCGCGCCGGTACCGGGTCCCGCTCGCTGCTTCGACAAGGATCGCAGGACGGAGCGTGGACCTGTTGTCCCGGATACCCGCGCAGCCGTACCTCGCAACGCGAGGCGACGGTAGAAGCCGCGGCCTTGAGGCCGGGAACATCGGTTCAGATTGAAATCTCGCCTTCAGGCGCGGAAGAACCATCCGCCAAAACAAAAAAGGCTGCGATCGCTCGCAGCCCTTTCATCTGCACTCTATACCCTATACCCTGCCGTTCAACTCACCAGCAGCACGCCCTCGTTGCTCTTCTCCTCGCCTTCCTTCGCCACAGGACGATAGAAGAGCTGGTTGTTGTCCAGGTAGACCTCCAGAAACGCCGGTCGCTCGTTGATCCCGCCTGCGATCAATGCCTCCGACAGCGGATCTTCCACGTACCGCTGCAGCGCGCGCCGCAGCGGACGCGCCCCGTAGCTGCGATCCACCAGCGTCTTTTCCAGGATCCACTTCTTCGCGTCCTCGGTCACCGAAATCGTAATCGCCTTCTGCGCCAGGTTTCCGTTCAGCTGCTGCACCAGCAGCTCCAGAATCTGGATCAGATCGGCATCCGTCAGCGACTGGAACAGGATGATTTCGTCGATGCGGTTCAGGAACTCCGGATTGAACGTCCGCTTCACCTCGTTCTTCACCAGGTCCTCGATCTTTTCCATCACCAAATCTTCGCGGTCGCTCTGGAACCCCAGTCCCTGCTTGCGCTGCAGGTGCCTGGCGCCGATGTTCGACGTCATGATAATGATCGTGTTCTTGAAGTCGACCGTATTCCCCAGCCCATCTGTCAGCTGCCCGTCCTCGAACACCTGCAGCAGGATGTTGAACACGTCCGCGTGCGCCTTCTCGATCTCATCCAGCAGCACCACTGAGTAGGGCGACCGCTTCACCCGCTCCGTCAGCTGTCCGCCCTCCTCGTAGCCCACGTATCCCGGAGGCGACCCGATCAGCTTCGACACCGAATGCTTCTCCATGAACTCCGACATGTCGAAGCGGATCAGCGCCTTCTCGCTGCCGAACAGGAACTGCGCCAGCGTCCGCGCCATCTCCGTCTTGCCTACGCCCGTCGGCCCCAGGAACAGGAACGATCCAATCGGCCGGTGCGGCGACTTCAGTCCCGCCCGCGACCGCCGAATCGCCCGCGCCAGCGCCGAGATCGACTTGTCCTGGCTGATCACCCGCTTGTGCAGCTCTTCTTCCACCCGCAGCAGCTTCTGCGTCTCTTCTTCCTTGATCGACGTAATCGGCACGCCCGTCCACCGGCTCACCACGTCCTCGATGTCCTCCCGGCCCACAATCCCCGCCGTCGAATCATCCAGGTGGTACTTGTCCCGCAGCGAGCGCAGATTGTCCCGCTCCTTCCGTTCCTCATCGGAGTAGAACCGCGCCTTCTCGAACTCGTGATTCGCGATCGCGTTTTCCATCCGGTGCACGATGAACTTGATCCGCTTCTGCACTTCCGTGATCTCATCGGGCAGCGATGTCTGCCGCAGCTTCACCCGCGCTCCCGCTTCGTCGATCAGATCGATCGCCTTATCCGGCAGGAAGCGGTCGGAGATGTACCGGTTCGAGTGCGCCACCGCGAAGTTGATCGCCTCGTCCGTGTAGCTGACCGCGTGGAACTTCTCATAGCGGTCTTTGATCCCCATAATGATCTTGATTGCGTCTTCTTCGTTCGGCGGCGGAACCTTCACGGCCTGGAAGCGCCGCTCCAGCGACCGGTCCTTCTCGATCGACTTCCGGTATTCCGCAGGCGTCGTCGCCCCGATGCACTGGATCTCCCCGCGCGAAAGCGCCGGCTTCAGAATGTTCGCCGCGTCCAGCGATCCTTCCGCCGATCCCGCGCCCACCAGCGTGTGCAGCTCATCGATAAAGATGATGGAGTTCTGGTTCTCCATCAGCTCCTTCATGATCGTCTTCAGCCGTTCCTCAAACTGCCCGCGGTACTTCGTTCCCGCCACGATCAGCGAGAGATCCAGCGCCAGCACTCGCTTGTCGGAGAGGAAGCTGGGCACATCGCCGTCCGCGATCCTCTGCGCCAGCCCCTCCACAATCGCCGTCTTGCCCACTCCCGGCTCGCCGATCAGCACCGGATTGTTCTTCGTCCTCCGGCACAGGATCTGCACCACCCGCTCCAGCTCCTGATCCCGTCCCACCAGCGGATCCAGCTGTGCGTCCATCGCCGCCTGCGTCAGGTCCCGCGAGAACTCCGCCAGCAGGCTCGATTCCCGCGTCCGCTGCTGCTGCGGCGCCTTCTCCTGTGTCGTCCGCGCCAGCTCTTCGCGCACCGCCAGCAGCTTCAGCCCCCGCTCATGCAGAATCTCTGACGCGAAACACTTCTCCTCGCGCAGCAATCCCAGCAGCAGATGCTCCGTCCCGATATGCTTGTGCGAAAGCCGTTCCGCCTCTTCCGCCGCATACGCCAGCACCCGCTTGCATTCATTCGAGAGCGGCAGATCCACCGAAGTCGACACCTTCTCCCGAATCGTCGTGTGCCCTTCGATCTGCTTCCGGATCGATTCCACCGACGCGTGCGAGCGCAGAAACCGTGTCGTCAGAGCCTTGTCTTCCCGCAGCAGCCCCAGCAACAGGTGCTCCGTCTCAATATATGGAGACCCGAACTGGCTCGCTTCATACCTCGCGAAGAAGATGACGCGCCGTGCCTTTTCTGTATACCGTTCGAACATGTTCCCTCTGAGAAACTCCGCTCACCCGCGCGACTTCCGGTCGTTGCTGCCGGCCATCGCCTCGGGCCTTCGGGCCTCTTCGTTCCTGTGAGCCTTCCCAACGCCTCAGGCTCTTTCCGCCGCCCACGCCTCAAATCCAGGGGCAATTCCGGGCGGCCCCACCGGGTGGGTGCGTTCTCTCTCGCATCCCTCCCGCTTTCAGAATCGGCGCTCTTTCCTGCCGACCCGCTTCCTGCTTCCAACCCTCCGCCTCACGCCTTCAGCGGGGGAACCTCTTCCATGCGTCCCTTTTCCAGCCGCAAAATTCTGTCGCAACGGCCTGCCAGCCCCGTGTTATGGGTGACGATGATCGAAGTCAGCCCGTGGGTTGCGTGCAGCCTCTCAATCAGGTTAAAAACCCGCTCCGCCGTCTGCCCATCCAGATCCCCTGTCGGCTCGTCGGCCAGCAGCACCCTCGGCCGCGTCACCAGCGCCCGCGCCAGCGACACCCGCTGCTGCTCCCCGCCTGACAGCTCCCCGGCCCGATGCCCCACACGATCCCCCAACTCCACCTCGGTCAGCCACTGCTCCGCGCTCCGCAGCGCTTCGGCCTTCTTCTCGCCTCTGGCCAGCAGAGGCATGGCCACGTTCTCCAGCGCCGTAAACTCCGGCAGCAGATAGTGAAACTGCCACACGTAACCAACCCACTGGTTACGAAACGAGGCAGCCTCCTTCACATTGAGTTTGCTCAGCGAAATTGACGTAAAGCATACGTCACCCGCCGATGGGGTATCAAGAGCGCCCAGAATGTGCAAAAGTGTGCTTTTTCCCGCGCCCGACTGCCCCACAATGGCCAGCATTTCGCCTTCGGCGACGCTAAAACTCAGGTTGTCGAACAAAACCAGCCGCCCGCGCCCCGTCACGTACTCTTTGCGCAGATTGCGTACGCCGACAACCGTTGGATGTCCCGCCCCTCCCGAACGACTCACCGGATCCGCCCCTCTCGCCTCCCGCGAACCCACGCATGAGACCACTTCGGGTGATTCCATACCTACCTCTACCATTCCTAACCCTAAAAGGGAAGGAATGATTTACCTCATTGGACGCCGCAGCCTCGAAAACCGGTGACCGGAGTTCGTTCGCCGCCGCACCCCAGCCCATCCCCCGGGCTTGCCCCCCTTCGGCTTGACGGATCCTCGCCCCGCGCAAAGCTCCCGCGCCTGCTTCCTCCGCCGTTCCCGCTTCGCCGGCGTCCACGCAAAAAAGAAGGACCGGTGCGGGCGCCCGAGTGGCGCACCGCGAATCCGGCAATTATCCCTTGACAACAAGTAAGCCAACTGCCATACTGTCTTTGCTATGAAACATGCGCGTAAGCCAAAGCGGAAGCAGAGACAGAGCGTGCCTGGCTGCCAGCGGTACACGTTCAAAGACTTCGACACGGAGTTCCCGGACGATGACGCCTGCATGGAGTTCATTAAAGAGCAGCGTTGGCCAGATGGTCGG
>JASHNS010000069.1 GCA_030041515.1 Acidobacteriaceae bacterium | reverse complement strand
ATTGAGCGCGGCAAGGTGAAGGTGGGCGAGGAAGTGGAGATTGTGGGCTTCCGCGAGACCAGGAAGACCGTTGTCACCGGCGTGGAGATGTTCAAGAAGCAGCTGGACGAAGGACTGGCGGGCGACAACGCGGGTCTGCTGCTGCGCGGCGTGGCGAAGGAAGACGTGGAGCGCGGGATGGTTCTGGCGAAGCCGGGATCGATCACGCCGCACACGAAGTTCAGGGCCAGCGTGTACGTGCTGAGTAAGGAAGAGGGCGGGCGGCATACGCCATTCTTCAAGGGCTATCGTCCGCAGTTTTATTTCCGGACCACGGACGTGACGGGCGTGGCGACTCTGCCGGCGGGCACGGAGATGGTGATGCCGGGGGACAACGTGGAACTGGAAGTGGAGCTGATCACGCCGGTGGCCATGGAGAAAGGGTTGCGGTTCGCGATCCGCGAAGGCGGGCGGACAGTGGGCGCGGGCACGATTTCGGAGATTCTGGCCTAAAGGCAGGGTCTACAGGGTACGGTTTACGGGTTAGAAAAGCAGGATTGCGGGATTGAGCGATCGGTCCCGTTGATCCGGGAAGAACAGGCGCAGGGCGAGGGGCCCGGCGCAAATCAGGTAGGATAAGAAGATGCGTGAAATTGTGACATTGCAGTGCGGCGAGTGCAAGGAGCGCAACTACTCGACGACGAAGAACAAGAAGACGACCACGGGCCGTCTCGAGTTCCAGAAGTTCTGTAAACGCTGCCGGAAGCACACGGCGCACAAGGAAACGAAGTAACAGCAGGGATTAGGGTTTAGGGTACAGGGTGTAGAAGATCGAGCAGGCGGTGAGACACACCCGCCGACGCGCTCCAGGCGTTCTAAACCCTAACCCCTAAACGCTACCCCCCGCTTTACAGGGGCGTAAGCTCAACGGCTAAACTGCCGGTCTCCAAAACCGGACTTGGGGGTTCGAATCCCTCCGCCCCTGCCAGATCAACCGTAACGAGGAACAGGGCCCGGGTTATGCCCGTAGCAGAGAAAAGCGCGGAAAAGAAAACGCATATGGCCAAAGCAGCAACAGCAATGACTTCTGAAAACGGCGTTCCAGCCCGCGCGCTGAGCATTTTCACCCGCAGCCGCGAGTTTTTAAAGGATGTGCGCTCGGAGATGAAGAAGGTGGTGACGCCTTCACGGTCCGAAGTGCAGTCGACCACGATCGTGGTGATCATCTCGGTCTTTGCGTTCGCCGGGTTCTTTTTCCTGTGCGACTACTTTCTGGGCAATGCAGTGAAAGAGCTGTATCACTGGCTGGGAGCCGTGCAGTAGGCCGGAATGCAATGAAGGATCAAAGTTCCATGGCGGAAGAGACAGAAAACCCAACACCGAATGCAGAGGGCAGCGGACCCGAAGGCGGCGAACAGCAGCCGCGTCTGGAGCCGCCCTCGAACGAGCTTTTCCGGTGGTACATCATCCACGCGTATTCGGGCTTCGAGCGGAAGGTGCGCGAGTCGATTGAGACCCGTGTGCAGGCGTTCGGCCTGCAGAACCGCATCGGCCGGGTGATGATTCCCACGGAAGCAGTCACCGAGATCACCAACGGAAAGAAGCGGACGGTGGAGCGCGTCTTCCTGCCCGGCTACGTGCTGGTGGAGATGGATCTGGACAACGACCTGTGGCACGTAATCAAGAACACGCCGCGGGTAACGGGCTTTCTGGGCACGGGCGACAAGCCGGTGGCGCTGACCGATGCCGAGGTGAGCTCGATCCTCTTCCGCAGCGACGTCTCGAAGGACAAGCCGCGGCTGAAGGTGAAGTTCCAGAAGAGCGAGCAAGTGCGGATCACCGAAGGGCCGTTCGCCAACTTCAACGGCGTGGTGGACGACGTGAACGAGGATCGCGAGACGCTGAAGGTAATGGTGACGATCTTTGGCCGGTCGACGCCGGTGGAACTGGACTTCGGCAAGGTGGAAAAGATCGCGTAAGAGCAGGGTGTAGGGAACAGGGGTTAGGGTGTAGTGACTCTGCCCCTGAAATAGAGTTTGGCAATTTCAGAAATTCGGCTGAAGCCCGGGACGAACCTGCGGCTGCCGTAAAGGAAAAGAGCAATGCCTCCGACAAAGAAAGTAGCAACGCAGGTGAAACTCCAGATCGAAGCCGGCAAGGCGACGCCGGCGCCGCCCGTGGGCCCGGCTCTGGGCCAGGCGCAGGTGAACATCATGGAGTTCTGCAAGCAGTTCAACGCGCGCACGCAGAACAAGGAGATGGCTGGGCTGATCATTCCGGTGGTCATCACCGTTTACTCCGACCGCACGTTCACGTTCATCACCAAAACGCCGCCGGCATCGGTGCTGCTAAAGAAGGCCGCCAACCTGGCCAAGGGTTCGGGCACCCCGAACAAGGACAAGGTGGGCAAGGTGAGCGAGGCGCAGGTGCTGGAGATCGCGAAGCAGAAGATGCCGGACCTGAATGCCGCCTCCGTCGACGCTGCCGTGAAGAGCATTAAGGGCACGGCGCGGTCGATGGGGATTGAAGTCGTCGCTTAGCCGGCTCGCGCTCTGAAATCCCCCCCGCCCGGGAAAAAATTTCGAAGGGTGGGGTATGCTGCATATCGCTGAATTTACTGGGCTTCCAAGGTAATACCCTCAGGGTATTACCTTGGAAGCCCTTTGTTTTCAGCGATCGGAGATCAGCGATCAGTGACCTGTGACCAGCGATCGGCGAGCCGCGATCGGGGAGGGCTGTCCTGATCCGTCAACGCCGCTTGCGAAGAAAAAGCTCTGTGCGCCTTGGCGGACAGAGCTTTCCTCGTTCAGGTTCGGCCTTGCGACGGGGGATTGCAAGAGAAATCGCCGGGGCGGACGGTACGAAGGTCATGGACCGAGCACAGAGTACAGGGCTCTGACCTCAGGATCGAATCAGCTTCGCGGTGGTGACGGCCTGGCCGGCGTGGCGCTGGGTGTGGTCGGCGCAGTGGACGAGCAGGCCGCCGAGGGTGGTGGGAAGCGCGCTGCGTCCCACGGCGCGGGGCTGTTCCGGATCGGCGCCGGCGAAGGCTCGAATGCGGCGGAGGGCGTCGTCGATGCCGGCGTGGAATTCGGCAAGCAGATCAGCTTTGGTGGCGCCGGCGTCGAGCTCCGTTTGGAGCGCGCCCAACTGCGCCGCGTTGAGCGGCCGGCCGTCGGCGTAGGTGAGCAGGCGGTCGAGGCTCCTGACGATGTGGCGCAGGTGGAAGGCGAGCGGGGCGGCGTCGCCGGGGCGGGCGTGGAAGTGAGCGTCGACCAGGGGGCCGCAGGCCGCGTCCACGTCCTCGCGCGCGAGTTCGAGCGCATGCACGATGGCGCGGAGGAAGGCGGGCAGGTCGGAGTGGGTGCCGCGCAGCCAGGGTTCGGGCATGGTTCTATTGTCGCCGGTGGGGCGGGGGGGTGTGCGAGTTCTGTTGCGGCGTGTGGGGGCGTTGGGTGAGGGGTTTGGAAACGTGAGCGCTCGGACGGGAGCAGCGTGGTGGGTCGATGAATTGGCGGGGTTGGGGCAAATCACTTAGGGGTGGCCGGCCTAAAAGTAGTGATCGGCTTTACGGAGCGCGTTCCTCTAGCCGTTTGACGGATGGCTCTTCATTTGATTTCGCGGCAAAAGCCGAGAAATCAGCGAAAGAACGTACGTCATCGGAGCACAAGCGTTGAATATGTTTCATCTGGGCATCGAGGCTTCGCAAATATTCCTCGACCGAGCAGGGCAGCGGTTCACGGAGTGCGAATTTATGAAGTCCTGACCGGACTCTGCTCTTCAGCTCCGCTGGCACGCGAACGCGATCTCTGCCGAGGCGGGTGCCCGTCAGCAGCTTTGTTGCCCGGGGGCCCATGACCTTGATTTTGCCTCGTGAAACGGCGAGGTTATGAGACGCCAAGACTCTAATCGCGAACTGAATGATTTCCCGCGAGCGATCACCTGAAAACGCTAGATCATCAATCCATGTCGAATAGGCGACTCCGAGGCGCGCGCATTCCGCCCGGATTGGCGCGTCTACGGACCAGATGAAGATATTGGCCAGCGATGGGCTCGTGGGCGCTCCCTGTGGCAGGTGCCGTTCGAAGGTAGTAAGCCTCGTCAGCAACGCCGCCACGCGCGCCGAACAACCAAGAGCATCTGCCCATGTGTAATAGATTTGCTTATTGGAGATGCTCGGGAAGCATTTGCGAATGTCTATCGTGACGAGGGTCGAAGCTCCCAAATGGCGAGACGCATTGTCGAGGATACTGCGCGACCGGACAGCTCCGCATATATGAGTCGGGAGCAAAATCGGTTGCAGTAGAACTCGGTTTATTGTTCGCTGGACAGCTTTGATTTCGCCCTCAGGGCAGTCTATGTGCCGTGATTTACGGGAGGGTGTCTTTTGAAAAGGGCGCTGCCGCGGCGTTGTGTCAAACGGGCGGTAGAAGGCGTCTGCTCGGTCCGCAATATCATGCAGCCTTTCGACGCTTATTCCGAGCCTGTGAGCTAGGGCGTTCGGGCTTAGAACGCTCAGCTTTGCTATGGATTCGGCCACTGCCTCGGTCTGGCTCATCGGCATTTCCCCGCAGCAACAGCTTAGAGAGGCTGGTTGCGAGCTGAGTCATCTCCTCCGGAGAAGTATCCCGAAGGTCCTCGGCCTCGCTCGCCAACAGCGTGAATAGATGAAATGGAATCCCCAGCCCGTCAGCAATCTTTTCGAGTGTGGCCAAGCTGGGCCGCCGTTTCCCCGCTTCCAAAAGTGAAATGAGGCTTGGGTCTAAAGAAACCCTATCTGCGAGCTCCTTCTGGGGAATGTTTGAAAGAGCTCGGGCGATGCGAATTGCTTTGGGATAATTCATAAGATCTGGATGTGAGCCTTCCTGGAACCCGACGCTGGCCCTCACTTGGTGAAGTATCTGACAAGTACTTCGGCTACCTTGCGTACTACCCTGTAAGCGTCGTGCTTACCGGGGTTCGCATTGCGCCGAAGGCGCTTTAACTCCCCCAATGCTGCTTCCAGCCCACTCTTCTGTTCCGGTTCGAGTCCACCTCGGTTGAGCATCGAGCTGAGTTGCTCGATGCAAAACTGCACGTCTTTGTTCCGCTTCATCGCGGGCTCCTTTGCCGGCAGTGTGCCGGGTGTCGCTGATCGACACGCTTCCGAAAAGGAGTGGACAGAACCGGAAGACTCACTCTGGTGCCGCTTAACGTACTACTGACTGCATGCTGGCCCGAAAATGGACAGGATCGTTTTCCTGCCCCAGCTCGCGATGCGAGCCGCATTACGTTCGTCCTTGCTGATCGACGAACTCGGTCATGGAAGCCAAAAGAGCTGGTTTTCAAAGAGCGTACTGAATCGTGCGTTTCGCCGATCCATATTCACTATCCCTCAACGATAGGCGTCTGTCAAGAAAAATGACAACACGTCACGCACATGCTCTCCGCTCGCCTGCGGACCGGGAGAAAATATACCCATGAACGGGTTTCGCGCCGCTGAATCGTGTTCCCGCCGGGCGGCCGGGATTGTGGAAGTGGGTTCCGGGGCTGAAGCCCGGATCGATTCGGCTCGAAGTCGCCGGGTTGAAACCCGGCGCTTCTACCGTCGTGCTGCTGCGCAGCACCTGAGGCGGCCAGACCTCTGCTTTGCTTCCGCGGGGCACCCGAGGCAGGAAGACCTCTGCTTTGCTTCCGCGGGGCACCGAGGCAGGAAGACCTCCGCTTTGCTTCTGCGGGGCACCCGAGGCAGGAAGACCTCCGCTTTGCTTCTGCGCCGCGCCGGAGGCAGGAAGACCTCCGTCATGCCTCTGGGCAGCACTTGAGACAACAACGCCTGCGGTTGTGCTTCGGCGGCACTCGAGGTGATGCGGACAGCATCCGATGCCGCGCGGGTCACCCGAACGTCTGGAGCGGATCGAGGCAGAATCGCCACCGCAGATCCTTCCCTCCGCTCGCCCCATTCCGCCGAGCGGAACGGGGCTCCTGGCGCGCTCCGTTCAGGATGACCGTTGAATCATCGTGGACGCGGAGGACGAGAAGAATCATCCCTCAGCGGCTCAAGCCGGAGTCTTTTTGCAGCGGTTACGGCACGAGTGAACTCGTGCCCTGATACAAGACGGGGCGGGGTTGGGTTCGCATCCTCCCACCCTGTCGCCAAAGACGGGCGACAAGGGTGGGGCACCCGGGTCGGGCGGGGTTGGGTTCGTATCCTCCCTCCCTGTCGCGATGGAGCCGCGACAAGGGTGGGGCACCCCGGCACCCGAATCGTTCGTAGCCTCCCACCCTGTCGCCAAAAATCGGCGACAAGGGTGGGGCACCCGGCTGATGTGGGGCACGCGGCCTTGCCCTGTCGTGGATTTTCAGAGATAATCAAACTCTGCGCCCTCCAGGGGCGCGGTCACTATGACCACGGCCGGCAGGTTTGCAGCGTCCGCGCGGTGGGAGACGAGGAAGTATGGGCAAAGAAGGCAAGAATATTGGGAAGGCGCGCGCCCAGGTGGAGAAGCGCCCTTATCCCCTGCAGGAAGC
>JASHNS010000068.1 GCA_030041515.1 Acidobacteriaceae bacterium | reverse complement strand
GCCCAATGCGGTGGAAGCGGCGATCACGCTGCGCACGCGAGCGATGATTGCCGTGCACAACTTCGGCCGCCCGGCCGACCTTCCCGCGCTGCTGGAGATCGCGCAGCGCCACAAGCTGGAGCTGATTGAGGACGCCTGCGAGGCCATCGGCGCGGAAATTGGCGGACAGCGCGTGGGCGCCTATGGGGATGCGGCGGTGTTTGGGTTTTATCCGAACAAGCAGATCACGGCCGGCGAAGGAGGCATGGTGGTCACCCCGCATGCAGACGCCGCCATCCGGATGCGCGCCTTGCGGAACCATGGCCGGTCCGAGTCCGGCGCCAGTGCGGGTTGGCTGGATCATATGGAACTGGGCTACAACTACCGGCTGACCGAGATGCAGGCGGCTCTGGGGCTGGCGCAACTGCGCCGCATTGGCGCGATTCTGGCTCGCCGGGAGGAGATCGCCCGGCGCTATGCGGAGTTGCTGAGCGGCGACGACAACCTGCAGTTGCCGGCGCTGGAAATTCCCGGCCAGCGCCTGAGCTGGTTCGTGTTTGTTGTGCGGCTCCTGCGGACGGATCGCGACCGCGTGATGCGGGCCATGGCTGAGGCCGGCGTGGCAACCGGCCGGTATTTTGCGCCCATCCATCTGCAACCGGCCTTCTCGGCGTGGCGGGGAGCGAAGCCGTTGGTCAATACGGAGTTCGCGGCGGCGCGTACCCTGGCGCTGCCGTTTTTCAACCAGATTACGGACGATCAAATCCGACGGGTGTGTTCGGCGCTGCAACGGGCCATGCAGGCAGGCGCGTAGCCAGGCATCCCCGCAATTGGTGATTCGCTGCCTTCAGGCAGGATGCTACGATGGGCCATGCCCGCCACCCCCAGGCGCGTTGGTCCAAAATCCAGCAGAGCTGCTGTTCGAGCCACTCCTGCCGTTGAACGCGAGCTGGTGATTCTGACCGGTCTTTCCGGTTCGGGAAAGGCTTCGGCTCTCAAGGCCTTTGAGGACCTGGGTTTTTACTCTGTCGACAACATGCCGGTGGCGCTGATCCCGCATTTCGCCGAGCTGGTGGAGCATTCGCGCGATATTCGCCAGGCGGCCCTGGTGGTGGATGTGCGGGAAGGTCAAAGCCTGGAGCAGTTTCCGGCGATCCTCAAGGATATCCGGCGGACTTTGCCAACCACAGTCGTTTTCCTGGAGGCGTCGAAGGCCGCGCTGCTGGCGCGCTATTCCGAGACGCGCCGGCCGCATCCGTTGGGACGCGAGGAGCGGGTGACCCGCGCGCTCGGCGAAGAACGGCGGCTGCTGGAACCGATTCGCAACGTTGCCGATATCGTCGTCGACACGACGAAGTTCAATGTGCATGAGTTGCGCGCCTACATTCAGAGCAAATTCGTGCGCGAGAGCGACGGCAAGAGCGTGCTCATCTCGTCCGTGAGTTTCGGCTACAAGAAGGGCGTGCCTCTGGATGCCGATCTGGTCTTTGACGTGCGTTTTCTGCCCAATCCACATTTCGTGCCCGAGTTCCGCAACCTGACCGGACTCAATCCGAAGGTGGAGAGCTACATCCTGAGCTTCCCGCAGACGCGGGAATTTTTGGATCGCCTGACGGAGTTGCTGCTTTTCCTGCTGCCGCATTACATTCGCGAGGGGAAAAGCTATTTGACCCTGGCCTTTGGCTGCACGGGCGGCCAGCATCGTTCGGTGATGATTGCCGAGGAGATCGCGCGGCGGCTGGCCCGGCACGGGTACCGCATCAAGACAGCGCATCGGGATATGCCGCGGTGAGACAGCGTGCAGCGGACAGGGGAGAGGGTGCAGGGTTTCGTACCGGATTTTCCTCACTGCCGTGGGTGTGATGCGCGGCGCCCAGATCGCTCCTGGCGACCTAAAATAGAGCCAGACCCATGGCTGAATTCACCCACCTGCACCTGCACACGGACTACTCCCTGCTGGATGGCGCCTGCGACGTGGAAAAGCTCGTTCAGCGCGTCGCGTCGATCGGCCAGAAGTCCGTCGCCATCACCGATCACGGCAATATCTACGGCGCGGTGCATTTTTTCGATGCGGCCAAAAAGCATGGCGTGCAGCCGATCCTTGGCTGCGAACTCTACATCTGCAAAAAGGACGATCATCGCGAGGATCCGCAGGGAGACGACTACAACCACCTGCTGGTGCTGGCCGAGAACGAGGAAGGTTATCGGAACCTGGTGCGGATCACCTCGGAGGCTTCGCTGCACGGCTTCTACAAAAAGCCGCGGGTGAGCAAGAAGTATCTGGCGGAGCATGCGCAGGGACTCATAGGGTTTTCCGGCTGCCTGGCGGGTGAGTTGTGCGAGAACCTCATGGCCGGCAGGTACGACGCAGCGAAGGCCGCGGCGGGCCAATACCAGGACATTTTTGGCAAGGGCAATTTCTTCCTGGAGATTCAGGACCAGGGGCTGGAACTCGAAAAGAAAATCCATGCCGACCTGTTCCGGCTGGAGAAGGAGCTGGACATTCCGCTGGTGGCGACGAACGACAGCCATTACCTGTGCGGCGATGACGCGCATGCGCACGAGGTGCTGCTGTGCGTGCAGACGGCCGGCTCGATCAACGATCCCAAGCGGTTTAAGTTCGATTCCGACCAGTTTTATGTGAAATCGGCGGCGGAGATGGAGAAGCTTTTCGCCCACGCGCCGGAAGTGGTGAGCCGCACGATGCAGTTTGCGGAGCGCTGCCACTTCAAGCTGAGCAAAGTCGACAATCCGTTCCCGGAATTCTCCGTGCCGGCGGGCCACACCATCGACAGCTATTTCGAGGAAGTGTGCCGGCAGGGACTGAAGAAGCGCCTCGACACGGCAGTGCGCAACCTGGAAGCCCGCGGAGTGCTGCGCACGCCGATTCACGAATACGAAACGCGGCTGAACTTTGAGATCGGCATCATCAAGCAGATGAAGTACTCCGGGTACTTCCTGATCGTGTGGGACTTCATCAAGTACGCGCGCGATCATGGGATTCCGGTGGGCCCCGGCAGGGGCTCGGCCACCGGCTCGCTGGTCGCCTATGCCATGGAGATCACCAACATCGATCCCATGCAGAATGTGCTGCTGTTCGAGCGATTTCTCAATCCCGAACGCGTGACCATGCCCGACATCGACGTGGACTTCTGCCAGAACCGCCGCGGCGAGGTCATCGAATACGTCACGCGTAAGTACGGGCGCGAACAGGTGGCGCAGATCATCACCTTCAACACCATGGCGGCGAAGGCGGCGATCAAAGACGTGGGCCGCGCGCTGGATATGCCCTACGGCGACGTCGATCGCATCGCCAAGCTGGTACCCACGACCATCGGCATCACGATCGATCAGGCGCTGAAGGATTCGCCGCAGCTGCGGGAAGCCTATGAAGGCACGCCGCAGATTCGCGAGCTGATCGACACGGCGAAGAAGCTGGAGGGACTGGTTCGCGGGGCCGGCGTGCACGCATCCGCGGTGGTGATTGCGCCGCGGCCGCTTACCGAGCTGGTTCCGCTGAATCGCACCAAGAACGAGGAAATCGTGACGGCCTACGACATGAAGGCCGTGGAAAAAATGGGCCTTCTGAAGATGGATTTCCTCGGCCTCGCTACGTTGACGGTGATCACCGACTGCCTGAAACTCATCGAGCAGACGCGCGGAGAAAAGCTGGACATCGAGATGGTCCCGCTGGACGATCCGGAGACGATGAAGCGGGTCTTCCACACGGCGCTGACATCGGGCGTCTTCCAGTTTGAATCGCCGGGCATGCGGGACATTCTGCGGCGTTACAAGCCCGACACTGTCGAGGACCTGACGGCCCTGAACGCGCTGTACCGGCCTGGCCCGATGGACATGATCGACGACTTCATCGAGCGCAAATGGGGGCGGCGCAAGGTTGAGTTCCTGGTCCCGGATCTCGAGGGGATTCTGAAGGACTCCTACGGCGTGATCGTGTATCAGGAACAGGTCATGCGGATCGCCAACGTACTCGCCAGCTATTCGCTGGGCGAGGCCGACCTGTTGCGGCGCGCGATGGGGAAAAAAGATCCGGAAGCCATGGCCAGGCAGCGCGACCGGTTTCTGAGCGGCGCCGCGGCGCTGGGACATCCGAAGGGCGCGATGACGGAGATCTTCGATCAGATGGAGAAGTTCTCGGGGTATGGCTTCAATAAGTCGCACTCGGCGGCCTACGCGCTGGTGGCGTATCACACGGCGTATCTGAAGACGCATTACCCGATCGAATTCATGTCGGCGCTGCTGACGTCGGAAATCTCCAAGCCCGAGAACGTAGTGAAGTACATCAAGGAATGCCGGGAGATGGAGATTGCAGTCGAGCCGCCGGACGTGCGCTACTCCGACGCGGACTTCACGCCGCACGGCGACAAGATCCGTTTCGGGTTGACCGCCATCAAAAACGTCGGTCGGAATGCCATCGATTCGATTCTGGCGGCGCGTGACGAGTTGACAAAGGAGGGCCGGAGCTTTGGAGGGTTCCAGGACTTTTGCGAGAAGATCGATCTCCGGCTGCTGAACAAGCGCGTGATCGAGTCGCTGATCAAGGCGGGCGCGCTGGATTCTTTTGGGCGGCGCGCGCAACTGCTCGCCGCCGTGGATAAGACCATGGAGCGGGCGCAGAAAACGCAGCGCGATCGCGAGGCCGGTCAGGCGGGGCTGTTCGGGATCTTCAACGCTCCCGCGGACGGCGCGAAGCACGACGATTTGCCCAACGTTCCGGAATTGGATGAGAGCCAGCGGCTACAGATGGAAAAGGAAGTGCTGGGCTTCTTCGTCTCCGGACATCCGCTCGACAAGTACGCGGAAAAGCTGCGCAACCTGCCCGGCGTGGTCGATGTGGCTGCGGCCCTGGAAATGAAGCCTGCGCCGTCGAATGGGCGGCGTGGACAGGCTCCGGAGAACGAGATTTCGGTCGCAGGCGTCATCGTGGGACTGAAAGTTGCCAAATCGAAGCGTTCGGGCGAGCTTTATGCCCAGGCATCGCTGGAAGATGCGACGGGCAAAATCGACCTCATCTGTTTTCCCAGAGATTACGAGCGGCTGGCAGAGCCGCTGCGGATCGAAGTGCCGGTGCTGGTGCGGGGGCAGATCCGGGCCGAGGAAGATGCCGCGCCAAAGCTGGCGGTGTCGTCCATCCAGGCGCTGGAGGACGTGAAGGTCCGGCTGCCGGGCAACATCCGCATGCGCATTGCGCTGGACCGCGTGAGCGAAACCACGCTCACGGAGCTGCGCGATCTGGTCGTCTCCGCGCCGGGGCCTGGGCGGCTGATGCTCAACGTGGAGCAGAAGGGCGAATACTGCGTGGTGATGGAGCCGGGTGGCATGACGGTGGCGGCAGATCGCGCGTTTATGGACAAGGTGGAGCTGCTGCTGGGCCGCGGGATGGTGCAGGCGGTGGAGTAGGCCTGGCCGGCGGCGGACGTCGTTCGCCTACAATGCGAAGAGCCATGCACGAGGCCTATGAGACGCAGGCGCACGCTCCGCATCGCCGCTGGCGCATTGCCGTGCTGCTGGGCATCGGCGTGCTCATCAACTTTTTTGACCGCGTGAACGTGTCTGTGGCGTTCAACGCGCTTCACGTCCAGTGGGGCATCAGCGCGGTTGCGTTTGGGTATCTCTCGTCCGCCTACAACTGGACCTACGCTGCGCTGCAGATGCCGGTCGGCGTGATGCTGGACCGCTGGGGCGTGCGGCGCGTCGGTCGCGTGGCCACGCTGATCTGGAGCATCGCCTCGTTTGCCTCGGGGCTGGCCACCGGGGTATGGAGTTTCTTCGCCGCGCGGCTGCTGCTCGGGGTGGGGGAAGCGCCGACGTTTCCGGCCAACGCGAAGGCCATCGGCTACTGGTTCCCCGAGGACGAACGCAGCTTCTCGACGTCCTTCAACGACGCCGCAGCCAAGTTCGCGTCGGCGATCGGCGTGCCGATTCTGGGTGTGCTGGTGCTTTGGCTGGGATGGCGCTGGAGCTTCATTTTTACCGGATTCGTGAGCTTCCTCTATTTCCTGCTCTTCTGGCGGATCTATCGGAATCCGAGCGAGGATCCGCGGCTGAGCGCGGCCGAGCGGCGGCGGATGGGGGAAGGCCATGCGCAGCCGGAGTCGGCGCCGGAGCATCATGAGCACGGCGCGCCGCTGCTGTATCTCATCCGGCAGCCGCAGGTTCTGGGCGCGACGATCGGATTCGCCGCCTACAACTACGTCTTCTACCTGGTGCTCACCTGGCTGCCCACCTATCTCACGATGACGATGCACATCCGGCTGCTGGATTCTGCGCTGTACACGGCAGTGCCCTGGCTGGTGGCCACGTTCACAGACCTGTTCATCGGCGGCTGGATGGTGGATGCGCTGGTGCGCCGCGTGCAACGGCCGTGGCTGGTGCGCCAGGCGGTGCTGGTGGGCGGGCTGGGCTTCGGCATGGGCATCTACGGAGCGAAATTCGCGCACACTCCATGGGGCGCGGTGGCGTGGATCAGCACGTGTTTGGCGGGGTTGGGAGCGATGGCGCCAGTGGGGTGGTCCGTGCCGTCGTTCATTGCGCCGCGCGAGAGCGTGGGACGCGTCGGCGGCATTATGAACTTCGCGACACAACTTGCGGCCATTTCCGCTCCCATTGTGATGGGGTATTTTGCGCGCGCGCACGATTTCGGGGCTGGATTCACCGTGGCCGCGGTGGTGCTGGCCGTGGGCATCGCCGGCTACGCGCTGCTGCTGGGGAAGCTCGCAGTGATTCCGGAGCCCAGTTAGCGAGGGCTGCTAGTCCCGAGAAAAATAAAGAGCCTCGCCGCAGCGAGGCTCTTTTCATGCGAGCGATTGGTTGGTTATTGGTCCTGAGAAGAAGCCGGGAAGACGACGGTTTGCGAGCCCGTGATCACGCGGCCGTCGGGTGCGGTGGTGCGCGCGGTAATGACGGCGTTGCCGGGACCGGCCGCATGGATGATCCCATTGCCCGTCACCGTGGCGACGCTGGTGTCGCTGGACTGCCAGGTGACATGGGAGGTGAAGTCGGTGACGCGCGGATCGGCGCTGTACACGCCGAGTGCGAGAGGTCGTTCCGTGTCGCCCACAGCGGACAGAGTGGCGCTGGCGGGTACAATCTTCAGCGAGGAGAGCGCGCGGACCGAGGAAGTGGTGCAGCTATTGCTGACCTGGATGTTGGTGGTGGCGTGCAGGATTCCAAATTCGCCCTGAATGCTCGCGATCACGTTGCTGGTTCCAACGGCAACCGTGCCGGCCGTGAGCAATCCGGATGAGTTGATGGAAGCCAGCGTCGGGAAGGTTACGGACCAGTTGACCTGATCGGTAATCACCTCTGTATGAGAAGTGTGGCCGCCTTCGGTGTAGGTTCCGTACGCCTCGTACTGGGCCTGAGCGCCCTGATAAATGCACGTGGCGTTTGCAACCGGCTCAACCGTGAGGCCAGTCAGGGAATACGTCATCCCGAGCGCACCGCATCCCGTGGCGAGGGACAACGACGAAATCAGGAACAGTCCGAGCGCCGCTGCCATCCCGCGTGCCGCGACGGAGCAGGAAGAGAAGTTTTTCCCAAAATGGTGCATGACGATCACCGCCCTACGGAATACAGAGGAATTACGAGGCCATCCGGCTGACGCATCCGGAAGCACGCCACCGCAAAACCCCGTATGATCGCAGGACCCGTGGGCAAAAGAAGCGACTCAGGACGGGTCCCCGGTAACGGAGCTTTCCTGGCACTGCCGTAATCTACCCCGGACTATAGCAGGCAAAAGGCGGATCAGAATTCCACTTTCGGGGGACGAATCGCCTGCGTTACGGTGAACCGGAATAGCCCCGGCGCGGCAAAAGGCGGCCAGTCACCCTCAGGGCAAGCCTACCCAGGCAGAATGCTCAGGCGGCGGTTGAGGGAGCTTCGGCCGGCGAGGTGCTGCGCGCCAGCCAAATGGTGTGCTCGCCACAGGAGGGGTCTTCTGCGACATGCCCAACTACCTGGAAGCCGTGGCGATGGAGGAGCCGGCGATACTCCGATGAGTCGAGGCTGGCGTGGTACAGGGGCTCGTTCGCGAAAGTGCTCAGCACTTCGCCGGGATGGGAGCCCGAAGTGAACATCAGCGCGCCACGAGGCTGGACATGGCGCGCGAAGATCTGAAACATCGCGCGCTGGTCGTCCTGGTTGAGATGGAAGAAGCTATCCCACGCGAGCACGCCATCGAAACGCCGCCCGAGGTTGAGGGGACGCATGTCGGCGGCGATCCACTCGTTCTGCGGGAAGCGGCTGCGGCACAGCGCAATGAGCGCAGGGGACGAGTCAACGCCCGTGACCGCGTAGCCGTTCCGGATGAAATACGCGGCGATGGGGCGACCTGAGCCGCAGCCGAGGTCGAGAACGGTCGCGCCGGGACCCAGAAGCGAGAGGAAGCGGTCGAGCCAGGGTTTCTCGAAGAGGCTGCCGGGACTGCGCAGGCGATCCCACTCCGCTGCGTTCTCGTCGTAAAGGCCGATGATGCGAGCGGCCGGCAAACTCATGGCTGCTTAGCGCGCAACGCCGACCGGTTCGCGCAGCCAGCCGTAGAGCGGGAACTGCTCCGCGAGTTCGAGGACCTGGCCTCGGATGCGGGCCAGGGCCGCGGAATCGTTGCGGTGGTCGAGGACGAAGGCGATCCAGCCGCCGATCAGCTGCATTTCCTTCTCTTTCATGCCACGCGTGGTGAGCGCCGGCGTGCCGATGCGGATGCCGGAAGGCTTGAGCGGGGGATTCGTATCGAAGGGGATGGCGTTCTTGTTCACGGTGATGCCGGCTTCGTGGAGTGCGGTTTCAGCCTCGCTGCCCAGCATCCCCTTGGCGAAGACATCGACCAGCATCAGGTGCGTGTCCGTGCCGCCGGAAACGATGCGGTAACCGGCATTGGCGAGGGTTTCGGCCAGAACTTTGGCATTCGCCACGATCTGGGCCGCATAGTCGCGAAAGCCGGGGCGGAGAACTTCCCTGAAGGCCGCGGCCTTCGCCGCGATGATGTGCACCAGCGGTCCGCCCTGCTGGCCGGGGAAGACGGCCTTGTCGACGGCGGCCGCATGCTCCTGCTGGCAGAGGATGAGACCGGCGCGAGGTCCGCGGAGAGTCTTGTGCGTGGTGGTGGTCACGATCTGCGCGTGTGGGATGGGCGAGGGGTGAACCCCGCCGGCAACCAGGCCTGCAAAATGAGCCATGTCGACGATGAGGATGGCGCCGGCCTTGTCGGCAATCTGGCGCATGCGCGGAAAATCGAAATGGCGGGGATAGGCGCTGCCGCCGCCAATGATGACTTTCGGCTTCTCGTGCAGGGCAATCTGCTCCAACTCGTCGTAATCGATGGTCTCGGTGTCTTTGCGGACACCGTAGGAGACCACGCGATAGAGCTTGCCGGAGAAATTCAGCTTGTGGCCGTGGGTGAGGTGCCCGCCCATTGCCAGATCGAGGCCGAGAATGGTGTCGCCGGGCTGGAGCACCGCCATATAGGCCGCGGCGTTGGCCTGCGAGCCGGAGTGGGGCTGCACGTTGGCGTGCTCGGCTCCGAAGATCTGTTTGGCTCGGTCGCGCGCCAGGTTCTCCACCACATCGGCATATTCGCAGCCGCCGTAGTAGCGGCGGCCGGGATAGCCCTCGGCGTATTTGTTGGTGAAGACGGTCCCGGCTGCCTCGAGCACGGCGCGGCTGACAAAATTCTCCGACGCGATCATCTCCAGACCTTCATGCTGGCGGCGAACTTCGGCGTCGATGGCGGCGGCGACTTCGGGGTCGGCGAGGGGCAGCGGCTGGGCGCAGTCGGGCATGAGTACAGGTTACCGTGATCAGCGATCAGTGAACAGGGAGCAGTGATCAGTTGCCAGTCCCCAGTCCCCAGTGAGAAGGCTACGGGTTAGAGGTTGTAGGGGGTACGGGGAGTGAAGGTGACGGGCGATGGGGCGGCGGTTGAGAGTTCCGGATTGCCGGTTTTACAGACGTATGGTGAGAGCTTGTATTCTCTGCCTGTGACCAACGTCTA
>JASHNS010000067.1 GCA_030041515.1 Acidobacteriaceae bacterium | reverse complement strand
TTGCGATCGTGATGCCGCGCTCCCGCTCCTCAGGCGCGTTGTCGATCGAATCGAACGAACGAAACGCGATCTTCGGGTTGTGCTTCGACAATACCTTCGTGATCGCCGCCGTCAAAGTCGTCTTCCCGTGATCGATGTGCCCAATCGTCCCCACGTTCACGTGCGGCTTCGACCGGTCAAATTTCTCCTTCGCCATGTGCTTGTCCTCTCAATATCCAAAAACGCTGGCTGTCCGCCCCTGTCAATAGCTCGCGTACAGCCGGAAAAACTTCTGTCTCACTTCGGGCGTCACCTGCTCCACGCGCCGCAAATACTGCTCGCGAATCTGCCCGCGGTCGGAGTCGCTCAGCTTGCCATACGCCGCCTGCGCCTGCGCTCCCAGAAATCCCCGCGCCAGCACCATTTCGAAATGCCGCACCCGCAGCTTGGCGCCGGAGACATTCCGCAGGAACCGATCCACGTGCGCCGCGGCAAATACCTCATCCAGGGCCTGTCGCACCACGCTGAAGGTCGCCTCGTCCTGGACCGGGATCGTCGCCTGCTCGAACATCATCTCCATCCTGCTCTGTCCTGCGCCTCAGTCTCTGGAGCGGGAGACGGGAATCGAACCCGCGACCAACAGCTTGGAAGGCTGTGACTCTACCACTGAGTTACTCCCGCCTCAACGACAGCAGCCAGTGATCAGTAGTCAGTAACAGCAATTTGCTTCAGCCGACCGTCTGCTCTTACTGTCTACTGACTCCTGTCTCCTGAACCTGGAGCTGATGACCGGGATTGAACCGGTGACCTCTCCCTTACCAAGGGAGTGCTCTACCAACTGAGCTACATCAGCCCTTAAAACCCCGTACTCGGCAACCAGAAATCACTCGTCCGTCTGCCCGGCCTGACTCCTGACTCCTGACTCCCGTCTACCGACTCCTCGCAATCACTTCCGATCCTGGTCTTCCAGCCGCGCCCGCATATTCGCGGTCACCACGCGGAAAGCAAACAGACCCAGGATCATCTCTGGTATCCAGCGGATCTTCATGCCAAACCCGCCAAAACCGAAGCTTCCAAAACTGTATTCCTTCACCGGCAGCGTTGCCGTGCCGTCGAGGGTAAACCATGCCAGCACCCCCAGCGCCGCCAGAACCCCGAGCGCTGTCCACATTCTGCGCCGGCTCGCCGCGGGCGAAGCGGGGATATCGGCGCTGACGTCCGCCATATTCCGCTCCAGTGCTTCGCTGCTGGCCCTCATTCGATCCTTCCCGCAATCCTGGTGCACAGGGGAGGATTCGAACCTCCGTAGCTCCAAAGAGCGGCAGATTTACAGTCTGCTGCCATTAACCACTCGGCCACCTGTGCGCACTACCCCAATCTTCCGCCCATTTTCCACTTCGCTTCGAGCATCCTCCGGCACTCCGGAAGGCTCTTCCGGTGGCCGCTGCCTGCCCTGCTCTCGGGATTGCGCTGCGAAGGGAATCCGGCCCTCACTGTCGAGCCGGAAAACTGGAGCTGGCGAAGGGACTTGAACCCCCGACCCTCTGATTACAAATCAGATGCTCTACCAGCTGAGCTACGCCAGCCCGGACAGCCCTGCACCTTCACTCGGACGGACACACCCCTGCATCGGCTCGTGCGAAGGTACAAATTGAAAATATCACACGCCTGGTCCGCTCGCAATGCGCGGCTGCATCCCGCTTCCTCCGCGCCCTCCAGCCCGATTCTCCCCGCCATTTCTGAACTACCCGGCGCTCGCGACGTGCGTAAAAACCTGCCTCGGGATGAGATGATAGAACCATGACGTTCCCCGGAAGAGCGGGGAGCTTACCCGATGAGTCACCGGCGCAAGCGCTTTACCTTTGGCATTGTCCTTCTCGTCCTGCTACTGCTGGCCGGCGCAATTTATCTCCGCAAAATCGCTCCTCCTGAAGCCGCTCGCCTCCTGCCCGAATCCGATGGCATCATCTACCTGAACTTCCGGGCCATCCGCAGCGTCGCCCATTTCAGCGACCACCCTGTACAGCATGCGCCCGATTACCAGCGCTTCATCGATGCCACGGGAATCCAGTTCGAGCGCGACCTGGATGAGGCGGCCTTCGCTCTCCATCAAATGCCCGACCCCCACGGGCCTAACGGCGCCGTCGCCTTCTCCGACGTTTTCGTCGGCCATTTTGACGGACGCCGCCTGGCCAACTACCTCTCCACGCTCGCCGCGTCCCGGGAGAACTACGCCGGCCACACCATTTTCAGCGTTCCCAGCCAGGGCCGCACCGTGCGCGTGGCCATCCTTGGCTACGACATCGTCGCAGTCAGCAATACGCCCACACCCGAACAGATCCACTCCATGATCGACCGTTATCACACAGCGGCCCTGCCCTTCGCGGGATCATCTCTGCTCTCGAAGCACTACGCGCAGGTGCCGCTGCTTTCCTTTGCCTGGGGCCTCGGCAAAATCGCCCTGCCTCTCGGCAAGACCGGCGGCCTTCACGTCATGGGCGTCCGTCTGCCCATCCCCGTTAACGCTACCTTCATCGCTTCGTTGCGCTGGATCGGCCGTATTCACTTGCGCATCGAGGAGATCGCTCCGAACGAATCCGCCGCTGCTGATTCGACGGAGTCGCTGCAAATGCTGCTGACCCTCGTGCATTCTCTCGAAAATTCCGGAGGCGACCAGCCGTTTGATCCGGATACCCGCACCTTTCTCAACAGCATGAACCTCGTGCGCCATGAGAATCGCGCCGTCCTCACCGCAACGGTGCCCACGCCACTGCTCGAGCGCATGCTCGCCTCGCCCGAAGAAATAAAGGCGATGCCAGGTTCCAGCGCTCCTCCAAACCAAAACACCGCAGCCCCGCCAGCCGCCACAAAGGCAGTCGAAGCACCTGCCCGGAAATCCGCTGCAGCGCCCGCCAAAAAGAAACCCTGATCCCGACGGGAGCCGCGGAGCACCCTTCCCTTTGCGCCCTCGCAAGACAACCTCCTCCGGATGTCTTAACCTGTTTTCTGGACCTATGCAGAACCTTCGATCTACCGCTTTGCTGGCCGCCGCACTTCTGTTCTCCGCGACCCTCTTCGCCCAGCAGTCCGCCTCCACACCGGATGCCCCGGCGCCAGCCGCGCAGAGCGCTGCACCGGCCCAGCCGCCATCCCCGCAGCCCACTGGCCCCACCGCCGTCTTCGACACCAGCATGGGACGCATGGTCTGCCGTCTCTTCTCCAAAGAGGCGCCCACCACCGTCGCCAATTTTATCGGCCTCGCCACCGGCAGCAAGGACTGGACAGACCCCAAAACCCATCAGCTGATGCATGACAAGCCGCTCTACAACGGCACTATCTTCCATCGCGTCATCCCCGGTTTCATGATCCAGGGCGGCGATCCGCTGGGCACCGGCGAGGGGGATCCCGGGTACAAATTCAATGACGAAATCGTCCCCGGCCTGAATTTCGATGTCGCCGGGCGGCTGGCCATGGCCAATTCCGGCCCCAACACCGACGGCTCTCAGTTCTTCATCACCGTTGACGCAACGCCCTGGCTCAACCAGCACTACACGATCTTCGGCCAGTGCGACGATTCCAGCGTCTGGGTTGCGAAATCTATCACCGAGGTCAATCGCGACCCGAACACGAACCGGCCGGTCGAACCCGTGGTGCTCGAGAAGGTCACCATTGTGCCCGCGGGCCAACCCCTTCCGCCGCCACCTCCTGCACCGCTTCCCGCAGCTCCTGCGGTGGCTCCAGCTCCGCAATAGACCATGATCACGAAAATGCTGAAGATCCTCTGAACTTGCAAGTTAACCCTTGAGCAATGAAAGGAGTTCCCCCATGTCTCGTCAGCCAGGCACCTACGCGGTGTTGAAGACCAGCGAAGGGCAGATTGTCTGCCGTCTCTTCGAGCAGGACGCCCCGAAGACCGTCGCGAATTTCATCGAACTCGCCGAAGGGAAGCGCGACTGGACGCACCCCGTCAGCCGCGAAAAATCTAAAAACAAGCTCTACGACGGAACCGTCTTCCATCGCGTCATTCCCGACTTCATGATCCAGGGCGGCGATCCGGCCGGCAACGGTATGGGGGGTCCCGGTTACCAATTCGAAGACGAGACCCGCCACTCCCCGCACCGCTTCGAGCAGAAGGGTAAACTCGCCATGGCCAACGCCGGCCCCAACACCAACGGCTCGCAGTTCTTCATCACCGTCGTACCCACCGAATGGCTGACCGGCAAACACACGATATTCGGTGAAGTGATGGAAGGGCAGGACGTCGTCGAGAAGATCTCCCGCGTCCCGCGCGATCGTCAGGACAAACCCAACAAGCCCGTCGTGCTCGAGTCCGTCACCATCGAGCGCGCGTAGCTCGCAGACCCGCAATGCGTTTGAAAAGCGAAAGGGCGATTTCCCTTGCGGGAGATCGCCCTTTCTGTCCGATGTTGCGAAGATCCGGTTTCGGCTCCCGGTTCGCAAGGTGCTAAGCCCGGAACCGCTCAAGGCCTGCGGACTTGCGCCCGCGCTCCTTTCGCGGCCCCACGCCGCCTCCGTTGCGTCAGCCTGACGCCGTCCCCGGAACTCTCCGGTTGCCCGGATCGTCCCGGAATCCCGGTCTCCCGGAACTCCCTCGAAACTTCGGTCGCCCGAAGCTTCTGAGATTCCTTTCCGAACCTCTGGCCGCTTCCGGTTTCCCGTAAGCCGCCTGAAACTCGTTGCCGATTCTCCGGAAGCCACGGTCGCCCGAAGCTTCCTGAGTCTCATTTCCGATGCCTTGAAACTATCCGGTTTCCCGGAACTTCCCAAGGCTCGGTTCGGATCTCTGAGGGCCTGCGTCCTGCTCTCTTCTCGTGGAAGATTGCTCTTCCGTTGCCAAGAATCATGCCACAGAATGCCCGCGCGTCAACGGGTATTTTTGTGTGCAAATCGCGTCCTTTGTGTGCATTACGAGGGCGCTGCTGGTGATGGAGTCAATCTGCTTTGCCCCATCCGCCGCCGCCCGGCGTCTCCAGCCGCAGTATGTCTCCCGCGGCCAGATGCACGCTGCACTTGCCGGGGAGTTCCCGGCCTGTCCCGCTGTCGCCTTTAATGACCATTGCCCGTCCCGGCGCGCCGCTCTCGCCGCCCTCCAATCCCCACGGGCCGTCACGGCGACGGTCCGCCAGCAGCGTCACTTGCGCCGGCGCAAGCAGCTCGATCTCTCGCACCAGCCCGTCGCCGCCGCGATATCTGCCATGGCCGCCTGACCCCTCCCGGTACAGATACCGTCGCACCCGGAACGGGTAAGCGTACTCCAGCGCCTCCACCGGAGTATTCAGCGAATTGGTCATGTGCGTGTGCACGCCGGAAATGCCCTCCAGCTCCGGCCGCGCCCCCATGCCGCCCGCCGCCGTCTCGTAATACGTAAACGGCTCCCCGGTTCGCGGATCAGTACCGCCAATGGTCAGATTGCTCATCGTCCCCGCGCTTGCCGCGGGCACGCGCTCCGGCACCGCCCGCGCCAGCGCGCGCATCAGCGTGTCCACAATCCTCTGCGACGTCTCCACGTTCCCCGCAGCCACCGGCGCAGGCGGCCGCGCGTCCACAACTGTACCTGGCACTGTTACGAGTTCCAGCGGCCGCAGGATGCCCGCCGTCGCCGGAGCATCCGCCGCGAGCAAACACCGCAGCATATAAAAGCATGCCGACAGCGTGATCGCCCGCACCGCGTTCACGCTGCCCGTCACCTGCGCCGCCGAGCCGGAAAAATCCGCCCGCATCGTGCCGGCCCCAGGATCGATCTGTAGCCGCACCGCTATCCGGATCGGCCCACTCTCAATCCCGTCGTCATCAAGGAAATCCTCCGCGGCAAACTCGCCCCCGGGCATCTTGCGCAGCTCCGCGCGCACCAGCCGCTCCGAATAATCGAGAAGTTCCGCAATCAGCTCGCGCACCCGCAGCTCGCCGTATTTCGCCGCCAGGTCCAGCATGCGCTGCTCGCCCACGCGGCACGCCCCGATCTGCGCCTGCAAATCGCCCTCACGCTCCCGTGGCGTGCGCACGTTCAGCAGGATCAGATCCAGAACCTCCCGATCCACCACACCACCGCGCACGATCCTCACAGGTGGAATGCGCAGCCCCTCCTGATAAATTTCCCGCGCCGGCCCCATCGACCCCGGAAATGCCCCGCCCACGTCAGCGTGATGCGCCCGCGCAGCCACGTAAAACGAGGGTCGCGCCGCGCCCGGGACAAACACGCCTACCACCATCGTGATATCCGGCAGGTGCGTTCCACCGGCATACGGATCATTGAGTACGGCCACGTCGCCCGGGCCAAGCGCGAGCGCCCGCACCGCCGCTTCCACCGACATCGGCATCGACCCCAGATGCACCGGCATGTGGTCCCCCATCGCGATCACGCGCGCCTCCGCATCGAAAACTGCGCAGGAATAATCGCGCCGCTCCTTGATGTTCGGCGAAAGCGCCGTCCGCCGCAGCGCCGCCCCCATCTCTTCCGCAATCGAATGCACCGCGCTGCGAAAGATGGCCAGCTCAACGGGATCAACGCTCATGCTTGTTCCTCCCCAACCGCAATCACCAGGTTCGCCCAAGGATCAACCACAGCGCGCGCGCCCGGCGGCACCAGCGTCGCCGACGTATATTCCGTGATCATCGCCGGCCCGGAAATCGTATCTCCCGGAACCAATTGCTCGCGCCGGTAAAGCCGCGCAGCCACGAAATTCCCTCCAAACCAGATCGGCCGCTCCGCATAGCACGCATCCCGGCTATCGCCGGAGCGAGTCTCGCGCCGCACCGGCGCATAAGGCTCTGACGCCGCTGTCATCCGCAGCCGCAGATTCACAATCTGCACCGGCTTCTTCACATCGCTGAAACCATAACGCCGCCGGTGCAGCTCATGAAACACGGTCAGCGTTTCTTCCGCATTTGCAACCGTCCACGGCACATTCAGCTCGTAGCCCTGCCCGGCATAGCGCAGGTCCAGCGAATGTTCCGCTGTTCCGATCAGCCCCTCCGCGGCAAACTCAGCGCGCGCCCGCTCCTCCAGCTCGGCAAACGCCGGCTCCAGCGAGCGAACCGCCTCGCCCCTCAGCATCACCGTGCGCGAATGGTCGCGTACCACATCGGCCAGCAGAATCCCCAATGCCGACAGCGCGCCCGGCATCGCCGGCACCAGCACCGTCGGCATACGCAGCGCGCGTGCCAGCGAGCAGGCATGCAATGGCCCTCCGCCGCCAAACGCCACCAGGGTAAAGTCGCGCGGATCGTAGCCCTGCTCCACAGAGATCACCCGAATCGCCTTGTCCATCTCCGTCTCCACCACGCGCACAATGCCCGCGGCAAACTCCTCCACCGTAGTCAACGCTCCCTTCTGCTCGTCGAGCATTTTTTCCGCGCGCTTGCGATCGAGCGCGACTGCCCCGCCCAAAAAGCTCTCCGCATCGAGGCGCCCCAGCATTAGATTCGCGTCCGTTACCGTCGCCTGCGTCCCGCGCCCAAAGCAGATTGGCCCTGGATCGGCTCCCGCCGACTCCGGCCCCACGCACAGCATCCCACCCGCGTCGAACCGCGCGATCGACCCTCCGCCAGCGCCAGCCGTATGAATCTCCAGCATCGGCACGCCCACCGGAACCCCGGCCACCACCGCCTCACGCGTGCGCCGCACTCCGCCCCGCACCGCATCCGACAAAAACACATCGGTCGACGTTCCGCCCATGTCGAGCCCGATGATCCTCTCGAATCCCGCATGCTGCGCCACTCGGGTGGCCCCGATCACGCCGCCCGCCGGGCCTGACAGCACCGTCCGCACCGGCTCCTGCGCCGCCAGCCGCGCGGAGACGATGCCTCCCGACGACTGCATCACTTCCACGCGCCCGCCGCCATGCTCCGCCGCTACACGGCGTTCCAGATCCAGCAGGTAACCCTCCATGCGCGGCGCCAGATACGCGTTCACCACCGTCGTGCTCGCCCGCTCGTATTCGCGAAACTCCGGCAAAATGCGATGCGACACAGAAACCGGCAACCCAAGCCGACTGAGCGCCTCTGCCACGCGCCCCTCGTTTTCCGGATTCGCAAACGAAAACAGCAGCGAGACCGCGACCGCCTCGGCACCACTGCGCCGCACCGCTTCAATCAGTGCCTCCAGCTCCGCATCCGTGGGCGCGCGCAGAATCTCACCCTCCGCGCTCACCCGTTCCGGTACACCAAAGCGCAGTTCGCGCGGGGCCAGGCACACCGGCGCAGGTGCAAACCAGTCGTACAGCGCTGCCCGCGCCTGCCGCCCAATCGCGATGGTGTCCTCAAACCCCGCCGTCGTCACAAACGCCACAAGCGCGCCGCGCCGCTCCAGCATGGCATTCGTTCCCAGTGTCGTCCCGTGGCGCACGTCCACTTTGCCCGGCGCTCCGGTCTTCGCCACCGCGCCCAGCACCGCCTGCGCTGGATCTCCCGGCGTGGAGAACACCTTCACAACCCACAGCTCGCCCTCGCGCAGAAAGACGCAGTCCGTGAACGTCCCTCCGGTATCGATGGCTGCGCGCAAAAAGCTTCCTCACGTATCGTGGTATCTACTCAGGAACTCTACAGGATTCCCGGAAGGCGCCCGAGGCAAACCGTGAACGGAATCTTCTCCTGGCTCAGCGAAGCCTCCCGCGAGCAGAAGCGCACGCTCTTCGCGGCTTCGCTCGGCTGGATGCTCGACAGTATGGACGTCATGCTGTATGCCCTCCTGCTGGGACCTGTGCAGCGGACGATGCACCTCTCCGCCGCCGTTAGCGGCGCCATGATGTCGGCCACGCTGGTCAGCGCCGCTGTGGGCGGCATCGCCTTCGGCTGGTTCGCCGATCGCGCCGGCCGCGTCCGCGCACTCTCCCTCAGCGTCCTCATCTATTCCGTTTGCACCGCGCTCTGCGGATTCGCGCACACCGCCGCGGAGTTGATGCTCTTCCGCGCGCTGCTCGGACTGGGCATGGGCGGCGAGTGGGCTTCCGGCGCGGCTTTGGTCGCGGAAACCTGGCCCGCGCAACATCGCGGCAAAGCGCTCGCCCTGGTGCAAAGCTCCTGGGCCATCGGCTTCGCGCTCGGTGCGGCTCTGGTCGCCCTCATCCTGCCGCGTTTCGGATGGCATGCCGTTTTCTTTGCCGGCATCGCACCTGCGCTTGTCGCTCTGTGGGTGCAGCACGGCGTACCCGAGCCGGAAGCCTGGCGCCGCGAGCGCACGTCAACCGTCCGCATGGCCGCGCTGTTCCGCCGCCCGCTCGGTCGCGCCACGCTCATCTGCGCCACCATGAACGCCGCCAGCCTCTTCGCGTGGTGGGGACTCTTCACCTGGGTCCCGCGCTTCCTCTCTATGCCCACAGCCCGCGGCGGCCGCGGCCTCGGCGTCGTCCTCACCTCCGAGTGGACCATCGTCATGCAGATCGGCACGTTCCTCGGCTACGTCAGCTTCGGTTACATCGCCGATCGCTTCAGCCGCAAACGCACCTACATCGCCTATCTGGTCGTCGCCGCTGCTCTCGTTCCCGCCTTCGCCTTCGTGCGCTCGCGCGGCCTGCTGCTTGCCCTCTGCCCTCTCATCGGCTTCTTCGGCACCGGCTACTTCAGCGGATTCGCCGTCATCGCCAGCGAGCTCTTCCCTACCGCGCTGCGCAGCTCCGCCATGGGCTTCGTCTACAACATCGGCCGTATGCTCAGTGCCGCCGCTCCCTGGATCATCGGCGCCGTCTCAGAAAGCGACGGCCTGGGATGGGCCCTTTGCCTCACCTCCGGAGCCTTCCTCGTCGCCGCCCTCATCGCCACCGGCCTCCGTCCCGCTACCAGCGAAGCCGCCATCGCCGATTGAGCCCCGCTCATCCGAGGTGGTGTCTCAGTTTGATAGATTCGCAGCATGGCGAAACTTGTCTATGCATTGAACCAGTCCCTCGATGGCTACGTCGACCACATGAAGCTGGGGCCGCCTGCACCTGCGGGTTTCCGTCACTTCATCGAGCTGGTGCGTGGCCTGACGGGCGTCATCTACGGTCGCCGCATGTACGAGATCATGCGTTACTGGGACGAAGATCTTCCTGATTGGGACGCGGAGGATCGCGAGTTCGCGGCGGCGTGGCGGAAACAGCCGAAATGGGTCGTGTCGCGTTCGCTCAAGTCAGCCGGCCCCAACGCCACTTTGATCGCGGGTGAATTCGAGAAAGCGATCCGCAAGCTAAAGGCCGACCTGGCCGGCGAGATTCAGGTTGGCGGACCGGTGCTGGCGCAAGGCCTCACCGAGGCCGGCCTGATCGATGAGTATCAACTCTATTTCCGCCCCGTCGTGCTTGGTGGCGGCCAGCCATTCTTCCTCGGCCCCCGCCCCCCGCTCCATCTGGTCGCCAGCGATTTAATCGCGGATGACCTGATTCGGCTGACGTACGTTCCGGCTGAATCGCGGCTCTCAAATTCAAAGTGAGCCACTCCCGAATCGCCGGCGAGATTCCGCTTCCCCGAATCCTTCTTCCCCGCGCCGCATCCCTATCCCATAGCCCGTAACTCGCTCCTGTACCCTGTACCCTGGCTCTTTATGAAGATCGGTATCACCTGCTATCCCACCTATGGCGGCAGCGGCGTCGTCGCCACCGAGCTCGGCATCGAGCTGGCCGCCGCCGGCCATCAGGTCCACTTCATCGCTTATTCGCCCCCCTTCCGTCTCCGCGGACGAGAGCAGGACATCGCCTTCCACGAAGTCTCCGTCTCCAATTACCCGCTCTTCGAGTTTCCGCCCTACGATCTCGCCCTCGCCACGCGCATGGCCGAGGTCGCCGCCTACTACCAGCTCGACCTCCTCCACGTCCACTACGCCATCCCTCATTCGATCTCGGCGTTCCTTGCCCGTGAGATGCTCGCCCGCGACGGCCGACGCCTGCCTTTCATCACCACCCTGCACGGCACGGACATCACCCTCGTCGGCCTTGACCACTCCTACCTGCCCACCACCCGCTTTGGCATCGACCAGAGCGACGGCGTCACCGCAATCTCAAATTACCTGCGCGAGCGAACCATCCAGGAGTTCCACCCCGAGCGCCCCATCGAAGTCATCCCTAATTTCGTCAATTGCGATGTCTACATGCCGTTGAGCGACGAACAGCGCGCACAGGGCCGCGCGCGCTACGCTGCCGACGGCGAGAAGGTCCTCGTCCACTTATCGAATTTCCGCCCCGTCAAGCGCACTACCGACGTGGTCCGCATCTTCTCCCACGTCGCCCGTGAGCTGCCCGCGCGCCTGCTCATGATTGGCGACGGCCCCGAACGCTCCGCCGCCGAGTGGATCGCCCACCGCACCGGCATTCAGGACCGCGTCCACTTCCTCGGCAAGCAGGACAACGTATCGGAGATCCTCCCCCTCGCCGATCTCCTTTTGCTTCCCAGCGAACTCGAGTCCTTCGGTCTCGTCGCCCTCGAAGCCATGGCCTGCCGCGTGCCCACCATTGCCACGCGCGTCGGCGGCATCCCCGAAGTCATTGAGGACGGAGTCACCGGCTGCCTCTTCCCTGTCGGCGATGTGGACGCCATGGCCGACGCCGCGGTCCAGTTGCTGCAAGACCCGGACCGCTACCGCGCCATGGCCGACGCCGCCCGCAAAACCGCCCAGGCCCGCTACTGCGCCTCGAAGATCCTGCCCCTCTACGAGCGGTTCTACGAGCACGTGCTCAGCGGGCCGGCGGCGTCGGCGCCTCAGTGAATCATATTCAGTGTGTCCTGCGAGATGGTGTCGAAGGTGGTGATCGCCTTGGAACTCGCATCGAACGCCTGCTGCTGCACGATCAGATTTGAGAACTGCGTTGAGATGTCGACGTTTGATTCCTCCAGCGCCTCATCCTGAATCGTGCCCAGTCCCGCCGCACCGGCCACCCCCACGCTCGCCGCTCCCGAGGCCAGCGTCGTCTGATAGTTGTTCCCCGCCGTGATCGTCAGCCCCTGCTGGTTGGTAATGCTGGCGAGCGCCAGCTGCCCGACAGCCGTCGTTTGGCCGTTGCTGAACTCAGCCGACACTACCCCGCTCGAATCGATCGTGAATCCGCTGTATTCGCCGCTCGCATAGCCGTTCTGATTGGTAGCCGAAACCGCCGAAGCGGAGGCGACCTGAGTGATCGTCGGCGTGTTGTTGGCACCGTACAGATTCCAGTTGATCGTCAAATCGTTGGCCCCGTCGCTCAATCCGGTGAAGCTGATCCCCGGAACATTCTGAGCGGGCGACGTCAAATTCCCATTCGCGTCGAACTGCAGCGTCCCCGTCAGATTCGTGCCTCCGGTCGCGTCGCCCGCCGGCAGCGAGATCGCGTAGTTCCAGGCGCCATTGCCCTGGCTGGTGAAGTTGATCGTCGCCACGTGGGCCACGCCCAGCGAGTCATAAATGGTAATCTGCGCCGGCACTTCAGTCCCCGCCGCCGAGCTCGCATCAAGATTCGCTGTCAGCGACATCGTGCTGGTTGCTGCTGGCTGCTCCACCTGCCCCACCGGGATCTGAATCGCCGTCAATGGCGCATTGGTATCTACCGCGCCGTTCACCACCGGGTAGCCCATAACATTCTGCCCGTCCTGCGTGGTCAGCGAGCCATCGGCGCTCAGCGTAAAGTTTCCGTCGCGCGTGTATTCGGCTGCGCCTCCGTTCTCCACGACGAAAAAGCCCTGCCCGTTCAGCGCCACGTCCGTCGCATTGCCGGTTTCATCGATGCTGCCCTGCGTGAAGCTGGTCTCCGTCGAGGCAACCTGCGTCCCCGCCCCTACCTGCAACGGATCGCCGGCGCCGGTGTCGCCGATCTGCTGGTAAAACAAATCGCTGAAAGTCACGTCCTGGCTCTTGAACGCCGTGGTGTTCATGTTGGCAAGGTTGTTGGCAATGGTATTCAGGGCCGTCGATGAAGCTTCCAGCCCGGTCAACGGTATCGAAAAGGATGACATGGTTCCTCCGTGAAATAGCCGGGCTGATCACCGCGCCGGGTTAGAAGCCGTGGTGTGCGCCTGCTGCGCGCGAGCTTTCAGCGAACTCAGCAGCGAGTTATACGGACTGGATTCGGCTCCGGGCGCCAGCGTCTGCGACGCCGCGCCCAGAGCCTCGGCGATCCGCGACGAGGCGCCGCTGTTTGCCGGAACGCTCAGATTGCCCGGCGCCACAGCTGCACTGTTCGTCTCCGCCGAACCGGTGACCGGGCTGCCGGAAGAACTCCCGGCCGTCGCCGGAGTCCCCGCCATCCCTCCCGTTGCCGTGGTCGTCGAGCTCGGCGTCGTGTTCTGGTTGATCGAGATCAGTTGCTCAAGACTGTTCACCTGCACCAGCTGGTTGATGTACTCGTTAGGATCGGTATTCGCGGTCGGATCCTGATTCTGCAGCTCCGTCACTAACAGCTGCAGGAAATCGTTGGCCGTAATCGTCGCCGCACTCGTGCTCGACGACGACCCCGACGCCCCGGAACCGCCGCTCGTATCCGCCGCCTGGACGGGATGCTCGGCGTTGATGGCTGCCAGAGGATTGGTGAAAAGCTGCATTGGCGTTCCTTTCCCCGAGTTAAACTCGGACATCAACCCACGACAGGCTCTCCGGTTCAGATTCGGCCGGGCCGCTTCGCAACGGTTCCCTTTCACCTGAGGTGCCGGATCCGCCGCCGTTTGACTTCTGCTGGCCCGATGAGTTGCGCCTGCCTCCCGCGGAGCCGCCGTGCGGCTCTGCGTTCAGTGTGTGCACGCGCACCTGGTGACTCGCCAGATAATCGCGCAGGGCCGGCAACTGCGCTGCCAGAGCGGGATGCGATGCCGCCGGTGTGCTCACCAGAGCGCGAATCTGTCCTTCCGCAGCGTGGGCCCGTATCTCCACCCAGCCCAGCCTCGCATCCTGCACGCCTACGTCCAGCTTCTGCGGCGTATGGCTCAACACCTGTGGCGGCGATCCGGAATCGAGCCGGTTAAAAGCCGCGCCCGGCAAGGTGGGACTGGCATGAGGTGTGGCCCCGGCCATCGTGGCCGCCGCTGTCAATACATTCGGCGATGCCGCGGCATGGGGCGGCGCAACACTCAAAGAACTGGGTGCACTGGGATCCGAAGGCGCCGCAGGCGCCGGCCCAATCGCAGCCCCCACAGCTTCACTGTGCACAGCCGGCGCTGGTGTCCGATCCTGCCCCCCCCGCGAGCTTGTGCGCTCGGCGCCCCCGTCCTGCGTCGCGGCCGGAAGAATATCAGCCCGACTCGGCGGCGCAAGTCGAGTCCCCTGTGCTGGTGCCGCGGGCGATGAACCGGCCGCTGCCTGCTCCGTCGCGCGGAGATCCGGCGCGGCCCTGCTGGCCAGGTTCGCCGCATTCGGAGCGGACGGCAACTGCGCCATGCCGGCTGCCGGCTGCGACTGGATTGTTTCTCCGTCTCGCGGGCCCGTTCGACCATCTTGCGCCTTTGCCACTCCCCTGGCCTTCGTCGGCGCGCGCCCAACCCTCTGTTCTGATGCTCCTCGCCCATGAACCTGCGGCTGTTCCGCAGAAGTGTCGGGGGCAGATGCCGGCCTCGGGGGTGGCAGGGAACCTTCACGAGCGCCAGCGAGGTTTCCGGAACCCACCGAGGGAGCAGGCCCTGGAAGCGCCGCAGCCCGCGTTTCCAGAGCCTGCGATCCCGCATCCCTGTTCATGACTACCGAGCCATCCGGCTGCGGAGAAATACTCTTCGCAACAACCGTGTCCGTTGTGCGAGGGCTCCCCTGCGTCATTGTTTGCGCCTCCCGCACCAGACTCCATTCGCCGAATACCGGCCCGCCTTCCGGAGCCGCCGTCTGATTGGCCGATGCCTGCACGCCGGTTCCACCACTCTCCCGCGCGCCGTCCTTTGCTCCTGCTCTGCTCCTCCCGGTGCCGGAGCGGTTCTCCATGGTTTCGGACGTGCCTGTCCCAGACGTCAGATCCGCATCCATCCACTGTCCCATGAGCAACTGCCGGAAGCCGCCGGATGGAACGTCGGCCAACGTCCCGGCTGTCTTGTCCGCGCCCGAAGGAGCCGCCGGAGTCACAGTTGAAACTCCGGCTTGACCAAATTCCAGAGGCAAAGCGCACCTTCCTCTGTCGGACAACGCTGCACGGAGGCTGCCGGTTGCAGCGGAGATGGATAAAAGAAATCTCAGAGGAGAGTTGTTGGATCTCCGGGTTTCTGACGGGTCGCCCGGCTCTGATACCAGTCGTCGACCCGCTTCTGTTCCGCGCGCGCCTCTTCGAGCGCTTCGCACTCCGCAGCCCGATTGACCAGCGACTCCACCTGGCGTCGCTCCTTCCTCCGCGCCAGCAGGGCCGCTCGCGCCTCCTCCACCTCCGGTATCCTCGACTCCGCCATCAGGCGCAGCCTCGCGCTCTTCCATGCCAGAATTTCCGCGTCCGCGGAGTCCAGAAGCCACTCGTCCCCGCCTCCCGCCAGATGCTCCAGCGCATCGCCGCGCGCGGCCCGCGCGCGCTTCTCGTGGTCGCTGACCGCCGTTTCCAGTCGGCGCATCTGGCTGCGGCGCAGCTCGAGATCCAGTTGCATTTGCTCCTCGAGCAGCCCGCGCAGCCGCAGCAGCCGCCACAATGGATGTTTCATGCCGGGGCCGCCTGAACCTCTGCCGCGAGGCTCAGCAGTCTGGTCCGTACTCCCGCCAGGCTCTCCTGCTCGCGCGCTCTCTGCGTAAGAAACTGGCGAATCGCTGGCCGGAATCGCAGAGCGCGGTCCAGGTCCGGATCGGTACCTGCCTTGTAGGCGCCAATTCGCACCAGATCTTCGGACCGCACCCACACCGAGAGCAAACGTCGCAGCCCGGCTGCCGCCTGCATGTGCTCTTCCCCGGCAACCACCGGCATCAGACGGCTGATCGATTCCAGAATGTCAATCGGCGGGTACCATCCGTCGGCGGCCAGCGCACGGGACAGAACCACATGCCCATCCAGCAGCGACCGCACCGCGTCGACCAGTGGATCCTGCAGGTCATCACCTTCCATCAAAACTGTATAGAACGCCGTGACGCTTCCGGTGCGAAAGCGACCGGCCCGTTCCACCAGCCGCGCCAGCCGGCTAAACACCGAAGGCGTGTACCCGCGTGTCGTTGGCGGCTCGCCCGCCGCCAGCCCAATTTCTCGCGCCGCCATTGCGAAGCGCGTGAGCGAATCCAGCACCAGCAGGACGTGTCGTCCCTCAGAAGCGAAGGATTCTGCAACGCTGGTGGCGGCGAGCGCCGCGCGCATCCGCAGCAGGGGTGACTGATCCGATGTCGAAACCACCACCACTGCGCGCCTGCGCCCGTCCAGGCCCAGACTCTCTTCAAGAAACTCTCCCACTTCACGCCCGCGCTCGCCCACCAGCCCCACCACGATCACCTCGGCGTCGCTGTTCCGCGTCATCATTCCGATCAGCGTGCTTTTGCCCACGCCCGATCCTCCGAAAATCCCCACCCTTTGTCCCCGTCCCACGGTCAGCAACCCGTCAATCGCTCGAATGCCGGTACCCAGCGCCTCGCGAATCGGCTCCCGCTCCAGCGGTGCCGGCGCCGGCGACTCCAGCAGAACGGCCTTGTGCGCCACCAGCCGCCGCCCGCCATCCATCGGCTGCCCCAACGCGTTCAGGACCCGCCCCCTCAGCGCGGCGCCCACCTCAATCTGAGGCTGAATCCCCAGCGCCGCCACTCTGTCCCCATACCGGATGCCATCGGCCGCATCCAGTGTCATCGAGATGATGTTCTTTCCGCGAAAGCCGATCACCTCCGCCGGATGCGCATGGCCCTCGGTATCGCGAATCTCGCAACACTCGCCGACCGAGCACGGCGGACCCTCCGACTCGAGCGTCTGACCGGTCGCCTCCACCACGCGCCCGCACCAGCGCAGCGGCGACCGCTGCCGCAGACGGGAAAAATACGCGCCCAGCAGATCCAATCAGCCCTGCTTTCCCTCTTCGGCGCGGCCATCTTTGGCGCGCACTTCCAAAAGGTCAAAGAACCCGCGCTCGATTTCCTCGATCTGCGCGCGCACACCCAGATCCACCCGGCCCAGAGCGGTTTCCAGCATGGCCTCGGACACCTCCATCTCGGCATCCCCTACCACTTCCGGGCGCAGCGGCACAGCCGGCATCAGCCGCAGCATCTCGGCCCACAATTCCCGGTGAGCCACCGGAACGCGCAGCCGCACTTCGGTGGAGTCGGCCAGGCGCCCCAGCGCCACGCGCACGGCTCCCGTCAGCAGCAGCGGATCCATCTGCGACTCGCGGTGCAGAATGCGTTCCGCGACGGCCAGCGCCAGCCGCACCACCTCATGCTCCACCTGAGCCAGATACTCGTCGCGCCGCGCGCGGAATTCCTCAAGAACTGCCGTCAGCTGAGCCGCGCCCTGCCTTTTCCACGTCGCCTCCTCTCCGGTCGCCGCGGCCCGGCCCTGCTCAAAGGCTTCGCGGCGCGCTGCTTCCAGCTGCCGCGCCCATCGATGCTCGCGTTCCTCGCGCTCTGTATCCGCTTCCCCTCCCCGCTTCCCCGGCAGACCTGCCGCCTGGCCAAACGACGGCACGGGCGCCCCGGCCAGCACTGGAAACTCCATCGGCCGCACCGTCGGTTCTGTGTGCTGCAGCTCGGCTCCGTTGTTCAGCATCGCCCCATTTTTTGGCATCCGCGCCTCACACGATGAAATCGTCGCCCTGCTCCAGCTTCAGGATCACCTTGCCCTCGGCCTCCAGCCCCCGCGCCAGCGCCAGAATCTCGTGTTGCGCCGCAGCCACTTCGCGCCCCCGCACCGGTCCCATCACCTCCATGTCCTCCTTCAGCATGTCCGCCGCGCGCGAAGACATGGCCGAAAACACGTGAGCGCGCAGATCGTCGCGAGCCCCTCGCAGCGCCAGCCCCAGTTGCCGCTTGTCGGCCGACGTCACAATCTCCCGCATGCTGGCCGGCGGAATCGTCACCAGATCCTCGAAGGTGAACATCAGATTCCGGATACTCAGCGCCATAGCCACGTCGGCAGCCTCAATCTCGTCCAGGATCTTCTTCGTCCGCTCCGAATCCATCCGGTTCAGCAGGTCCGCCACCGCTTTGAATCCCGAATAAGCGCGCCGCCCTGTGTCGCCCATGTTTTCGAGCCGCCGGTGCAAAACCATCGCCACGCGCTGCGCCATCTCCGGCGAGAATTCGCGCATCGCCGCCAGCCGCCGCACCGCCTCCACGCGCCGCTCTTCGCTCAGGCTGTCGATCACGATGGATCCCCGCCGCGCGTCCAGATGCGCCAGCACCACCGCCACGGTCTGCGGATGTTCGCTCTCCAGAAATTTGCCCAGCTGCTGCGGATCCACCCGCTGCAGCATCGACAGATCGCTCTGGCTGGCCTCCTGCGCCCGCTTCACCAGGGCCAGCAGGTCCTCGGCTCGCTGCTTGCCGAACGTATCCATCAGCAGTTTGGTCGCGTAGTCCAGTCCCCCGTGCACCATGTACTGCTGCGTTTCCAGCATCTCCCGGAATTCCTCGACCACCTCCAGGGAAACTTCCGGCGGGATGTTGCGCAGATCCGCGATCTCCTCCGTCAGCCGCTGCACGTCCGGCTCAGCCAGGTTCTGGAGGATTTTCTTTCCCAGTTCGTCGCCCACCGCCACCAGAAACACCGCGGCCTTCCGCACGCCGCTCAGCGGCAATTGTCCGTTTCCTCCCGGCAGTCGCAGCGATGAGGCGCCCATGAGCTCACTCCGACCGGATCCAGCTTTCCAGCAGGCGCGTCGACTGCGCGGGCTCGCGCTTCACCGAATCGGACACCTGCTCAAAGACGCTTTGCGCCCGCAGCTTGCGCTGTTCCGCCGCCAGGTGCTCCGGCGTGATTTCCCGCGCCGCCGCCGCGGCTCCGGCCAGCGCCGCAGGGCCGGAAGCCGGGCGCGCGGGTGCTGGACGCGGTCCCGCCGCCAGCGCGCGCAGCGCCGGACGCGCCACCACAAAGAAAAAGATCAGCATCGCCAGGACCAGGGTCCCGTAGCGCATCAACGGCTCCGAGCGGGAGGCCACCCCCAGCGCGCGATCTGCTATCGACGGCGGCGCGAGTGCGCCATTGTCCTCGAACGCCAGTTGCTCCACACTCACCTGATCGCCGCGTGCCTGGTCGAAGCCGATCGCGTTCTCCGCCAGTTGCGTGATCTCCTGCATCTCCTCCTGCGTACGCGCCTGCCAAACCGTCTGTTTCCCCTGCGTCACCGGCCGGAAATTAATCAGCACCGCGGCGGTCAGCCGGCGCACGCGCCCCGCGGGCTCAATCATGTGCCGCTCCTTCTTCGAGACCCCGTAGGTGTCGCTCTCCTGCTTCATGTCCTGAACGTTCGGCGTCGCAGACGGATAGAGCGGCGGCTTCTGCGGCTTCGCGTTGGGCATGTTGCTGGCCGTCCCCGGAATCCCCGATGCCGGCGCCTGGCCCGACGTCTGCTCACTCCGCTGCATCGAAAGCGTCGCCGACTGCCCCGGATCATAGCTTTCATCCGTCTCTTCGGCGGAATTCGGATCGTAGTCCACGTTGACCGAAGCCCGGACATTCCCCGCTCCCGCCACCGGCTCGAGCGTCTCCACCAGCCTGCTCGCCATCTCCTGCTCGTGCTCGGCCAGCGCCGCATCGCCGGTGGGCCGCCCGAGAACCCCGCCCGCCTTCGCGTCCACCAGCACCACGTTTTCCGGCTTCAGCCCGTCCACTGCGCTCGCCACGAGGTTGGCGATCGCGGATGCCTCATCGGGTGTCAGCGTGCGCTCGCGCAGGCGCAGCACTACGGAAGCTTTCGCCTCGCGCTCGTCCGCCGCGAACAGCGAGTCGTGCGGCAGCACCAGATCGACACGCGCCGATTCGACCGCACTCAGAGTTTCGATCGTGTGCTCCAGCTCGCCTTCCAGCGCGCGCTGATAGTTCACCTGCTCATCGAATTCCGAACCCATCCAGTTCGGCTTGTCGAAGAGCTCGAAGCCCATCCGTCCGCTGGCCGGCGAGCCTTTCGCCGTAGCCGTCAGCCGCGCCTTGTCCAGATCCTCCGACGGCACCCGCAGCGCCGAACCATCCGGCGCAACATCGAAGGGAATTCCGGCCGCCGTCAGTTCCTGCGCCATCTGCCGCGCGTCTTCCGGATCGAGCCCCGCATAGAGCGTGCGCCAGTCCGTGCGCGTGCCGTACCACACCAAACCCGCCACACAGGCCAGCAGAATCGCGGCGATGCCCATCAGCCGCGTCCTCCGCGCCGGCTCGAGCGCGCGGAAGCGAGCCACTGCCTCTGTCGCCAGTGCTCCGGCGCGATCCAGGCTCAGTGCGGATTGCGGTTGATCTGCCATCGCTTCAGAACTGCATGCTCATGACCTGCTGATACGCCGCGACTGCTTTATTCCGCACCGCCAGCGTCAGCTCAAATGCCATGTCCGCTTTCTGGGTCGCGATCATGGCATCGTGCACATCCACGCCATTGCCCTGGAGCAAGCCGTCCACTGCGCTCGTCGCCTGCTCCTGGAGATGGTCCACTCCGGTGATCGCGCTCTTCAGCAGGTCGCCAAACGGCGCGCCAGATGCAATGCGTTTCGTCCCGCTCCCCGCGCCTGCGCCCGCCGCCATCGATGTCAGGGCGCTCATTCCGCTCGTCAGCATCGGATTCCCTCCAGCCTGCTTACTTCAGGATGTCGACCGAAGTCGCGATCATGCTCTTCTCCGCTTCCACGGCCGAGGCGTTCAGCCCATAGGAACGCGTCGCCCCCATCAGGTCCACCATCTCCGTCACTGGATTGATGTCCGGATACGAGACATACCCGTCTTTGTCCGCGTCCGGGTGCCTAGGATCGTAGCGGCGCAGCACCGCGTCTTTATCCGCCACCACGTCCGACACCCGCACTCCGCCCATCTCCGGCTCGTTGTCGCCAAAGGAACCCGGGGCAGGACCCGGCAGCCCCGAGACTTGGCTTGCCAACTGGCTTGAGAAGCTCGACGAGCCAGAGTCCGCTTCCGAGGTAAACACCACGTGCCGCCGCAGGTACGGACCGCCTTCCGGCGTGCGGGTGGTCTCGGCGTTGGCCATATTCGCCGCGACCACTTCGGCCCGAATGCGCTCCGCCTCCAGCGCCGACCCACTCACCTCCATCGCTCCAAACAGATTCATGTCTCGCTTTCGCCCCTTCGCGTCCCGTTCACTTCTCGTCCTCGTGGATCGCGTCCATTACCTGTGTGAACTGATTCTTCAACAGCGCCTCGCCCGCGCGAAACTGCAGCTGCGCTTCGGCCATCTTCATCCCTTCGCGGTCCATGGACACATCGTTGCCGTCGGGCCGCTCCAGCAGGCCGCCCACCGGCCCGACACGCGGTTCCGGCGGCGTTCCCGCCGCTGCCGACGCCATGCCCTGCCCTCCAAGCGCCTCCATCGATCGCCGCATCTCCGTGGCGAAATCAAAACCCACCGTGCGGTACCCTGGCGTGTCCACGTTGGCCATGTTCTGCGCCGTCAGCTTCAGCTCCAGCGTGGATAAATCCAGATACCGCTCGAGCCCCTCCGTCATCGAAGTCGTGAGCTGCATCCTGCACTCCCGCCCGTCACCCCACCAGCAGAACGACTTCCGGCAAATATCCAGCAACATTTGAAATCTCTAGTCCTGCTCGTAGAATTCGATCTCGTCGCCTCCGATTCGCGGCCGATCTTCGGCCAGAATCCATGCCCGCTCCAGCACATGCTCCATCTCGCGTACATTGCCCGGCCACCGGTGCGCCCGCAGCTTCTCCATCGCCTCCGGCATCAGTCGCTTGGCCGGGCTGCGCCGCCCCAGCCGCTCCAGAAAATGCCCGGCCAGCGCCTCGATATCCTTCGCGCGGCCCGCCAGCGCCGGCGTGCGGATGAAGAAAACCGCCAGCCGGTAATACAGGTCTTCGCGAAACTCGCCCTTTGCCGACAGCTTTCTCAGCGGCTGATGCGTCGCCGCCACAATCCGCACATCCACCTTCACCGGCTCGTTGTCCCCCACCCTCTGCAACTCTCCGGTCTCGAGAAACCGCAGCAGCTTCGCCTGCAATCCGAGCGGCATTTCTCCAATCTCGTCGAGAAAGAGCGTGCCTCCATGCGCGGCTTCAATCCGTCCCGTGCGTCCCTGCACCGCTCCGGTAAACGCGCCCCGCGTGTGCCCAAACAGCTCCGCTTCCAGCAGCGCCTCAGGAATGGCCGCGCAATTCAGCGCCACCATCCGCCGCCCCGCGCGTGGGCTCAGCCGGTGCAGCGCCTGCGCCACCAGTTCTTTCCCGCTGCCCGTCGGCCCTTCGATCAGGACCGGCGTCGACCGCGGCGCCACCAGGCGGATCCGCCGGCTCACTTCCATCAGCGCCGGATCGGACCCAATGAACTCCGGCAGCCTCCAGGTCGCATGGCTCGGCGCGCTCCACCGTTCGTCTTCATCGTTGACTTCCGCCAAAGCCGTGGATCGCGTCGAGGCTTCGCCCGATCGATGTTCCGAAGATGCGGTCTCGGCGGTCGATTTGTCCCCCTGCGGGCTTTCCCGTGCGGAATTCCAGACCGTTCCATTGCCGGCCTGCGCCCGCCGCAACGCGTGCAGCACCTCGTTCCGCCGCGGGCTGCGCGCGCCCCGCGCACTGCCCGAAGCGTCGGCCATCACCAGATCTACTCCCGGATGCAGCCTCTCGAATTCGGCGATGAATTCCTGCACTTCCAGATCCGGCAGCCACGAATCCAGCACCACCGCCTCGGCCGGCGCCGTCTCCAGACACGCCAGCGTCTCCGCGCCCCCTCCGGCTTCCCGCACCTGCCAGCGCAGTTCCGTCAGCGCATCGCGCATGCGCTGGCGAAACGACAAGTCCGGACTTGCCAGGATGGCGGTACGCGCCGCTGTCAAAGGTCCTCGTTGCACGCTGGTTGCCATCTGCCAAATCTCCTTCTGCAGTTGTCATTCCAAACGAGCCGCGCCCGGATTCCGTTCACGGTGACGAGTGAGAGCCCTGCACTGTGCAAGTTGCGGCGGCGACGGGTCGAAGGGAGATCTGCCGTTGGAGGTTGCTGTTCCCGCCGTCACATCGGCGCACCAATCCGGTATCCCAGCCCCCGCACCGTCTGGATCAGCGGCGCAGCCGGCTCTCCGCCCTGCTGCTTCACCCCGTTCTCGAGCTTCTTCCGCAGGTAATTGATGTACACGTCCACCACGTTCGTTCCCGCATCACCGGTCGTGTTCCATACGCTGTCCAGCAGCGCTGCCCGGCTCAGCGCATGTCCGCGATGCAGCAGCAACTGCTCAAGCAGCGCAAACTCCCGATTCGTCAGTGTCACCGGCTCGCCCTTGCGCGTCACCGTATGCTCCACGCGATTCAGTTCCACGTCGCCCGAGCGCATCACCAGTCCCGGCGAGCGCCGTCGCAGCAAGGCCCGGCATCGCGCCCGCAGTTCCGCAAACGAGAATGGCTTCTGCATAAAGTCATCCGCTCCCATCTCCAGGCACCTAAGCCGCGTCTCGGGCTCCTTGCGTGCGGTCAAAATGAGAATCGGCACGTCCTCCGTCAGCGAGCGCAGGAACTCCAGCACCTCCGTTCCATCCCGCCGAGGCAAATTCAGATCCAGCACCGCCATCTCCGGCAAATCCCGCCGCACGGCCTCCATCGCCATGTCGCCATCCGTGGCAACCGTGACCTGGTGCCCATCCTTTTCCAGCCCCCGCGCCAGAAAGCTGCCCAGCGCGCGATCGTCGTCGGCAATCAGCAGCCGCATCGTTAGATTTCTCCCATCCCCACCATCTCGCCGCGCGTCGGCAAAATCCATAGGCACGATGAGAAAAACCCAGGCGCGATTTCAGAACAGGAAGTGACTCCGTGGATGCTCCCAAAAAGGAATCGCCCCGCCCGCGAAAATACCCTTGCTCCGGTTCGCTTTTTATTCGCTATAATGCTCGGCATGGCTATTACACGGCGGCAAAAGGAAGTGCTGGACTTCATTTCCAGCTTCGTGCAGCGCAACGGCTACTCCCCGTCCTTTGAGGAAATCGCCCGCGGCCTCGACCTGCGCTCCCTCGCCACCGTGCACAAGCACATCACCAATCTGCAGAACAAGGGTATGCTGGCCCGCGCCCACAACCGCTCGCGCTCCATCGACGTGCTGCCCCCGCGCGCCAAAGGCCGCAGCTTCGAGCGCCTGCCGCTCGCAGGCCGCATCGCTGCCGGCTATCCCGTCGAGGCCACCGAGATCCCCGAAACCATCTCTCTCGGCGACATCATCGGCAACCGCGACGTGTACGCCCTCCAGGTCCGCGGCGAATCCATGCGCGAAGACCACATCGTCGACGGCGACTTCGTCCTCGTCGAGCGCACCAATTCCGCGCGCCCCGGCGAGATCGTCGTCGCCCTCGTCCGCGGCGCGGAAACCACCCTCAAGCGCTTCTATCCCGAGGGCTCGCTCATCCGCCTGCAGCCGGCCAACGCCGAGATGGACCCCATCTTCGTCCCGGCGGCGCAAGTCGCCATCCAGGGCCGCGTCCTCGGCATGCTGCGCAAGTATTAGTCCGAGGTTCCCGGCTTCCCCTTCGCTGGCCAGTGTCCAGCAAGCGAGGTCTATGCAGGCAAGAGGGTGCGCGTACGGTACCAAAGGCATCCCTGTTGGACCGCTCGATTTGTTGAGAATGCTGAACTTAAGAGGGGGGAGTGGAGAATTGGTCAACACGAATTAGCTAATGAGTTAACAGGGCGCAATCCTCTGGACTAATCCTCCACCTCCAGCCCCACCGCCTGCATCAGCTTCAGCGCGTTGCTCGTCCGCACCACGCCCGGCTTCAGCCGGTAATCGAACTTCAGCTTCCTGTCTTCAATCGAATCCTCGAAGTGGCAATTCCGCCCCAACCCATCCAGGGCCTCCGGAATCGCCGTCAGCGCCAGATCGTGCGTGGTCACCAGGCCCACGGCGCCCTTCCGCAACAGCGCGCCTACCACGAATCGCGTTCCCTCCAGCCGATCGTGCGAATTCGTCCCCGACAGCAGTTCATCGAGCAAAAATAGCAGCGGCCCATGCCCTGCCCCGCCCGCCAAACTTTGATTTGAATCAAAACTGCTTGCAAGATCTGACAATACCTTCAGCCGCCGAATCTCCGCGTAGAACCGCGACACGCCCCCCTGCAGCGAATCCAGCACGCAGATCGACGCGCCCACCGTCAGCGGCGACATCCGCAGCCGCCGCGCCCGCACCGCCGCGCCCGCCTGTGCCAGCACCGCGTTGATCCCGATCCCGCGCAGCAGCGTGCTCTTCCCCGCCATGTTCGGCCCGCTCACCAGCAGCAGCCGCAGTTCGCGCCCCAGCTTCAGATCGTTCCCCACCGCGATGCTCTCCGCGAGCAGAGGATGCCGCAAGTTCTCCGCCTCGAACAGCGGCGCTTCTTCCTCAAACTCCGGCAGCACGTCGTCGGGATGCTCCCACGCATATCCCGCCAGCGCCGCCAGCGCCTCAAACTCGCCCACTGTTGCCAGCCATCCGCGAATCGCCGGCCCAAACCGCCGCTTCCACCGCTCCGCCGCCATTGCGCACAGCGGCGTGTAGAAGATTCCCGGCGCAATGAACCGGACCATCATGTTGTGCCGGCTCTCGAGGAACTCTACCAACCGACGCAACTTCCTCAGCGCCTTCGAAGGCGCAACCTCTCCCGCATCCAGCGATGCCCGCAGCCCGCCCAGCCGCTCCGACGAAAAAGACTGCTCCTCCAGGATCGCCAGCACTTCCGCCAGCACCCTCAGATCGCCCGCCGCTTTCTCCGCCGCTTCCGCGCTCTCCTCCGCGCGCTCTTTGAATCGGCCACCCAACCAGATGTTCACCAGCGTCATGCCAACCAGCGGATACCACCCGTCCGTCCCCAGCCACCACAGCACCGTGCCCACCCACACCATCGCCAACGGGATCAGCACCCATGGCAGCCACCGCTGCTCCAGCGTCGCCGCCCCCTCGCCCCACGCCGCAATCTCCTCCGGATGCACCCCCGCACGCACATGCTGGCCCGCCACAAACAGCCGCTCCCGCAGCCGGACATTCTCTTTCAGCTCCAGCACGGCCGCATGCCGATCGCGCACCTCAGCGGGCGCAGCCGCGGCCAGCAGCCATCGCGCCAGGGTCTCCTCGCCGGTCCGTGTCTGCGCCGTGCACAGCAGCTCGAAGAGCGAGCCCTTCCCAAATAAATCCAGATCGCGCGCGTACGGATGCGCCGGATCGAGAAAGCGGTCGCCGCCCTCGCCCGTGCCTGCCCATTGGCCGTCGAGCCGCGCCAGCCCGCGCTCGTAGAACTGCGAGACGCGCTCCTGTTCCCGCAGCCGCCGGAGCAGATTCTCGTGCACGACCGCCAGCACGATGAACACCGCGCCGGGAATCGCCACATACCCCAGCTTCCGGGGCGTATGCAGCAGCGCCACAGCGGCGATGGCCGCGATCGCAAACACGGCGACCTTCGTCCAGCCCAGCCGCCGATCCACAATCCGGCCGCGCGCCACGCGCGCCTGGTTTTCCTTGAGCGATTGGGTGTAAACGTCGCGAGGCGATTCCATGTCCGGCCTTTTGGATTGTACGTCGCCATCCAGCGGCAGCTCTCCGCGCTCCTCCACGCACGGGTTCTTCCCCGCCCGCGTTACGCGATCGTCCCCTGGCGGGCAACGACCGCGCTCTTCTCCGCGGCTTCAGCAAACTGCCGTTGGTACAGCTCCGTATAGATGCCCGGCTCCGCCAGCAATGCGGCGTGGCTCCCGCGCTGTACAATCCGCCCGTTCTGCACCACAAGAATCTCATCGGCCTTCAGGATGGTCGACAACCGATGCGCAATCACGATCGACGTCCGCCCCGTGAGCGCCGTCTCCATCGCCCGCTGAATCGCCGCTTCCGATTCCGAATCCAGATGCGCCGTCGCCTCATCCAGAATCACAATGTCCGGCGCCTTCAGCAGCAGCCGAGCGATTGCCAGCCGCTGCTTCTCTCCGCCTGAAAACCGATAACCTCGCTCACCCACCAGGGTTTCCAGCTTGTCGGGCAGGCTCTCCACCAGATCGAGAATCCGCGCATCTCTGAGAGCCAGGCGCATCTCCTCGTCCGACGCGTCGGGCTTTGCATAGACCAGATTCGCGCGGATCGTGTCGTGGAACAGATGCGCATCCTGCGTCACCACCCCAATCCGACGGTTCAGCGACGCGAGTTGCAGATCCCGCACATCGACGCCGCTGATGCGGACGCTCCCGCTTTGCGCATCGTAGAGGCGGGGAATCAAATGCGTGATCGTCGTCTTGCCGGCTCCCGAGGGCCCCACCAAAGCCGTGAGCCGCCCCGGAGCGATCTCGAAGCTGATGTCGTGCAAAATGGTCTTTTGCGGCCGCTTGTCCGGAACCGCCACCGATTCCAGCGATGCCAGCGAAACCTCGGCCGCCGCAGGATACCGGAATGCCACATGATCGAACTCGATCGACGCAGGACCCGCAGGTATCGGCACGGCCGCCGCGCTCTCCTGGATCATCGGCGGAAGATCCAGCACCTCGAAAACCCTGTCGAACGAGACCAGCGCCGTCATCACGCTCACCTGCACGTTGGAAAGACCCACCAGCGGCGCATAGAGCCGGGCCAGATACGCGGTCAGCGCCACTACGGTGCCCACATCGAGAACATGATGGACGGCGAGAACCCCTCCCCATCCAAACGCCAGTGCTGAGGCGACCGTCGCCACGACCGCGAGCGCGGTGAAGAACAGACGGCTGTAAATCGCCAGCCGGATGCTGATGTCGGAGACGCGCGCCGCTTTCTCTCCGAACGCCCGCGCATCGTCTGCCGGACGCCCAAACAGTTTCGACAGCAGCGCGCCTGCTACATTGAACCGCTCCACCATCAGCGTGTTCATTTTGCCGGCAAGGTCGTACGTCTCGCGCGTTATTGCCTGCACCTTCCTGCCCCAGAAGCGCGCCGGCAGAACAAAAACAGGCAGCAGCACGAGCGCTCCCAGCGTAATCCTCCACGACAGCACGAACATGGCGCCCAAAATCAGCAGCACGGTGATAAAGTTGCCGACCACATTCGAGAGGATGTCGGTGAATGCCGTCCGCGCACCCTGAACATCCGTATTCAGCCGCGTCACCAGAGCCCCCGTCTGCGTGCGCGTGAAAAACGCCAGAGGCATCCGCTGGATGTGCTCGAAAAGCCGATTGCGAAGCGAAAGCACGATCCCCGCCCCGATCTTCGACGACAGGAAGGTCTGCGCGAGGCCGAGTCCGCCATCGAACAACCCCAGACAGCCCGCAATCACCGCAAAATGAATAATCAGCGGCGCATTGCCCTTCAGGATCCCGTTGTTAATGATCTGGCGAAAGAGCAGCGGGTTGATGATCGTGATCGAGGCGTCCACGATCACGACCGCCAGAAACAGGCCCAGCAACCCGCTATAAGGCCGGGCGTAGCTGAGAGTGCGCCGCATGGTGCCCGGTTTCACCTTTTGCTTCACTACGGAGGGGTCCTGGCCCATCGTGCGCCAGGCGCTGATCATGCCTCCCATCGAGCCGGCCTCCCAGGCAGATTCACTTCGGTGAGGCCAGTTTAGCCGCTACCGTCCCCGGTTTCAGGAGCGTTTGAAAACGAGAAGCCCGGAGCGATCCGGGATCATTAACCGGGCTGAATGGATAGACCTCTTTCCCATACCATGGTTCTCTACGATTGCGCGGCAATACCGCAAAGCCAGAGGAGTGTACGGACCGATAATGGACAAATCCTCCGTGTATGTCACAATGCCGGATGCGACCTCACCGATTGCACTGCCCGGTGGCTGGACCGCGGTCAACCAGAGCGATCCCTTGACCGTTGTCGGGCCGGAATCGGATTTGACGCTTTCCTTTGTTGCGAGCCTCTTTGCAACTGACGCCGAAGAGATGCTTCGCCTTGCATGGCGGCGGGTGAAGCCCGATTTCGATCTTCCCGTGAGGCAGAAAGTGGAAATGCCCACTGCGGATGGCTGGGATAAGGTGGTTCAGGCGATCTACAGCACACTGGAGAGTGAGAGCCGCGTGGTGATTGCCATCGCCCGTCTGCTGGGCGGACGCGCATACGTCACTCTCATCGACGGAACGAAAGCGGGGTTCAGTCGGCGCATGGCGCAGTTCGCCGAGTTGAATGATGCCTGGAAGCCCGCCGGATTAAAGGAGCCGAGCGTTGCGGGGGTCAGCCCAAAGACTTTTGGAGAGGACGAACGCAAGGCCATGAGCAGCTTTGTGGGCTGGGCCATGCGCCAAATCGGCATTCCGGGTGTCGCCATAGCGGTGGTGCAGGACGGCCGTACCGTATATGCGGAGGGGTTTGCAGTAACGAGGGCTGGCGGGAGCGATGCGGTCACACCGCAAACGCGCTTCATGATCGGATCATCGACCAAGCCGCTGACCACGCTGATGATGGCCCGTCTGGTGGATATGGGCCGCTTCGCCTGGACGACGCCGGTGACCGAGGTGTTGCCGGGCTTCGCTCTCGCGGATCCTGAAGTGACGCAGAAGATCGAGATGCGGCACACGGTCTGCGCCTGTACTGGAATGCCGCGGAGGGATCTCGATCTGATCTTTCGATTTCGCGGAGTGCGTCCCGAGGACCGCATGGCTGAAATGAGACTGATGCGCCCCACCACCGGCTTCGGCGAAACCTTTCAGTATTCGAACTATCTTGTAGCGGCGGGCGGATACGCATCGGCGCACGGCTACGCTCCGGATCTAACGTTGGGCGACGCTTACGAGCGCTCCATGCAGAACCTGGTTTTTGAACCTTTGGGCATGGGGCAGAGCTCTGTCCTCAGCATTCATTCGCCGCTGGATGCTGCGCCGCACGGTCGTACTCTCGATGGAGACTGCGTTCCCATCGATCCGGTGCTCGAAGAGTTCGCCGACTCCATGGCTCCGTCTGGCTCCGTTTGGTCCACGGTTCTGGACATGGCCCGCTATGTGAACTGCGAGCTCCGCAACGGACTGAACGAGCAGGGAGAACAGGTCATTTCCAGGGACAATCTCCTGGCGCGCCGCCGCTCCGCGATCAAGATCGACGGAAAGACCAGCTACGGTTTGGGGCTGATGCTGACCGAACAGCAAGGTCTGGCGCAGGTGACGCACGGGGGCAATACCCTGGGCTTCTCGGCGGACATGGTCTTCTTCCCTGAGCATGGGATCGGCATGGTCGTGCTCAGCAATCTCCGCGCTGCCAATCTGTTTCTGTCTGCCGTGGGGCAGAGACTGATCGAAATCCTCTTCGGGGCAGAGGCCAGGGCCGAGGCTTTGGTCACGAGCGCGAAGAAGGCACTCGACGATTCGCTCGCATCGATTCGCCTGCGAGTCACAATGGAATCTGAGGCCACCGCCTGGATTCAGGATTACGTCGGCCATTATGTCTCGGCGGAGTTAGGGCCCGCGTACATTTCGCAGGAGGGACACGGCTTCCGTATCTCATTTGAATCCTGGTCGAGCGATCTTGGTTCGGAGGAGCAGTCGGATAAGAGCCGGCACATTGTCCTGACGAGCGCGCCATTCCTGGGATCAATCAAGCTCCAGCTCACAGGCGATCCGAATATCCTGCTGCTCGACGGTGGCCAGACGGGGTATCGATTCGTGTGGCACCACAAAGGGCACAGCTGAGCGGCCATCCTGGATGGACTGCACACCATTCGGTGTACATCCATAATCTCACCAGGAAACCAAAAAGCCCGGATCGCTCCGGGCTTCTCAAATTTCCGCGCCGTTTACAGCACGCGCGTCAGCGCCTGCACAATCTCATCCTTCCGCCGCAGCCCCACCATCTGTTCCACCAGTTTGCCGCCCTTAAAAATAAGCAATGTCGGAATCCCGCGTATGTTGTACCGCATCGGCGTCGCCTGGTTGTGATCCACATCCATCTTGGCCACTTTCACGCGCCCGCTGTACTCGTTCGCCACTTCATCCACTGTCGGCGCCAACGCCCGGCAGGGCCCGCACCATGCCGCCCAAAAATCCACCAAAACTGGCTGGTCTGATTGCAGTACTTCCTGCTCGAACGTCGCATCGTTCACTTCGGCAATCCCTACCGCGGCCATCTCTCTCCCCTTTTCCCAGGAACTCTCAAGGACCAGTCTACCTGACCCTTTTTAATAGATGCCAGGCGCCCGCAGCAGTCGCAATTCGCATGAGAACTATTGCCGCAAAAATTAAGGCGCCCGTGATTCTTATCCAGAATCACGAGCGCCGGAGCAGCCCTCCCCCAGAACTGCCCACGGATGCGAACATAGGGCTTTCAGGGGTTCTGACGCAAGCAATCTTGAGTAACTCTAGTAACTTCTCGGTGCGGTTACTCGTGAGCACTCAGACGCGATTACTAGAGACTCATATCATTGATTGTAGAGCATTTATCCTTCCAGACATCCATTAACTGATCCGTTATCGCCCAACCTTCCTGAGCCTCGTCGGCTCGTTTTCAAGATCGCAGGCCAGAATCTCGACCGGCTCAGCCCTCCAGGCGGCCCCTGAGAGCTGCCGTTGCGTGTTGAGTGAGGCTGCTTCAGATTCAACCAGGAGCAGCACCGCCGGTCCTGCGCCGCTCAGCGCCACGCCCAGAACGCCGTCCTTCCCAGCCAGCGGCAAAAGCTCCTTTAGCAGCGGACACACGTCCGCTCGATAGGGCTGATGCAGCCGGTCCCGCATCGCATTGGCCAGCAGGTCCCCTCGACTAGTCGCTATCGCCGCAGTCATCAACGCCACGCGTTGCAGGTTTTCCACCACGTCTCGCCGTGGCCATGCTGCCGGCAATACCGCTCGCGATGCTGTCGTTGCCAGAGGACGCTCTGGCATGGCCAGTACGGCGCGCCATCCCTGGGGCGGCGCAAACGATACCGCCTGGATCCGTGCGCCGTCGCTTGCGCTCGCCACAAATCCCCCCAACCAGCAAGCCGCGGCATTGTCCGGATGCCCCTCCAGCCGGCACGCCTCATCCAGGATTCGCGCGCCATCCCATCCGAGCCCGCCAAAGTGAGCGGCGAGCATGGCAGCACCCAGCCGCACCGCTGCCGAAGATCCGCAACCCATCCCCAGTGGAATCTCATTCTTCATCCGTATACGAAGCGGAATCGCTGCTCGCCCCTCGCCCGCCAGCAATTTGGTGTAAGTCTCCACCAGCAGATTGTTTTCTGTCGCCGCGCACACGTCTGCGTTCCGGCCCGTCGCCTCGATCCGAAACTCCTCTCCGGCCTCAGCCTCAATCTCCAGATACAACTTCAGCGCCAACGCCAGGGTGTCAAACCCAGGCCCCAGATTCGCCGACGTCGCCGGCAGCCGCAGCCGCACGCCCCCGGTCATCGTCCCGCGAGCTCCAATTCGCGCAGTACCGCGTCCGGACGCGCTTCCAGCTCCACCGTGTTACGCCGCAGCTCCCGAATCTCCGCCGCCATGGCCGTGCACTCGGCTTCAGTCAGCAACTCCCCGCGGTGAAATTGAATCGTGTAGTCGGGGTCCTTCAGCGTGTGTCCCGTGAGCAACAGCACTACCGAAGCTTCTGCGCTCACCTTTTCCTGCTGCCGCAGCTTCTTTAGTCCGGCCAGGCTCACCGCCGAAGCCGGCTCGCAGCCAATTCCCTCTGCCCCGATTTCAGCTTTGGCCACGGCAATCTCCGCCTCCGACACCTGCTCCACAAGACCGCCCGTCTCGCGGACCACCCGCACCGCCTTCCGCCACGATGCTGGATTTCCAATCCGAATCGCACTGGCCCGCGTCTGCGCCTCCACCGCCTCCAGCCGCTCGCCGCCTGTTTCTCGCATCGACCGCACCAGCGGATTGGCGCCGTCTGCCTGAATTATCGAAATTTTTGGAACCCGCGCAGTTAATCCCAGGCGCTTCATCTCCATAAATCCTTTGCCGAGCGCCGAGCTGTTTGCCAGATTCCCTCCCGGCACGATCACGTGCTCCGGAACCTCCCACTCCATCTGCTCCGCGATCTCCAGCGCCGGTGTCTTTTGGCCCTCAATGCGATACGGATTCACCGAATTCAGCAGATACACCGGCGCGCGGCTCACCACTTCCGCCAGCACGCGCACGCAACCGTCAAAATCCGTCTTCAACTGCAGCACCAGCGCGCCGTAATCGATCGCCTGCGCCAGCTTACCCCACGAAATCTTGCCTTCCGGAAGTAATACCAGGCTGCGCATCCCCGCCCGCGCCGCATACGCCGCCATTGCCGCTGACGTGTTCCCCGTCGATGCGCACGCCACCCACGTGAATCCCCGCTCCCGCGCCACCGACAATGCCGCTGTCATCCCTGTGTCTTTAAACGACCCCGTCGGATTCATCCCCTGATGCTTCGCGCGCACCCTTTGCATCCCCAGCCGCTCCGCCAATCGCGGCAGTTCGTACAGCGGCGTATTCCCTTCGCCGAGGGAAACGATGTTCCGCTCGTCGCTCAGGATGGGCAGCATCTCGCGAAAGCGCCAGACTCCGCTGCGATCCACCGTCTCCGCCGACATCCGTCGCTCGCGCCACAGCCAGCGCAGCGCGCTTGGGTTCGGATGCGTGTGTCCAGCGCCGTTCCAGCCCGGATACACGACTTCAAACAGATCGCCGCAGTCCGCGCAGCGAAAATTGCCGCCCAGCGTCTCCTGCGCGATCTCGCGCGCGCAGCCCGTGCATCGCAATTGGTGAATTCCCATCATATGTCGCGGATAATTTCAGCCTACCACTCGTGCGATGGACACTGACACGATGGCTGTCCGCGCGAGACCTCGCCCCCACCAAGGCCCCGCACACATGCCCGTCCACCCAACACGGCCAGCTTCACCCCACCGCAGGAAACAAAAGCTTCTCCGGTACCCCGGAAATGGAAACAGCGTCGGCTCCGCCCTGCACCGGGAAAGAAGATATCGCCTACATTCGAACACATGTTTCGCCCATTTCCGTATAGAATCGTCGCTATGGCCCCGCTTCTCACCCCGCGTGAAGCCGCGATGCGCCTCGGTATCTCCTACCCGGCGATCAAACAGTGGATCTATCGGGGCAAGCTGAAGGCCGTCAAAACTCCAGGCGGCCACTATCGCATTCCAGAATCTGAACTCGACGCGCTCCTCTACAAAGCCAAACGGCCCGAAACTCCCAGACGCCAAATGATGCGTACCGTCAGCGGCCGCAACCAGCTCGTCGGCCGCATCGTCGATCTCAAAATTGAAGGTCTGCTCGCCCAGGTGCGTCTCTCCATCGGCGGCCAGATCATCACCTCCATCATCACCGCCGACGCCGCCCGCGAGTTGCGCCTGAAAAAAGGTGAGACCGTCGCCGCCCTCATTAAAGCTACTGAAGTCATGGTGCTTCGTGTCTGACTTAATCGTCCATCATTGTGAGCGGAGCGCATCGTTGCGAACTCCCGGATTTTGCTATTCGGATTCCCCTGACTTTTTGAAGGGACACGGCTTCACCCGTGCCAAAGCACCGTCCAGAAGAGAATGGGCTTTAGCCCGTGCGGCAATTCTGCTCGCTCTCTTCTTCCTCACGCCCCTCGCCCGCGCCCAAACTCTCCGCCTCGCCGCCGCCGCCGACCTTCAGCCCCTGCTCCCGCCCATCCTGAGCGCTTTCCACCAGCAAACCGGCATCACAGTTCTGCCCTCATACGAGTCCTCCGCCACGTTGGCCACGGAAATCATCAACGGCGCGCCCTTCGACCTCTTCATGGCCGCCGACATGTCCTTCCCGCAACGCATCATCGACGCCGGCAAAGCCACAGAATCTCATCCCGTCGCCTACGCTCGCGGCACCCTCGTCCTTTGGACACGCTACGGCTCCGGCATCCAACCGCTCTCGCTCGACTCGCTCTCCGGCCCCCACGTCCACTCCATCGCCGTCGCCAACGCGCAGCACGCCCCCTATGGACGCGCGGCCCAGGACGCGCTTCAGCATCTCGGCCTTTTTCCTGCCACGCGCCCTAAACTCGTCATCGCCGAGAATATCGCCCAGGCCGCGCAATACGCCGATTCAGGGAATGCCCAGGTGGGCTTCATCTCGCTGACCTCCGCGCTCACTCCGCGCCTCCGCGCCGACGGCCATTACGTCGTAGTTCCCCAAACCGCCTACGCCCCCATCGTGCAGGGAGCCGTCATCGTCCGCAGCAGCGCCAGCGCCACGGCCGCCGAGCGCTTCCTCGATTTCCTCCGGTCACCCCGGATCGCGCGCATCCTCGCCGCTCGTGGACTCGAGCCAATTCATTAATGGACCTTCAGGCTCTCTGGCTCACCCTCCGTCTGGCCGCGGTCACCACGGCGATCCTGCTCCTGCTCGCCATTCCGCTCGCTTTCTGGATCGTCTCCACCCACTCCCGCCTGCGCCCGCTCGTCGAAGCCATCACCACGCTGCCCATCCTGCTGCCCCCCACCGTGCTCGGCTTCTATCTGCTCGTGCTCCTCGGCCAGCGCACCGCCTTCGGCCGCGCCCTCGCGCACCTCCTAGGCCATCCTCTGGCCTTTTCCTTCGCCGGACTCGTCGTCGGCTCCGTCATCTATAGCCTGCCCTTTGCGGTGCAGCCGCTCACCGCCGGCTTTCACGCGGTCGACTCCGCGCTGATTGAGCAGGCCCGCCTGCTCGGCGTCGGGCGCTTCCGCATCCTCGGCGATATCCTCCTCCCGCTCTCCGCCCGCTCCGTGGTCGCCGCTGCCGTCCTCTGCTTCACGCACACCATCGGAGAATTCGGGGTCGTTCTGATGGTCGGCGGCGACATTCCCGGTGCCACTCGCACGCTTTCGATCGCCATTTACGACCAGGTGCAGGATTTTTCCTACGCGCAGGCAAATCACACTTCGCTCGTGCTGCTCGGATTCTCGCTCGCCGCACTCATCCTGCTCTACACCCGTCGCGGAGCCACTGGAGCCGCTCATGCCTGACGTCCAGATTCGCCACCGTCAGGGCGATTTCATCCTCGACGCTGCCTTCTCTCTCCGCGCACAGTGGACCGTTCTCTTCGGACCCTCCGGCTCCGGCAAAAGCACCATTCTCCGCATCCTCGCCGGTCTCATCGTGCCCGAGCACGGCAGCATCGCACTCGCTGGCCGCGCCCTCCTCGACACCGATCAGCGCATCGCCGTCCCGCCTGGCCATCGCTCCATCGGCTTCGTCACCCAGCAGCCCGCGCTCTTCCCGCACTTGTCCGCCCACGACAACGTCGCCTTCGGCATCCGTCATCTCGCCCGCGAAGCCCGGGAACACCGAGTTTCCGAGATGCTTCGCCTTTTCGGCGCCGAATCCCTCGCCTCGCGCCGCACGCCGCGGCTATCCGGCGGAGAGCGCCAGCGCGTCGCTCTGGCCCGCGCCCTCGCGCCTGCGCCCGATCTGCTTTTGCTCGACGAGCCGCTCGCCGCGCTCGACGACGCTTCCTCGCAGGACATCCTCGCGCGCCTGCTCGCCCTCCCCACGCGCGTCCTCTACGTCTCCCACGATCTCGCCGAAATCTGGCGCATCCCCGCCGACGTCATCTTCCTCGAACACGGACGCGTCACCGCCACCGGCCCGCTCCGGCACGTCCTCGCCCCGCACCGCGATCGGCTGCTGCAGCAGCTCAGCGGCTGACCAGCCGGAGCCGCCAAGCCGTACACTTGGGATCGGCGATACGAGGTTTGCCTGTGCGTGATTTGAGAGAAGTCGGGAACGTTGACAAGTGGCTGACTGGATTTGCACCTTTCCGAAACGCGATTTTCGCGTGGAAGAAGTGGGAGCGCCGACACGAAGACTGGACGCACGATCATTGTTGGTCGTGCTTCGCGTGTGTTTGCGACCACCGGGATCGATTTCCGGACTTGAAGAAGGCGCACGAGGAGCGTGGATGCTATCGCCACGCCTACTACGCAGAGCTTGAGCCAGGCAAATATCTCTGGGTCTGCAGGACTTGCTTCAAACGCCTCAAGGATGAGATGAACTGGACCGTCGCTTCCACGGAGGACTGAACCTCTCCTACTCCGTCCCTTTCCCCTCCCACACTCTCTTCAAAAACTCCCACCGCGCTTCGTGCGCCGCCGGCTTCGCCTCCGACGTCGCATCCAGATTCATCGTCTCGAACCCATCCGCAGCGTCATACTGCGGCCAGTTGGGCAGTCCCGCCCCATTCGGATTCCCTGTCTTCGCAAAGTTCGTCCAGTAGGTCTGCATCTGCTCGCTCAGCGCGTAATCCGCCGGCTGCCAGTGCGCTCCGGGCCGCGAATCGAGCGTCCCGAACACATACTCGATCTCGTCCGAATGGAAGGCCCCCGACCCCGCCGGATGATACGTGCTCTCCGGCGAGGGGCGCATGAAGTGGTAGTGGTACACCGGCGCATCGCCCGTCTTCAGCTGCGCCTGGAGCCAGGTCCATGTGGAATACGTGATGAACTTCGCCCCGGCAAAATCGATCGCCGACCGCCGTGCCTCCGCCGGCGAGTTCGCCGGGAACAGCTTCAAAAACTCCGCCGCCCGCGGCCCGAATTCCTGCTGCGCTTCGGCCTGGAAGCTCTCCGGGGTCACCGGCGTTGGATAATCCGCCACCAGCGCAGCCGGCTCATCGCGATTCCACCCGGCCAGCAGCGGCACGTGCGCCTGTTTGCCCTCGGCATAAATCTGCGCCTCGTCTTCCGGCAGGAACCATCCATCGATGTCCGGCCAGAACGGCGCACGTCCCTTGTGCGCCTGCAGCTTCGCGAGAATGTCCTGCCAGCTCATCGCCCGCAACTGCGTCAGATCCGACGTCCCCAGCACCTCGCGCGCAAAGGCGGGATCCGTCTTCTCCCGCTCCGCCAGCGGCTGAAATTCGTCCCGCGGACGCGTGAAGATTCCGCCGCTCTCCCCAATCGCCCGCACGAACAATCCCTGCGCCAGCGGCGACGCCATCTGCGCGGCCACTGACAGCGATCCCGCCGATTCCCCGAAAATCGTCACCTTTTTCGGGTTGCCGCCGAACTTCGCAATGTTTTTCCTCACCCAGCGCAGTGCCGCGGTCTGATCCATCAGCCCGTAATTCCCTGCCGCCTGCTCCGGCGACTCCGCCGCCAGCTCCGGCGAAGCATAAAATCCGAAGATCCCCAGCCGGTAATTCATCGAGACGACGATGACGCCCTTGTGCGCCAGGTGCACGCCATCCTGCCGCGCCTCCGATGTCGCCCCCGCCGTGAACCCTCCACCGTAAATCCACACCATCACCGGCAGCTTGCCCTTGTGCTTCGCGGGTGCCCACACGTTCAGGTTCAGGCAGTCCTCGCTCTGTCCTGGATCGCGGTACACCATGTCCTCGAACGGATGCGTCTGGATGCACCGGTCGCCCCAGTTCGTCGCGTCGCGCACACCCTGCCATTTCGCCGCGGCTTGCGGAGGCTGCCAGCGCAAATCGCCCACCGGCGGCGCCGCATACGGAATACCCAGGAAGATCCGTACCTGGCCATCAGCGCTCAGCTTGCCCCGCACCTTGCCCTTGTCGGTTTTCACCACCGGATGATCGCTGGCTCGCGCCGGCACAGTGAGCATCAGGCAGCCCAAACACGCTGCGGCGCACGCACACATCCTCAGAACACGCATCGAATCCCCCGATCGGTAACGAACTGACCAGGGTATCACTTACGAAGCGCGTCACGCTCCAGCACCAACAGGTCCTCTAATTTTTCCCGCGGCCGGATCACCCGCGCGCGCTTTCCCTCCACCAGCACTTCGGCCGCCCGTGGACGCGAATTGTAATTCGACGCCAGCGACATCCCATACGCCCCGGCATCTAGAATCGCCAGCAGCTCACCCGGCTTTACCGGCGGCAGTCCTCGATCGCGCGCGAAAAAATCCCCCGTCTCGCACACCGGACCAACCACGTCCGCGACCATCGTTCGCTTCCCGCGCCGCGGCCCAACCGGAACAATCTCATGGTGCGCCTGGTACAGCGCCGGCCGGATCAGATCGTTCATGGCCGCATCCACAATTACGAAATTCCTGGTCCCGTTCTTTTTCACATACAGCACGCGCGTCAGTATCGCTCCCGCCTGTGCCACCAGGAACCGTCCCGGCTCCAGCAGCAGCGTCACGCCGCCCAGTTTCCGGACCACCGGAATCAGCGCCGCCGCGTACCGCGCCACCTGTGCTTCTGCATCGAACGCTTTCTCCGCGTGATACTCGATCCCCAACCCGCCGCCTGCGTCCACGTAGCGAATTGCATGCCCATCACGCCGTAGCTCGGCCACCAATTTCGCCACGCGCTCTGCCGCGGCGCCAAATGGTTCCGCGCTCTGGATCTGCGACCCGATGTGCACGCTCACTCCGCTCGCCTCCAGCCATTTCCCGGCCTTCCGATACACCGCTCGCGCACGCCGAATGTCGATCCCGAATTTGTGCTCCCGCATTCCCGTCGAAATGTACGGGTGCGTCTCCGCGAAAACATCTGGATTCACCCGCAGCGCGATCCGCGCCCGCTTTTTCACCTTCGCCGCCCGCTCCGCCAGCAGTTCCAGCTCGCCTTCGCTCTCCACGTTGAATTGCAGAATCCCCGCGCGCAACGCCAGGTCCATCTCCGCCGCGGTTTTGCCGATTCCCGAAAACACTGTCCGCGCCGCGGCCCAGCGATCCACCGCCAGCACCCGTTCCATCTCGCCGCCGGACACCACGTCGAACCCCGCGCCGCGCCGCACGAAAAGCTCCAGAATCGCCAGCGTTGAATTCGCCTTCACCGCGTAGCAAACCAGGTGCGGCACCACGCTGAACGCGCTCTCGAATAGCTCCAGCCGCGCGGCCATGTGCCCGGCCGAATACACATAGAGCGGCGTGCCGTAGCGCCTCGCCAGCCCTTCCAGGCTCACGTCCTCGCACGCCAGAGCGCTTTTCTTGTCGGGAGCAACAAACGGACGAGTCAATTGGTTGTCATCCACAGCGGAGTATGGCCTCCTTTTCGCGGCCATAGGAAGTCGAAGGAACTGCATTTTTCTTTCACTTCGTCAGGAATATCTTTGGCAGCATTTCATAATCTCGCGGGCCAAAGCTTCGGTGGTTAATCCGGGATCTCCTGGTTTCCCTGAGAGTATCGGGCTTCGCGGTTCAGGTAAAGCTCACGGATGCGCATCCAGTTCCAGATTCAAGACCGACGCGCTTCCCGTCGCCGCCAAAATCATCAGCCGCGCCGCCTGCCCATTTGCTGAAAGCGGCGTCAGCGTCACCATGCCGTTGATGTCCGATGACTCCTGCACCGTCTGCTGCCCCAGCACCGGTGCTGGCGGACACGGCCCCTGCGTGGCGCACGGCGTAGTCCACGCGTACAGCGTCTGGGCAAACAGGACCGTCGCGCCCACCAGCGAATCCCCGAACGCGTCCGTCACATGCAGCACCACCGGCGCGAACTCCTGTCCGGCCGGAACATACTGATTCGTCCCATCCCGCGCAACCAAGGCAGCCGTTTGCGGATCCACCGGCGTCACCGTGAACGCGACACAGCTGCTGGTTCCCGCCAGACACGCGTTCGTCGCCGCAGCCACGCTCGCGCTGAACGGCCCTGCCGTAATCTCGTTCGCCGCAACCCCCTCCGCGTTGCTTGGTGTCTGGCTCGCCTGCACCGTCAATTCCGAAGATTCCGAGGTCCAGGTGACCGTCTGCCCCCCGAGCGGCGCACCGGCTGGATTCAGCACCATCGCCTGCACCGGCCACAGGGTCGTCGCCCCCAGCGTCAGATACAAATTTGGCGTCAGCGCGGCAATCCCCTGCGGCGCGGTCCCCGTAAACTCCGTCATCACGCTGCTTCCATCTGTCAGCGACGCGGTAATCTGCGCCAGCGCCGGCGAAGTCGACGTCACCAGCAGCGTTGCCACTCCGTCGCCAGAAGTCGTCATGGTGCACGTGCTCGTCCCGCACCCCAGCACCGCAGTTCCCTCCGTTACCGCGAACGTCACCGTATCGCCCGGCGCCGGCATCTGGCTGGCGACGTCGATTGCTTTCACCGTCAGCAGCTCCGGCACTCCCATCGGAACCGTCCCCGTCGGCGCCGTCACCAGTGCAATCGCATCATCGCCATTCGCGTCGTAACTCAGTCCGTCGGCAATCGCCGTCACGCCCAGCGTCTCCGTGTCCTGAACTTCCACCAGCACGACGCCGGTCGTGCCTCGCGACGCTGGAGCTGTCGCCACAATCGTATTCGGCGTGATGCTGGTCACCGGTGCTGGCTGATTGTTCACCGTCACCGCGCAGTTCGCCCCAAACCCGATGCCGCGAATGACGATCTGTCCACCCGCCGCTGGCAGCCGCGCGGGCGTCACGCTGTCCGCATACAGAACCCTCCCCCGATAGGCATAGTCCGGGCGCCCATCACCGCGAAAATCCGCCATCCCAATACGCACTTCACTGTCCGCCACCGTCAACACTGGCAGCGCGGTCAGTCCGGGCACCAGCGCGTTGAACGGCTGCGCCGTCGCGGTCACCGGCGGCGCGCCCACCGCATCGCTGCCGTCCCACGCGCCGATCACCAGTTGCGCTTTGTTCTCGCTTTTCACCCCGCTCTCATCCAGCGCCTGCGCCTCCACCGTAAACTCCCGATTCGCCCGCGCCCGCCACTGGAACCAACCCGAATGCCCATACCCGGTCATCCGCGCCGTCCACTCCCCGCTCGCCGGAACGCCTGCCGGCGACCCTGCGCTCCCGTCCGCTCCGCTTTCTGCATCGTCTGCTGCGTTCTCAATCGTCACCGTCTCCGTCGCCGACGAGCCGGCCTTCAGCCCGCTGAGCGTGATCACCGGCATCGTACCCGAAGGCGTCACCTGGCCGCTCGTGTACGGTCCCACCGCACCATTCCCTGTATACAGGGCATTCACCGGTTCGAACGTCAGCTCATAAGTCGACGATTTCACTCCCGGTGGCAGGGGCACATATCTTAGATCGAAGAATCCCTCCTGGGAGGAAGCGTTACTCCCGAACCGCGTCAGCGGGTCCCCGCTCGCGTCTGTCGTCCCTGTCACTGCATTGCCCGCATTCCCCTGGAAATACTCTCCGCTCACCGCCGTCGCTGTGTACGCCACCTGCGGCACGCCCTTCACCACGGGGCGCAGTACTACGTTCACGCCCTGCATCCCCTGCCCCACCGGAAACTCAATCGTTCCCTGTACCGAGATCGTCGCTGCCGCCGTCAGTGACTTGCCGGCGAAGCTGCCCAGATTGGCCTTCGTCACCGGATACAGCCGGTTCAGTGCCGCCACATCGTCGGTGCGCAATTGAGTGGGATTCGGAATGCACTGGCCGCCGCTCGCGCCACACAGCAGTTCCATCGGATGCATGATCGGCCATCCCGCCAGCGCCGCGTCCGTGTTCGCCGCCCACAATGACTTTTCTTCGTTGGTCTGCGACCACCCCAGCCCCAACACGTATCCAAATGCCCGAATCATCTGGTATTGCAGCATCTCGATCTGATCCGCCGTCGTCGCACATTGCCCATTGACCAGGATCAGCGCGTGCGCCAAATTTCCCGTCACTGCAAAATTGTCGACCGTCGAAATCACGCCGCTGGTCTGGCAGTTTTCCGGCGCACTCACACCGGTCCCATAGATTCCATCGATCACGGCGCCAGTCTCGTCATACACCACGCCCACCGGCTCCTCCGTCGCGCTCGGCTGCACATCGACCGGCAGCGTAATCCCGCCGCTGGCATTCAGCGCGATCGATTCATCCACAATCTCGGCCAGATTTCCCCCGTACTGGATCGAAACCGCTGCCGTCGGTACGTCGTTCCAAACCGCCGCTGCCGCAGCGACCATTTCATTTGCCCGGCTCTGGCTCACCTCCGCGCTCAAATCGCTCCGATCGGTGAAGTACGTTACCTGCCCGTTGGCCCACACCAGCGGCTGCCCCAGTTTCGAAGCTTCAAAGTAGCTGGATCCCGCCACCCAGCGCGGTCCTCCCGCGGGCGCTGTCTCCGCGGTAAAGAAGACCAACAGGGGGACTATCGCGATGAGCGCCGCCACGATTCGCCCAATCCATGGTTCCGTCCCCTCTATCGCCAGCCGGTTCCGCATCCCGGGAGCCTCCCGCCTTATTCCTGCACGCCGCGCCGGCCCACGGCGAAAGAATCGTAATCTCTACCTCGCGCATCATTTCACCTTGGGATCACTCGCCAGCTCGGTCCCATTTCGGTATTCCTTTTTGCAGGGAGTTACGAGACACTCGCCCGCGGTCAATTCCTCGCCTGTCTTCGCCGCTTTCGCAGGTACAATCGAAAGTTCACATCCATGTCCGACACGATCCACGACACAGTCATCCTCGGCTCCGGCTGCGCCGGACTCACTGCTGCCATCTACACAGCACGCGCGAATCTCAAGCCGCTGGTGCTGGAGGGCCACGAGCCTGGCGGCCAGCTCTCCATCACCACGCTGGTCGAGAACTTCCCTGGCTGGCCTGACGGCGTCCAGGGCCCCGAGCTCATTGAATACATGCGCAGGCAGGCTTCGCGCTTCGGCGCGGAGTTCCGCCTCGGCCATCTTGCTACCGCCGACCTCTCGAGACATCCTCTCGCGCTCAACCTTGGCAACGAAGTCATTCACGCTCGTACCCTCATCATCGCCAGCGGAGCTTCCGCCCGCTGGCTCGGCCTCCCCTCGGAACAAGCCCTCATCGGCCATGGCGTCAGCTCCTGCGCCACCTGCGACGGCTTCTTTTTCTCCGGTCGCGAAATCGCTGTCGTCGGCGGCGGCGACTCCGCTATGGAGGAAGCGCTCTTCCTCACCCGCTTCGCCTCCAAAGTCACCCTCATTCACCGCCGTGAACACTTCCGCGCCTCCCGCATCATGCTCGACCGCGCCATCGCCCATCCCAAAATTGGCTTCATCACAAACGCCATCATTCAGGAAGTTCTGGGAGTTGAGCAGAAAGAAGTCACAGGCGTCCGGCTTCTCGACACGCTCACCGGCGTCGAGTCCGAGCTCAGCCTCAGCGGTCTCTTTCTCGGCATCGGACACATCCCCAACGCCGCCATGTTCGCCGGCCAACTCGACCTCGATGAAGACGGTTACATCAAGACCCACAACTACGTCTTCACGCGCGTTCCCGGCGTCTACGCCTGCGGAGACGTGCAGGACCGCCGCTACCGCCAGGCCATCACCGCCGCTGGAACCGGCTGCATGGCCGCCCTCGAGGTTGAAAAGTACCTCGAAGAGCATGGCCGCTGAAGTCTTGACGCCATCATTCGGAGCGAATACGGCTGTGAAGATTTTTCTGTCTGAGACTCGTGATTCCAAGCGGCGCAGCTTTTTCGAGCATTTCGTGTCTAATCTCGACAGGAAGGTTCTGCAAACGGCTATGCGTTCAACCCTTGTCTTGTTTCTCGTTGCGGCTCTCTCCACGATTCCGGCCCTGGCACAGGCACCGGCGCTGCCCGCCGGCTCCGCCCAGTTCCGCCTCGTCCAGGCCTCCAACGGCAAAACTCTCGGCTCCGCTGGCTGTTCGGTCGCCTCCGGGCCCAACGGATACCAGGTCGATTCCCGCGGCCAAATGCAGCTGGAAAAATTCAGCTACCGCTTCAACAACAGCAATCGCCTGGACCAGTATCTCGACATCGTGCGCGACGATCTCACCGGCACGGTGAATGGTGATCAGGTCACCTTTACGCTGGCTTCCGACTCAACCGGCCGCACCTTCAACGTCTCCATCGTCGCTAAGGGCAAGACCACCACAAACTCCTTCGACCGCCACCAGCACACGGCGCTCCTGCCCGATCTCGATCCCGCAGCTTATCTGGAGATGGCCCATTTCGCTCTCGAGCATCCGCCGACCGCATGGATCGTCGTCCCCAAACAGAACGGCGTCCTTGTCCCCGCGGACTACCAGCCGCAGCCGGATGCCAGCGGCATTTTCCACGGACAGCCCATCACCATGCACCACACCAGCGTTCTCGTCAGTTCGCAAAACGGGATCTCCGTCGAAATTTACTACACGTCCCAGGGCGATCTTCTCGAAGCGGACCTGCCTGAGCAAGACTTCTATGTGATACGCGATGGATTTGTTTTGAAGAATCGGCCGCAGTATAAGCCGCCCAAGGGCTCAGCCCCGCCCCCCCAGCAGCAACAAGGGTACCCGCAAAGCGCATATCCGCAACAGCCGCAGGGCTAAGGCAGCCTCCTTTCAGCGCTGTGCGGCATAGTAACCGGTCCGCTCATCGGCATATCGCGTGAATGCCCGCAGCTCATGCTGCGCCACCTGGTAGCATTCACACGCCACGGCTTCGAGTCCGGTCCGATCCACAATCCGGATGCGACCCCGGCTGTATTCGATCAGGCCCTGCTCCTGCAGCCGGCCCGCAACCCCGCTCACCGAAGGTCGTTCCACACCCAGCATTGCCGCCAGAAACTCCTGCGTCAGTTGTAGCACGTCGCTGGTGTGCCGGTCCCTCGCCAGCAGCAGCCAGCGCGCCAGCCGCTGCTGCACGTTGTGGCGCGCGTTGCACCCGGCTGACTGCGTGGCCTGCACAATCTGCGACTGCATATACCGCAGCACCAGATCGTGAAAGCAGTCCATCTTCCGGAATTCCCGCTTGGCCGCATCCACCGGCGCCACCCATGCATCCCCGGGCACCTGCACGGACACGAAATTCATTCCGGCCTTGATTCCCATCAGCGCTGGCACTCCCACCGCCGACTCCGGACCAAACATGCCCGCCTCCACCTGGGACCCATCCTGGAATATCGTCGTCATCGAGGCGACTCCTTCTTCCGCAAATGTCAGCTCCTCGATCTCCAAACCCGGCTCTTCCAGCACATGAGCCTGCGGAAGGGGGATCCGGCGTAATTCCAGCCGCTCCAACGCCTCTTGGTCCAGGTGCCCCAGAATCGTATTCCGAAATTGAGCGCCGTTCACTGTTCCTCCTTTCCCGCCGTACTGCGCCTTAGAACCTTCTATCTCGGAAAATGCTGCCTCTCCGTTCGCTTCCCTACATACAGTTGGACGCCCGGCGGAGAGAATCTGTTCAGGGCGCAGGGGTACCCTGCGGCCAAGTGATGCCGGGATGCGGGAAGTCCTTCAGATTGGAAATGATTCTCTGCTTATGCAGACGCGCACGGGTCTGCTTGCTGCCGCGGGTCTCGACGCACTGAATATTGCAGGTCTCGCGGAGGCCCTCGATCGCATCCACTCCACCAACTGGGATGTGGCGATTCTCTGCCACACTCTCAGCGCGACCGAGCGCACCATGGCCATCGCCGCTCTACGCCGCCGCAACCCTTGCGCCCCTATTCTGCTCGTCGCTCGTCGTTCATACATTCCTGCTGCAGAGGCAGAAGGCATCGACCTCATCCTCAGCGCTAAACCTGCGAAGATGATTGCTGCTCTTCGCGACATTCAAAGGCGGCTTTCAGTCGAAAAGAACCAGCAGCGGGAGCCGCTGGAAGCGGCCGGCTGACTGCGCCTGCGCCGCGATCGCGAACACCGCCACCAGGCAGCGCTGCATGCATGGTCCGCAGTTTTATGTGCCGTTGCGCGGCGCGATCCTTACCACGAGCTTTCCCCGCACATGGCCATCCATAAGGTGCCGCATCGCTTCCCTGACCTCGCCCAATTCATAGCAGCGCTCGATCACCGGCCTTACCTCGCCCGCCTGCAGCAGATCCGCAATCGTCCGCAGATCCTGCTGGTTCCGTTTGGCCAGCACAACCACAATCTTTTGCCGTAAAAAAGGAACCACCACCAGCAGCTTGAAGATGTTCCCCAGAATCGTCATCACGCTCACGTCCGGCCTGGCTCCCACCACCACGCACCGGCCTCTGGGCTGCAGCATGTGGCGGATCACCGGCACCGGTAGATTTCCCACGCACTCCAGCACGACGTCATACACGCCGCATTCCTCCGCAACATTTTCACGCATGTAATCGATCACGCGATCGGCCCCGAGCGCTCGAACCGCATCCACATTCCGGCTGCTGCAGACCCCCGTCACCTCCGCGCCCAGAATTTTCGCCACCTGGACGGCAAAGCTCCCGACCCCACCTGCCGCGCCATTGATCAGCACTTTCTGCCCCGCTCGCACGCGGCCTTTGTCGCGAAGGCCCTGCACCGCAGTCAGCGCCGCTACAGGAACCGAGGCCGCCTCCAGAAAGCTCACGTTCTCCGGCTTCATCGCCAGCGTCTTCGCGGACGCGCTTACGTATTCGGCCAGGGCCCCCTTGCACAGTCCAAAGACCGCATCTCCCACCCTGAACTCCGTCACACCGGGGCCAACCGCGTCTACTGTACCCGTAACATCCACGCCGGCGCTCTTCCGTTTGCGCAGTCCCATCGCCAGCCGCAGCGGCCAGGGATGACCCAGCATCAGCTTCCAGTCCAGAGGATTCAAACCCGCCGCATGCACCCTGATCAGAACTTCTCCCCGTCCTGGCGCCGGCTTCTCAACTTCTTCGCAGCGCAGAACCTCAGGCGGCCCGAACTGGCGATACACGATGGCTTTCATGCGTCCTCCTGAGTGACCATGGTTTTACACACGAAATCTCATTCGTTGCACCAGGGGATGCCTCGCGCAGGCGGTCAACGCGCCACGCGCAGTGTGCTGCGCTCCAGCCAGTTCGCCAGAAACAGCACCGCCATCGCCAGCATGGGCAAGGGAATCGCCAGGAAGATCGGCCAGCTCAGATGATGCCTCGCCAGCATTCCCCACGAGTACCAAACGCCCAGCGCTGCGAACACCACCGCGCCCATCCACTCCCACTTCCACGCCGCGGCCAGCACAAGGACGACCATGTAGGCGGGCACCAGGTTGATGGCGAAAGCCAGCGCCAGGTGCCAGAATCCCGCAGTTTCCTGGAAAGACTCCAGCGCAAAAAGACCGACGAAGATCGCGAACGCAACACCGATGCATCGCGGCGACCAGTACAGCAGGCGCGCTGCAGAACGGCTCATTTTTCCGCCTCCTTGCCACCTCAGCTCGGAGTTGCCGGTCTGATGAATGGTTCCTGCCGTGCTCACATCCCCGGCGCGAACGTCGCTATCAGATTCCCAACCAGGCGTGCCGCCCTTGGCACCGCCTGGCGTACCCTTGCGGAGATGTCTTCCCCGTAATGGAACGAATCCGCCCCCACCGTCACCAGAAAACTCCGCGCCGGCGCATGTCCGCATACTTCCTCCGCCAGCGCCAGCAGGGCCAACGGATCCAATTGATGCGTCTCAGCCTGGATGCCCCGCGTGTGATCGCCTTGGGCCGCTTTGGGTGAACGCAGGACCCCCACCCGAATGGCACCTGCCTCATCCCGCACGCTGGCATCCACAAAAATCGCCAGCTTCGCGTCGGCAATCTCTTCCACCAGTTCCGGTGTCCACTGCTGGACCACCACAGTCCGGAGCCCCGGCATCCCGAATCGTGCCGCATCGGCAATCCGCCACCCCACGCCGTCATCCTGCCGCAGCGGATTCCCGCACGCCAGCAGAACAGGCGCCCCACAATTGCCCGCCGCTGACACAGCTGGGGTGACAGCAGGTGCGGGAGGCAGGTGCGTCTCTGCGTGGGTTGCTCGCATATCGCCCTGCCTCAGCCCCTCCGCACCTCGCGCACCAGGCTTCCATCCGGCGCGCGGAGCTCAATCGTCAGCGGCATCTGTCCCATCGCGTGCGTCGAGCAGCTCAGGCACGGATCGAAAGTCCGCACCACCGCTTCCACCCGGTTCAGCATTCCCTCCTTCACCGCATCGCCATGCACATAATGCCGCGCCGCCTGTAAGATCCCCCGGTTCATCGCGGCGTTGTTGTGCCCCGTCGCAATCACCAGGTTCGCCCACACAATCAGCCCGTTCTCGTCCACTTTGTAGTGATGGATCAGCGTGCCACGCGGCGCTTCCGCCACGCCCACGCCTTCGAGGCTGTTCACCGACGCAGTCGCCCGCACGTGCTTGTCCAGAATTCCTTTATCGCTCAGGAGCCGCTCAATCTTTTCCGCCGCGTGCAGCATCTCGATCAGTCGCGCCTGATGGTAGTGGAAGGAGCTCAGCAGCGGCCGCGGCGACATCGCCCGAAATCTCCGCCATTCCTCATCCGCCAGCGGCGTGTCGCACCGCCCCGCCAGATTCAGACGCGCCAGGGGCCCCACCCGATATGTTCCGCCCGGATACCCCAGCGGCCTGTAATACGGGAATTTCATGTACGTGAACGGCTCCGTCGCCTCGCCGATGTACTCCGCATAGCGGGCCGGCTCCAGCTCGCCGGCGATGATGTTTCCCTCCGAGTCGATCACCCTCAAATAGCCGTCGTAATACTCCGCCAGCCCGCGATCGTCGATCATTCCCATGAAGAGCGTCGGGAAATTCGCGAAGACCTCAATCTCGGCGCTGAATTTGTCGACAGCCGTGCGAAACCACTCGAGCGTCCGCTGGATCGCCGCCACCGCCGCCGGAATCATCACGAGAATCTGGTCCCGTTTCTCCTGGCTCAGCGCCTCGTTCACCCCTCCCGGCACCGTCCATCCCGGATGAATCCGCTGCCCCGCCATCACCTCGATCACTCGCTGCCCAAACTGCCGCAGCGCCACGCCATCCGCCGCAATCGACGGGTGCGCGTGCGCAAGATGCAATATGTTCCGCTCCTCAGGCGCCGCGTCCATTCCCAGCAGCAGATCTGGCGACGACAGATAGAAGAAGCTCAGCGCATGGCTCTGGATCAGTTGCGCCAGGTTCAGCACCCTCCGCAGATTCGCCGCCACCGGCGGAATTTTGACCGCCAGAATCCCATCGCATGCCTTCGACGACGCGATCAGATGGCTCACCGGGCAGATGCCGCACACCCGCGCCGTAATGTTCGGCATCTCGTAAAACGGTCGCCCCTCGCAGAACTTCTCGAACCCGCGCAGTTGCGTCACGTGAAACATCGCGTCCTGCACCACGCCCGCGTCATCCAGCTGCAGCGTAATCTTCCCGTGCCCTTCCAGGCGCGTGACCGGATCGATGACGATGGTGCGCGACATAATGAACTCCTGAACCTCTCCAACCCACTGCGGTTCCTGACTACTGATCACTGCTTCACCTCAGGTGCCCCACCCTTGTCGCCGCAGTTGCGACAGGATGGGTTCTGATCACTGCTTCACCCAAAATGCGCAACCCCCTCCAGCGTCGGCACCCGCCCCGCCAGCAATTCCGTCAGCACCTGATAAATCGTGTCGGCCGACGGCGGGCATCCCGGCACAAACACATCCACCGGCACCACCTCATGCACCGGCCGCACCCGGTCCAGCAGCGCCGGCACGCCCGTCGATGGCGCCTTCTGCCCATCCGGGTAAACCCGAAGCAGCACCGGCTCCGGCCCGAACCGGTTCCGCATCGCCGACACGTTCCCCGTCAGCGCGCAGTCTCCCAGCGACACCAGCACGCCCGTATGGTCGCGAATCTTGCGGACCTTCTTCAAATCGTCCTCGCTCGCCACTGCACCCTCCACCAGCGTCACATCCACGTGCTCAGGAAAGACCTTCTGGTCCACGAGCGGCGAGTACACCAGCGTGAACTGGCTGCTCAGCTCGATCAGCCGCTCGTCCATATCCAGCAGCGACATGTGGCACCCCGAGCACCCGTCCAGCCAGACTGTCGCAAGTGTTTTGGTGTCGCTCATCGCTGCTCCCCCTCGCGCATGATCCGCAGATACGGCAAAAACTCCGGATGCTTCGCCGTCTTCGTCCCGGCCCGATTCTTCTCAAACAGCGCTCCCGTCGGACATACCTGTACGCACTTCCCGCAGCTCGTGCACGTTTCGCTCTCGCCCCACGGCTCCTTCAGATCCGTGATCACCAGCGACTGCGCCCCACGCCCCATCACGCCCCACGTATTCGCCCCCTCGACTTCGCCGCAAACCCGTACGCAGCGCGTGCACAGCACGCACCGGTTGTGATCTACCGTGAACCGCGGATGCGAGGCGTCCACCGGCAGTTGCGGATACTGGTAAGGAAGCTCCACATGCGTCATCCCCAGTCGCAGCGCCAGGCTCTGCAGCTCGCAGTGCCCATTCGCCACGCACACGCTGCATACGTGATTCCGCTCCGCGAAGAACAGCTCCAGCACCATCTGCCGGTAGCGGTCGATCTTCGCCGAGTGCGTCGTGACCTCCATCCCCTCTTCCACCCGCGTCACGCACGCCGGCAACAGCCGCCGCGCCCCCTTCACCTCCACCAGGCACAGCCGGCACGCCCCCACTTCCGACAGGCCCTCCAGATGGCACAGTGTCGGGATATCGATGTTGTGCTCCCGCGCTGCCTCCAGAATCGTCTCGTCCGCGCGCGCGCTGATGTCCACTTCGTCGATCGTCAGGGTGCGAATGTTCGCTTCGGCGCTCATGCGTGCACCTCCGTCCGAGCTGCGTCATGCGCGAGCCGCCGGGCGTCGCCGATCTCGCACACCCCCGCTGGACACCGCTTCTCGTCGATGTGCGCCAGGTACTCATGCCGAAAATATCGCAGCGTGCTCAGCACCGGATTCGGCGCCGTCTGTCCCAGCCCGCACAAACTCGTCGCGCCCACTACCTCGCACAGCTCTTCCAGCTTTTCCAGGTCGCGCCGCGTCGCCTCCCCCTGACAGATCTTCGTCAGCAGTTCGTACATCTGCACCGTCCCGGCGCGGCACGGCACGCACTTCCCGCACGACTCCGTCATGCAGAACTCCATAAAGAAACGCGCCACCGACACCATGCACGACGTGTCGTCCATCACGATCATGCCGCCCGAACCCATCATCGAGCCCGCCGTGATCAGCGCGTCGTAGCTGATCGACAAATCCAGGTGCTCCTCCGGCAAACACCCGCCCGACGGGCCGCCCGTCTGCACCGCCTTGAATTTGTGCCCGTCCGGCACTCCGCCGCCGATCCCAAAAATGATCTGCCGCAGCGTCATCCCCATCGGCACTTCCACCAGGCCGGTCCGTTCGATCTTCCCCGTCAGCGCGAAGACCTTCGTCCCCTTGCTGCGCGCCGTTCCCATCGAGGCGAACCACTCCCCGCCCTTCCGGATTACCGGCGCGACATTCGCAAACGTCTCCACGTTGTTGATCAGCGTCGGCGCGCCCCACAACCCGCTCACCGCCGGATACGGCGGCCGCGGCCGTGGCGTCCCGCGCTTGCCTTCAATCGAGGCAATCAGCGCCGTCTCCTCGCCGCACACAAACGCTCCCGCGCCCAACCGGATGTCCACGTCGAAGCTGAACGTCGTCTCGCAGATGCCGTTCCCCAGAAATCCCCGCCGCCGCGCCTGCTGGATCGCCACCGTCAGCCGCTGCACCGCCAGTGGATACTCCGCGCGCACGTAGATGTATCCTTTCGTCGCCCCAATCGCGTACGCCGCGATCGCCATCCCCTCGATCACCCGTTGCGGATCGCTCTCCAGCACGCTGCGATCCATGAACGCTCCCGGATCGCCCTCGTCGCCGTTGCAGATCACATACTTCTGCGCACCCTTCACCTTGGCGACCGTGTCCCACTTCAGTCCGGTCGGATACCCGCCGCCTCCGCGCCCCCGCAGCCCGCTTTTCGCAATCTGCTCGATCACCTGCGCCGGCGTCATCTCCGTCAGCGCCTTTACCAGCGCCTCATAGCCGCCTCGCGCGATGTACTCTTCCACGTTTTCCGGATCGATGTGCCCCACGTTCTCGAGTACCCTGAAGTGCTGGCCCTCGAAGTAACTGCCCAGTTGCGGATCCAGCCGCGCCACCGGCTTTCTGCCCAGCGATTCCGCAATCTCCTTCGCGTCTGTCTCAAGCACGTGCCCGTACCGGATCCCCGCCGGTTCCACCAGCACCATCGGCCCCGCCGCGCACGGACCCATGCAGCCCGTCCGCCGGGCGCGGCATTTCTTCCCGCAGCCTGCCGCTTCCTTCTCAATGGCTTCGCGAATGCGATCGCTGTGCTGCGCCAGACAGCTCGTGCCCATGCACACGTTCACTTCGTACTCGTACTGCGCGCGCTCGCCCTCCACCGCCGCCGCAATCTGCTGGAGCTCTTCCACGTTCATGGCTTCCTCCACGCATCCAGCCGCGCCGTCAGCCTCGCCGGCTCCATCTGCGCGGAGAGCTCGCCGTCGAACAGCACCACCGGCGCGCGTCCGCAGTCGCCCACGCACCGCACCGTCGCCAGCGACACCTCCCCGTCCGGCGTGGTTTCGCCCGGATGGATGTGCAGCCGCTTCTCCGCCTCGACGACCAGCTTGTCCGAGCCTCGGATGTAGCACGCCGTTCCCAGGCACACTGTGCAGGTGTGCTTCCCCGGCGGCTTCAGACTGAAAAAGTGGTAGAACGTCGCTACGCCGTAGGCCTGGCTCAGCGGAACTCGCAGCGACCGCGCCACAAACCGGATCGAGGGCTCGTCCAGATACCCGAACGACGATTGCACCGTGTGCAGCGTCTCAATCAGCGCGTTCCGCGAGTACCCATGCTTGCGCATGGTTCCGTTCACGATTCTCCAGCGCCTGTCTTCCGAGGGCAGCGGCGGACGTTCGGTGGTCAGCGGCATGTTGCCTCCTCCGGCCGCTGATGCTCACCGGGCCGCAGGTGCGTGCGCACTTCGATCCCTCCCGCTGCTGCGGAGCGAAAGCGCAGCTAACCGCGGGTGGAGACGTTGTCTTCCCTGCAGGGTGCCCCATCCTTGTCGCGCGTCCTGTGCGCGACAGGATAGGTAGCTCCTGCCTGCGCGCCCCGGTCCCGCCACATGAATCGCTCCATTCAGGCGGCGTCACCGCAACGCGAGTACAGGTCAGAATGCAGGACAGACGCAACGACTGTCGGTGACCGTCATCACGACAATTTCCCGCTGTGTTTTCTTCCGGGAAGGATGCGTATCTGGCTACCCTGCAACTCGCAGCCGGAGGGCGCTTTCGTTCTGATCGTTGTCTCTTGATCTCTGTCTCCCGCATCTCACTCAGCATGACCCATCCGGCCCACCCCGACTCCGACGCCCGCAAAGGCGCAGCCGAAAACACTGCGCCCAACGCTCCCTGCCTGGACACCGCTCGTCCTGGCGAAGCCCACAATCGTCTCGCCAACCAGCTCCCTCATCGCGAGTCCGACCCGCTTATCAAGGACAGCGACTCCGACTTCCCCGAACCCGGCCCCTCCCCCGAACACTCCTGAATCTGGAGCAGCGCCGACAGAATTCTGGATTTGGATCCCTGCGTATTGGCAATCGCGGTATCCTAATCGGGAAAATCTGAACAAGCCTCCCGAGGCGAGCGCGAGCCAAAAAAGATGTCATCAGACGCATTGGATTACCTCACTATTCGAGGTTTCAAGAGCATCTCCTCGATAGAGGAGCTCCATCTCAGACCCATAAACGTCGTAATCGGTCCGAATGGCTCTGGGAAGTCGAACTTCATTGGTGCGTTCGCGTTTCTCCACAGCATTCGAGATGGACATCTCCGCGACTACGTGACAAGAGCTGGCGGTGCAGAGAGAGTGCTCCACTTCGGCTCAAAAACGACAAAGCACATTTCCATTCATTTGTCGTTCAGAGGTGGGGTGAACCAATACGAATTGGAACTCCCACCGACACAGGACGACGGTCTCTACCCGACATCGGAGATGGTTGCATTCTGGGATAAGAAACATCCGTCTCCCTATGAGGAAGGTATTGTTCCCCGCGAGCAGGGACGCGAGGCTGGCATTAGTGACCCCGGAGTAACCAGAATCGCCCGGTGGGTGCGACGTCATATCGATAGCTGGAGGATTTACCACGTCCACGACACGAGCGCCTCTTCTCCGATGAGAAAAACAGCAAAGGTCGATGACAATCGGTTCCTGCGGCCGGACGGTTCGAATCTCCCAGCTTTCTTGTATTTCCTCCAGAGCAAGCACGAAGGCTCATACAGTCTGATCCGCCGCACGATCCAGCGTGTGACTCCATTTTTCGACGATTTTCGGCTCGCCCCTTCAAGGCTTGAGACTGACAACATCAAACTCGAATGGAAGCACAAGAACTCCGATCAATATTTTGACGCATCCTCTCTCTCTGATGGGACGCTCCGTTTCATCACTCTGGCGACTCTTTTTCTGCAGCCTGAAGGATGCTTGCCATCCGTGATTCTGGTCGACGAACCAGAGCTTGGGTTGCACCCCTACGCCATCGAAATGCTAGCGGCCCTCATCCAGCAGGCTTCAAAAAGAGTTCAAGTGATTGTGTCCACCCAATCCTCGTTGCTGCTGGATCACTTCGAACCTGAAGACGTCCTGGTCGCTCGCCGAGACCAGGGGGGAACAAGAATCAGCCGCTTGGACACACAGAGATTAGAAGAATGGCTTCATGATTACAGCCTTGGGCAACTTTGGGAAAAAAATGAACTTGAGGGAAGGCCTGTTCCGGAATGAACACTTCTCGTCTGTTAGTGCACGTTGAAGGTCAAACAGAGGAGACATTTGTAAACGAGGTTCTTGGTCCTCATCTCCTGACAAAAGGCTATACCTCGATATCGGCACGCATCGTTGGCAACGCCCGCCTTCGAAGTCGACGCGGTGGAATTCGAGCATGGCCTGCGGTGAAGTCGGACATCGTACGGCATCTCAAAGAGGATCCCGGATGCGGGGCGACAACAATGGTCGACTATTATCGCCTGCCGGCGTCTGGTGAACGCGCCTGGCCAGGACGGGCAGAGGGGGCCGGAAAGTCAACGTCGGAGAAAGCCAGCCTTGTGGAGCACTCTTTGCTGAACGAGATCATGTCCGAGTCGGGCAGCAGCTTTGACCAAAACCGCTTTGTCCCGTTTGTCACAATGCATGAATTTGAAGGCCTCTTATTCAGCGAATGCGCAGCTTTCGCCGCAGCAATCTGTCGCACTGAACTTGCTGCAGAATTCGCAGCAATTCGAAACAACTTTACAACCCCGGAAGATATCAATGATTCCGAGATGACAGCTCCCTCGAAGCGCGTAGAGAATCTTATCCCCAACTATGAAAAGCCTCTATTGGGTGTACTCGCAGCACTTGAGATTGGGCTCCCGCGAATGAGATCAGAGTGCCCCCATTTCCACGAATGGCTCCTAAAGCTCGAAACCTTGACCTGAGGCCGCCCGTCTTCCTGCCATAATCCCTTTATGCTCATCCTCGCCTCCGCCTCGCTGCGCCGCCGCGATCTTCTCGCCCAGGCCGGATACACATTCACCATTCTGCCCGCCTCCATCTGCGAGGATGCCCACCCCGGCGAGCAGCCCATCCCGTACGTTCTCCGCCTCGCCCGCCAGAAAGCCGAAGCCGTCGCCGCGTCACCCCAGCTTGCCGCCCTTCAGTCCAGCGCCGCCGGCCAGGTCATTGTCCTCGGCGCCGACACCACCGTCGTCGCCCCCAACGGCGAGATGCTCGCCAAACCCGAATCCGACACCGACGCCGCCCGCATGGTCCGCCTCCTCGCCGGAGCCACGCATCAGGTCATCACCGGCGTCGCTCTCGTCTCCGGCACGCACACCGAGGTCGCCGCCGAGGTCACCTACGTCACCTTCCTCTCCCCCTCCGACGAAGACATCGCCCGCTACGTTGCCACTGGCGAGCCGCGCGGCAAAGCCGGCGCCTACGCCATCCAAGGCCAGGCCGCTCGCTGGATCCCTCGCGTCCACGGCTGTTATTTCAACGTTGTCGGATTGCCCCTCGCGCTCGTTTCGAGCATGATCGCCGGCGCCGAAGAGCGCTTCGCCCGCGCCCAGGCCTTCGCCCAGAGCGCAAGCGCTGTTGCACGGGAAGGTACGGGATCAGGATCGTAGGTTTCCGGTTTTCGCTTGATGGGGTAATCAATCCGTTAACTTCGTTGAAGTCACAGGGGGTTACCGGAACCGGTCATGGGGTATTGAGGAAGTGATTCCCATTGCCGATCAGTTATTTATTGATAACTATCGGTCCATCAGCGACTGATAGAGAATGGTCAAGGGGCAGCGCGTCCCTCCGGAACCCTGGCATCGCCTCCCAGCGCGGCCTCGCCTGTTCCATCAGAAACCATTTCCCGGCTCCGACTATCGGTTGAAAATGCAACCTGAGGCCCCGAAGCGGCCACCTTCCGCAGACCCCCAATCGGGCGTCCCGCGTGCGCCATTCATCGGTGTGGAGCAGGGATGCGCTCCCTTAAACTCTCAACCAGACTCCGCGCGGACCGTTTGACGCAAAATGGCGTGGTTCAGGCAGGGGTCTCGTGTTCTAACCTCAAAGAAACTATGGGAAGCCATCAAAGACCGGAATCTGACCTGGAGCCGGTGCCGCCCCCGGCTTCTGCCTCACTCGACCTCTCTCTCCAGGACCTGATTGACCGCATTCCCATGGCCGCCTACGCTGTTCGCGCCCCCGATGGCGTCATCTCCTGGTACAACGCTCGGGCTGCCGAGCTGTGGGGCCGCAGGCCTGCAATTGGAGATCCTGACGAACGCTTTTGCGGATCGTACCGGCTCTACCATCCGGATGGCACGTTCATGGCGCACTGTGACACGCCAGTGGCCCAGGCGCTTGCCACGGGCGCTTCTCTCCACCGGCAAGACGTGGTCATCGAGAGGCCCGAGGGATCGCGGGTTACCGTTTGCGTGCACGTTGACCCGGTGCGAGACGATGACGGAAGGATTGTGGGCGTCACGAACTTCTTCTATGACGTCACCGAAAGAAAATTAAGAGAGAGCGACACCAAATTGCAGGCGGTCATGCTGCAACTGGCTCTACAGGAGCAAGCCACGTTCAGGGCAGCGCTGCGCGACAGCGAAGAGCGACTGAGCAGGCTTCTCGCGCTCATGCCTGCCGCGGTCTATACCTGTAACGCCGAGGGCCGCATAACTTTCTTCAATCGCCGCGCCGTTGAACTGTGGGGCCGCGAGCCCCGGCTGAACAACGATGAGGAAAAATTCTGCGGTGCATTCCGGATGTGGTCCTCCGGCGGATTGCTGCTCAAGCATGACCAATGCCCGATGGCGGCGGCAGTACTGGAAGACCGCGTGGCGCGGAACCTGGAAGTCGTCCTGGAGCAGCCGACGGGTTTCCGCATCCTGACAAACGTCAATATCGATCCGCTGTACGATCAGGATGGGCGGCTCGCCGGAGCAATCAACGTCTTCGTCGACATCCCTGAGCGTAAGCAGGCCGAGCCGGTGCTGGATCAGAATCCTGACGGAGCCTCTCGCGAGAATGCGCCGCTTCCGGCGGTCTGAGCGGCCCGCATCACCCCACCTTGTGCTGCTTCTCCTCCGGCGTCTCCCGGGCTCCGAGCGGATGCTCCTCAGCCGGCGGTGCTTCCGGCTCCCCGCGCACCACCAGCCCGATCACCACTGCCAGCGCCACCGCCAGCAGCCCGTATTCCATCAGCCTCAGCATCGCGCCTCACAGGCTCCGCATTATCTCCGCCAGCAGCGCCGTCCTCGGTATCAGATGCTCCACCATCACCGACTCATTGGATGCGTGTGCCCCTTCGCCGACTCCGCCCATCCCGTCCAGCGTAGGGACGCCCAGCGCCGCGGTAAAGTTTCCGTCCGACCCGCCGCCCGTCGCCGCCTCGCTCAGCTCAAGCCCCATTTCCCGCGCCAAAGTCGCGGCTCGCCGGAACAGCCTTGCCGTCGCCCGGCTTCGCTCCATCGGCGGCCGGTTGATCCCGCCTTCGATCTCCAGTCTGCATCCGCGATCCCGCGCCTTCAGCCCGCGAAATTTCCTCTCGATCCGCGCCGCATCCTTCGCCTGCGCAACCCGCACGTCGATCTCCGCCTCCGCCTCGGCCGCCACCACATTCGTTCGCGTCCCGCCGCGGATCACCCCCGCATTCACCGTCAGCCCGCGCTCCAGCTCGGTGAACCCGCGAATCTTCTCAATCTGCCACGCCAGTTCGTGCACCGCGCTGTGCCCGCGCATAAAGTCCACGCCCGCGTGGCTCGCCACGCCCTTCACCCGAACCGTGTAGTCCCCCACTCCTTTGCGTGCCGTCTTGTACGCGCCCGCCAGGCCCTGCGCGGGCTCCAGCACGAAGACCGCCGCACACTCCCGCGCCAGCTTTTCGACGATCCCCCGCGACACCGTGCTCCCCACTTCCTCATCGCTCGTCAGCAGCAGCACCACCGGCTGCCGCAGCTCGCCCTGCTCCCGCAGAAACCCGACGGCAGTCAGGGCCATCGCCACGCCCGCTTTCATGTCCAGCACGCCCGGACCCCACGCGCGGCCCCCGGCCTTTCCCCGTTCGATCCGGAACGGCATCGTCAGCAGCGTGCCCATCGGCCACACCGTGTCCAGATGCCCGAGCAGCATCACCGGTGCCAGGCCTCGCGCGCCTGCCCATCGCACTTCCAGTACGTCTCCAAATGCCCTCTGCCGATGGCGCTTCGCCCGTCCGCCCACGGCCGCCGCCATCTCCGCAACGGCGTCCACGCACCGGTCTACGCCTGCCTTGTCGTCGCTCGGCGACTCGATCTCCACCAGCGCCCGTATCCTTTCAAGCAACAGCTCTTCTCGCCCGGCCAGCGCCGCCAGCGTCTCCCGTGGGCCGTAACTCGCAGATTCCACAGCTTTCCTCATCCCCGTCGCCCCCAAACGTACCGTGACTTCCGGAACCCAAACTGTGGCCAATTTGCCACACCGCAACTTTGTCCTGCCGGCGTTAGTCTATGCCTTCACCGAGGATCCATTGCCCGACTCGCCGCATCTGGAACATACCATCTCTGCACCTGTTGAGTTCTCCGGCATCGGCCTCCACAGCGGCGCGGCCGTCACGATGCGCGTCCTCCCCGCCTCCGCCGGATCCGGCGTTGTCTTTCGCCGCACCGACCTCGACAACTTTGAAATCGCCGCCACCGGCCGCAACGTGGCCCGCGTGAGCTACGCCACCAGCCTCATGCGCCAGGGCGTGCTCATCTCCACCACCGAGCACCTCCTCTCCGCGCTCCTCGGCATGGGCATCGACAACGTCATCGTCGAGCTGGACAATCTCGAGCTGCCCATCCTCGACGGCAGCGCCCTGCCTTACACCCTCGCCTTCCGTCGCGCCGGACTCAAAGCTCAGCGCCGCCGCCGTCAGTATCTGCGCATCCTGAAAGACGTGGAAGTCCGCGAGGGCGGCAAATTTATCGGCGTCTATCCCGGCCAGGGTTACTCAGTCTCCTACTCCATCGATTTCCCCGCGCCCATCGGCCGCCAAAGCTGCCGCGTCGATCTGGCCACCACGGCGTATGAGCGCGACATTGCCCCCGCCCGCACCTTCGGCTGGCGCGAAGACGAGCAGAAACTCCGCGACATGGGCCTCATCCGCGGCGCCACGGAAGAGAGCGTCATTGTCCTCACCCGTGACGGCGTCCAGAACGGCCCGCTCCGTTTCCAGGATGAGTGTGCCCGCCACAAGGTCCTCGACCTCATCGGCGACCTCGCCCTTGCCGGCCATCACATTCTCGGCCACGTCATCGCCGAGCGCGCCGGCCACGCCATGCACACCGCGCTCGTCTCGCGTCTGCTCCGCGACCGCTCCGCCTGGCAGCTCGTCACCCTCGACGCGGAAAAGCCCCACCCCGTTCCTGTCCCCGCGCCTCGCCTCGTCCCCGCGTAAATCTGATCGATCCTCGGCGGCGGGGAATTTTTTTGCGAGGATCAGTGTCTGGCATCTTCCTGAATCAACTGGACTTCCAAGGTAATACCCTGAGGGTATTACCCGCTAAGTCCTTTGTTTGCGAATTTCCGCGCCTGAAGGCGGGGACTGTCACAAGCCTGCTGTCCCCCCGGCCCGAGGGCCGGGGCTTCTACCGCCCAGCCAAGCGAAAGGGCCGCTTGCGGCGGCCCTTCAGGAGACACTTTTCCCTCACATTGAGGATGGCGCGCGGCGAAGGCTGGGTCAAGGAGAAAGCGACGGGCGGAGGGTACGGGAGTAACGAGGCAGGGCTCAGAGCACAGAGCTCAGAAATGCGGGAGCAGGGATCAGTGGGACTGTTGCCAACGAGGAGACCACTCATCCCACCCTATCGCGCAAGAAGTCGCGAATTCGGCTGGCTCGCCCAGGATGACAGGCTATTGGTTTGGAGTGCGGATTCTGCGCGGAGTGGGGGCCTATTCTTCCGGTTCGCCGGTCGAGGTGAACCGCACACCGGCCAAATCCTGGCCCGACGCCAGAACATCCCGCAGCTTCTCCGGATTCGGACCGCTGCGGCGCTCGGCGGCGGCAAGCACCTGCAACGCTTCGTTCTGTCCCGCCTGCGTCGGAAGGCGGAAAATCCAGGGGATGTTGGCCGAGGTGAGAGCGCGGTCGTCGGCGAGCGCGAGCACGGGCACGAATTTCTTGAGCGAGAGCTGCTCGGCGAGGTGGGCGGAGTCGCGGTCGAGGGCGACGATGGCGAGAATGTCCGAGGTGGAAATGGCCTGGACGAGAGCCGAGGTCGCCGCGCCCCAGTTGGAGCCGGTTTGGGAGGTGTCGATGACAACGGTGTGCCACGGCCAACAATCTTTTGCCTCAGCGGCTAAAGCCGGAGTCATTTTAAGGCAGTTACGGCACGAGTAAACTCGTGCCCTGATACAAGGCCCCTGTCCCACAGCGTTTTTCCTGATCGCGGTCCGCGCAGGACTCGCCGCGCGCGGAGCACCTGGTCCGAAGACGATGACGGTCGCGCGAGCTGGCGGCATCGCCGCGCGCGCGGGGCCGTTGCAGGTCACGCCGTCTTCGCCGACGGTGGCATACGGGGACGGACTGGAGACGCTTTTCTCAGGGGCTAAAGCCCGATCAGTTTTGTAGCCTGTTCGGCACGACTGAAGTCGTGCCCTGATACAAGGCCCCTGATCCGAGGAGCTTCCGGCATTCGCGGCCGGAGGCTGCGCGCTTCGCCCACCGTGTCCTTCGGACAACCACCCCACCGCGCCAACTTCAGGCGCGCTGGGAGCCCCGGACAAGGGTGGGGCGCTCGTTTCACCCACCCTGTCCCCAACGCCGGGGGACAAGGGCGGGGCACCCGACGTCATGCTCGCGAGGCGATAGGTGATTGTGCCGTCGTGCACGGTGGCGAGGAACATGGGGCTGACGTCCTTGTTATTGGGATCGAAGAGCATGGGCCCGGTGACGCCGTCGTAGGAGTAGACCTGATCGAGCGCGTCCTGAATGCGCGCGCGGTTGAGGCCGGCGCGACAGATGGACTGGAGCAGGATGTTCATCGCGTCGTAGGCGAGCGCGGAGAACTGCTCCGGCTCCGCTCCGTAGCGAGCGTGGTATTGCTGCTCGAACGCGAGCCAGCGCGGGTCGCGCCGCGTGGGATCGTAGGGAACGACGGCCTCGAATCCTTCCGCCGCCGCGCCCGCCTGGACCAGTAACTCGGGGCCGAGCGTGAGAGAACTGCCGAAGACGCGCTGGGTCATGCCGAGGGCGCGCATCTGGCGAAGGATGAGGGCGGTCTCCCGCTGGTCGCCCCAGGTGACGAGGACGTCGGCGCGCGACTGCTGGATGATGCGGAGCTCGCGGCGGAAATCGGTTTGGCCGGGCAGGTATTTCTGCTCGATGACGACGGGATGGCCGAGGCGGCGCGCCGCGTCGCGGAATTTAGGCACGCCCATGCGCCCGTAGCGCGAGTTGACGCGGAGCAGCGCGGGGCGGCGGAGGCGGAGTTCCGTGAAGATGCGGCGCGCGAGCGTGTAGGCCTGGACGCGATCGTCCTGCACATCGGTGAAGTACCAGGGGATGTAGGTCTCGGGGAGCGACGGATCGGTGGAAGCGGAGTTGACGATGGGGATCTCGGCTTTGAGCGCAAGGCGCAGCACCATGTGCGTCGACTCCGAGCTGATGGAGCCGAAGATGGCCCAGTCGTGATCCTGGTAGATCATCCGGACGGCGGCGTCAATGGGCGCGCCCCAGATCGTGGTGTCCGTGGGGCGCGCTTCACCGGGCTGCGCAGCGAACTGCCAGTTGGTGTAGTCGTCGTGGAGGAGGAGGCGGAAGGGCTTGCCGCCGTAGCCACCGCGCGCGTTGGCCTCGTCGATGGCGAGCTGCGCGCCGTGGAGCATTTCGAGGCCGTAGACCTGGTCGGCCTGGCGCGCGATGGGGCCGAGGAAGCCGATGCGGACTTCGGTGACGTTGGCAGGATCGGGGATGAGGCGGCCAGCGCCGGTGTAGACGTTCGTCTGCGTGTAGTTCTCGTAGTACGGCCTGGCGAAATGGCCGAAAGGCTCGAGGTCGGCGGGCGTTCCCGCATAGGGCGTGACGGTGCGCTGCGGGGGAATGCCCGGCGGATGCGCTCCGCAGGAGCAGCCCGGGCCGGGGGTGGGTGCGCCTGGACCGGCGGGGACGGTTTGGGCGCAGAGGGTCGCGGTGGCGGCGAGCAGCGTGACAGCGCCGAATTTGAAGAGGCGAAGCACGGGCTACTCCTTGTGGGTGCGAAACATCGCGATGGCTTCGATCTCGACGAGGAGCTCGGGGCGGCAAAGTTTGGCCTGGATGCCCGTCGATGCCGGCAGCGGGTCAAGTCCCTGTTCGCGATAGAAGGCGGTTCGCTCCTCATTGAAGGCTTCGTAGTCGCGGTCGATGTCGCGCAGATAGCAACTGGTGCGGACAATGTCGTGCCAGGTTGCGCCTTCGCTGGCGAGCAGCGCGGTGATGTTCGAGAAGGTGCGGCGACACTGCGCGCGGAAGTCGCCGATGTGGATGCTGCGGCCGCTTTCATCGATGCTGGCCGTGCCGGAGATGAGCAGGATGGCAAGGCCGCTGAGATCGATTCTCATGCCGCGCGAGAAGGAGCTGGGTTTCGCGTAGGCGAACGCCTCGTTCAGGACGCTGCGGTTGGCGATCGCGCACTTCTCGACGGACCCATGCGCGATGTCTCTTAATAACTCCTCTGCGGTATTCATAGCCTGCTGCTCCTTATGGTTGATAGATCCCGTGGCTGAGGCCGTGGGCCGTCGCCACCCAGATATCGTTGCCCTGGAAATCAATGCCGAGAATGTAGTGATGGGCGGGGGCGGTGGTGACGGGGATGCTGGTGACGCGGCCCGCGGCATCGCGGACCAGCATCTCCGGCTTGCCAGTCGCGAGCGATGGCCGATAGACCGCCCAGTTCGTGCCGTCGTAGTACGCCAAGCCCTTGTCCGTGCAGAACCACGCGCGGTTGCGATCGACACCCTTGATGTAGTTGGTGAAGTTACTCGGCAGTCCGCTGTCTTTGGTCAGGAAGTTATGCCAGTAGCGGCCGTCGTAGTGACTATCGCCGAAGTAAGTGGACACCCAGACGACGCCATCGACGTAGCTGACCGACGAGGTAATGTCGTGAATCAGGCCCTGATCTTTGAGCAGCACGATTTCGTTCTCGCCGTCGGGATCGGTATAGATATCCCAGGCGTGCGTCTTCTGCGTGTACTCGAGCAGGCCGCTGCCCCAGATGGCGAAATAGACTTTGTCCGGCGCCGCGGAGACGCCGTAGGCCCAGATTTCCCGCATGGGCGTGTTGCGCTCGTTGTAGAGCGACCACGTGCCGGTGCGGGTATTCAGACGGCAGGCGCCCGCGGCGGTTGCGGCCCAGACGTCATCGCCCTGAACGGCGACGCCGTAGACGACGTTGTTGCTGAGGCCGGAGTTGAGCTGCGTGTACGTGTCGATGCGGCCGGCGGAGATGCGGCTGAGGCCGCCCATGGTTCCAGCCCAGACGGCTCCGGTGCGTGGGTCGAGAGCAAGGGAGAGCACGGCCTGCTGGGCAAGGCCGTCAGCAGGGGTGTAAATCTTCCAGTGGCCGTGGTCGAGCTCGGCGAGGCCATCGTCGGTGCCGGCCCAGATGCGGTCGCCATCGACGAGCACCGAGTACACGTGGTTGTTGGGCAGGCCGTTCGCGGTTGTGTAGTTCACGAAGCGGTAGTGGGGAACATTCTGGGAGTGCGCGGCGAGGGATGAAACCAGCAGGAGAATGATCAGGAAGGCGGCGAAAAGCACAGGGGCTGAAGCCCAGACTTTTTGGAGGCATATTCGGCACGACTGACCACCCCAGCGCGCTGGCGCGCCGGGGGCCCCGGTCTGAAGTCGTGCCCTGATACAAGGCGCAGGGGTTAAAGCCGGACGGGGTCGTGAAATGAGGTGTGGCGCCTTCCCACTTCTGCCAGAAGCGAGCAGAGCCATTCGACTCGCCTTCGGCGCGCTCAGGCCAGGTTGTGGGACGCCCGGTTCTCCCACATCTGCCAAAACCGGGCAGATGTGGGGCACCCGGGGTAGCTCAGCGACGATTGCTATCTTCTTCATCGCGTCCTCAAATACTCGATCAGATCGTTGAGCTCGTCTTTGGTCAGGTCGCTGGTGTGGCCGTGCTGGTCCTGCGGGTTGTAGAGGGTCCAGATTTCTTCGAGCGTCTGCGCGCGGCCATCGTGCAGGTACGGCGCCGTGAGCGCAATGCTGGTGAGCTGCGGCGTGTCGAAGAGACCGCTGTCATCGGTGGGGTCCTTCGTTCCAACGTCGAAAGATTTCTGGTTCGTTCCCTTCGGTCCGCTGTGGCAATAGGCGCACTGATCGCGCTGCGGGATTGGCTGACCCAGATGATCCACGGTGCGCGTGAAGATGGCGCGGCCGCGCTCCTGCGCCGGCGTCAGGCGTCGATCCGCCGCCAGCCATCGTGCGGGCCGCGCGGGCAGGCTGCGGATGTACAGCACCAGGTCCGACAAGGTGCGCTCGTCATAGTTCTGCGAGCGCCAGAAGTAGGTCTCCGTGCGCGGTCCGCACTCGACGGCGATGGAGGGATTGCTGCCGTTCCACTTGAACCGTGTTTTACCGCGCAAATCCTCCAGATCCCGGTTGTCGACGATGTTTCGCCCGAAGCCGGCCGGCTCGAGGTTCCATTGCAGGCCATCGAAGGTCGAATCGATGTGGCAGTTGGAGCAGCCGAACTGCCCCTGAAACGCATACTGTGCCGAATAGAAGGTTTGCTCGCCGCGACGCAGGGCGGTGACGTTGCTGGGGCCGGCGAGGCGGATGGTACGGGCGACCTCCAGCGTGTGCGTGCTGATCACGCTGATGGTGTCGTCGAGGCGATTCGCAACGTAGAGCTGCGCGCCGTCCGGCGAGAGCACGAGACCGCGGGGATTCCTGCCCACGGGAACGCGAGCGATCACGTAATGGGCGCTGGCGGACAAATCTTCGGCGAAAGGTTGCCGGTGCGCGCGGATGTACGCGAGCATTCGCTGCGTGGAGAGGACGGTGACACAATTCGAGCCGGCATTGGTGACGTAGATGCGCGACTGATCCGGCGCGATCGCGACGCCGAAGGGGAACGCGTCGTAGCGGTCGATCTCATCGAGCGGAACCTCGACAGGTCGACCCACATCCGCGCCGAAAACGGAGAGCGTGTCGGAAAACACCCAGCCGTGCTCCACGTGCGCCAGCGGGATCAGGTTCTTCGGGTGCAGCTCCGCGACCACGCCGAGCCGCCCGTCACGCGAGAGCGCAATGTGGAACGCGCCGGCGATGGAATGCAGGGGGATGCGATCGACGACCTGCTCCGTGGCCGGATCGATGACGGTGATTTCCGACTGCGGTGGCGTGCGGTATGGGCCGGGATTCGGGTAGACGTGCGTCACATAGAGCCGGCGCCCATCGGCGGTCATCGCCATGTAGCTGGCGCCGCGGCCGGCTTCCAGCGTGTCCTCCCGCTTGCCGGTGGCTGCGTCGAGGATCGTAACGTCGTTGCCGATGCGATCCGCGATAAAGAGAGTTTTCCCCGCGCGATCCTCGGCGACGCTGGAGGGCTCCCATCCGGCGTTCCAGGTCGCCGTCACACGCCCGGATTTTGTATCGATGACGGTGAGGGTGTCGTCCCAGGAATTAGTGACGAAGAGCTGTTGGCCGTCGGGCGAGAAGGAAAAGCCGCGCGGGTCGTGGCCGACGGGAATAATCCGCAGCGTGCGACCAGTCGCCGCATCGAGAACGCGCACATCGCCGGTGCCTTCGCAGAGGACGTAGAGCTGCGATCCATCAGGAGAAGTAAGGAGTTCGAGGGGCGACGCGTAGGGTTCGGTGATGTCGAGGGAGGGTTGCGGGGATCCGGCGACGGTCGAGGGGTAGGAGAGCGCGAGGAGAATGACGGTTGCAGCGCAGGCGATTGTCGCGAGCAGGTGTCGTGCCTTCCCACTTCTGCCAAATGCGGGCAGAAGTGGGGCACCCGGCAGCAGGATGAGCCCGGCGCGAGAATGCCCCTCAGC
>JASHNS010000066.1 GCA_030041515.1 Acidobacteriaceae bacterium | reverse complement strand
TTACTACGGCATTCCGGTCACGACTACGGGAGCGAATGGATATTCGGTGACGGGGCGGGCGCTGATGAATTACGGCGCGGCATCGGGCACGGTTTATCCCTGGAAGCTGGCGCTGGATTCGAATCGCGACGATCTGTACGCGGAGATGGATTACCAGCACGGCCCGCATCTGGGCATCATTGGCGGCTTCCGGTTCGACGACGAGCGAGGGATGGAGGGCGAGCCGGTTTACGCGTTGCACCAGACGCTGGAGCGGGGGAACTACGACTATCAGGCGCAGATGGGCGGCGAGTTCAGGAACCGGCTGTTTTACACGGCTGCGGGGGCGGTGGAGAAGAACGCGCTCTTCGGAACGGTGGGATCGCCGCGCGCGGGAGCGACGTGGTACATCGTGCGGCCAGGCACGGGATTGCATGGGACGAAGCTGAACTTTAACTTTTCGCGCGGCTACCAGGAACCGACGCTGAGCCAGCAGTTCGGGTCCCTGTATGGCTTTCTGCAGGCGAACGGCGGCCAGACAACGATCGCGCAGGACGGCATTGCGCCGATCGGGGCGGAGCTTTCGCGCAGCTATGACGGCGGCGTGGAACAGAGCCTCTTCAGCCAGCGCGCCACCGTGCGGGCGACGTACTTCCACAACGAATTTGGGAACCAGATCGAGGCGGTGCCAGCTTCGCTGGTGCCGGCGCTGCTGCCCAATCTGACGGCGGCGCAGCAGCAGCAACTCGAGGCGCAGCTCAACAACGACTTCGCCTATGAGCTGGACCTGAACTCGCTCTCCTGGCGCGCGCAGGGCGTGGAGGGGGAGGTGGATTACGGGCTGAAACGCAATCTGTATGTTCGCGCGGGCTATACGTACCTCGATGCCGTGGTGCAGCGCTCCTTCCAGTCGACGGAGTGCCTGGAAGCGGGGACGACTTCGCCGTGCAGCAATCCGAATTTTCCCGGCGTTGTGATTGGCGACTATGCGCCGATCGTGGGGGAACGGCCGTTCCGGCGGCCGCCGCACACCGGCTTCACCACCGTGGTTTATACCGGGAAGCGCTGGACCAGCGTGGTGGACGCGGCGTTCGCGAGCCGCAGCGACGACTCGACGTTCCTGGGCGGAGACGATGTGAACTTCGGGAATACGCTGCTGCTGCCGAATCGCAATCTCGATTTCGGCTATGCGAAGCTGGACGCCGGGGTGAGCTATGAGCTGAAACCGTGGTTGTCGGTTTATACGCAGCTGAACAACCTGACCAGCAACCAGCACATCGGCCCGATCGGGTATCCGTCACTGCCGTTGAACACTCTGACGGGGTTGCGGTTCAGCTGGGGTGTGAAGAAGAAGTAGGGAACTGCCGAGAGGGTTGAGGCGTATGCTGGGTAGCTGCCAGCTGCTGCCTTCGCTGAATTCCCCGTTCGCTTTTTGGTCAGATTCCAACCCTGGTGAGGAGGTTCTCCGATGCAGAAACGATTTTCAACTTTAGCTGCCGCTACCGCGCTCATGCTGCTGGTGCCGGCTGCGGCGCGGGCGGCCACGGGCACTTTCGACCGCACGCTGCATGTCGGTGGCACGGCGATGCTGAGCGTTCACACCGGCTCCGGTTACGTCCATGTGACTCCGGGTCCGGCAGGCGTGATCCACATCGTCGGCCATGTTCAGGCGAATGGGTGGACCTTCGGGCCCTCGCTCCAGGATCGCGTGCAGCGGGTGGTGAATAACCCGCCCATCGAGCAAAGCGGAAACACGGTGACGATCGGCGCTCATGGAGACTGGCTGAACAATGTGTCGATCGACTACGAGATCACCGCTCCGCGTGGAACGCAACTGGAGGCGGGAACGGGGTCGGGCGATCTGCGGCTGGCGGATCTGGGCAGCTCGCTGAAGGCGGATACGGGATCCGGCGACATCCAGGCGAGCGGGTTCACGGGGCATGTGGAATTGCGCAGCGGCTCCGGGGATATTCACGCGCAACTCCAGGCGGCGAGCGACGTGAGCGCGCATTCCGGGAGCGGCAAGATCGTCGTGAGCGGGATCAACGGCTCGCTGTATGCGGAGACCGGCTCCGGCGACATCGAGGTCGCGGGACGGCCGGTGGCGGGCTGGCAACTGCGAAGCGGTTCGGGGGATGTGACGCTGTCGACGGGCAACGCAGGGTTCACGCTGGATGCCAGCACCGGGTCGGGCGACGTGCACAGCGACGCTTCGATCAGCACGCACGGCAGCCTGGACCATCACCACATCGAAGGCGAGGTGAATGGCGGTGGGCCGACGGTGCGCGTTTCGACCGGCTCGGGGGACATTCGGATTCACTCGTAGCCCTGGCGCAACGCGCACGGGGTCAGCGAACCGCAGGCCAGGCCGCAGCCGTATCCTTGAAACGGGGAGTCGCTGATGCCGCGTTGGACGCCTCGTTTCGCTTCGGCTCTGGCCGTGGTTCTGACGCTTACCTTGCCTGCGCATGCAGCCATCGGGAATTTTGCGCGTACGCTGCGGGTGAGCGGGCCGGTGGTGCTGCGGGTCGATACCGAATCGGGCTCGATTCACGTCGCGGTCGGCCCGGCCGGCGAAGTCCGCATCGTCGGGCATCTGCATGCGTTCGGCGTGGCGTACGGACAACCGGCGGCGGATCGGGTGCGGCGGGTGCTGGACCAGGTGCCGATTCGGCAGGCCGGGAACACCATTACCATCGCCCGGCAGCTGAAGGGAACTTCCAACGTCACCATCGATTATGAGATCACCGCGCCCATCGGAACGCAGCTGGAAGCGAGCACGGGCGACGGCAATTTGCGGTTGAGCGGGCTGGGCGGCCCTGTGAAGGCATTCACCGGATCGGGGAATATTCAGGCCACCGGCTTCACGGGGCGGGTGCAGCTGCGGTGCGAGTCGGGCGGGATCCACGCCGATCTGGCGGGAGCGAATGACGTGATGGCCCACAGCAGCGATGGAGCGATCCATATCCGCGGCGTCAACGGTCCACTCCTGGCCGACGCGGGCTCCGGCGACGTGCGCATCGCCGGGCGGCCGGCGGGCGACTGGCTGGTGCACACCGGCTATGGCGAGGTGACACTGCGCGTCGGCGATGCCGGGTTTGTGCTGGACGCCACGACTGGCTCGGGGTGGATTGACAGTCAGCCGGCGATCAGCACGCATGGCAGGCAGGAGCGCCGGCACGTTACCGGGACAGTGAATGGCGGAGGGGCGACGGTGCGGGTGGATGTGGGCGCGGGGGATATCGAGATCCGGTGAACGCGAGCCGCCAGGGATAAGGCAGACAGGGATGAAGCGGCTGGTCGGCCACCGGTCGAACCGGATCGCATTTCGTCTGTCCTGATTCTCTGTTCTGCTCTATGGCTGCGGCGCTCCACAGAAGGGGCAGAAGCGCGCATCGCCCTCGTGGTACTTTCCGCAATTCGGACAGAGACGCGCGCCCGGTTGCTGTGGCGGCGGCGGGTACGTGCCCGGTGGCGGCGGGTAGACTGCAGGCCGGGCGATGACCGGCTTGCGGATGATGAGATACAGCGGCAGAAAGATGATGCAGAGCAGGAATGTTCCGATGGCCCAGCCAATGGCATTCATGCCGCGCTTGTTGGCGTCGACCGCTACGAAAATGGCGGCGATGAGGGCAATACTCAATCCGAAATACAAATGCATGCGGTCCTCTCTTTTGGGGGATCAGTATTGATTGTTCAGCACCAACATGACCACCAGCGTGACAACAACAGCGCAGCGGGCGGCGCGGCTGGAAAACCAGCTTAACCGATGGGTTCGCCAGGCCGCGAGAACGGCCGCGGGGTAGAGCAGCCAGACCACAGCGGCAGCAGCGCGGGAGCAGGGATTCTGGGTGGGCGCATGGCCGTGCAGCATGGCGGCGAAGTCGCGGGTCATGCCGCAGAAGGGACAGCGCAGGCCGAGCAGCGCCTGAAGCTGGCAGGCGTATCCGGCGTGGAGGACGATCTGGGGCCAAAGCGCCAGGAGCAGGGTCGCCGCGGCAATGCCGGCGAGCGCCAACAGATGCGGGCGCAGCTCGGGATTACGGGGATGATGGATGGGTCCGCCGCTCATCAGGCAGGACTATATCATCCAGGCGGACGGCCCCAGGGCGGCGATTTTTCCGCCGGCCGTTTCGCCTCTAACCGCTTCATCCCTGGCCGTTTTATCCCTGCTTCCGCATTGACTCCACCCCGGAATTCCCGTATTCTAAAGTCCTTGCGCAGTGTGCGTCTTCGCGTCCGTGCGTAGGTTGCCGGCGGAAAGACGTACGAACCCAGGAACAGTCTGACGGATCGGGTTCGACAAGTTCTGCGCCAACTCACGCGAACAGCATTTGGAACCCGCGGAAGAGTTTCAGGTCCGCGGCGATTTCCGCGTGGACGTTTTCAGGATTATCCGGGCACCGTGGTCCCCACGACCGCGGACCCGGGCAGGGAAGAGCCAGACGGAGAGGGAAGGACAAGGATGTCGACATACATTCCGAGCGCGCACGAGATCAGCCGGAAGTGGTTTGTGGTGGACGCCAGCGGCAAGACGCTGGGCCGCCTGGCCACGGAAGCGGCCAGCGTGCTGGCCGGGAAGCGGAATCCGAAGTACACGCCGTTTCTCGACATGGGCGATCACGTGATCGTGATCAACGCGGCGAAGGTGCGGCTGACGGGGCTGAAGAGTCAGGCGAAGACCTACCGCCGGTACACCGGTTTCCCGGGCGGGTTGCGCGAAGAGTCGTTCACGCGGCTGATGGAGCGCCGGCCGGAGAAGGTTGTGGAAGAGGCGATCAGGGGGATGCTGCCGAAGACCAAGCTGGGGCGCAAGATGGCGACCAAGCTGAACGTCTACCGGGACGACAAGCATCCGCACGCAGCGCAGAAGCCCGAACCGCTCGAAGTGAGCGCATAGTTTTCGTTTTGTATCAGGGCATGGCTTGCGCCGTGCCGCAACGGCCGTGAAGAAACCGGGGTTTGAGCCCCTGAGGCAGGAATTTAAGGACAGCGAATGGCAGATCTGGTTCAGTATTACGGCACGGGACGGCGGAAGTCGGCGATTGCGCGCGTGTATCTGCGTCCGGGCAGCGGCGAGTTCAAGGTGAACGGCAAGGCGTTCGATACGTATTTCGTCACCGAACAGCAGCGCGTCTCCGCGAAAAAGTCTTTAGTGGTGAGCGACACGGCTGCCAGTTTCGACGTGGTGACCACGGTGAGCGGCGGCGGCGTGGCTGCGCAGGCTGACGCGGTGAAGATGGGGATTGCCCGCGCTCTGCTCCAGTTCAATGCCGAGCTGCGCAAAGCTCTGAAGGCCGAAGGCCTCCTGACCCGCGACGCGCGCGTGAAGGAACGCAAGAAGTACGGGCAGAAGGGCGCGAGAAAGCGGTTCCAGTTCAGCAAGCGCTAGCAGCTTGCTGAGTCATCAGAGATCAGTGGTCAGCGATCAGGTATATCTGATCACTGCTGGCTGATCTCTGATCGCTGAGTTTGGAAGTAAATCTGCTCGCCAGGGCGGGCATAAATTCCGGCCGCAGGAATGCCGGAATGCAGTTCAACAAGGAGGCTGTTTGGCAACCATCACTATGAAGGAGCTGCTCGAAGCGGGAGTCCACTTCGGGCATCAGACCAAGCGCTGGGATCCGCGGATGAAGGAGTACATCTTCGGCGAGCGCAACGGTATTTACATCATCGATCTGCAGAAGACCCTGAAGATGTTCAAGGAAGCGTCGAAGTTCGTGACGGAGCTTGCATCGCAGGGGAAGGTGATTCTGTTTGTCGGCACCAAGCGGCAGGCGCAGGACGCGATTGCCGAGGAAGCCGCGCGCTGCGGGATGTTCTACATCAACCAGCGCTGGCTGGGCGGGCTGCTGACGAACTGGGTGACCGTGCAGAAGTCGGTGAAGCGCCTTCAGGAACTGGATGAGATGGCGACCGACGGCCGCTACGAGCTGCTGACCAAGAAGGAAGTGATCCGCCTGGAACGGGAGCGGAAGCACCTGCAGGCGAACCTGGCGGGCATCAAGACGATGCGCCGGTTACCGGACGCGATCTTTGTCGTCGATTCCTCAAACGAGGCGATCGCGGTGAAGGAAGCCCGGAAGCTGGGCATCCCGGTGGTCGCCGTGGTGGATACGAACTGCGATCCGACGCTGGTCGATTATGTGATCCCCGGCAACGACGACGCGCTGCGCGCCATCCGGCTGTTTACCTCGAAGATCGCCGATTCGGTGGTCGAGGGTTCGGCGGCGGCGGGCGACAAGCAGTTTGCCGAGGCCCAGGGCGGTGTGACCGGGGAGATGCAGGCAGCCGAGGGCGAGGCCACGGAAGCAGCGCCGGAAGCCGAAGCCGACGTCGATCTGGAGACGGCGCTGGGCGGCGGCATCCGCAAGGCTCCGGCAATTGTGGCCGCGCTGGACGAGGCCGAGGCTGCGGAAAGCGGATTTTAACGACGGTTCTGCATCGCGCGAAGGCGTGGCTGCCGTCTGGGAGCCACGCTTTCTGTGTGTATGGGCCCTTCTGAGCGGCCGTTGCGCAGGACAAGAACGATGAAACAGGACAGAATGGAGTCAGGAAATGTCTACGGTGACTGAGAAGATCGATGCCAGGCTGGTGAAGGAACTGCGCGAGAAGAGTGGCGCGCCGATGGGCGACTGCCTGAAGGCGCTGCAGGAGTCGAAAGGCAACATGGAAGAGGCCTTTGTGATCCTGCGCAAGCGGGGCATGGCCTCGGCGCAGAAGAAGGCTTCGCGCACGACCAACGAAGGCGCGGTGGGGCAGTACATTCACGCCGGCGGCAAGATCGGCGTGCTGGTCGAGGTGAACTGCGAGTCCGACTTCGTCGCGCGCACCGAGGATTTCCAGGAGCTGCTGAAGGACATCGCGATGCACATCGCAGCCACCGATCCGCGCTACATCCGCAAAGAGGATGTGACCGCGGAGGACCTGGAGCGCGAGAAGGAGATCTATCGCGCGCAGACGGCGGCGATGGGCAAGCCGGCCAACGTGGTCGAGAAGATCGTCGAGGGCAAGATGGGCAAGTTTTACGAGGAGGTCTGCCTGCTGGAGCAGCCCTTCATCAAGGAGCAGAGCCTGTCGATCAAGGACCTGATCGCCGGAAAGGTCGGCAAGCTGGGCGAGAACATCACCGTACGGCGCTTCGCGCGCTTCAAGGTGGGCGATCCCAGCTGGACCGTGGCGCAGACGAAGGCTGTGGAAGAGACGCCGGCCGCCGAGTAGGTGCTGGCCGGTTTCGCGCCTGCGCAACATGGGAACAGAAGCCCGGCAGAGATGCGGGGCTTTTCTGCATCTGGAAGCCATATTTCCGCTACTGCCCGAGGACGAACTGGACGTTGATGGTGGTTTCCACTTCTACCGGCTGGCCGTTCAGCAGAAAGGGACGGTAACGTGCCTGCTGAATGGCGTCGACGGCAGCGCGGACCAGCATGGGAGGGCCGCTGAGGACGCGTATGTCCTCGATGCGTCCGGCGGTCGAGATCGTTGCCTCGACGACAACCGTCCCCTGGACGTGGGCGGCGAGCGCGATGGCCGGATATTGCGGCTGTATGGGCGCGAGCAACTGGCCGGCCGCCACACCGGACGAAACGCGGAGCGGCCCGGAAGGCTTCGCCAGATGCACGGGCGGGAGCGGGGGCGGCGCGGAGGGTCCGAGCCACGGGACAGAGCCGGGAGTGCCGCTCGCAGGGCCGATGCCGACCGGTCCCAGCGGCACGGGGGCGGTGATGGCCACCTGCGGGATTGACGTCGGTATACGGGGCGGCGCGGTGATTCCTTGTTCCAGATCCACTGGCCGCGCGACGGGAGCCCCGGCTGCCGGCTGGGGCAGAGGCGGCGCCGCGGGCGGCGGAGAGATCAGCGGCACCATCAGCATGTGTCGCGGCAGGGCGGCGGGATAGAGATACGGAATCATCACAAGCATGCCGACCAGCGCGGCTTCCAGCAAAGTGGTGCCGATGGCGTAGCGCCGGCTGCGCGTGCGGATGCGTCCGCCGGATTCGACGAGGCTGTCTTCAAACATGGCTCCCCCCTGAATGGAGCTCAGAGCACAGGGCTCAGAGCACAGAATTCGAATGCGGAGAGAGCGAGGAATGGGACGTGTGTGAGCGTATTGCGACGTCGAGTGGGTGAGCTCGCCGCCTGTTTGGTGAGATAGACAATGTGAGCGCCAGGAAGGTTCCAGAAAAGAGCAGGGAATCTTCTGCCGGAGAACCATCGCCGTCGAACTTCGTGATGCAGTACACTCGCGCTGACCGGAACATTCGGCATTTTCGGATTCGAGGCGCGCATGTCTCCTCCACAGCGATCTGTCGGCGCCGCGGTGACGCTGTTCTTTTTGGCGCCGTTCGTTGCCGAGTTTCTCCTCGGCGATTTTTCGATCGGCATGCTGGGGCTGCTGCTGCTGTTTGCGCCGATGTACGGCGGGGGCGCGGTGCTGATTCGCGAGGCGGCGCGGCGCACGGGACGGGGTTGGCCCACCATGCTGCTGCTGAGCGCAGCGTACACGCTGATCGAAGAGGGCTTCACGACGCAGTCGCTCTTCAATCCGAACTACCTGCATATGCACTTTCTGCGTTACGCTTGGATGCCGGCGCTGGGCATTGGCGGGTGGTGGACGATGCTGATGCTGAACGTTCATGTGTTCTGGAGCATGGGGGTTTCCATCGCGCTGGTTGAAGGGCTCTTCCCCTTGCGGGCACGGACGCCGTGGCTGGGCACGGTGGGCACGGTTGTCGTTGCTGGTCTGTTTTTGGCGGGAGCCGCGGTGGGTACGGTCATCAGCCTCCACCAGGATCGCTTCCACGCTTCTCCCAGGCAGTTTCTCGTGACAGGGATCTTGTGCCTTCTCCTGATCGGCGCGGCGTTCGTCGTTCCCAGGCCCGGAGAGCGGTGCGGATCGCTGCCGGTACCTTCGCCATGGGCGACGGGGGCCGGAGTGTTCGTTTTCGGCGCGATCGTTTTCTTTGCGCCTTCGCCGTTGGGCTGGGGCGCGGTGGCGATGATGGCGGTTGCCGATGTTTTGTTTCTTGCGTTTCTGCGGGGATTGTCGGGGCGCCGCGACTGGACGCCGCTGCACACGCTGAGCGTCGCGTGCGGAGGCGCGGTGTTTTATGGGCTGCACGCGTTTTTGGGGCATCCCGTGGTCCGCAGCCGTCCCTGGGTGGTGCTGGTGAGCCATGTGGTCTTCCTGCTGGTCGCGGTTGCGGTGGTTGCGATGGCCGTTCGGCGCACGCGCGGCTGGATGGTTGCCGAGAAGAATGACATCACGGCAGTGCAGGCATAGAGAACAGGATGAGCGAGATCACTGCCGAGGAAATCAAGCGCAGGCTCGGCCTGCGGCCGCATCCCCGCGAGGGTGGATGGTTCGTGGAAACGTGGCGCGCGCAGGAGAGGATTGCCGGCGCGGCGCTGCCGGAGCGATATGGGGCGGAACGTGCTGCCGGAACGGCGATTTACTATTTGCTGGAGCCGGGGAATTTCTCCGAGATGCATCGGCTGCGCTCGGATGAGGTGTTCCACTTTTACCTGGGCGATCCGGTGGAGATGCTGCAACTGCGGCCGGATGGGACCGGGCGGCGCGTGATTTTAGGGACGGATTTCGCGGCGGGTGAGTTTCCGCAGATGGTGGTGCCGCAGGGCGTGTGGCAGGGATCGCGGCTGATCGAAGGCGCGCGCTTTGCTTTGCTCGGCTGCACGGTGAGTCCGGGATTTGACTACGCGGATTACGAGACGGGCACGCGGGCAGAGCTGCTGGCCGAGTGGCGGGAGTGGGCGGATTTGATTGAGGGGCTGACGCGCAGGTAGGGGATCGCAGAACGCGCCAGTTTCGGCGCGAGTGAAGAGCTTGCGGAAAGCGCGAAACGATGACGAAGATAGGCAGGAATCCTGTCTCCGGGCCTGAAAGGCCGGGGCTTCTACCGTCGCGCCGCTTCGCGGCACATAATGCTTCGTTTCGCGCCGGTCAAAGCACAGGGGCTGAAAGCCCGGTGTTGTGAGGAGCGTTTTCGGCACGTCCGAGGTCGTGCCCTGATACAAAGCGGCGATTCGACCGTGGTTCTTCCGCAAGCTACGGAGTCGTGTTCTGATACAAAGCGGCGGTTCGACCGTATTTATCCGCAACTGTAAAGGCGTGGCCTGATCCAAGACTCAATGGCTGAAACCGGAGCCTGTCGCAGCGAGCGCTCAGCTCCCCGGCGCCCACTGGTCCACTACCGTTTTCGCGATCTTCGCAATCAGGACATACGCCGGATTGTCCGCCGTCCAACTGGTGTTCTGGTTGTCGTGCGTGTAGACGGAGAGGACGATCACGCCCTTCGGCGTGTAGATCGCGCCGACGTCGTTGCGGGCGTGATCGATGGCGCCGGTTTTGTTGGCGATGGCGGACTGGCCCTCGGTGGTGTCCAGCGATTCGAGATAGCGCGGGATGCCGTTGCGGTCGGACTGGGTGCGCAGCATGTGGAGCGAGGCGGCGCAGAGATCCGCATCGGAAGGAATCGTGACGCCTTCGGGCGCGGCGGGCGCGGGGCCGAGGTTGCAGGTGACGAAGCGCTCCATGAGGCCGCCGATTTCACGCGCAGTGGTCTTGCCCAGGCCGAACTGGGGCTGGTCGGCGGGCTCAGGGCCGGATGCCGGCCGGTAGACCTTCTTGTAGAGCCAGGTATTCTTCATGCCCAGCGCGACGATCTGGTCGTCGATGGTTTTCAGGCCGAGCCTGTCGATCATGAGATTGGTGGCGGTGTTATCGCTCTGGTTGATCATCAGGGTGAGCGCGTCTTTGACGTCGATGTGCAGCGGCGTATCGAAGAAGAGCAGGACGCCGGAACCGGGAACTTTATCCTCGTGCATCAGCGTGAGCGGGTCGGTGAAGCCGAGCTTGCCGGCGCGGATCTGCTGGAGCGCCGTGTAGAGGATGGTGAGCTTGATGGTCGAGGCCGTTGGCACGGGCTGATCAGCATCGATGGCGACGGTCTGGCCGGTGGCCATGTCGTGCGCGTAAACGGAAACCTTGCCGTGGTAGGGAGCGATGAGCGACTGGAGCTGCGCCGCGAGGGCAGGATCGTTCCGGAGCTGCTGTGCGGGAAGCGCGGGCGTGGAGAATGCGGCGAGGAGCAGGACGAGCAGGGGCATCCGAAGCATGAACGCCAATGTACCATTTCGAAGGGCGTGGATGCCGCATGAGCCGCATTGCGCATCTCTCTGAAGGCTGCACTGGGGAGGGACCGAACGCGATGAATCTGGGCCGGTGGGGACTGGCAGGAATTCTCATTCTGATGGCGAGCGCACGCGCGCAGACAAAACCGACAGCTCCGGTTAAAAAACCGGCGACATCTCACCCTGTCTTGCAGATGGCAATCACGTTCGATGATCTGCCGGTAAGCGGGCCGCTGCCGCCGGGGCAGTCGCGCGTGGGCGTGGCGGAAGAGATCATTCGCACGCTGAAGGCGGACCATGTGCCGCCAACGTACGGGTTTGTGAACGCAGTGCACGTGCAGTACGATCCGGGCACGGTGGATGTGCTGGGAACGTGGCGCGCATCGGGGAATTTGCTGGGCAATCACACGTGGTCGCACGTGAGCCTGGACAAAGTGTCGCTGCAGCAGTTT
>JASHNS010000065.1 GCA_030041515.1 Acidobacteriaceae bacterium | reverse complement strand
GCCGAAACGGCCCCGATCGTCGCCGGGCTTTAGCCCCTGCGCTGTGTATCAGGGCACGACTTCAGTCGTGCCGCAAACCAGCCGTTAAAGATTCGGGCTTTAGCCCCTGCGCTTTGTATCAGGGCACGACTTCAGTCGTGCCGCAAACGCAACAAAGTCATCCGGCTTTAGCCGCTGAGGGATCATCTTCTTCCTCTTCGCGCATTTTTCCGTACGCTGTTGCGTCGTGCCGTACATCCGCGAAACCATTTCGGCTTCAGCTCCTGTGCGAGGCGGTCCCGCAAAGCGGGACGACGGTAGAAGCCCAGGCCTTCAGGCCGGGGATTTAAGGCCTCCACAAATGATTTGGCCTTCAGGCCCGGCGCTTTGTATTCGGACACGATTCCAAACTCCGTCTCGCTCACCCGCGCCGTCAGGCGCGGAGCCGAACCGGTGGCGTAATCGCCCGATCAAACGTCCGGGCTTTAGCTCCTGAGGAAGGCCGCCCAGCCAACCCCTCAACCGCAACTCGACAAATCTGTCATTCTCCGCGAGCCGCGGCAATCAGCGCATGATCACGCAGACTTTGTACGCCAGCAGCGCCACCACCGTTGCCAACGCGATCCACGCGGCAAGAGCGTAGCGCCGGAAAAAGTACAGGACCACGCCCACCCAGCAGCAGCAGGCTGCGATCAGAGCGCCGCCGGCATACTGCATCGCGAGCACCGTGGAAAAGCTCGGCCCCTGCACATGCCGCAGCCGGAAAATCTCTCCGAGCGTCCTCACCACGATGAGGAACTGCACCGTAATCCCGATCTGTGCCCACCGTTCCCGCGTCACGTGGAGAATTGTAGCGGGATGCCGGCGGAGGTGCCGGTGCCGGGTGCCCCCACATCTGCCCGAAGTTGGCAGATGGGTGAGAACACGAAACGTCAGTCGTGCCGAAACGGCCCCAATCGTGGCCGGGCTTCAGCCCCTGCGCTGTGTATCAGGGCACGACTTCAGTCGTGCCGCAAACCAGCCGTTAAAGATTCGGGCTTTAGCCCCTGCGGGCGTCCTAGCCTTGTCGCCGTTTTGTGACAGGTTGGGCACCCTCCCACCGCCCAACGCCGATCACTCGCCTTCGCACACCGAGCCCTCCGACCAAACACCCTCTTGCGCCCCTGTACCCTATAAGGTACGATAACCGTACGGGTTGGGCTCGTGGACGAACTGAAGAAGCTGACCGTTGCGTTCTATCGTTCACGCACCGGCGCGGAGCCCGTTCGCGAGTGGCTGAAAAGCCTTCCGGCGGAAGACCGTCAGACCCTGGGCCGGGATCTTCGCCTGGTTGAACTCGGTTGGCCAATCGGCATGCCGCTGTGCCGGGCTTTAGGAGGTGGGTTATGGGAACTGCGCAGCACGCTCTCAGGCAATCGAATCGCACGCGTCCTGTTCTGCGTCGCCGCGGGACACATGCTCCTGCTGCACGGCTTCATCAAAAAGACGCGCAAAACACCCGCAAGCGAACTCGCCCTCGCGCGCAAACGGCAAAAGGATCTCTGATGCCCAATCCCCACATCGGCTCTTCCCTCGACGACTTTCTCAAAGAGGAAGGCCTGTACGAGGACGCGACGAACTACGCCGTCAAACGCGTTCTCGCCTGGCAGCTGGAAAAGGCTATGTCCGAGCAGGGCCTGACGAAGAGCGAGATGGCCCGCCGCATGGGCACCAGCCGCGCCCACCTGGATCGGCTTCTCGATCCCGCAAACGACAAGGTCCAGCTCGATACGGTCGAACGCGCCGCCTCGGTTCTTGGCCGCCGTGTGCGCCTGGTGCTGGTTTAGGCCGGGTGCCCCACCCTGATCGACCGCAGTTCGCGACTGGCCGATCCCACCGCCCCTTCACCCCCGGACTCAGCCCGTCCTCATCCCTCCCCGCACCCCAGCGAAAACCGCAACGCCGCGCAGATCTCCCGCATCCGCGCGGAGCTCAGCTGCGCCACCCGTTTTCCCAGATCCTCTCGCCCCACTGTGACCGTGTTGTGCAGGTTCACCGCGCACGGCGCTTTCATGCCATCCTCTTCGCCCAGCACGACCTCAGAGGGCACGCCGCGAATCGTCGAGGTAACGGGCGCGACGGTCACGCGCGAAAGATACTCGAGAGCGCTCTGCCGGGTCAGCACCACGACCGGCCGCTTCTTGTCCGGCTGCGCAAACGAGTAAAGACGAACTTCCCCGCGCGCTAGTCTTCCGGCCACGCGGCCTCCGCTTGCCAGAACTTTGCATCCTTCAGGTTCTCCGGCTGCCGTGCGTAGCCCGCGCGATCGCGCTCTTCCTTGCCGCGCGTCTCCAGCTTCTGCAGGTGCTCCCGCAGCGCCTCACGCACCAGAGCGGACCGGTTCCGCTTGAGCTTGCGCGCCGCCCGATCCGTCGCCGCCAGCAGCTTCCTGTCGAGCACTACCTGCACGGTTTCCATGGCTGTTCCCATTGTCGACTCCACTCCACAGTCTACTCCACAGCCAATGAGGAATCGATGGTCTCCCGCCGTCCCTCCAGCAAGTCGGTACCTGCAACGCACCGGGTGCCCCACCTTGGGCCGCCGGTTGCCCCACATCTGCCCGAAGTTGGGCAGATGGGTAAGAACACCGAAACTTCACTCGTGCCGAAACGGCCCCGATCGTCGCCGAGCTTCAGCCCCTGCGCTTTGTATCAGGGCACGACTTCAGTCGTGCCGCAAACCAGCGGTTCGATCATGGCCGGGCTTTAGACCCTGCGCTTTGTATCAGGGCACGACTTCAGTCGTGCCGTACGCGCCCAATCAGATGAGGGGCTTTAGCCCCTGAGGCGCTGTGCCACTCGGGCAGTTCGCTGCGGTTCGGAAAGAGAGATTTCAAGCCCTCAACGGTAGGACGATCTTTGGGCGCAGTCGGCCATAACCGGTCTTCCCCTTCCCCTCACACCGCCGCGGCAATCGCCGCCTCCCGCATTTTCTTCCGCGGCATAAACTCGTGCCAGCTCTCGCCCTCCTTCGGAGCCACCACCTCCAGAATCTTCCCCTCCGTCCGCTCGAGCGCCTGATCCCACTGCTCCTTCACGTTGGGAAACACCGACCGGTGCATCACCGGCTCCGGCTCCTCGCTCCGCGCCGCCGCCTCACTGCCTGCCGGCCCCTCCTCGCTGGAGACTGATTTCTCATCGCTGCTCACCGATCTCTGATCGCTGTCGTCCGTACGCTGCTCGCTCACCGCTGATCGCTCGTCCTGGCTGTTCGTCGATCTCTGATCGCGAATCACTCGCTCCGCCAGCCTCTCCATAAACCGGTCCAGATGCCGCTCCAGCTTCTCCTCTCCCATCTTCTCCGCCAGCGCCGCATAGCGCAGGGCCAGGCGCTGCACCTCCAGCCGCCGATCCAGCTCCCGCTCCAGCCGCCGCTCCGCATCGCGGCAGCCCAGCAGCATCGCCTGCCCGTTGGCCGGCGGAATCGATCCCTGGCTCAGCGCCCGCACCGTCTGCGACCGCACAAACGTGACCGATGCCTCGTCCTCCATCAGCGGAACCACCACCAGCACGCCGTTCAGCGT
>JASHNS010000064.1 GCA_030041515.1 Acidobacteriaceae bacterium | reverse complement strand
CGGAGGTTTACAACCAGCTGCACGACATCACCACGCGGCTGGAAAAACACTACAAAGACATGCAGGATTTCGAGTTCACCATCCAGGATGGCAAGCTTTACATGCTACAGACGCGCAACGGCAAGCGTACGGGTTTGGCGGCCGTGCGCGTGGCGCTGCAGATGGTCGACGAAGGCCTGATCACAAAAGAAGAAGCGATTTTCAGGGTCGAGCCTAACCAGCTCTACGATTTCCTCGTTCCGCGCCTCGACGAGAAGGGTCAAAAGATTGAAGTTCTCGCCAAAGGTTTGCCAGCCTCGCCCGGCGCCGCCGTTGGCCAAATCGTCTTCACGGCCGATGCCGCGGTCGAAGCCGTGCGAAAAGACAGCAAGGCCTCGGTCATCCTCGTTCGCGGTGAGACCACACCTGAAGACATTCACGGCATGGAAGTCGCAAAAGGCATTCTCACTTCTCGCGGAGGCATGACCAGCCACGCCGCCGTCGTTACGCGAGGCATGGGCAAGTGCTGCGTGGCCGGCGCGGGCGACGTCACCATCGACGAGAAGAAGAAGGAGCTGCGCGTGAAAGGGAAGGTCTTCCACGACGGCGACTGGCTCTCGCTGGATGGCACCACCGGCCGCGTGATCGCCGGCAAGCTCGCCACCATCCCCGTCAATCCCGACAACCCCGACCTCGTTCAGTTCATGGCCTGGGCCGACCAGCGCCGCCGCCTGCGCGTGCTCGCCAACGCCGACATTCCGCGCGACGCCAAGCAGGCCCAGCTCTTCGGCGCGCAGGGCATCGGCCTCTGCCGCACCGAGCACATGTTCTTCGCGGAGGACCGCCTGCCCCACATGCAGGCCATGATTCTTGCGAAGACTGAAGAGGAGCGTCGCACTGCTCTGGCCAGGCTGCTGCCCATGCAGCGCTCCGATTTCCAGGGGCTCTTCAAGGCCATGGGCTCGCTGCCAGTCGTCATCCGCCTGCTCGATCCGCCGCTCCACGAGTTCCTGCCCAAGCGCGAAGACCTTCTCGTGCAGATCGCGAAGCTCGAATCGAAAACTCCGAAGTCTTCGAAGCTGAAGCCTCTGCGCGCCATGCTGGAGCGTGTCGAAGAGCTGCATGAGCTGAACCCCATGCTCGCGCTGCGCGGCTGCCGCCTCGGCATCACCTATCCCGAGATCACCGAGATGCAGGCGCACGCCATCTTCGAAGCCGCAGCCACGGTGAAGAAGAACGGCACTGACCCGCATGTCGAGATCATGATTCCGCTCACTACCGGTCCTGAGGAGATGAAGAATCAGGCCGACATCGTCCGCAGCGTTGCCCACGATGTCTTCATCAAAAAGGGCACCATCGTCGACTACAAAGTCGGCACCATGATCGAGCTGCCCCGCGCCTGCCTGGTCGCCGACAAGATCGCCGCCGAAGCCGAGTTCTTCAGCTTCGGAACCAACGATCTTACGCAGACCACCTTCGGCATCTCCCGCGACGATGTCAACAAGTTCCTGCCCGCGTATCTCAAACAGGGTATTTATAAGCAGGACCCGTTTGCCATTCTCGACCAGGAAGGCGTTGGCGCGCTCGTCAAAATGGCCACCAACAAGGGCCGTGCTGCTCGCCGCGATCTCAAGGTCGGCATCTGCGGCGAGCACGGCGGCGAGCCTGAATCGGTCAAGTTCTGCCATCGCGCCGGACTCGACTATGTCTCCTGCTCCCCCTTCCGGCTGCTCACCGCGCGCCTCGCGGCCGCTCAGGCAGCCATCGAGGAGCAGAAAGTCTTCAACCCGGATCTGCGTTCGGGCAACTCGAAGTAGCACCCTCCCGGCGAGCCCGCTGCGCACTCGCCGGGATGACGCTACCGGCTAGTAACAACGAGCCACCAGCAGCTGGTCACTCGAAGGTTCTGCCGTTTGTTGTTCCTGCTGTAACTACCCGTCGTGCTCCTCTACCCAGAGTAGGGCGGGTTTTGCATTGCGGCGCGCGATTTTCGCCCTTTTTTGCCACGCCTCCCCACACCCCAGGCGTAGACTGTTGCCACTTACCCGTTGATCTGGATTTGCTCTCGCAAGAAAGGGCCCAGTTATGGAACCTGCCTCTGTGATTCTCCTCGCTATCCTCGCGCTCCTCGCCATCTTCATCCTCGTCACCATCCTCAAGACCATGTATACCGTCCGCACCTACACCGCCGGCGTTGTCGAACGCTGGGGCAAGTTCAACCGCGTCTCCCAGCCCGGCCTCCATGTCCTCATGCCCTGGGCGGAAGCTGTCCGCTTTGTCGATCTCCAGGTCCAGCAGGCCGACGTCAGCGTCGAAACCAAGACCAAGGACAACGTCTTCGTCACCATTCCTGTTTCCGTGCAGTACCAGGTCCTCTCCGACAAGGTTTTCGAGGCGTATTACAAGCTCAGCTCCCCGCGCAAGCAGATCGAGAGCTACGTCTTCAACTCCATCCTCGGCCACGTACCCACGCTCACTCTTGACGAAGCTTTCGAGCAGCAGGCCGCCATCTCCGCCGCCGTCAAAAAAGAGCTGGACGACGTCATGAGCGAGTTCGGCTACAACATCCTCAAGGCGCTCGTCACCGACATCGTTCCCGACGCCAAGGTCAAGTCCGCCATGAACGACATCAACGCCGCGCAGCGCGAGCAAACCGCCGCCCAGGCCCGCGGCGAGGCTGAAAAGATCCTCAAGGTCAAGCAGGCCGAAGCCGAAGCGCAATCCAAAGCGCTCCAGGGCGAAGGCGTCGCCCGCCAGCGCCAGGCCATTATTCAGGGGCTGCAGGCCTCCGTCGAGCAGTTCAAATCCGCCGTCGAAGGCTCAACCGCCCGCGATGTCATGGCCATGGTCCTGCTCACGCAGTATTTCGACACGCTCCGCGATATCGGCACGCAGGGTCGATCGAACACCATCCTGCTGCCCAACCAGCCCGGCACCGTCAACGATCTGCTCACGCAGATCATGGCCGGCTTCGAGGCCAGCAAGCCCAACTTCGACGGCAACGGCCACGGCGTGCCCAGCAGCCTGGCGCAGTCGCGGTAAGAAAAAGCCTGGGCGGATCCGCCGCCGACCGGTCTAATCGCTGCCACGCCCTTCTGTGCACTCCCCAGCACCCCGGCGGTAAACTATTCACTCTGCCCAGGCGGCAACACCATGGCCCCGAAATCCGCGCTATCCACGCAAAACACCCACCCCGCCCCCGTTACCCTCCACGGGCGCTCGCTCGAACCCAACCGCCGCATTCCGCTCAATCTCGACTGGGTCGAGGAAGTCCGCGTGAACACGAGTGCCGTCGAGCGCCGGTCGCTCACCCACACCGCCCGCCGCACCGTCAAAAAGGAAACACAGGCCGCGTGGCTGCTGCGCGCCATCGCCTGCATGGATCTCACCACCCTCAGCGGCGACGACTCCGCCGAACGCGTCAGGCGTCTCTGCGCCAAGGCCCGCAACCCGCTCCAGCGCCATCTGGTCGAAGCCCTCGGCATCGAGGACCTCCATCTCACCGTCGGCGCAGTCTGCGTCTATCACACCTTCGTCGAAACCGCCGTTCGCGCCCTCGAAGGCTCCGGCATTCCCGTCGCTGCCGTTTCTGCCGGATTCCCCGCCGGCCTGTCGCCTCTCGCCGAGCGCGTCGAAGAAATTCGCCGCTCCCTCGAAGCCGGCGCCCAGGAAATCGACATCGTCATCACCCGCGCCCATGTCTTCAACGGCGACTGGCACGCTCTTTACGACGAAGTGGCCGCCTTCAAAGACACCTGCGGCCCCGTCCACATGAAAGCCATCCTCGGCACCGGCGATCTCATGACCCTCCGCAACGTCGCGCGCGCCAGTTGGGTCGCCATGATGGCCGGCGCCGACTTCATCAAGACCTCCACGGGCAAGGAGTCGGTAAACGCCACCCTCCCCGTCTCGCTCACCATGGTGCGCGCCATCCGCGAGTACGCCAAGCGCACCGGCATGGCCGTCGGCTTCAAGCCCGCGGGCGGCATCCGCACGGCAAAGCAATCGCTCGACTGGCTGGCCATGATGAAAGACGAGCTGGGCCGCTCCTGGCTCGAACCGTCACTCTTTCGGTTCGGCGCCAGCGGAATGTTGGCCGACATCGAGCGCCAACTGGAGCATCATGTAACGGGGCGGTATTCGGCGACGTACCGTCACCCGATTGCGTAGGGTCGAACTCTGAAGGAAGGCCATGAGCATAGCCGAGAAGTTCTACACCATGGAATACGGCGCCGCGCCGGAAGATCCAAAGGAAGCGGTGCAGTGGCTCGAGCGCCATCACCGCCGCTTCGATGCGTTCATCGACGGCGCATGGGTCAAGCCCGCTGGCGGCGAATACTTTGAGACCAGCGACCCCTCCAGCGGTGACCCCATCGCCGAAGTCGCCATCGCCAACGCCGCCGATGTCGACGCGGCCGTCTCCGCCGCCCGCAAGGCTCTCCCCGCGTGGCAGGCTCTCAGCGGTCACCAGCGCGCCCGCTACCTCTACGCGCTCGCGCGTCAGGTGCAAAAGCATTCCCGCCGTCTCGCCGTCCTCGAAACCATGGACAACGGCAAGCCCATCCGCGAGAGCCGCGACATCGATATCCCCCTCGTCGCGCGACACTTCTACCATCACGCCGGCTGGGCGCAGCTGCTCGAATCCGAGTTCCCCGGCTACACCGCCTGCGGCGTCGTCGGCCAGATCATCCCCTGGAATTTCCCGCTGCTGATGTTCGCCTGGAAGGTCGCGCCGGCCCTCGCAGCAGGGAACACCGTCGTCATCAAGCCCGCGGAGAACACACCGCTCACCGCGCTCGCCCTCGCCGAGCTGGCGATGGAAATCGGCCTTCCCGCAGGCGTCCTGAATATCGTCAATGGCGGACCCTCCACGGGCCAGGCCATCATCGACCATCCGGGCATCGACAAGATCGCCTTCACCGGATCCACTGAAGTCGGCCGCATCATCCGCAAAGCCACGGCGCCCACGCACAAAAAGCTCTCCCTTGAGCTGGGCGGCAAATCGCCCTTTGTCGTCTTTGACGATGCCGATCTCGATTCCGCCGTCGAGGGCCTGGTCGACGCAATCTGGTTCAACCAGGGCCAGGTCTGCTGCGCCGGCTCGCGCCTCCTCGTGCAGGAGCGCGTCGCCGAGACCCTCTACGCGAAGGTCCGCGCCCGCATGGAAACCCTCCGCGTCGGCCATCCGCTCGACAAAGCCATCGACATCGGCGCCATCGTCTCGCCCGCGCAGCTCGAAACCATTCGCCGCATGGTCGACGCCGGCGTCGCCGAAGGCGCGTGCTGCTGGCAGCCCGAAATTCCCCTGCCCGCAAAGGGATCCTATTTCCGCCCCACGCTTCTCACCGACGTGCACCCCACCGCCACCGTCGCGCAAATGGAAATCTTCGGCCCCGTCCTCGCGGCCATGACTTTCCGCACGCCCGCCGAAGCCGTCGAGCTCGCGAACAACACCGTCTACGGCCTTGCCGCCAGCATCTGGAGCGAGAACATCAACGTCGCCCTCGATCTCGCCGCGCAGGTCAAAGCTGGCGTCGTCTGGGTCAATTCCACCAACCAGTTCGACGCAGCCTGCGGATTCGGCGGCTATCGCGAATCCGGCTATGGCCGCGAAGGCGGCCGCGAGGGCATGCTGGAATACCTCACGCCGAAGTGGCTGCACACGCTCCCGCCCGCGCCCGCCAAAGCTTCGGACAGCGCAACCGCCAACGAGGACGACGACGCCCCCGCTTCCGCCGGCGCCTCCATCGACCGCACCGTTAAGCAATACATTGGAGGTAAGCAGGCTCGGCCTGATTCCGGCTATTCCTTCCCGGTCTACGGCAGAGACGGCGAACTGCTCGGCGAAGCCCCCCTCGGCAATCGCAAAGATATCCGCAACGCCGTCGAAGCCGCCCGCGCCGCCTCAGGATGGGCGCGCACCACCGCCCACGCTCGAGCCCAGGTCCTCCACTATCTCGCCGAGAACATGATCCAGCGCCGCGACGAGATCGCGCATCGTCTCGCCGCCGCCGTCGGCGAAGAATCCGCTGCCGCTGAAGCTGATCTCTCCATCGAGCGCATCTTCGCCTACGCCGCCTGGACGGACAAATACGAAGGCGTCGTCCACCATCCGCCAGGCCGCAACATCACCATCGCCATGCCCGAGCCAATCGGGGCCATCGGCATTCTCGCTCCGTCTGAAGCCCCACTCCTCGGCCTGCTCTCGCTCGTGCTGCCCGCCATCGCCATGGGCAACACCGTCGTCGCGGTCCCCTCGGAGCGCTACCCGCTCATCCAGGGCGACGCCTACCAGCTGCTCGACACCAGCGACGTCCCTGGGGGCGTGGTCAACCTCGTCGCCGGCCGTCCCGCCGAGCTCGCCAAAACTCTCGCCGAGCACGACGGCATCGACGCTATCTGGTGCTTTCGCAGCGACGAAGAAGCCACCGCGGTCCGCGCCGCCTCCATCGGCAACATGAAGCAGGTCTTCACCAACGATGGCCACGCGTATGACTGGTTTGATCGCAGCCAGGCCGAAGGCCGCTGGTTCCTCCAGCACGCCACGCAGGTGAAAAATATCTGGGTACCCTACGGCGAATGAACGGGAGCGCGCTTGCCGTGCCGGGCGGCGCTTACTTCCGGATGAAATACATCAGCCAGCTGGCCGCGATCACTGAGCTCACAAACAGCACCCAGCAGTACACCCCGTAGCGAACCATCGCGCGCACCGTCGACCGCTGCGTGATTGCGAAGACCACCGACGCGAACGTGGCAAACAGCAGCACCGTGGTGAAGTGCGAAAGCGCCAGCACCTAAACCTTCCTCCCGATGCGCAAATTGTGCGCGTCCACCGCTGCAATGAAGTTCAGCAGCCCCGCTACCACCACAAACATCGTGCCGTAATCGGCCGTCACCAGCTGCACCGTCGGCTGGCCCAGCGAAAAGATCCGCGCAATGAAGTACAGCCCGCCCGCGCCCAGATCCCCTGCGAATCCCAGCATCTCCAGCGGAGCCGCTGTATTCGCCGTGTATACCTGCGCCTGCATCGCCAGCCCCAGCGCAAACATGCTGGTAATCGCGAGGAACAGGATCAGGGCTCTCACCCAGTGTTTCGTCACCAGGTGTCCGGCGCCGGGTACCAGCCATCCCAGCAGCAGTGCCGAGTAGACGAAGCCCTGGGCCTGAGGTGTGGCGGGAGTCTGCGTACGCGAAGCCATCTCTCTCGATGATACAGGGCCGGCCCTCAACCGTAACCCGTATCCCGCAATTCCTGCCCTTAGATCCTCACCAGCTCTTCCTGCACCTTCCCCGTCACCTTCGCCTCGTGCGCCCCCGTGATCATATTCACCTCGCTGCGCACCCCAAATTCCGGCAGATAAATCCCCGGTTCCACCGAAAAACACGTGGACGCCAGGATGCGCCGCTCGTCGTGCGTCTCCAGATTGTCCAGGTGGGCTCCGCTGCCGTGCAGCTCCGTCCCGATGTTGTGGCCAGTCCGATGCGTGAAGAACGACCCGTACCCGGCCCGCTCGATCACTCCGCGTGCCGCATCATCCGCCTGGAATCCCGCAATCGGCTGGCTGCTGCCGAATGCCTCCTTCACCGCTTCCACCGCGGCATTGCGGGCATCGCGCACAATCGCAAAGATTGTTCGCTCCCGATCCGTGGGCTGCCGCCCTACGATTCCCGTCCAGGTAATGTCATACCAGCACGTGCCGGGCCGGTCCTTGCGCGCCCAGATATCGATCAGCAGAAAATCCCCGGTCCGGATGCGCCGGCTGCCCTCCGCCTTCGGCTCATAGTGTGAATCGGAACTGTTTTCGTTTACTGAGACGTTTGGCCCATGATCCGTCGTCAGCCCCGCGCGCCGCATCGCTTCCTGAAACCAGATCATCGCCTCGTATTCCGTGGCCGGCGAAACCGACCGCGCCAGATTCCCAATCGTCAGGAAGCCTTCCGCCAAAATCTCGTCCAGCGTCCGCTGTGCCTCGTAGTGACTCTGGATCTGCTCCCGGCTCAGCACCGCCTGGAACTGGCTGACAAGGTCCGCCGAGCTCACAATCGACTTGCCCATCGATTGCAGCAACTCTACCGTCCCCGCGTCCACCATCGAGACGTACATGATCGCGTTGCGTGGCGAGTACTGCATCGCGATCTTCTGCCACGGGCTCAGCATCGAATGCAGTCCCGACTCCAGTTCCTGCCATGACGAGTACATCCCCTTCGTCCCCGGCAGCGTGTCCAGCTTGCCCGCCTCGATCCGGTGCACCAGTTTGCGCGGCTCGCCCTCAGCCGGAATCGCATAGTACCACCGCCGGCTCACCAGCCCGGTTTCCGGCAAGCCCAAAATCGCCGTCGCCAGCGGATCACGATGGTGATGGTCGTAGAACAACCACGCGTCGAGGCCTGCCTCGCGCAGAGCTTCCTGAATCGCTTCCAGTTCCATGGCCTCTATAGGGTATAAGCTTCCGGGTAGTCCTTCCAGGAGAGAATGCATCCATCCTGCCGGGACCTGTCCCGAAAGGGAATCGAAGACCAGCCAAAAGGGAGCCTGGCCGCTACGAATCCCCTCATCTACAAGTCGCTCCGCTGGCTGGGCCTGCTGGCTCAAGTCCTGGCGGTCGTCATTCTCCTGCTTTGGCTCGGTGACTGGATCGTCTTTCGCATCCACGACGGCCACGGCGATGCCTTCGAGACCATCCAGGTGCAGCAATACCTCGACACCCCGCTCAAGGGCAGCAAAGAAGAATATGACTACCTGGGGACCGAAGCGGTGAATTGCGTCCGCGCCATCTTTCCCCACTCCGGCGACGAACCCTGCTGGTGGCTTCGCCGCCACACCACTCAGTGGGAGTAACCGAACCTTAGAGCAGCCGCCTGCTGAGGAAAAAGCGCGTGTGTCCCGGCGGATTCTCCTCAAGGACGCCAAACACCGAGTAGCCGAGCTTCTCGTAGAATCCCCTCGCCTGAAAATCGAAGGTATCCAGATAAGACCCGTGGCAGCCTCGTCGGATGGCCTCGGCTTCCGCCTGCCGCAGCAATTGCGTTCCCAGCCCCCTGCGCCGCAAATGCTCAGGCAGAAACAGCATGTCGACGTGGAGATAATCGTAAGAAGTCGAGCCCCAGACGCCGCCCAGCAACTCGTCCGTTTCCGGATCGCTGACCTGAACCACGAGCGGCCGGCCATCGTAAACCCATCCCGACCCGGCGTTGTTGAACGCCATCAGCAGCTTCACCATAGCCTGCGCGACCGCCGGGTCCTGCGTGTCGGTTAACGTGATCTTCGGCCCCATATCTTCGCCTCCATGCGGGAGACCAGAGGCCGGCCTATTTCTTCTCCTCGTGATACTCCTGCTCCGTGTTGATCTCCCACAGCGCCGTCTTGTTGATCCGCCCCGCCACAATCTGATCCACCGCCGTCATCGCCGTCAGCATGGAGTGGTCCTGGTTGTTGTACTTGTGCATTCCGTTCCGCCCCACCAGGAAGAGGTTCTGAAACCTGTCCGTATACCGCACAATCTCGTCGAAGCGGGCGTAGCTCCCGAAATACGCCGGATAGGTCTTCGGCACGTGCACCACTTTCGTATCCAGCACGTCCTCCGCCTTGAGAATCCCGATCTTCTCCACCTCGCTGATCGCAAACCGCGCCATCTCCTCGTCCGACTTCCTCCACAGCTCGTCCGTGTCGTAGCAGAAATACTCGAGGCCAATCCACACCTTCGTTGGATCGGCCACCATGAATGGACTCCAGTTGTTGAAGATCTGCAGCCGCCCCACCAGCACGTCCGGCTCCTGAATGTAAATCCACGTGTCCTTCAGCGGCGATCCATCCGGCTCCGTCACCGTCAGCCGATTCACCAGCAGCCCCACTGTAATGAAGTCCCGATAGATCAGCCCGTCCGCTACGGCGCGAATCTGCGCTGGAACCTCCACATCCAGGCTGTTCACCAGCTCCCGCACCGGCATCGTTGAGAACACGTAATCCGTTTCAATCCGATGCGTCTGGCCCCGCGCATCCGTCGCTTCCACCGCGGTCACACGGTCGCCTTCCACGTGCAGCCGCCGCACCCGCCAGCCCATCCGCACCTCGCCGCCCTTCTCCTGCACCAGCTCGGCCACGTGCTCCCACAGCTGCCCCGGCCCGAACTTCGGATACAAAAACCGCTCAATCAGCGACGTCTCTGTGCCCTTTTGTGCGATGCCGTCCCCGGACTTCTTCCGCGAGAACGTCTTTTTCAGGAAGTGCAAAAGCGCCGTCCGCAGCGACAACCCCTTAATCCGCTGCGCGCCCCACTCCGCGCTGATCTGATCGCAGGGCACGCCCCACACTTTTTCCGTGTAGGACTTGAAAAACGTCAGGTACAGCTCCGTCCCGAAGCGGTTGATCAGGAAATCCTCGAGCGTCTTTTCGTTCTTCCGCGGAAACAGCTTCGCCCGCAGATACCCGACTCCGATCTTCACCGTCCGCAACAGCCCCAGTTGCCGCAGCGTTTGTGCGTTCAGCGCCAATGGATAGTCAAAGAAGCTGCGCAGGAAATAGATCCGGCTCTTGCGCGGACGCACGAGCATCGTCAGATCCGGATCGCTGCCCTCGCCAGTCCCTGCCGCCACAGTCCGCGACTTGTTCTGGTAATGGATCGCATGCAGTCCCATGCCGTCTTCCGTCGCGGCAATCGGCATCAGCTCCGTCCACCAGTCCATCACCCGATCCGACTTCGAGAAGAACCGGTGCCCCCCAATATCCATGCGGTTGCCGTTGTGCCGGATCGTGCAGGAGATCCCGCCCACGCGGCTCGTCGCCTCCAGCACAATGGGCCGTACGTCGGAGCGCCGCAGCAGCTCCAGCGCAGCCGTCAGGCCGGCCGGACCGGCTCCAATCATCACAGCGGTTTTCATGCGGTGCAAAAACCGCCAAAATCAGTTTTCAGGGAATTCATCTGTCTCTATGTTCAGGCCTCGGTGGGCTCGCGGGCAATGCCCGATTCGCGGCAGCCGCGTCCGCGAGAATCAACCTTCTCTACACCGGCAGCGGCGTCTCCCTCTGCTCGCCTTCCGGAGCGCCCACCGCGTGCATCAACCCTCCCCGGCTCAGCCGGTACCGCCTTCCCCGCCACAGAATCGTGCTGTCCGCATAGCTCGCCGCCCAGCACCCAAACCCCAGCAGGTCCCGCAGCGGATACAGCAACACCGCCCGCAGCGGATGATGCTCCTCCACTCCAAAGATCGCCATCGCCGCCGCCAAAATCATCCTCTGCGCCACGCTGTACGCCAGCAGCACAAGCCCTGTCTCTGGCCGGTGCATGGCCATCGCCGCCACGGACGCCAGCAGACCGAACGGCACGCTGAACGTCAGCGCCGTCCCCAGATGCCCCAGCGGCCGCGAGAATCGCGTCGACTTCATCCACCGCACCTGGTGCTGCACCGACGCCGCAAAGCTCAAATTCAGAATGATGTGATCAATGACATGCTGCGACAGCACTACCGTCTCGCCCTGCTCCGCCACCTTCTCGCCCAGCAGAAAGTCGTCGGAGCAGTAAGGCCCCAGCACCCCAAAGCCGCCCATCCTCTCCGCGCACCGCCGCCGCACCGCCATCGTCGGCCCCAGCGCGAACTTCATCCCCTCCAGCAGATTTGCCGTCACCACCCCGGCGGTCATCTCCACGCTCATCCCCGCGGCTTCCAGCTGCGACCACAGGTTCCCGTACGTCACGCCGCGATACAGGCACGTCACTGCACCCACCTTCTCGCTCGCAAACGGCCCCACAACTTCACGCACGTAGTTGGGCGTTACCCGCACGTCACTGTCGCTGATGATCCAGAGATCGTGCCGCGCCGCCGCAGCCATCAGTTCCATCGAGGAAACCTTGGCGTTGATATAGGTATCTTCGCCCGTCGAAAGAAACCGCGTCGGAATCTGCGGATGCCGCTGCGCCACGCGCCGCGCGATCTCCATGCCGGCATCCCCCGCCGTCCGCGCACAGAACAGAATCTCGAACTCCGGATAGTCCTGCCGGAAAAACGACTCCAGATGCGCTTCCAGATTCGGTTCTGCCCCGTGCAACGGCTTGAACAGGCTCACCGGCGGAGAAAACGCCCCGCTCGCCGCCTGCTCGCGCCGCGCCCGGAACCGCACCAGACCGACCAGCGCCAGCAGAGCAAAGATCGTGGAAGTGAGAAGGCCGAACAGGCCGAAATCGAAGAGGATCCGCAACATAAATAGGCGCAACTACGTGCCTTGCGCTCGCTCCAGCCGCCACAGCAGCCGCTCCCAACAGATTATCGTAGGTGGGGTAGGGAAGCCTGATGAATCGCCGCCAGTTTGTTCTGGGCTCGCTTGCCGGCTTCGGCGCGCTTGCCTCCCACCCTGCAGCTGCCAGTCATACGGGGGAAGACGAATCCCTCTACTGCGCCGCCCTCGCCACCCTCCGCGCGAATACGGTCCGCCTCCCCTCCTGGCCCCACCCCGTCCTCACCGAAGGCAGCAACTACCACGGCGTCTGGCTCGAATGCGGCCCCCACGAAGCCGCTGTCTATGCCGCCATCGACCCGGCCGCCCGCGCCCGCGCCCGCAACAACCACCTCCTCTTCTTCGCCCTCCAGAAGCCCGACGGCCAGCTCCCCTACAGTGTCAAAGCCGCCGGCCCCGGCTTCGGCCAGATCCAGATGGTCGTCCCCATCGCCGCCACTGCCTGGCATCTCGCTCGCGACCTCCGCGACGAGGAACTCCTTGCCAGGGCCTACTCTGCCTGTTCCCGCTGGGATCTCTGGCTTCGCAAATACCGCAATACCCGCGGCACCGGTCTCTGCGAGGGCTTCTGCACGTTCGACACGGGCATGGATAACAGTCCCCGCTGGAACGGCGTGCCCAACACCTGCCCGGACGGCGACGCCCGCCGTTGCCCGTCAGCTCCCGGCCTTCCGCGTCTCTGTCCCGATTTATCCGCTACGGTCTATGGCGGGCGCGTTGCCCTGGCCGCCATGGCCATGGCCTTGGGCCGGACCAGCGAGGCCGACCGCTGGACCTCCGACGCCGAGCACATCCGCGCTCTCATCCTCGATCGTCTCTACGACCGTCAAGAGGGCGCATTCTACGACCTCGACGCCTACAATCGTTTCGTCCGCGTCCGCAGCGCAGCCACCCTCCGCGTTCTCGGCGAACATGTCCCCGATCAGCGCCTCTTCAATGAAATTTGGAGCAGGCAAGTAGGCAATCCACACGCCTTTTGGGCGCCCTACCCGTTCCCGTCCGTCGCCCTCAACGACCCTGCGTTCGTCCGCCCCATTCCAGCGAACTCCTGGGGCGGTGCATCGCAGGCCCTCACAGCGCTGCGCGCCCCGCGCTGGATGCCCCACTACGGCAAATCCGCCGAGCTCGCCCGCCTCATGCAGCAATGGGTTGCAGCCATGCGCCGCAACGGCGGCTTCCACCAGCAGCTCGATCCTCTTGCCGGCGCGTTCACCCCCGACCCCGGAGGCTACTCTCCAGCGGCGCTCGTCTTCCTCGAATTCTCGCGGCGTCTGACAATCGAGAAAAGTCTGTCATCCTGAGCGGAGTTGGCGCGGCATTCGCCCCAACGGAGTCGAAGGACCTGCATTCCACAGAACCGCAACGTCTCCAATCTCTGAAGCGCCATACGAGTCGAACCCCTCACGCCGCCTTCGCCTGAAGAATCTCCTTCGCCGCCTTCGCTGTATGCACCGCCTTCTTCAGCGTCCCTCCGCCGTGCAACCGCTGCCACGCCAGCCCCGCCAACCCCACACCCACGCCCAGCCCCACCGCCAGCCATTGCCAGTGGGACTCCGCCCAGAACTCCCAGCTCTCATCCTTCGACCGGCTGTCGAACGCGCCGTGGGCGCCATGATCGCCGCCCACCGGCTCATACAAATTGTCCGGACGATTCGGATCTGCGTGTCCGTCGTACTGCTGCGCCTCATAGCCCTTCCGCGCCAGATACCAGTCCAGCAGCCACGGCGCCACCTTGTTCCCAAAGATCGCCTTCACCGTCGATCCGCCCACGAAATACTCCCGCCGCCATGGATGGTGCGCTGCGTAGTACACCGCCCTCGCCGCCACCTCCGGCTGAAAGATCGGAGGCACCGGCTGCGCCTTGCGCGGCAGCTTGCTGCGGCACCACCCGAACTGCGGCGTATTCAGCGCCGGCATCTGCACCATCACCGTCTTCACCTGGCTCTTGTCGTGCAGCAGTTCCGTCCGCAGAGCCGAGAAAAATCCCAGCGCCGCATGTTTCGCCCCGCAATACGCCGCCTGCAGCGGAATGCTTCGATACGCCAGCGCCGATCCCACATGCACGATCACGCCACGATCCCGGGGCAGCATGTATTTCAGCGCCGCCAGGCTTCCGTTCACATACCCCAGATACGTCACCTCCGTCACCCGCCGGAACTCCTCGCCCGTCATTTCCTTGATTGGCGCAAACACCGACGTCATTGCATCGTTCACCCAGATATCGATCGGCCCCAGCTCCCGCTCCACGCGCTCCGCCGCCGCGTTTACCTGTTCCGGATCAGACACGTCCGTCGGCAGCGCCAGCGCCTGCCCGCCCAGCGCCTCCACTTCGCGTCGTGCGCCTTCGAGGCCGTCCACGCCCCGAGCGATCAGTCCAATCCTGGCTCCGTGCCGGGCAAATTCCCGTACCGTCGCACGCCCCACACCCGCCGATGCACCTGTAATTACCACAACTTCCGCCTGATTTCGATTGCCCACCGTTTCCCTCCCTTGTGATTCTTGCAATATTCCAACAAGCTTTTGGATGCCGGTTGCCACATCCGGCGAAGGATAACCCCCTCTCTCGTCCTCCACATCGAACTCTGCAGGGCCGCGCGGAGAGCCTCGTCCTTGTTCTTCTCCAAACCCGGAAAACAGATGCCCAAAGGCCACGAAAAAGTCGTCATCGACCGCTTCGACGTGGCGAGCTATAACGTCCCAACCGATTCCCCCGAATCCGATGGCACGCTGGAGTGGGATCACACCAACATCGTCATCGTCACCGTCCACGCCGGCGGCCGCCAGGGCCTCGGCTATACCTACGCCGACAGCGCTACCGTCGCCCTCCTCAACAACGGCCTGCGCGGCGTTGTGCTCGGCATGGATCCACTCTCGCCCGCCGCCGCTTACATGGCCATGTGGCAGCGCATTCGCAACCTGGGCCGCCCCGGCGTCTGCTCCATGGCCATCTCCGCAATTGACTGCGCTCTCTGGGATCTCAAAGCACGCCTCCTTGACATTCCCCTCGTCACCCTCCTGGGCCAGGTGCGCGACGCAGCGCCGGTCTATGGCAGCGGGGGCTTCACCTCTTACACCGACCGCCAGCTGGCTAAACAGCTCGGTGACTGGGCAAAGGAGGACTTCTGCGCTGTGAAAATGAAAATCGGCCGCGACCCCAACCGCGATCAGGACCGCGTCCGCATTGCCCGTGAGGCCATCGGCCCGAAAGTCCGCCTCTACGTCGATGCCAATGGAGCCTACACGCCCCGCCAGGCCCTGGAGCACGCCGACATGCTCGCCCGCTTCGACGTTCGCTGGTTCGAAGAGCCCGTCTCCTCCGACAACCTCGAAGGCATGCGCTTCGTCCGCGATCGTGCTCCGGCCCGCATGGAGATCGCCGCGGGCGAATACGGCTATAGAATCTTCGACTTTCAGCGCATTCTCGCGGCCGGCGCCGTCGACGTCCTTCAGGCCGACATCACCCGCTGCGGCGGATTCACCGCGTTCCTGCAGGTCGCCGCGCTGGCCCAGGCCAATAATCTTCCCCTCTCTTCACACACCGCGCCCGCTCTTCACGTCCACGCTGCCTGTGCCGCCATCCCGTTCAGCGAGATGGAATACTTCCACGACCACGTCCGCATCGAGCGCATGTTCTTCGACGGTTTGCCGCGGCTCTCCGATGGCAAGCTGCACCCCGACCTTTCCGTTCCCGGTAATGGCCTTGTGCTGCGCCGCGCCGATGCCGAAAAGTTTGCCGCCTGACCTTGCCAACCGCAGTAAGGAGAATTTATGTCCGCTGAACCGGCCCCCCTCATCTCGCCTGAAGAACTCACCCGCTCCTTCGCCGTGCGCCGCGGCGGTGCGTCACTCGATGCAGCCGGGCTGGAGCAGGAGCTGAAGAAGCGCATCGAGGGCGAGGTCCGCTTCGATCCCGGCACCAAGGCTCTCTATTCCATGGACGCCTCGAACTACCGCCAGATCCCCATCGGCGTCGTCATCCCCAAATCCAAAGAAGACGTCATCGAGACCGTCGCCGCCTGTCGCAGATTCGGCGCGCCCTTGCTTTCACGCGCCGGAGGCACCAGCCTTGCCGGCCAAACCTGCAACACCGCTGTCATCATCGATTGGTCCAAGTACCTCAACGGCATCCTCGAAATCAACGCAGCCGAGCGCTGGGCGCGTGTCCTTCCCGGAACCGTCTGCGACGAGCTCCGTAATCGAGCCCTCCGTGTCACCGGCAACATGCTGACATGGGGTCCCGACCCCTCCACCCACAACCATTGCGGCTTCGGCGGCATGATCGGCAATAACTCCTGCGGCGCTCACGCGCAAATGGCAGGCAAAGCCGAAGAAAACGTCGAGGAGCTGGAGATTCTCCTCTACGACGGCACCCGCATGACCGTCGGCTGGATGAACCAGGCCGAACTCGAGCGCGAAATTGCGCGTGGCGGACGCACCGGCCAAATCTACGCCGGCCTCAAATCCATCCGCGAGCGCTACGCTGAAAAAATTCGCGAGAAGTATCCGCCCATCCCCCGCCGCGTCTCCGGCTACAACCTCAACGACCTGCTGCCTGGAAAAGATGGCCGTTTCAACGTCGCCAAAGCCCTCGTCGGCAGCGAAGGTACACTCGTCACCATCCTCGAAGCCAAAGTCCGCCTCATCGACGCCAAAGCCGAGCGGGCCATTCTCCTCATCGGTTATCCCGACATCTACGAAGCTGCCGACCACGTCATGGAGCTCGACGCCCTCCACCCCGTCGCTCTCGAGGGCATCGACCACCGTCTGCGCGACAACATGGTGAAGAAAGGCGACCTCCACGACAAGTATCTTCACCTGCTCCCCGAAGGCAACGGTTGGCTGCTCGCCGAGTTCGGCGCCGACGCAAAGCAGGATGCCATCGACCAGGCCCGCTCCGCCATGGAAATGCTCCGGAAGCAGCGCAATCCGCCGCATATGCGCGTGCTCGTCGACAAAAAGCAAATGCATCACATCTGGGAAGTCCGCGAATCCGGACTCGGCGCCACCGCCTTTGTTCCCGGCGAGCCCGACACCTGGCCAGGCTGGGAAGACTCCGCCGTCGCGCCTGAAAAACTCGGCTCGTATTTGCGCGAGTTGCGCGCCCTCTTCAACAAGTACGACTACAATCCCGCTCTCTACGGACACTTCGGCCAGGCCTGCGTTCACTGCCGCGTAGACTTCGACGTCGCCAGCGCGGAAGGCATCCGCAAATGGCGCTCCTTCATGGAAGAAGCCACCGACCTTTGCCTGAAGCACGAAGGCAGCTGGAGCGGTGAGCACGGCGACGGCCAGGCCCGCGCCGAGTTCCTCGGCAAAATGTTCGGCCCGGACTTAATACGTGCCTTCCACGAGTACAAATCCCTCTGGGATCCCGACTGGAAGATGAATCCAGGCAAGATCGTCCAGCCCAACCGCATGGACGAGGACCTCAAGCTCGGCGCCGACTACCACCCCTGGCAGCCCAAAACGCATTTCCAGTTCCCCGACGACGGCGGCAGCATGGCCCACGCCACCCTGCGCTGTGTCGGTATCGGCAAGTGCCGCCGTAAAGATGCCGGCGATCCCGAAAACGACACCATGTGCCCCAGCTTCATGGCCACGCATGAAGAGCGCCACACCACCCGCGGCCGCGCCCACTCCCTCTGGGAGATGATGCACGGCGGCATCATCGAAAACCGATGGCGCGACGAGAGCGTCAAGGAAGCGCTCGACCTCTGCCTCTCCTGCAAAGGCTGCAAAGGCGACTGCCCCGTCAACGTCGACATCGCCACCTATAAATCCGAATTCCTCTCCCACTACTGGGAGGGCCGCACCCGCCCACGCCACGCCTACGCCTTCGGCTTCATCGACCAATGGGCGCGCCTCGCCTCCATCTGGCCCGGCATGGTGAACCTCGTCACGCAGACGCCTGGCTTCAGCAGCGTCGCCAAACTCGCCGCTGGCATGCCCCAGGCCCGCCAGATCCCCGAGTTCGCCCCGCAAACCTTCAAATCCTGGTTCGGCGGCCATAAGAAAAATCGCCGCGCCCCTCGCGGCAAGGTCATCCTGTGGGCGGATACTTTCAACAACTACTTCCTGCCTGAAACCGCTCAATCCGCCGTCGAAGTCCTCGAAAGCGCCGGCTTTGAAGTGAAAGTCCCGCGTGGCCATCTCTGCTGCGGCCGCCCGCTCTACGACTACGGCTTCCTGGACAAGGCGAAGCAATATCTCCAGCGCATTCTCCACGCATTGCGCAGGGACATCGAGCGCGGCACGCCCATCGTCGTCCTCGAGCCCAGCTGCGCTACCGTCTTTCGCGACGAACTCCGCAATCTCTTCCCCAGAGACAAGCTCGCCGAAAAGCTTCGCTCGCAAACCTTCGTCCTCAGCGAGCTCCTGGAAAAGTACGCGCCCGACTTCAAGCTCCCGCGCCTCGCCCGCGAAGCTGTCGTCCAGGGCCACTGCCATCACAAATCCGTCATCCGTTTCGACGACCAGCAGAAAGTCATGGACCGCATGGGCATCGCAACGAAGCATTTCGCCTCTGGCTGCTGCGGCCTCGCCGGCTCCTTCGGCTTCGAAGCCGACCACCATGACATCTCGGTGAAAATCGGCGAGCACGATCTGCTCCCAGCCGTGCGCAACGCCGAGGACAATACCCTCATCCTCGCCGACGGTTTCAGTTGCCGCACGCAAATTGCGCAGCAGACGGACCGCAACGCCCTGCACCTCGCCGAAATCATCCGCATGGCACAAAAGGATGAGGCCAGTTCCAGTCCCATCCCCCCTGACTCCCGCCCCGAAGCCGCTCTTGTTGCTTACCGCAGGCAATCCCGCCGGCGCGCGCGCAGGAACGCGCTCTTCGCCCTCGGGTCTCTCGCGGGCCTCGGCGTGCTCGCCGCGAAGCTGATCAAAGAAGCCCCATGAGCATCGCGAGATTCTGCACCGCTAAAGAAATCTCAAATAGAAATTACCCTGTCATCCCGAGCGGAGCGCTTTGGGCTCCGTCGCGCCCGTCGTTGGCGCGATGGGGCAAGCGGAGCGAGGGACCTGCGCGCTTCAGCGCTGGGAAGGCATGGGAACAAATAGGGTCCCGGAGGGACGGCGCACGACCGAGAAGGCGATGCTTGGGTCCCTACTGCGCCAGCTCCTTCTTTCCCGTCACGGTGAATTCACCCGTCACGCCCGGCGCATCCCCGGGCTGCCCTCCACCCAAACTCACCTGGTAGCTTCCTGGCACAATCCACCGGTTCCCCCTGGCATCCACCTGCCCCAGCGAACGCGGGGTCACCGTCAGCGCCACATGCGCACTCTGTCCGGGCTGCAGGTGCACCCGCCGAAATCCCGCCAGCTCCCGAATCGGCGTCTCGTACCCACGCGGCTGCGTCAGATACAGCTCCACCACTTCGTCGCCGGCGACGCGGCCCGTGTTCCTGACCTCGGCCTCGATCGTTATGGGCTCACCCGCCGACACTTCCGGTGGCACTTTCAGCCCGTTGAACGCGAACGTCGTGTAGCTCAGCCCATACCCAAACGGAAACAGCGCCTTCCCCGCAAAGTACCGGTACGTCCGCCCCTCCATCGAGTAATCCGTAAACGCCGGAATCTGGCTCAGCGACCGGTAGAACGTAATCGGCAGCTTCCCGCCCGGATCGTTGTCTCCCGCCAGCGTCTCCGCAATCGCGGTGCCGCCCTCCTCGCCCGGGTACCACGCCTCGAGAATCGCCTGCGCGTGCTCCGCCGCCCAGTTCACCGCCAGCGCGCTGCCATTTTGCAGCACGACGATGAGCGGCTTGCCCGTCGCGGCCAGCGCCTGCAGCAGATCCTCCTGCGCCGCGGGCAGCCCAATCGTCGTCCGATCCCCACG
>JASHNS010000063.1 GCA_030041515.1 Acidobacteriaceae bacterium | reverse complement strand
CTCATTAGACGTCAACACGCATAGTAATGTTTACTCTGCGACAGTCCACTAGAGCCTGTTATTAACTTTCCCGCGGGTGGCGCTGGGAGCCAGTTTTTCTCAGTTCCAGGAGCGAGGAGCGACGAATATCGGGAATCTTCGAGCAACGAGCGACGCGGAAATGGGGAAAACTGGCCCCAGCCCTGCGGGTTGCGGCGAAAACCGCGCCATACTTCGTTGTCGTCCTCGACAGTGGGGCCGCCACAGTCTTCGTCCTCCGCCTCGTCTGGCGCGGTTTTCTCTCGCAACGCCGCCTGCGCGAAAGTTAATAACAGGCTCTAGTCCTCTAAATTTTCCATGTATTCAATGAAATCCGCCCATTTGATTTCTTTGCCATTTTCACGGCTGATTCTTCCTTTGCACCATACAAGCTTCGTCTTCGTAACGTAGAGATCACCAAGGTGGACACCATCCGTATCGGCCACATCTAATTCAATACCATTGTTCTTAATCTCCATTGCTACGTCGAAATCCTTAATCTTGACGTTCAAGTGCTCATCTCCTGATGTGGATAGTTGGTCGAAGCATAAACACCAGTTGGCCGCCTGTCAACGAAATGCAAAGATGAGCCCATCCTTCAATGTCATCCTCCGATACCGTCGCTACGTTATCTGGGCATGGCCGAACTTCGTTATGTACCTCGATCTTGCCGATGGGGGCTCCCGCGCCGGAGGGTCGCTTTTACCGGGGAGTGGGGGGTCGCATGGCGCATCATGCTTAGCGTGTGTCGCACAGCGCTAAATTGCTCAAGCACGAGATCGGCTAATAGCAAAATTGCCCGAAAATTGCCCGATGCGTCAGCGGTGAATCGCCGTAATCACGCTAAGTTATTGAAAATATGGTAGCGCCATCGGCTACCACAAATGCGTCCATAGCAGCATGAATACTGCATATCCCGTGTAGGGGCAGGAAATAGTTGCCCCCAAAGTTGCACCCAGTCTAGGGCGTTGGGGTTGGTTTCAGTACTCTCGTCCCGGTGCGCACGCCGAAGTCCTTGGCTTCGTAGTTGCCGGCAAAAGCGCGCGTGGTATCGGCCATTACCGGCACGACGACAATTGGACGTCCGCGGAGCTCCGGACTAAGCTCCCCCTCGACTGATGCGAAGTACGAGTTCAGATCGAACAGTCGACGGTTAGTCGTCTCCGCCGATGCCCTCAAACACGGGCTTCCGTCGGACGTGCAGGAAAGATTCGAGCAGAGAAAGCATCGGATCACCCAGGTTTGCCGGGTCGAAGAGATTGACGCGGTCGGTGTGCTGCCTGTTCCAGTCGCCGATGCCCGATGAGTCAAGGTCGGACGCTCCAACCTTCGCCGGGTTTGCGAGAATCGAGCGGGCGAGATTGCTCCTGGCGCTGTTCGGGCTGTAATGCTGCGCGGTGTAGCGCGCGGCGCTCCTGGGGCCTGCTTTGTGAGAGCGAGCCGCTTACACTCGGCGCGTAGCATCGACCTGTACTGGGGTGTTTCTCCTTGTCGGTGCGGGGCTCCTCGATCGGTGCCGCGTTGCGACGAAGGCGGAGGCAGCTCTGCCCGCAGTTCTTCCATCGTGACCGCCAATGTCGGCTACTTCACGATGAAATCAGCTGCCGCCGTGGCCTTTATGGGACCAGAAGTACCCGTGAAGGTGATGCGATAAGTTCCGGGGGGCGTGGTTTTCGGGAACAGGACGCCAGATATCGCGAAGGCCTCCTTGTCCAGATACACCCCTTGCGGGAAATTGAGACACTTGGAACCGGTGGGCAAACTCGAGCAATCCAGTGTCACGTCTCCCATGAAACCATTGACTGACTTCAATTCAAGCAGGAAGGCGGCGACGTCGCCTCGGTTCACTGTCTCGGTTTGCGGAGTTGGGGTTATGGTGAATCCTGGCGCAGGCTTAGCCGATACCTGGAAGCTCTCATTGACCGTCCGAGGCTCACTACCCATCCACTCTCCCCTGTGAAGCAACGGGTCGCCGGGGCCTGCTCTGTTTCGGCAACCGCGTGGGACGACACGGGCAGGAATTCACCCTGCATAAGTGTCGCTCATTGGTTGCCGACGGCGCAATCTGCTGCGTGGGTTCGGGGATGAGCAGGTGAACCTCGCACTACGGCGCGACGTTCGGTTGCGGGGACGGCTTGACCTCCGGCTGTGATTGGAAGCGTTTAACGTCCTCAACCACTCTGATCTCGGATACATCGACCCGGGCGTCACCGATCTGCTCTTTGGGCAGGCCACGCTCCTGCTGAACCAGAGCTTCGGCCCAACCGGGTCTCTCTATGAACCTGGTAGTCCGCGCTCGATCCAGATCGCGGTGCGGCTTCACTTCTGACGGCAGGGGCCTCGCAAAGCGACGGCTGGGAAAACGCCCGCGCTCCAGTCAGTGACGTCGGCGGAGACGATTCGTTCAGCTCAACGATGGGTATCTCGACAGGATTCGTGCAGGCGGGGCGGGCGTCAGGCAGCGACTGTTATCGTGGGTAGCCCTTCTGGGCCATCTGTTGTTCAGGGCGAAGCCAGTCCCTGAGCAAGCACCTCTGACAGTGAGGAAATAAGGATATCTCCCGGGTTGTCGACGGTCCAGTTCACATCGGGAATATTATTCACCGTGATCGCCATAGCGAGCGGGCCGCCGCGCGAATACAGAATGGCAACACCGCTGCGCAGATGATCGAGAGCGCCGCCCTTGCTGGCGATGACAGTATCGGTCATATCCCGTCCAATCCCGTCGCGCTCCTGCTGCCGCTTGAGGACGGCCAGCATTTCCTGGGAGGCTGCAGGACTCACCAGTTGGCCGCGGTAGAGCCGGGTGAGAAGCATCACCATGTCCCGTGGGCAGCTCCTGCCGGTGCCCCACTCCTGGTTTCCGGGCTGCGCGCCTATTTTGGTCATTCCAATCTGGACAGGGGTAAAGGCCGTGCTTGGCAGAACCTTCGGCTCCATGATGTTATGCATGACCGCGGTCTCCCGCAGCCCAAGTTCTTTCATGCGCCGATTAACGGCGTTGCCTCCGATTCTTTCAAGAATCAGGTTGGTTGCGGTGTTGTCGCTCACCACGATCATCAGGTGCATCAGATCGCGGATGGTCAGCTCGTCTCCATCGGATAACTCCTGCAGCACGCCGCTTCCCGACACTTTCTCAGCGTCGGTAAGCGTCAGTTTCTGATTCCAGTCGAGACGCCCTTCGGATGCCTCGTAAAACAATTCGATCATGATGGGCAGCTTGATGGTGCTCGCTGTCGGCACGGGATCGTCTGCATGCAGGGAGTAGCTGGCGCCGGTCTTCAGGTTCACGGCATCGATATAGACATTCCCCTTGAAATTCCGAGTAAGTGCCTGGACCCGCGCATCCAGCTGCCGGAAAGAAGCGGATTGCTGAGCGACTGCGGAAAATCCTGGAATGCAGAGGAGGAAACAGAAAACCACCAACAAGGAGCCCGACGGAAGCCGTAGTCTCATTCGCGGAATTATACCTTTCATGGGTCAGTGCACACTCCCCTGGCGCTGAGGCCGGCGCAGTGTCTGCGCCGAACGGATCATCTCTTTGCGAATCCGGGCTGGATCGTCCAGGTCAATCAGCTCGGCAGCTTGCGCGGCGGTTTTCGGCCGGGCCACCCTCGCTTTGGCGGGATCGAAGACTCTCAGATCGGATGGCCGCACACGGTAAACGCACAGATGCGGCTGGCTCGCCCAGATGCCCGTAATTTGTCCGGCGAGCGCGTCTTCCAGATTCAGCGGGCCAAGGCCCAGCAGTTCATCAATAGTGCGTACAATCGACCCCATGCTGCTGTGTAGGTGCGACACCGAGCCAGGCCTGACCCAGGGACTGGCTACCAGCAGGATGCTCCTGTGCGCGTCCACATGGTCGACACCGCCCTGCGCGTCGTCCTCGGTCACGAACACCGCGGATTCCTTCCAGATCGAAGTGCGGCTGAGAAAAGCAATGATTCTTCCCGTTGCGAGGTCATTGTCGGCGACGTAAGAGGCGCGGAAAGGATAGCCGTCGGCTGGCCGCGGATCGGCCGTGTGGTCGTCAGGAAGACGCATCACGATGAGCGCTGGAACGTCTCCGGCTGCGAGATGACGGCGGAAGTCGCGCTCGAATTCTGCCACCCGGTTCTGGTCCGGAATGCCGAGATTGATGGTCGGATAGTTTCTGTCCGTATGTTCGAAAACCGGTAGCTGCAGCGGCGCGTTCAGGAACAGACGCTGCCCCTCCGGCTCGCTGCCGGACAACTCATCCGAGCCTTCGATCTCCAAGCTCTCGCCGTAATTCAACACGCCCTTGCCGGAATTCGCGATGTGCTCCCACAGCGAGCCAAACTCCGGCAGATCTTCCGGCATGGGCGCATCGGGGCCGCCGAACATCGCGCGGCGTCCTGGCTGTGGGGCCTCTGGACTTCCGCTGCGCCGGCCGCCGTAAGTCGAAGTCCACGCGGTATTGAAGAAGGTAGTCGGATCGACACCCAGGACAAAGCGATGTCCGTCGGCAGAAACATCGCTGTCGACGAAGTAGTTGTCACTGACGGCGAACTGCCGCGCCAGAGCGTGCAGGTTGGGCGTGACGTGCAGATCGCGCAACGAAAGATCTTCCTGCGCCCATCCGTCCATTCCGTAGCGGGCCAGCGAGGGATCGCCGTTGACGCCAGGCAGATCGCCCAGCAACTCGTCGAAGGTGCGGTTCTCGCGGATGATCAGAAAACAATGGCGAAGGTGCGGTAACTTCGGCTCATGGCCTATAGCCGCCAGGTTCCCTTCGATCACCGTCTGCGTCAGCGCCTTCGAAACGGGCAGATCGGCCAAACGAATGACGCTGAGGCTTCCAAACTCCAGCGAGCCGATATAAGTGGGGGTGTCCGGCTTGTGCCCCCTGCCGCCATTTGGCCCCGCGCCTTTACCTTTACTGTTCACTACGTACAGAACAGAGCCGTCAGAGGAAAGCGCGATGGCTGTGGGATTCCAGCCTACGGGAATCTGCTCGATCCTCTGCAGGGTTTCGGCATCTAGCACCGCGACCGCGTCAATTCCGGACTCAGCCACATAAAGGCGGCGTCCGTCCACGGCGACACCGCTGGGCATCACCCCGCGCAGAGGCTGACCTTTGGCATCGCGAAAACGCCTGCCGAGGCGCGGCTCAGAAAACGGCGAGAGCGGCGCTTCGCTTATGACGAAGCGCCCGTCCGGACTCACCTTCACCACTGCGTCGTCGTGAGCGAGCGTGACGTAAACCGCGTCAGCTGCCACCGCCACGCCGGTGGGTGCCGAGCCGCCCACGGTGGCCCCCGGAATTTCCGAAATCTGGGCTCCCAGGTGCAGGCGCGCCGTCAATATCGGATGGCTCGGATCACTGACGTCATACGTCCACAGTGAGCTGCCCTCAAGCGAGTTCTCATCGCCCAGACCGGGAATCTTCCGGCCGTCAATTGTCACGCCGTCGCGCGCCGCTCTCGATGGATAGCCAAATGGCGGAAAGCGCAGCCCGGTGGCCAGCGGATGCTGTGGGTCGGCTCCGGGAATTTTGGTGTATTCGAAAAGCCCTGTGTTCGTAACGTAGAGACGCTGGCCGTCCGGCGAGAGCGCCAGGGCAAAGGGATAACGACCAGTCGGGATGGACGCGATGCGCTCGTGCGTGCGCGCATCGATCACGACCACGCGCCAGTTGCCCTGGTCGAGCGCATAAAGCGTGCTGCCATCCGCCGAAGCGATCACCGTGGCGGCAAAGCTGTCGGCGTAATTCTTCCCGCCTATGGGACCGTTCAAGGGAATATCAAATTTCGGCATCAGAGACGGTGCACCGGCCGCGTTTCGCGCGCGATAGGCGCGGATTTTGCCAGAGTCGCCCGTCGCCACCCACAGCGTGGAACCGTCGGGTGAATATACGAGTCCGGCGTGAACTGCAACGCTGGCAACGGACTTGGGGCCCGCGGGCAGCCGCTGCTCCGTCGCGTCCGCCGATGCTGGATTCTCAATCACATTCAGCGCGAACGGAAACCCGATGGACGGAATTGCCGCCTCGCTGCCGTCGCGCGTCACCGCAATCGCGAATGGATACGGAGCCAGCGGAATCCAGCTTCCCACGGGATGAATCTCACGGCCGTTTGGCAGAACAGCGGTGACGCGCGTCTGAACCGTAGGAGGACTTTGTGCGGCAGTCAGCGCAGCAGGAGCCAGAGTGAGAAGGCACAACAGCCGGCGAAACATCCTTAACAGCGTGCACGAGCGCGATGAATATTCCACCAGGCGAGTGTAAATAATGAGGATGGCTTTCGGTTCCTGATGAGGCTCTGCGCCAAATTTGTCGGGTGGCGACTCGTAGAGTTGTCGCGTGCGCTCCGGATCGGAATAATGGGAAATCCACGCATTCAAGGACTCACCGTTGATCCGATGTCTGGCTGTCTGCTTCCTCGCTCTCTTCCTCTGCTTCATCCTCAGGAATTCCGCCGCCGCCCAGGCGTTCACGCTGCAGCAGGTCATGAGCGCGCCCTTCCCCTCCGATCTCGAGACCGCACCTGTCGGGGGCTCCTTTCTCTGGATCTACAATCAGGACGGTCACCGCAATATCTGGGTGGCCGAGCCGTCGGGTTCCGGCTACACCCTGCGTCGCGTGACCCATGACGTTGCCGACGACGGCATCGAGATCGGCGAGATCTCCTGGACCCCGGACGCGCAGCACATCGTCTACGTCCGCGGGGGCGACCTTGAATTTCCGGAGCGTCCGTCGCCGAATCCAGCTCTGCTGCCCCAGGGCGTGCAGCAGGATATCTGGATCGTCAATGCCGACGGCACCGGCACGCGCATGCTCGCTCCCGGCCGCAATCCGGTCATCTCGACCAACGGATCGGCTATCGCCCACATCCTCGACGATCAGATCTGGACGCTCGATCTGCGCGATTCTCCCGCCAAACCCACGCAGCTCTTTCATGGCCGCGGCCGGCCACGCTCGCTCACCTGGTCCCCTAACGGCCAATACCTCGCCTGGTCCAGCAATCGCGGCGATCACGCCTTCATCGGCGTCTTCTCGTTCGCCACGCAGATGCTCGCCTACCTCGACCCCTCCACGGAAATCGACATCGACCCCGTCTGGTCTCCGGACAGCCGCCAGATCGCCTTCATTCGCATTCCCCCTCACACCTCCGGCGTCACCTTCAAACCCCGCCGCACCGGGGTTCCCTGGTCCATCCGCATTGCCGACGTGGCCACGGGCGAGGGCCATCAGATCTGGATCGCCCACGGCGGCCCCGGCAGCATCTTTCACGGAACCGAATCCGATCATCAGCTCTTCTGGACCGCCGACAACCGCATCGTCTTCCCCCGGGGAAGGCACGGGCTGGCTGCATCTCTACTCAGTCCCCACCAGCGGTGGGCCGGCCACCGACCTTACCCCCGGCGACTTCGTCGTCGATTACGTTACCTTCAGCCACGACCGCCGCACCCTCGTCTACTCCTCCAACCAGAACGATATCGACCGCCGCCATCTCTGGCAGGGTTCCGTCGACCGCGGTTCACCCCGCCAGCTTACCCACGGCGATGGACTTGAAGTCATCCCCGTGCTCGCGCCCAACGGTACGGTCGCCGTTCTGCGCTCCGATGCGCGCCTGCCTCTTCGCCCCGCCATCGTGGCCCGCAGCGGCACGCTGCACGGCATCGCTCCGCAAATGATCCCTGCCGACTTCCCGCCTCGAAGCTTGTCGTCCCGCGGCAGGTTATCTTCTCCGCCGCCGACGGCATGATGATTCACGGCTAGCTCTTCCTGCCCGCCACGGATCGCGCGGGCCAACGTCTTCCCGCCGTCGTCTTTTTCCACGGCGGATCGCGGCGCCAGATGCTCCTCGGCTGGCATTACATGGATTACTATTCCGATGCCTATGCCATGAATAGTACCTTGCCAGCCTCGGCTACATTGTCCTATCTGTCAACTACCGCAGCGGGATCGGCTACGGTCTCGACTTCCGCGAAGCCCTCAACTACGGCGCCGCCGGCGCGAGTGAGTTCAACGACGTCGGGGGCGCAGGGCTCTACCTGCGCAGCCGGGCCGATGTCGACGGCGCGCACATCGGCGTGTGGGGCGGAAGCTACGGTGGCTATCTCACCGCGCTCGCGCTGGCCCGTGCCTCCGATCTCTTTGCCGCGGGCGTCGACCTCCACGGCGTGGAAGACTGGAACCTCGAGCTTCAGAACTGGGGCTCTTACAATCCCCTCGCCGATCCCGCCGTCGCCAACCTCGCGTGGGAATCCTCGCCACTCGCTTCCGTTAAAACCTGGAAGTCCCCCGTCCTGCTTATCCAGGGCGACGACGACCGCAATGTGCAGTTCGCCAACACCGTCCGCCTGGCCGAGGCCCTGCGCGCCCAGGGCACGTCCTTCGAGGAGCACGTCTTCCCCAACGAAATTCATGGATTTCTGCTGTACCGCGATTGGATCACCGCCTACACTCTCGGCGCGCGCTTCTTCAACCACTATTTAAAAGACCTGCCGCAATGATCCTGCGCTAACAACACAGCGCTCAACGTAACTCTCCTTGTGCGTGCGCTTGCGGTCCCGGCTCCGAGTCTTTGCCTGAACAATTGCAATCAGGATGCGGAGGCCGCTGGAATCCATAACACGCGCAGCGGCAATAACCGAAAGCGTAGCCCGCCACAGAAGAGTCGGCAGCCCTCCCGACGCAATAATGGCGCCGAACGTGGTTCCTGTCTCTCCGGAAAAGCGATCGGCTGCTATCCCCAGAATGGCGGGATAAATGACGGAGATTCCAGACCCAATCACGGTCATGGAGACGATCATCGCCTGCAGGCTTCGTCCGGCAAGAGCGATGAGAATACCGGTGAGAATCAGGGAGGCCGAAAGATAGATCGTCTCCGGATTCCCCAGCCGGCGGAGCCACGGCACCGCAGCCAGGCCGCCGAGCCCCCGCGCCCACGCCCGGAGCGATCAGAGCCAGACTCCCCTGCGCCGGGATGACGCGCAGCACTTCGGTGACGATCTTTCCCGACCACAATTCTTTCTCTCCGATCCGAAGATCAGGACGACGCCGAACAGCCACATCGCCGGCTGATTCGGTACCAAAAACAGAACGCGCAGCTCAATCCAGGCCCACAGCGGAGGCGGAATGAGGAAGGCAGCTACCGGGATCAGCACGCAACTGTGATAGAAGACTAGACCTCTATTTGACACTGATTACAAATATATGGTTCAATTCACCACTCCTCTAGAAAACCCATCTAGAGAGCTGCGTGGCCAGCAATTTCCCCGGAGGCGATCCAATGAGGCGTTTTCTTCGGCTTACAGTCGCTGCACTTCTCCTTTTCGGCGCAGTTTATGGATTTGCACAGAGCGCAGGCACCGGGGCGATCGCAGGTGTGGTCACGGATCCGACCGGCGCCGTTGTTCCCGGCGCAACGATCAGGGTCACGAACAGCGCCACCGGCTCGACCTATGTGATCAGCAGCACGTCCGACGGGCGCTATACAGCCGCCCTGCTACTGCCCGGCACCTATAATCTCACCGTAACGAAAAGCGGCTTCAAAGAGGCTCGCTATACTAATGAGGTTGTCAGCGTATCGGAAGTGGAAACGCTGAACGTAGCTCTCGCGGTGGGCAGCGCCACCCAGACCGTCCAGGTGAATGCATCTGCCCTGCAGCTACAAACCCAGACGTCCAGTTTGGGATCTGTCGTAGACAGCAAGATGATCCAGAGTCTTCCTCTTGTGACTGGGGACTTCGTCCAGATTATAGGTCTTTCTCCTGGAGTGAGTACCGAGGTTACGAATGCCACCGAACTTGGACGCGGCGACAGCCAATTATCGCTCTCGGCCGTCGGCAGCTCTGTAACGGACAACAACTTTGAAATGAACGGCATCGGGACCAACGACCTTCAAGGGAGCGCCAGCTTCAGCGGCGAAAATCCTATTCCCAACCCTAATACCATTGAGGAATTCAATGTGCAGACCGTCCCCTACAATGCTTCCTACGGGCACAACGGCGGCGCAAATGTGAATGTCGTCACCAAAGTTGGTTCGAATCAGTTTCATGGAAGCGGCTACGAATTTTTCCGCAACACTGTCCTGAATGCAAACGACTTCTTTCTCAACCAGGTGGGCGCTCCCCGTGCCGTTTTGCAGCAGAATCAGTTCGGTCTCACCCTGGGAGGCCCGATCGTGGCTGATAAGGCCACTTTCTTTGTTGCCTACCAGGGAACGCGGCAGGCGGACGGCTTTGACGAATCGGAGTGCTTAACCACCTTCAAAGAACCAGCTCTTACAAACACCAATCGCACCGCCGCGGGCATCGGAGCTCTAATGGCCGGGCAATCGGGATATGAGGGACCTGGCGCCAACGACGCGAACGTAATCCAGGCCGACGGCTCGAACATTGCCCCACAGGCTATTGCCGCTTTGAACTTGAAGAATGCTAAGGGCCAGTATTTGATACCGAACCCGCAAATTGTCACCGCCGGCGCCAATCCTGCTGCTGCGGGCACCGTGACAATCAGCGATCCATGCACATTTAACGAAGATCAGTACATGGGCAATATGGAGTGGAACCAGTCTGCAAAGAGCATCTGGCAGGAGAGATTCTTCTTCGTAAACAGCCACTCGGAGCTGAGCTTCAATCAGCCGAGCCTGGGCGGGAGTACGGTCCCAGGTTTTAGCACGAACAATCCAGATCATTTTCGCGATTTCACCCTCAGCAATCTCTACACCTTTACTCCGCATCTCGTTAACCAGGCAATTGTCGGCTATAACCGCATCCAGGCTGCAACCAATCAGGAGGAACCCTTCGATTGGTCTCAACTGGGCGTAAATGCTCCTGAGAATGCGTTCGCCGTCGACAATACGCAGCCCGTCCTGGGGGTCGACGGCTCATTCCAGTTAGGCGGCAATGGGCAGACGAACATTAACGTCCAAAACCAATATTCCGCTGTCGACAACCTTTCCTGGACCTGGGGGCGCCAGTCGCTGGAGTTTGGCGGCGGGATCAACCTCGACCAGATCGCGTACGACGACTATAAGTTTTACGGCGGAATTTTATTCCTCACTTACCCCGATTTTCTGCTTGGGGAAGCTGGTGGCGCCGCCCCCGGCGAAAACGGCACGCCTTACAGCAACATATATCTAAACCTGGACGTTCCGGGCATCATCGATCGCAATTTCAAAATCTTGAACCCCTTTGGATATGTGCAGGATAACATTCAGCTAACCCCACGACTTACCGTGAACGTCGGTTTTCGATACGAGCTGCTGGGCGGCATGGATGAGGTGGCCGGCCGAAACGCCAATACCAACTTTGCGGCATTGAACCCCAATCCGCCGGCTTCGGGCACGCTACAGGGCTTTGAAGTGGGTCATAACTACCCGTATGCCACTCCGGCGGGAGTCACGCGCGAACCCACCGACCTTGCCTACACCGGCGATGGGCAAAACACCCTCAATCCGCGGCTTGGCTTCTCGTGGCTCGTGCCGGGCAGCGATCGTGTGGTTTTGCGGGGAGGCTACGGCATGTTTCACTCGACCATCAGCGGCCAGCCGACAGTACAGCTGATCTTCGAACAGCCCTGGGCGGATCTGCGCTTGGAGGCTCAAGTGCCTAATTTGACATTTGCCAATCCTTTCGAGCCAGCGCCGACATCCTTCCCAACATTTGTCCCCTACTCTCCAAGCACTGTGAGCAGCGTTACCGCATTCGCTCAGAACATACGGCCGCCGGTGGTCCAGCATTACAGCTTGAACGTGCAGACAAGGATTGCAAAGGATATGATTTGGGAGGTGGGCTATATTGGCAGCCGCGGAGAACATCTGATCAGCTCCCAAACTCCGAGCCAGGCGGAATATGCAAGTGCGACAAATCCCATTCGTGGCCAGACGACCAATACTGTCGCGAATATAGATGATCGCGTTCCGATAGAGGGCTGGTGTCCAACGTGCTTCGATCAAATTGGCTCCTTCGCTCAAAGCTGGTACAACGCTTTCGAAACCAGCCTTAAAAAGCGCTTCAACAATGGACTTCAGTATCTTGCTTCCTATACATGGGCCAGGGCCCTGCAAACCGGTCAGGAAATAGTCGGCGACACAACCGCCGGTTCGATGCTGGGCAACCAGTTTGATCTGGCTCGCAATTACGGCCCCTCCACCTTCATCCGGCCACAACGATTCGTGTTTAGCGGAGCCTATGCCCTCCCCACTCTCAGGGCAGGCAACTCGCTGCTCAGGGGCACAGTCAACGGCTGGACCCTCGCCGGAGTGATCACTATTCAGAATGGGGACCCGCTCACCGTTAGCGGAACCAACGGCAACAATGTGCTCGGCGACGCTGGTGACTTCGCTGAGCTCAGTGGGACATGCCATCCGGGCCAATATGTCACTTCGGGTTCCGTCGTGAGCAAGCTCAATGACTACATCAATACAAGCTGCTTCACGAGCAGCTACCCTGTGGTCGGGGCCGACGGTTTAGCCACAGGATTCGGCAATTCAAGTCCTGGCATTCTGAATGGCCCGGACCAGAAAGATGTCGATGCCTCTCTCGCCAAGACCTTTGGATTGAAACTCCACGATGAAGGAGCAAACATCCTGTTCCGCGCGGAGGCATTCAACCTTTTCAACAATGTGAGCTTTGCTAACCCGGACACGGGTCAAACCGACAGCACCTTCGGAGACATACTAGGGGACACTGTGGAGCCCCGTATTCTTCAATTCGCGCTGAATCTGAGTTTTTAGACCCTTACGCCCGAGGGCATAAATTGCCCCATTTCGGGAAGTCGCAGCCATTGCGGCACGACTCGCCTTATGAGTTGTTGCAAGCTATGATTGCCAACTTTTACGCAGGACAGAACATCGGGCTCCGCATCCGTCGCCGTCTTCTCCGTGCTGATGCTGCCGTACACGTTCGAAGGCGGGATGGCCTGGGTAACCCTGCCGAAGCCAGGTCAAGTTTGTCTCCACTTTGCAGCACCGCTGTATCCCTAGTGGTGGTCGCGCGTTGACTGACGGTCCCGGCGCACGGCGGGACTGCCGGCCAGCGACGCGCCGGCTCGCAAGCGGATCCTGCTGCGTTCTTCGTGGTCAATTATGAGGCATACACCTTGAAGTCGGGCGTGATCGACGGCTGTTACCGGACGATGGCGAACCAGGCTCACAGTTTGCCCGCCGTGGTACCAATCGAAAGGAGCCCTCAGGATGCGCCGTTTTCTTAACGTTGGGCCTCTTCTGTTGTGCACGATGCTGTTTGCCGGGCAAGCCTGTGCGCAATACAACTTCTCGGCGATCGCTCCGATTGTGAACCAGGGCATCGCGAACCATAAGTTGCCGGGCGCCGTGGTGATCGTGGGCCACGACGGCAAAGTGGTGTTCCGGCAGGCCTTTGGCATGCGTTCGCTGGTGCCGGATCGCGAGAAGATGACGGTCGACACGATTTTCGATATGGCCTCGCTCACCAAAGTGATAGCAACGGCTCCGGCCGTGATGCAGCTGTATCAGGAAGGCAAGATCAATGTGGATGCACCGGTGGCGCAGTATCTGCCGGCATTCGCGGCCAACGGCAAGGGCGACATCACGATTCGCGATCTGCTGACGCATTACTCCGGCCTGATCCCTGACCTGCCACTCATCGAGCCCTGGTATGGCAAGCAGGCTGGCTACCAGCTCGCGTTCGATAGCGTACCGCTCCGTCCGCCGGGCGTCCGCTTCCAGTACAGCGACGTCAACTTTATCGTGCTCGGCGCGCTGGTAGAGAAGATTTCCGGCATGCCGCTGAATGACTATGTGCTGAAGTACATCTTCCAGCCCATGGGACTGAAATACACGCGCTTTTTGCCCCCGAAGTCCTGGATTCAGCGCATCGCTCCAACGCAATGGGAGCATGGAGAAGCGGCGTCCGGCATTCCTGGCTCGCACACCTTCGCCGGCGACGTGATGCTGCGCGGCGTGGTGCACGACCCGACTTCGCGGCGCATGGGCGGCGTGGCTGGTCATGCGGGGCTCTTCATGGACGCCGACGATCTCTCCGTCTATGCACAGAATCTGCTGGATCGTCTGAATGGCCAGCCAAGTAAGTTTCCGCTTTCACGCCGCGTGCTGGAAAAGATGGTGGCGCCGGAACAGCCTGCGACTGGAACAGCGCTGCGCGGTTTCGGATGGGATATCGACTCGCACTACTCCAGCAACCGCGGAACGCTGTTTCCGGTGGGATCGTTCGGACACACCGGGTTCACGGGCACCTCCGTGTGGATTGATCCGAGCAGCGACAGCTACGTTATCATCCTGGCGAACGCGGTCCATCCGAACGGCCCAACAGGCATCACCGAGCTGCGCGGCGAAATTGCGAATGTAGTCGCAGTGGCGCTCGGCATCCACGCAAATGGCGGCACGCTGGCTGCGCACATTACGGGCTACAACGAGTCACTGAGCGGGATGCGGCGCTGGGCCGCGCGCAATGCCAACGTGCAGACCGGTATCGACGTGCTGGAGAGCGACCACTTTGCGGAGCTGGCGGCGCTGGCGCTGGAGCATGGAGGGCATCTGCGGCTGGGTCTGCTCACCAACCTGACGGGCGTCGACTCGCAGGGACGGAGCACGATCGACGTGCTCTATCACGACGCGGCTGCCGCAGTGCCGGGGCTGAAGCTGACCACGCTCTTTGGTCCCGAGAGCGGCGTCAGCGGCGCCTATGACCGGCCCGGCATTCCCAATTCGACGGATGCAGCCACCGAATTGCCGGTCATCAGCCTGTACGGCACGACAGCCGCGTCGCGCCATCCATCGCTCGCAACTTTGCGCAATCTGGACGCGGTCGTCATCGACCTGCAGGACGTCGGAGTTCGCGAGTACACCTATGAAACGCTGATTCGCTACTTTCTGGAAGCGGCGGCGAAAACCGGGACCGATATCGTGGTGCTCGACCGCCCCGATCCCATCAATGGCGCGTTTGTGCAGGGACCGGTCTCCGATGGTCCGGAGAGCTACGTCAATTCCATGCCTATCCCGGTGCGCAACGGCATGACGCTGGGCGAGCTGGCCCGCTATGACAACCAGCAGCTGAATCTGCACGCGCCGCTCACGGTCGTTGCCATGAAGGGCTGGCAGCGCGGCGACTGGTACGACTCCACCGGACTTTCCTGGGTCGATCCCTCGCCCAACCTGCACGATGTGGAGGAGGAGACGCTGTATCCGGCACTGGGGCTGATTGAGGGCACGAACATCTCTGTGGGACGCGGAACGGATACGCCCTTTGAGGAGTTTGGCGCGCCGTGGATTCATGGCCGGGCTCTCGCCATGTACCTGAACCGCCGCGATATTCCGGGCGTGCGCTTCTATCCGGTGGAGTTCACGCCGGATAAGCCGTATCCGTATGCCGGCCAACAATGCAGCGCGGTGCGAATTCTGGTGACGGCGCGCAATGAGCTCAATTCGCCGGAACTGGGCGTCGAAATCGCCGCGGCGCTGCACCGCTTCTATCCCGATCAGTATCAGTTACAGAAGATGAACTTTCTGCTGGCCAACCAGCAGGTGCTGGCTCAGATTACTGCCGGAGAGGACCCGGAGTATATCTCGGAAGGATGGCGGCCGACGCTGGAAGCCTTCATGGAGAAACGCCGGGCCGCTCTGATTTATCCGGATCGGTAATCGGCACATTTAGCGGATGGAAGGGCCCGTAGGTATCAGAGCGGGTCTTAACAAATTGGCTGGAAGCAGGGATGCTGGTGGCAGGGGGGAAATTGGACCGTTCTGCCTGCAGCCTGGATAGCGGCGGACACAAGGAAGATGTGCCGACTTTCGTTGAATAATCTAAAACGGTTTGCCCGCGCAACCCGATCTTTTGCTGTGGTTCTGCTCTGCATGTCAGACGGGTTCGTTCCTGCGTTCGGGCAAACCGTTACATCTCTGCTGACCCCGCAGTTAATAAGTTCGTCGGTAAGGCGCCGGCACATCGCCGAGGTTCGTCAGGCGCAGAGGGCCGCGTATGCCATTTCGGACGCTTCGAACGGATGCCCACTCCTTGGCTCCGACATGCTCGGATGGCCGGGGAACCTGGTACGCCATTGTATCTACACAGAAGGTCCACCCGGTGACCGGCGCACCGGCGTTGTGTACTTACTCGACGTCCAACCGAGTGTCATTGCACAGTGGATCGAGACCAGCTGTCATCAGCAAATGGCAGGCGTAAGCGCCTGCTTCGCCACTGTGTTGAAGTGCGGCGAGGAGAACTCCGGTCTGATGTTTCCGATCAGCGGAGACATGATGGAAAACATGAACTTTTCGCCCTGGAAGAACTATTTCTTCCGTAACGGTATGACGGTCGAAATCGAACACGAGCCGAACGCAACAACCTATCAGATACCGATCACCCGTCAGGAGGCACTGGCTCATCTACCCAACGGCGACGTGACGTCCATCCCGTCGGGGTTATTGCGATTCTGGCGAACTTTGCCGCGCCAATTTGCGGAGCGCTATCCCAACGCCGGAGTTATGTCGAATGTGAATTCGCACGCTGCACAACAGGAATGGCTCAATGTGGCTCGCAGGGAATTCCTGGCCGCGCTGAAAAGTCCGACCAATCGTCTATTGTCAGCATGGATGGCGGCGCACCCTGAAACCTTGCGCGCCGGTGAATGCCCCGGTGACACCTCTCCTTAGGCGATGGTCTGGCATCCAGTCCGACTGGTGTCTGGGGCCCTTTAATAAGTTATCTGGCACGCTAAAGGGGATGAGGTGAGCAGATGAAACTGGGTTGGCCTGGTCTTCTCGTTATATTGGTTGCTTCTTCTCCAGCCGCGCAAACACCGCAATTGGAACATGGCCTGCCGGGACCGCACACCTATCAAAATCCCTCGCCGATGGTCGAGCACACACGCGCCCATCCCAGATTGGCCAAAGAAACGCCACCCGGCCACCGCGAAGAACTCACGCTGGGTACCTTATTCATCCCGCAAAACGACGAAAATGCCAGGAGTCTGCGCCTGTTCATTTTCTTTCACAGCAACAATGCATGGCTGCCGGAAGCGGCTGCGGCGCGTGAGTCCAGGATGGCTGTCCTTACTGTGTACGCGGGGGAAGGATCGAGCCGCTACGCGAGGTTATTTACAGACCCAGCTGCGTTTTCGAAGTTGATTGCCGAGGCCGAGAGCAGGAGCGGTGTGAAGTTCAGCGAAATCGATCTGGGCGGCTGGAGTGCGGGTTGCGGGGCGGAGGGTGCGATTCTGAGCGATCCGGATTCCTACCGTCGCGTCAGCCGCGTGCTTTGCATCGATGGCGTCCACACAGGCTATGTGAACGGGAAACCGGGCCCGCTGGAGTCCCAAATCCAACCTGAGCCCCTGCAACCATGGGTGAAATTCGGACGCGATGCCATAGCCGGGAAAAAGCGCCTGATCATCACCCATTCCGAGATATTTCCCGGCACATTCGCGAGCACGACGGAGACGTCGGATTACCTGCTGCGGCAGTGGGAGCTGAAAACTCACGCCGTTCTGAAGTGGGGACCGATGGGAACCCAGATGCTGAGCGAAACACAAGCGGGCCGGCTCCTCATGATCGGATTCGCCGGCAATTCTGGCCCCGACCATGTCGATGAGATGGAGTCATTGCCTGAGTATTTGAATTGGTTGATGAGGAAGTAATGAACAAGCAGGTTGCCCTCGAAGTGTTTGGAATCTTGCGAAAATGAAATCCGTGAGGCAGATCGAGGCTGCTGAGCACTTGATCGCGGGGGCTTCGTTCGCGACATCGTTTGCGAAGTCTCTCCTTGCCGTCACGCGCCCCGAGTTGCTCGTAGGCTCTCCGCGCACGCCGACGATTGCGGCAACCACAGCAGCCGCTCGCGCGAGCGGCGACTGTGGCACATTTCCGGCGTGGTGAGGATCAACCTCGCGTCGCATACCCAGACAACAGGTGCCCGCAATTTTGAGAACGGCTGCTACCAAAGCCCGGGACCGGAACGGCGGGGAGAGTGGAATCGGCTCCTGCTCGGAAAATGTATGGGAACGGCCCTCTCGGCCGATCGGCTCCTTGTTTGTACGCGAAGCATAGTCATCGGCCGCATCGATTCGGCAGCCGCTGGCACGACGGGAGCATGGTGGTCATCGCCGCGAGCGCGCTACGTGGCGTTCAGGAGACGTTGGTTCTGGCTACGCCCGGTGCCGAGTTGAGGACAGCAAGCGGAAAATGGGAGGTCACGTGGAACGGTTTCGAGATGAGGAAGACCGCCTGCTATCGGGCGACCTATGAGCCGAGCCCTACTGTCTTTGTCCAGGGCCGCAAGCGCATCGATCTCGGAGGAGAAGAGTAACCTCTGCGACGGCGGATCCTTTCTCCTGTCGTCGATCGATGTTCCCGTGCAAAGCCAGATCGTCGAAGCTTCCGAAGAGGTGCCTCTGCTTTCCATGCTCCTCTGGCTGGATACGCCGACGGTCCGGGAAGTCCTCGTTCGCGACGATCTGCCGGAGACACGGGCCGCTTCGCATAGGCGTGGATTTGAGGTGGGCGAGACAACTCCGGGCTCGTTTGTCGTTGGGAGATTCTCCTCCAGTAGGTTCGGCTTCGCGTCGCGTTTTATGCAGACTTTTCGGAAATTAGACACGGGGCTGAGTGCTACGGTCCACTCGGGGGCGCGGCGGACGCGCCGGCAGTGTGAGCCGGAGCGCCTTTCCGCGTCGAGGGTGCGGCAGCATTCATCAGGTTCTGATAGTCGCGCGCGAGGTGGTCTCTCCTCGTCTTGATGCGCACGAATTCGTCCATCGCCTGTTTGGCCGCCTGCACATCGCCCGCGCGCCTTTCCGCAAGGCTCAGGTGATAATAAGCGGATTCATCGAAGGGATCGGCCTGAATGGCGCGATTCAGATAGATGACCGCCTCCTGGACCGATCCGGAGACCGTGAGCGCGATGCCGAGCCCCTTATTGGCTTCGGGATCGTCGGGCCGCAGGCGGAGGGCGTCCTCGAAATAGCGTACGGCGGCGCCCGGCTGCGCATGCTTCATGGCGATCGTGCCCAGCCGGCAGTCGGCGCGCTCGTCCCGTGGGTCGTCGGCGAGAGCCTCGCGGTACTCGCCTTCAGCCTGCGCCTGATCGGTGAGGGAGCGAGAAGCGCTCAGCGCTTCGCCCAGCGCAAAATGAACGCCGGAGAGATGCGGATTGAGGACGATCGCATGCCGGTAGGCAAGAATGGCGGCGGGCATATCGCCCACCTGCGCGAGCTCGTCTCCCTGCAACTCGAACATGCGAGCCGAATCCGGCGCGACGTGTGCCAGCGACTGAAACGCGCGATCGGCAAGCAGCGAATAGACCTGATGAGCGGCGTAGAGCACGTCGACATTTGTCGGGTCGATCTGCTGCAGCCTCGCGACCACCTGGGCGGCGCGCTCCAGATCGCCGGCGGCCATCAGCAGGCTGTAGAGCTGCGTACCGGCGGCCATGCGCAGTGACGGCTCGCTCACCCGGTCGAATCCGGTAGTGAGGTGGCCGATCGCTTCCGCATCCTTGCCGGACTGCGCTTCGGCGAGACCGCAGAGAGCCACGATGTTCCAGAGCTCGGGACTGCGCTGCAGTACGGTACGGAACTCTTCGGACGCCTCGGAGTAACGCCGCTGGAGATAGTAGGCCAGGCCGAGGTTAGAACGGGCGGCGATGTTGTCCGGAGCGTCAGCCAGAATCCTGCGGTAGATTGCAGCGGCGTCGGCCGGCCGGTTGCCGTGAAGATCGGCGTCAGCCTGCTGAGCCAGGCCCGGGATGTCCTGCGCCGGCGCTGCGGCCGTCTGCGCGTACAGGAGCGCGGCCGAGCCATGCGCGGTCACGGCCAGCAGGATCAGGGCGCAGCAACAGCCGATCCGCCACAGGAATGGCGCGCCAGCGGCAACGCTGCGATGCCGGACGTGTCGGGTTGGCCCAGGCAGCGGCTTCATGGACTGCGGAAAAGACCGTGCAGAAAACTGTATGCGGCAGGAAAAACGCGCGTCAATGATTCACATGCACCACGCGCGGAGTAGTGCATTCGCACCATGTCCGAAACGGGCAGGAAAGCTGCTGCTATACTTTTCCGCGTTGTGAGCGCGAAGATGGCTGCACGATGGCGATAACGGCCGAGAGAGAATGCATCCGGATATTGGTCGTGGATGACCATCCGGTTGTGCGACGGGGTTTGCACAGCATGCTCGATGGTGAATCGGGCATCAGTGTCGTGGGGATGGCCAGCTCCGGACGAGAAGGCCTGGAGCTTGCGGAGCGGCTGAATCCCGACGTGGTGCTGCTGGATCTGCGCATGCCGGACATGAGCGGCGTCGAGGTGATCCACGCACTGCGCAGCGCTCACCACGAGAGCCGGGTTCTGGTGCTGACGAACTATCAGTTCGACGAAGATATCTCCAACGCCATCGAAGCGGGGGCTTTGGGGTATCTGCTGAAGAGCGCTTCCCAGGAAGAAGTGATTGAGGCCATTAGAGCCGTGCACCAGGGCAAGCGGCGGATTCCCGCGGCGCTGGCCATGCGCCTCGCCGAAAACATGGGCCGCTCCACGCTGAGCGGCCGTGAGCAGGAGGTGCTGGAGCTGGTGGTGGACGGACTGACCAACAAGGAGATTGCCCAGGCGCTGGGTATCAGCGACATCACGGCCAGAAATCATGTGATCAGCCTTCTCTCCAAACTGAACGCCAAGGACCGGACGGAAGCCGCCACCATTGCTCTGCGCCGCGGGCTGGTGAAGCTGAAGGAATAAACCCCCGGCCGAGGCGCGAGCGCGCCCACCGGGGGTGACGGGAGGCTGCAAAGGAGAGCGTGCCGATAATACTCCACTTGAGGCGGATCGCGCGGGCGCTGGCGGCAGCGGCGCTGGGCGGCGGCTGCGGCTGTCTCGCCGCGCTGCTGCCCGCATTGCGGGAGCCTCCACCGGCGCCGGCGATCGCGTTTATTCCCCGCACCACCGGGACAGACTTCATGGAAGACATGCGCCGCGGAGCGGAAGCGGCGGCGAGCGCCGCGGGATATCAGATTTACTGGAACGGTCCGACGCGGGAGGACGACTTGGACCGGCAGATTCGCATCGCCGAAAACGCAGTGCAGCACGGCGCGCACGCGCTCATTCTGGGCCCGACGAATATCTGGGGTGTGACCACCATGGTGAACGGATTTACGGAGCGGCATATCCCGGTGGTGTTCGTGCAAACCGGGCCTGCCCAGCCCACCGGACCGTACCTGACATCCGTGACCCCCGACCAGGAGGAGCTCGGACAACTCGCGGCGGCCAGAGCGGCCATGGTGATGCACGGAAGCGGAGAAGCGGCCATTGTGGGGATGGACCGGGGAACGCCCGAGACGCTTTCCCGAGCCGACAGTTTTCTTCGGGCCATCGCTGCCTGGCCGGGGATTCGCGTGGTTGCGGAGACACCCGGAGCTGTGCAGATTATGGAAGCCGAGCAGAACACCCGGGAACTGATCAGCAGCTATCCGCAGCTCAGAGCGATTTTTGCCGTGAGCGCCGATGCCACCCAGGGCGCCATGCTGGCCTTGGAAGATACCGACGCGCGGCGCAGGATATCGCTGATCGGGTCGGATCGCGATCTCTTTCTCGCCGTCAGCCTTCAGGAAGGAAAACTCGACTCGCTGGTTACTGCCGACGGATATCGAATGGGCTATCTTGCAGCGCAGGCGGCTCTGGCTGGCATCCGCGGGCAGCCTCTTCCGCCGCCGAGCCAGGTAAGCGTGCAACTTCTCACCCGGGAGAGTTCGGCACCGAATGGCAGTGAATGACGAACCGTGCGCGGCCACACCGCGCATCGGCCAATCCGGTCGGCGCAGCCGGCTCGAGAAGGTCGGTCCATGCGACCGCTGATCAGAGACCTCATCGTTTTTGCCGCCGCGATACCGTTTGGCTTATTAGCGACGGGCGGCGTTCTCCGCGTTCTCCATTCGCCGACGCGGGGGCTGCCCTACCACGACGAATTCGCGAGCGGAGACGCCGCGGGCTGGGTGGCGTACGACGGGAACTGGACGGTTCAGTCCGGCGCCATGGTCAACGAGTCGAACGAACGGGGAGCCAAACTGGTCACTGGCTCGCCTTACTGGAATAACTATGCAATGGATGCCGATGTTGCGCTGAGCAACACCGGGGAAGCGGGGATCATCGCCAGAGTTTCAGACGCCGAGCCGGGAGTGGATTCCTACAGCGGCATCTACGTGGGCCTGCGGGTTCGCGATGAGTCGCTGGTGGTCGGCGTTGCGGATCACGCGTGGAACGAGCTGGGAGCGGAGCCGCTGCCCAGTCCGATCGTCCCCAGCGTGTGGTATCACATTCACCTCGAGGTCCGCGGCTGCGACCTGAAGGCTCTCTCCTGGCGCGACGCGGCTCGAGACGTAGTCCGGCTCGATGTAAAGCTGGCGCCGTGTTTCAAACAGGGAGAGATCGGCCTGCGCTCTTATGACTCCGGCGGGCAGTGGAAGAATATCGTCGTCACCGCACTGAAAGGCCAGCCAGGCGCATGAGCCGCCTGAGGTAAAGCATATGGGTGCACTTTGCGCGTTTCTGTCCGTTGTGATGACGCTGCAGGCCGCGCCTGCCGCGAGGGCTCCGCGCAGCGCTCCGTACGCCTCCATTGCGGAGATCGCCGCGCTGCCGCAGGTGGTCGGCGAGATGGTCACCGTGCGAGGAACCCTTACATTCAGCGGAAATCCTTCGTACATACAGGACTCCACCGGCGGAGCGGCGATCCGGGGTCTGCCGGCGCAGGGCCTCAGGATCGGAGACGAACTGCTGGTTACGGGGAGCGCGCAGGAAACGGAAGCCGGGCTGATTCTCAGCGGGAGCCACGCCGCCCTGTTGTGGCACGGCTCTCCGATGCCGCCGTTGTCGGTAACGGCGGAGGAGGCCACGCTGGGCAAATTCGCTGACCTGCTCATCGAACTGAATGGCGAATTGATCGATACGAAAAAGTGGAACGGGGAAACCTGGCTGATTCTCAGGAGTGGACACCAGAAATTCGTCGCTCACCTCGACGGAGGGCAGGGAAATTCTCTGTTGCCGGCCCTGCAAGCCGGATCGGTGCTGCGCCTTCAGGGCATCTGCTCGCTTCGGCCAGGCGACACCAGGTACATGGGCGGATTCGCTGTGCTGCTGCGTTCGGCCCAGGACATATCGGTGACCGCGGGGCCGCCATGGTGGAGCCTCACCGATCTCCTCGAACTGGGAATCCTGCTGGCCGCTCTGATTCTCGCGGGACACATTGCGGCGGTGCAGATGCTGAAAGCCCGCTTTCAGGCGATCCTAGCGGAGCGCGCCAAACTGGGGCACCAGCTGCACGACACTCTGGCCCAGAGCTTCGCCGGCTTGTCATTCCAGATTCAGGCGGCCAGGAAGATTGTCCCGGGCAACAGCGAAAGGCTGGTCCGGCACCTCGACCTGGCGCTGGATATGGTGCGCCACAGCCACTCCGAGGCGCACCGCAGCATTATGATGCTGCGTCCGCAGCCGCTGGCCGAGGGCGCCGATCTGCAATCGGCGCTGCAAACCGCGCTCGAGCAGAGCACCACGGAGTGTGCGCTGGAAGCGCGCTTCGTGACCAGGGGAACCGCTGCGCGCCTCCCTCTGGCCACTACCGACACCCTCTATCGCGTGGCCCAGGAGGCTATCGCGAATGCATTACGGCATGGACGGCCGTCAGCGCTGGACGTGTATCTGGACTATCTCCCGGCCAGCGTGCGTCTGGTGGTGCGCGACAATGGGGTCGGATTCAAGTCCGGCACGCTGCGGACCCAGGGGGTCGGCCTGGCGGGCATGCGGGAAAGGATGCGCGCCGTGCGGGGCAACTTCAGCGTGGAAAGCGAACCGGGCAAAGGCACAAGCGTCTGCGCCGAGGTCAGTCTGCGGACCAATGTTGCGGGACGCCTCATGGCTGCTGTGCGGCAGGGCTCCGCATCCGGCTGGATTCGGCTGCAGCGGATGCTGCCTGGCAGGAAGCCAACTCCTGCGGCAGACCGCGAGGGTTAGCTTCCACTCCCGAGGCGGCTCAGAACGGAGCGTGCCGGGCGCCCGCCCGGAAACCGGCCGAAGAGTCCGAGCGCACCTGGCAATATATCGCCAACCGCAGCCGCCTCTCGGCGCCTGGCCTCGGCTGCAGGCTGAGCCCCGCAGACTGCCATGGTGCATCCGCACCACGCAAGAATGGTGCAATGCCATCATGACCGCCCTGCGCTTCTCTCTATAAAGTTCCGTCGTTCCCCGGATCGCATCCCTCGCCGCGCTGAACAGATAGGCACACAGAGGTAAATCCATGCGCACGGCACGAGTGGGTTCATCGGTTTCGATTTTGACTGGAGACAATATGGAGACAGGCGCAGTCGATGGCGTTCGTGCAGGTCTGGCGAAGCGGCGCTGCATCGCATTCCTTTCCCGCAATCTGGCCCTGCTGGTTCTGGCGCTGCTCGGTGCGGGGCCGTGGTTGCCCGCTCTGCACGCGCAGGTGGACATCTCTGCGTCGCTGTCCGGTACGGTCAGCGACCAAAGCGGAGCCGTGATTCCGAATGCGGTGGTGACCGTGCACAACGTCGCCACCGGAGTTTCGTCACGGACGACCAGCAATGCAATCGGCTTGTATCAGTTTGTCTCGCTCCAGGCGGGAACCTACACCGTCACCTGTGAAGCTCAGGGCTTCGACAGGTTCATGGCCATAGACGTCGTCCTGCACGCCGGCGGAGCGGCCACTTTGCCGGTCAGGATGCGGGTGGGCGTGGCCACGCAGACGGTAACGGTATCCGGATCGTCGGTGATGGTGGACACGGAGACCGCCAATAACCTCACCACCATCGATCCTGCGCTGATCGAGGCCATCCCCGTGGAGGGGCGCGACCCCCGGGAGTCGATGGAGACGCTGATGCCGGGCGCAACGGCGGCCGGGACCGGCCAGAGCTTCTTCATTCCTGTCACCACCTTTAACGGCGTGTCGCAGTACAGCAACAACTACGACATCGATGGCGCCGCCGTGAACGACTACATGCATGGCTCGGCAGCCACCGATTATCCCCAGGAGGAGAATATCGCCGAATTCAGTGTGGCCTCGGCCCTCCCCGATGCATCCGTGGGGCAGGCTGCCGGCGGGCAAATTGAGGCTACCCTGAAAAGCGGAACCAACCAGATCCATGGCGAATTCTGGACCTACCTGCAGAATGGCGCATGGAATGCCAACTCCTGGTCCAACAACTTTCAGGACGTACCCCGGCAGCCCTTCAACCAGCAGTGGTACGGAGGCAACGTTGGCGGACCCGTGTGGCTTCCCAAACTCTATAACGGAAGAAACAAGACTTTCTTCTTCCTTTCTTACGAGCGCACCAGCACGTCGAAACAGTCCACGACCACCGGGCAGACCATTACCAACGCCGAACGAACCGGCGACTTCACCAATTCCCCTGACGGAGTTCCGGTTGTCAACGGGACCCCCATGCCGGTGATTCCCCAATCCGACTTTGGCCCCATAGGAAAGTCTCTCAACGCCTCGGGCGGAACTGCCATTATGCCCGCCCCCACCAGCGGCATCGATACATTTACGTGGAATCCCAGCGATGTCAGCGTGATCCAGACCTGGGTGGTCCGGGTAGACGAGAACCTCGGCAGCAGGAATCGTGTCTTCGGGAGCCTCTACTGGTATAACGACAATCCCACCTTTCAGGACATGTATGACGAGTTCAGCGAGGCGTCGTGGGCGACCCAATACCCCAACCCAGGTGCAACCTGGGGCGAACCGATCCAGACGAAAGTGTGGGCCGTCAATGACACCTATCAAATTAAGCCCTCGATGTTGAATAACTTCGTTCTGGGCATCACCCAAACAGAGATTTCCGTCACCAATACGTGCGCTCCCTGCACGGGAGTCGTCAACCCATCCAATACCGGAATTAATGCAGTCGGCGATACCCTGGCCCCGGACATCGCGGAGATCTCCACTCCCCGCAATATGGGCGTGGATATCTGGAATGGGTACGTCAATCCCATGACCCAGTTCACGTGGGATATCACGGACAATTTCACGTGGACAAAGGGAAAAAACACGATTAAGGCAGGATTTGAGCTTCGTAATTTCCACGAAATATTCCAGCAGACCTACGATTCCGGAGCCGACGTGTGGTTCGACGACTCTGACAACGTTTTCGGCGGCACCGGCAACGGCATCGCCGACATGATGCTGAACGGTGGTCCTCTGGGGCAATTTGGGGCAGGCTTCTACCAAAACAGCACGCAAAACCTCAATATCAACTACCCGGCCCGCGACATCTATGTTCAGGACACGATCAAACTCAAGCCGCGTCTGACCGTCATGGCCGGAGCGCGGCTGGAACCTTATTACGGACTGCGCCCAACCAATAATGCATTCGTCACCTTCGTTCCCGGAGAGCAGTCTTCCGTTTTCCCGACTGCTCCTACCGGACTGGTAACCATTGGAGACCGCGGAATCCCGAATAACCTAACCGGCGACCGCTACAACGTCCTGCCCAGAGTGTCCTTCGCGTGGGATATACGCGGAAATGGTAAGTCTGCGCTCAAAGGCGGCTACGGCGAATATACGGACTATCTGACCACGCTCGGATTCAACGGTTATACGACACAGGCGCCTTTCGGCGTGGATTACTCGCCCGCCCAGGGGCCGGGGCTGGATCTCTCGCAGCCTTATGCCCAGTATGGCAGCGTACCCTTCCCCTATAAAGTTCCGACCGCGGGGTCGCCGGCTGCAGATACCCTTGTTTTTCCCTCCCCTCTGTCAACCCAGGCTATGGCGCCGGGATACAACGCGGGTCAGTATCACAAGTTCAATCTGGAGTTCCAGATCGAGCCGATCAACACGTGGGTTTTCTCCGCCGCGTGGGTGGCGACCAGGGGAACGCATCTCAGCGAGCAGCACAATCTCAACTGGCCTCGCTTTGTTCCGGGAGGAAGCACGAACGACGCTGCCAATATATTTTCCCGCGAGCCGTATTATCCCGCCGGCTTTAACGGGATCAGCGAATTCTTCTCCGACTATAACTCCATGTATAACTCGCTCCAGGTGGAAGTGCAGAAGAGATATTCCTACGGCCTGACCCTGCTGGGAAACTATACGTTCAGCAGCAGCACCGGACAGCAGGGCTGCCGCTACGAAGCGGACTGCGCCCTCGATTATTACAGCCCGGGTACGGTTCATGCGATGGCTCTGGCCCTGAGATACAACCTGCCTGGCCTGCCCGGCGATTCCTGGCTGACGCGCCACATCGTCGACGGCTGGGCTCTCGGGGCGACGGTTAATGCCAGCACCGGCCCGTATGGCAGCATCGGCGACTACGACTGCGCGCAGTTCGATTTCAGTTCGGCCGGCTGCAATGCGAATTATGTGGGGGGCGGGGCGCTGCTCAGCAGTCGAAAGGCGCCGGTCTACTCAGGCGGCAGCGAGATCGGCGTGAGCTGGCTTGACCCCAGCAAGTTTGTCAGAGCGGATCAGGATGTTATCAACGGCACTGTCGCCACGATTCCCGGCCAGGGACAGAGGCTGTTCCTCGGAGACGCCACGTATGGCGTCTTCAAGGGTCCGGCATCGGGTGTCGAAAATTTCAGCACCAGTCTCGACAAGGAGTTCACACTCTACGAGAACTACAAGCTGGGCTTCCAGCTCGAGGCGTTTAACGTGCTCAACCATGTGGTGCTGGACGCTCCGGACTACAACAATACGGTGGGACCGGACACACAGGGGTTCGGCATCATCAGCACCAGCACTAATGCGCCGAGGAACCTACAGTTGTCTCTGCACTTCAAATTCTGAGACGTGCCTCCTGCGCTGTCAATCAGGCCGTGAACATCCGGGACGGGTTTTCACGGCTTGCTTTTGCGGCGCATCGGCGATGGACAGGGTTCTGCGCCGGGACCTGTCTGTCCGCTCTTTCCCCCGGCAACAGAGGATCGAAATCGCGTGACCTATGAATAGAAGAGAGCTGATGCTCATGCTGGCCGCCGCCGGGCTGGAACCGTCGTTATCACACGCTGCGCGGCAGCTGGGCGATGGCGGAAGCAGCTGGGTCAAATTTCCCGGCGATCCGGTGCTGGGAGGGAAATACGGAACCTGCTTCGACGTATGTGTGGGGTATGAGCGCGGCGTGTACAGGATGTGGCTGTCCTGGCGCCCGAAGCGGAGCATCGCTCTTTCAGAGAGCAGCGACGGCATTCACTGGAGTCCGCCGGAGATCGTGCTGGGACCTCGTCCGGAAACGGGATGGGAAGACGACATCAATCGGCCCGGCGTTGTGCGCCGGAATGACGGTTATCACATGTGGTACACGGGGCAGGCCAAGGGAAAATCGTGGATCGGGTACGCGACGAGCTCCGACGGCAGGACGTGGAAGAGGCAATCGTCGCAACCGGTGCTGTCGGCGGAAGCGTCGTGGGAAGGCGTAGCCGTGATGTGCCCGGATGTCATGTGGGACGGCAGCGACGGGGTATGGAAGATGTGGTATTCCGGCGGCGAGCAGTACGAGCCCAATGCCATCGGCTATGCCACCAGCCGAGACGGACTGCACTGGGATAAGTACTCGGCCAATCCGGTGATGCAGGCAGATCCCCGGTATCCGTGGGAGAAGAACCGGGTGACGGCGGCGCAGATTCTGCGCTGGAAGGGATGGTATTACGCGTTCTACATCGGCTTTCGGGATATCGATCACGCGCAGATCGGCATGGCTCGGTCGAAAGACGGAATTACGGGTTGGGTCAGGAACGCGGGGAATCCCATCATTCGCCCGACGCCGGGCGGATGGGATGCGGACGCCTGCTACAAGCCTTTCGCGGTCTATTCGCGCGGCCGCTGGATGCTCTGGTACAACGGGCGGAACGACCATTTTGAGCAGATCGGGCTGGCATTCCACTACGGGGAAGACCTCGGGTTCGTGCCCGCATGATGACTCCCGTAAAACTTCGCGCCAGGCGGCTGTGCCTCGCCGTTGCCCTGGCAGCTGCATTTCACCCGGGAGTGCGGGCCGAGGATCGGGCCTTGGTGTCGGTACTGGAGCCGGGAAATTTTCGGCACTACTTTACCGGCTTTGCGCGCGATGAGCGGGAAACGCTGGGCACGGCTCCGCCGCTGCCGTGGCAGTGGTTCGTACGGAACATTCCGTGGCTCGACACTCCCGACGCGGAGATCAATCAGATCTACTATTTCCGCTGGTATGCGTTCCAGAAGCATCTCGAGCGCACGCCCGACGGTTACGTGATCACCGAATTCCTCGACGACGTTCCGTGGGCGGGCAAATTCAATGCCATTGACGCCGCCGCGGGCCACCATATAAGAGAGGCGCGGTGGCTGCGCGATCCGGTATATGTGGACGACTACACGCGCTTCTGGTTCGGCCCCGACGGAGAGCCGCGCCGCTACAGTTTCTGGGCGGCAGACTCCGTGTATCAGTTATATCTGGCGACGGGAAACCGCAGCCTGGCCGTCAGCCTGCTGCCGGCGCTCGAACGGAACTACCATGCGTGGGAGGCAACGCACCAGGATGCGAACGGCCTCTTCTGGCAGATCGACGATCGCGACGGGATGGAGGACAGCATCAGCGGCACCGGCTACCGGCCGACGATCAACAGTTATATGTACGGCGATGCCATGGCGATTTCGCGGATTGCAGCCGTGGCGGGAGATCAGCAGATTGCCGCCCAGTACCGGGCTGAGGCTGCCCGGCTGCGCGGGCTGATCGAGAGCCACCTGTGGAATCCGCACGATGAGTTTTACGAGACGGTGGCGCGGCACGCAGCATCGGGGTGGTCCGGCGTGCGCGAGCTGATCGGCTACATCCCCTGGTACTTCGAGATTCCACCTCCGCAGCACGATGTGGCGTGGAAGTTCCTGTTCTTTCCGGATGGATTCGCGGGCGCGTACGGGCCGACCACCGCGGAGCGCAGCAGTCCGCGCTTCCGGTATAAGGTGCATCATGAGTGCCTGTGGAACGGTCCATCATGGCCGTATGCCACAACCCAGACGCTGGTTGCCCTGGCGAATCTGCTCAACGGGCCGGCCCAGACGGTCATGACCAGAAACGACTATTTCCGCCTGCTCAGCACCTATACGCACTCTCAGCACCTTCGTCTCCGCGGTGGCCGAATCATTCCGTGGATCGATGAGGATCTCGATCCCGACACGGGAGAATGGATTGCCCGCGACATTCTTCTCGCCCGGCACGCGCTGCCGAAAAACCGCGGCCGCTATTACAACCATTCGGGCTACGCCGATCTGATCATCACCGGTTTGATCGGGCTGAGGCCACAGGCCGGAAACGAAGTCGTCGTGCACCCTCTTCTGCCACCCAACACATGGAGCTACTTTGCCCTGGATGGCCTGCCCTATCACGGACACCTGCTGACCATCCTCTACGACCGAACGGGCCAACGATATCACTGCGGTAAAGGCTTTGAGATTCTTTGCGACGGGCGCTTGATCGCCCATGCTGATGGCTTACAGTCCCTGCGCGCAACGCTGCCCGCCGAGGGGCGTTAATCAGATCGCTGTCTGACTGAGGTTTGCACCGCCGGCGCCCGATCTTCCGTATTGGACCCTCAGTCGCCGATGACCCGCCCAAGGATTCGCAGGGCTTTGAGCAGGTCCCGATCATCGTCCGCTACTTTTCGCGATATCGGTTGACGTTCCGGCATGGTCCAGTCCTCGAAGAACAGCGGAGAACCGCAAATCCCGAGTACCGGTCCGTTGATCCTGTCAGCTTGCTGTGAGCGGGATGCGCAAGGCGACGCAGGTTCCCTGGCCCAATTGACTGGTGATCTCGGCCTGGCCACCGTGAAGAGTAATGATGCTCTGCACGATGGCCAGACCGAGGCCCGTGCCACCCGAGGCAGAGGAGCGCGAGGGATCGACTCGGAAGAAACGGTCAAAGACCCTGGGCAAGGCTTCGGCGGGAATGCCTCTGCCGGTGTCGGAGACCTCGATGCGAGTCGCCGCGTCTTCGGACCTGGCAGCCAACGTCACTCGCCCTCCGGTCGGGGTGTGGGCGATGGCGTTTGCGACGAGATTGCTCACCGCCCGCAACATCAAGGCTCGATCCAGTTCCGCGGTGAGCGGCTCCGCGTCCTGGTTGGTGACGAGCGATATACCGCCGTTCGAAGCAGACGCCTCGTAGTAATCGCAAACCACGCTCAGCAACCTGTCGACGTTGACGCGTTCGCGCCGCAGTTCCGTCAGAGGACGCTCCGCACGGGCAAGAAACAGCAGATCGCCGATCAGTTCCGAAAGCCGAACGGATTCTTCCAGCGTCGACTCGATCACCTCGCGGTATTCGTCCACCGTTCGTGCTCGCGCCAGAGCCACCTCCTCCTCTCCGCGGATGTTATTCACCGGCGTGCGCAGATCGTGCGCGATATCGGCCGAAAATCTCGAGATCCGCTCGAAGGATTCTTCGAGACGCTCCAGCATTTTATTGAACGTGCCGGCCAGCGATGCCAGCTCGGAAGGATAGCCTTCGGCCTGAATCCGCTCGCCCAGGTTCGTCGAGGTGATTCTCCGCGCGGTTGCGGCGATTTCCTCGACGGGGCGAATGCCGCGGCGCGCAATCCCGTACCCCAGCAGGGGGAACAGAATCGAACTGGCCAGCAGGATCGCCCAGAACCACAACCGGTAGTGCCGCAACAATCCTTCTTCCTGAGAAACGTCGACCGCGATCTGAATGGTATCGTCGCGAGGCGGCGAGAAGGCTGCCCAGGCAATGGCGCTGGCGACGCGGAAGGGCCGCCCGTGGAGCCCCGTCATCGAAACAGAGTGTTCGGGGCGGTTCCGGGTGCGACGGATGAGCTCCGCGACATCGAGTTGGTCGGCCATCCCGGGCGTCGTCAGGATCGGAACGCCATGATCGTCGAGCAGGCGGATGTAGAACTGCTGGTACCGGCGGGCAGCGGTTTCCAGCTCGATCTCTTCGCGCAGCGCATCCCGATCGCTGGGGCGCTCCTGCAGGATGGTGCGCACCACGTGCAGTTTGTCGGCCAGAAACTGTTCCGTGCTCTTGTCCAGCTCTGTGCGCAGCACAAAGTAGAGGCTGGCCGTGGCGAGCAGCACCAGCGCGAGCCCGACCAGGGAGTAGGCGGCGGCCAGTCTAAACGCCAGCGTCCGGCGCAGGCGCGATGCCGCCGGCGCATTATGCGGCCACTTCGAGAACATAGCCGGCCCCGCGAACCGTGTGGATCAGCTTTCGGGGAAAAGGATCGTCCACTTTGCTGCGCAGCCTTCGCACGTTGACGTCGACAACATTGGTGTCGCTGTCGAAGTTCATGTCCCAGACCATTTCGGCGATCAGGGTGCGGGAGAGCACTTCGCCGGCACGGCGCGCGAGCAGCGTGAGCAACAGAAATTCTTTCGCTGTCAGATCCAGCCTCTGGCCGGCTCGCGTCGCGCGGTGGCGCAGCAGGTCGATCTCGAGGTCGGCCATGCGCAGCGTCTCCTGCGTGCGGGGAGGAGCGCGGCGCAGCAGCGAACGCACTCGGGCGAGAAGCTCAGAAAATGCGAAGGGCTTAATGAGATAATCGTCCGCCCCCAGCTCAAATCCCTGCACGCGGTGGTGCACCGCGTCCCGCGCGGTGAGCATGAGCACCAGGGCTTTGCGGCCTGCGCCGCGCAGGCGCGACAACACCTGCCATCCGTCCAGCGCAGGAAGCATGACATCGAGAATGATGAGGTCGAAATCGACCTCAAGAGCCAGGTGCAGGCTATCTCTTCGATTCGTTCTGTTAATACAGACATGGTTCCCGACAGGCTGACGCAAAATCAGCATATCGAGTTTGGCCCGCCGGATGGCAAAATAGAACCAGTAGCTTATGGTCGCCTTTCGTTGAGAACTCTCCGTCGTAAGAATTTGTCGTAACTTTTTGCGGAGAGTTGCCGGGGAAGATCGGCTTTTCAGCGGCTCCGGCAAGATGCGAATTGCGGCGCCCAGCTACGAATTTCGCCTCGGGCCGTTTTCATAAAGTTCAATCAGAGCAGAAAAGCGAATCGGAACGAGTCGGGATTAGGTTCCGGAAACCAGGGGAATTGCGCCTGCGTTTTGTGAACTGGTCTGAAACGCGCCACCCAACCGCAGCAGGTTGAGGCACCGGCGTGGCGACGGATGGGACAGGGAATTAAGTGGATACCGGCCGATTTCTCAATAGGGACCGGCGTTTGATCGAAAGCGTATACTACTGAGAATCTTTCGCGGCTCAGATCTGGTTTCGCAGACAGTTTCTCGGTTTCGGCCGAGGGCCCGGGATGCATTTCGACGGCGCCGCAGACCAGATGCTTTGGAGCGCGGGGCAGGCATGGAACCAGTTGGGGCGGGTCCATCGGGGTGGTTGAAATTCCTCGCCTTTGGGCGAAGGGAGCTGGTCCGCAGAGACGACGAGAAATCCGTCGACCGAATGTCGGCGGACCGGAGCGCAAGCGGGGCTGCATTTATCGTGATAGCCCACCTCCTTCAAGGCGGTGGGGGTTCGATCTGAAGTATTTGCCTCAGGGGAAAGCGGGGGAAGCAGCTTCCCTCAGAAGATCTGCATAACCAGCCACTGCGATGGGCGAATCAGGGATGGACGACCCAAAGGGGAAGAATTACGACACGCAAGCTCCGACCATGGTCGTGAGTACGGGGGTATCTGCTCGGCCGATCTCAGGCGAGAATGAGCCGATCGCAGAAGCGCCTGGACGGGCTGGCGATCAATCTCTACCGCCGCTGAACGGCCCGGAGGGGGAGATCCCTTCTCCTTTTCCGGGAGCGGGCCCGGAGCGACGCGCGGCTGGGGGCAGTTTGGCTGCCGCAACAGCCATCCGCTCCGTGGGAGGCACCATAGCTGGCGCCACCAGCGAATTCCCGGGTGGCGAGCCCCTGCAGCCGGGAAGCATCTTTGCGAATCGCTATGAAATCGTAACCAGCCTGGGCGAGGGCGGGATGGGTGCGGTTTACAAGGCCCGCGACCTCGAACTGGAACGGGACGTTGCGCTCAAGGTAATCCGGCCTGAACTTTCCCGTAATCCTGAGATCCTGCAACGATTCAAGCAGGAGCTGATCCTTGCCCGGCAGGTCACCGACCGGAACATCATCAGGATTTTCGACCTGGGGGAGGCCGGCGGAATCAAGTTCATCACGATGGAGTACATCGACGGCCAGAGCCTTCATCAGATCCTGAAACAGCAGCGCAAGCTGGAGGTGGCGGATGCGGTCGACATCATGGAGCAGGTGGCTGCCGGACTGGCGGCTGCCCATCGCGAAGGAATCATCCATCGCGATCTGAAACCCGGCAACATAATGCGGGACAGCCACGGCCGCGTCGTGGTCATGGACTTCGGGCTGGCGCGCACCGTCGGCGGCGATGGGCTCACGCGCACCGGCGCGATGCTGGGCACGATGGAGTACATGTCGCCGGAGCAGGCGCAGGGCCAGGAGCTCAAGGCCAGCTCCGACATCTTCACGGTGGGGCTGATCCTTTATGAGCTGCTGGCCGGAGTGACGCCCTTTTATGCGGAGAGCGCGATCGCCAGCCTGCTCATGCGCACGCAGCACCGAGCCCCGCCGCTGGTGGATATCGATAAGAACATCCCCGGCTCGCTCAGCAACATTGTCGCCAAATGTCTGGAAAAGGACCCGGCCAATCGCTACCAGAGCGCAGCGGAGCTGGATGCGGATCTTCGCGCGTGGCAAGGCAGAGGCGAAGGGAAAAAGGTCTCCGCGACGACGTTGCGAATGCGCATGAACCGCATTCGAGAGATTCCATGGACGCGTTTCGCCATCAGCGGCGTTCTGGTGGCGGCGCTTGCCGGCGGCCTCGCCTGGTTCCTCGTCCGATCGAAACAGACCGCGAAATCAGGGCCGCACGCCCCGGTGTCGGTGCTGATCGCCGACTTTAACAATCAAACCGGCGATCCCCTCTTGAACAACACGATCGAACCCATGCTCGGCGAGGCCCTCGAAGGCGCAAGCTTCGTCAACGTCTTCAGCCGCATCGATGCGCGCAAGCTGGCGGAGAAACTCCCTCATCCCTCAGACCAGCTCGACGAGCAGTCAGCGCGGTTGGTAGCCATGAGTCAGGGCATCAACGAGGTGATCACGGGCATGATCACTCTGCGCGGCGACGGATACGACATTTCGGCGGTTGCTCTGGACGCCGAGAACGGCGAGGAGCTCGCGTCGTCGGATATCCGGGTCGCCAACAAGCAGGACATCCTGGCGAATCTGCCCAAACTTGCGGTGCCCATTCGCAGAGCGCTG
>JASHNS010000062.1 GCA_030041515.1 Acidobacteriaceae bacterium | reverse complement strand
TCGGCGATCCAAAGGTCGCGCTGGATCTGACCGGCTCCGTGTGTGATTCGACCGGTGCGAATTGCCGGACGATCGCGTCAGACCCCACCGTGCAGGCCAACATCACCGCCCAGCAGCAAAAGCTTCAGAATGACGCCAACCCAGCGCGGTTCTATCCGATTCTCTCCCTGGGCTTCGCGTACGCGTTCTGAACGAGTCAGGTGTATCGACATACAGGGACGGCCGTTCCTTCGGGTTGCGGAGAAAATCCGGCCGTACTTTGTTGTCGGTCTTGACGGTGGGCCGCCACGGCCTGCGGCCTCGCCTCGTCCGACCGGATCTTCGCCCGCAACGCCCGTCGCCCATGCCTCTATGTCGATACACCCTAGTTGCTGGTACCTGGTTGCCAGCCACCAGCAACTCGCTCCTGTTCCTTCCGTTCCGCAATGGGGATGCGGACTTCCGCGAGGCATCCGGGGCCGTCCGTGCGGTTGCGCAGGTTGATTTCGCCGCCATGAGCTTCGACGATCTGGCGGGCGAGTGCGAGGCCAACGCCAGAGCCGGATTTCTTCGTCGTATAGAGCGGAACAAATAAGTTGTCGGGATTGGCCAGGCCGGGGCCATTGTCCTCGATCTGGATGGCGGCCAACTCGCCGTCAACGAGTGCGCGCAGCGTGACCTCAGGCGCGCGCCGAAGCGCAGCTGTTGCCGCAAACGAAACCGGTGCGCTTGCCTCACCGAAGAGGGATGGCGTCTCGTCTTCGGCAGCGGACAGCTCTTCGTGGCTGAGCGTTGCGGCTTCGACGGCATTGCGGACGAGATTGATCAGAAGCTGCTCGATCTGATCAGGATCGGCAAGAAGATCGATGTCGGGCGCGGCGAGTAGATGGACGTCGAGGCGAATTTCAAGGGAGACCACGCGCTCCAGCAGCGGCAGCAGCGGCACCCGCTTCAGCACCGGAGCGGGAAGCTGGGCGATCTGGCGATAGGCCTGGACGAACCGGTTGAGCGAGTCAGCCCGGTTCTCAATCACGGAGAGGCCGCGATTCAAATCCCTGCCAATCGTTCCGTTCTGCGGTGGCGACGGCTGCAGCCGCGAGCGCAGGCTGCCGGCGATGGACTTGATCGGCGTGAGCGAGTTCGAGATCTCGTGGCCGATGACGCGAATGAGTCGGCGCCAGGCAAGGCGCTCCTCTTCGCGCAGGGCGACGCTGACGTCGGATAGAACGATGAGCGCGTGCGGCACCCCGCGCTGCCTGAACGTGCCGCGGCGGATCATCCAGCGCGCAGACTTATCGGAAGCGCTGGCGAGGGGGGCATCTGCGGGCAGAACGGTGTCAGTGGGCTGATCGAGGAGCGGTTGTAGCCTGAGGTCGGCGGCCGAGCGGCCGAGGTCGCGTCCAGGGAGAAGTGTGAAGACACGCTCGGCGGCGGGATTCAGCAGGCGCAGGCGCGATTCCTGATCGAAGGCGAGGACGGGTGCGTCCATCTCCGCGATCACGCGGCGGAGCAGGGCTACCGCTTCCAGTGCGTTGACGCGCTGCGTCTGCAGCGTGTCGGCGAGAGCATTGATTTCGAGCGCGAGCTGGCCAAGGGAATCGTCGCGGCCGGCGTTGCGCGCGCGGAACGAGTAGTCTTCCTCGCGCAGCGCTGCGACGACGTTGGCCAGCGTCTGGACTGGACGGACGGCGCTCTCAATGAAGCTGGCGAAGAGAAGAACAAGGATCAGCGCCAGGATGGCAAGCGTGATGAGAATCGGTCCCGGGGAAACGTGAAGGAGAGCGAGAACCGCGCCCGCGAGCCCGAGGACGACGATGGCGGTCAGCGTGGAGAAGACGCGGAGGCGCGCCTCGAAAGTAAGCGGTGGCCGGGATTTGCGAGAGCGGCGCATGTGCAGCGATCAGAGCACAGAGCTCAGCGGAGCGTACAGCGATCAGCGTACAGCGTTCGGCCAGCGGCAGCCAGCGGTCTCCACCCCGCACGCAGAGGCAAGGCTGGAGCCTCGAGCGCACAGAAGTTCTGTGGCCGGCTTAGATGCCGTACTTTTCCATGCGCCGGTAGAGAGCGCCACGGCTGAGGCCGAGGGCTTCGGCGGCCTGGCTGACATTGCCTCCGGAGCGGGAGAGCGCTTTGCGGATGAGAATGCTCTCCACGGATTCGAGTGACATCTCCTCCAACCCCTGAGACGAAGGACGCGCGGAGGACGAAAGGCCGAGGTCGGCGGACTCAATCAGCGCGGAGCGGGCCATGAGCACCGCCCGCTCGATGGTGTGATCGAGCTCGCGGACGTTGCCGGGCCACGCGTACTGCAGCATGATCTGGAGGGCGGCGGGGTCCACGCCCTGAACCTGCTTGCGATAGCGTTGTGCGTAGCGGGAGAGGAAATGCGCGGCGAGCGCTGGAATATCTTCTCGCCGATCGCGCAGCGGCGGCAGGTGAATCTCGACAGTGTTCAGCCGGAAGAGCAAATCGGCGCGAAAGCGGCCCTCCTCGACTTCTTTCGGCAGATCGGCGTTCGTCGCTGAAAGAATGCGAACGTTGACGCGCTTCGTTTTCGAGGACCCGACCCGCTCCATCTCGCCGGTTTCCAGCACGCGCAGCAATTTGGCCTGCTGCCGCGCGGGAACATTGGCGATTTCGTCGAGGAAGAGCGTGCCGCCTTCGGCCAGCTCGAAGCGGCCGATGCGCTCGGTGCGCGCATCGGTAAAAGCGCCTTTTACATGGCCGAAAAGCTCCGACTCGAAGGTGCCCTCGGGCAGCGCGCCGGTGTTGACGGCGACCATGGAGCGCGAGGCGCGCGGCGAGAGCGCGTGCAGCGTCTGCGCGACGACTTCCTTCCCCGTTCCATGCTCCCCGGTGATGAGCACTGCGGCGTCGGAGGGGCCAATGCGTGCGATCGTGGCCAGCAGGGGCTGCATCGCCGGCGCGGTAGCTATCATTTCCGGCAGGCCCTCGGCACGCAGCAGACGGTTTTCAGCTTCGAGGCGCTGGGCGCGGCGCACAGCGTTAAAGAGATCGATCTGTGTGCGCAGGATAGTCAGCAGACGCGCGTTGTCCCACGGCTTCTGGATGAAATCGGAAGCGCCGCGGCGCATGGCTTCGACGGCCAACTCGACGTTCGCCCACGCTGTCATCACGATGACGGGAAGCTGGGACTCGTGCGACCGAATGTGGCTGAGGACGTCGAGGCCTTCGCGTCCGGAGGTGGTGTCGCGTGTGTAATTCAGGTCCAGAAGGACGGCGTCGAATGCGCCGGAGGCGAGCGCGTCGAGAACCATCCCCGGCGAAGCGGCCTTTTCGACGCGATAGCCCTCGGGCTCGAGGAGCAGCTCGAGCGCCGCCAGAATGTGTGGCTGATCATCGGCGATCAGCACGCACGGCGCAGGCTGTTCGCGGCGAGTCTCAAGAACGGGTTGGGCGGCGGTGGACATGAGAAAGTAACGTTCGGGGTTACGACTTACGGTTTAGCTTGCTGCTCGATCGAATGAGCTCATTGAGTTGCTGGAATTCTACGGCATGTGGGTGACGACGCCGGATTTCGCGTCGTCGATGGAGACGCCGGTGATCTGCAGCGTTTCGCCGGTGGCGCGGTCAATGTCGACCTTCGCCTTTTCAAAGTTGGTTTCGGCGTCGTCGTAGGCGGATTCCGCCTGGGCGAGGAGGTTCTCGGCCGAGAGAACGTCATAGCTGGATTTGGCGCCGAGTTGCTGTTCCTGTTTCGTGATGTCGAAGGTACGTTGGGCAAGGTCGCGAGCCTGCTGCGCGGCCTGGACGCGAGCTTTTGCCTGTTCGAGGGCAAACTGCGAGTTGCGCACGTCGAAGCGAATGCTCTTCGAGTTCTCCTCGTAGGTGATCTGGCTCTGGCGGTACTGGAGCACGGCGCGGAACTGGTCGGCCTTCACCACGCGGTTGCGCAAATTGATGTTGAGGGTCATGCCGACCTGGTATTCCGGCGACGAGTAATTGAACGTGTTCTCGAACATGCCTCCGAAGCCGGTGGGCAGATCACTGGCACACTCGTTCACCCCGTTGCTGGCAATGCCCAGATCGCAATAGGGATCCTTGGGGCCGCCAATGCCTGCGCCCAGATAGAAGGCGTACATATTCAGCGTAGGAAGCAGTTCGCTGTTCACGCCCTTCAGGTTCGCCTGCTGGATCTGGGCCTGCTCCTGGTAGACGTGCACCTCGGGACGATACTTCTCGGCTTCGGTGATGAGTTGAGCGATGGGCTTATTGGCGTTGGGGTCGGGAGCGCCGGTGAGATCGAGGGGGACGACCGGCATCTCATCAATGGTGGCGTCATCGGTCTTGGTGAGGGCGTTTTTCATCTGCAGTTCGTAAAGCCGCAGGTTGGCGCGGGCGACGGTCAGGTTGCCTTCGCTGGTGGCGACGGCGGTTTCGTCCTGCATGACCTGGAGGGCGGGAATCGCATGGAGGTCGAGTTGCTTCTGATCGTCGGAGAGGGTCTGCCGGGCGAAGTCCAGAGAACGCGCGCTCACCTGCTCGTCCTCATAGGCATCGACGAGATTCCAGTAAATGTCCTCGATTTGGGTGACCGTGGCGATCACCTGCGCTTCAAAGGCGTAATTGGTGATGTCGAGGTTGCGACGGGCGATGTGAATGTATCGCTCGTTGCTGGCCAGGCCGAAACCGGCGAGGAGGGGTTGATTGATTTCGGCTTTGAACTGAGCGTAGAGCTGCGGATTGACGACCTCGTAAGGGCTGTTGACTGTCTGGCGGTCGCCCAGGTATTGGACTGAAAGGTTGGTTCCGAGCGGAAACGACTGGCTGAAGCTCCCGGAGGCCTCGATGGTGTTGGTCTCAAGGATGGGCACGCCATATTGGAAGATTGTGGGCTCCTGCGAACGTGTGTGATCGACGCCGCCCTGAAAGGTGAGATACGGGTCGAACGAAGGCACGGCTGCGCCGGCGCCGAGTGCCGAGGTCACGATGCCGCCGGCTCCGGCCGCGGAGAGCCCGCTGGAGGTTGAGCCGCCGCCGGACGAACCGAATCCGCCCCCCTGTGTGGACTGCACAATGTTGGTGTCGACGCCGTTGGCCACGCCGCCGGCTTTCGTCCGCGCCAGATCGGTCTGCGCGATCGGGAAGTTGTAGCGGAAATAGGCCAGATCCAGATTGTTCTCGATCGCCAGCGCGATCGCGTCGCGCAGAGATATATAGAGCTTGCCGTCGCGCATCAGGTCGTAGAGGCGGGGCGAGTTCTTCAGATCCACCGGAGGCGCGGTCGACGGCATGTACGCCGCAAAGGGATTGCGAGAATGCGGCATCCTGATGCGGAAGGCCTGCTGGCCCGCGAGAGGCTGCTGTTGCGCCTGTTGCGCCTGCTGAGCGATGGTGGGTTGCGTGGAGGTAACCGGCGCCGGTGCGCTGGGGGCGGCCTGGGCAAGGCAAAGCACAGAGCACAGAGCAAAGAGCACGGAAAAGCTAACGGTGTTCACCATACAGCGTTGAGCGGTCACGATGCGCTCACCTCCGCGGAAATACTGGGATTGGCGGTATCGGCCACCAGCCAGCCGTCGCGCAACTCGATCACGCGCGACCCATAAGCGGCGTTGACTTCGGAATGTGTGACCTGCACGATGGTGACGCCCTGCTGATTCAGCTCGCGAAACAGCTCCATGATTTCCTTTGCCTGCGTGGAATGGAGATTGCCAGTGGGCTCGTCGGCGAGCAGCAGGGCCGGCGAGTGGATGACGGCGCGCGCAATCCCGACCAGCTGCTGCTGGCCGCCGGAGAGCTGCGACGGGAAGAGATCCTTTTTCCCGACAATATTGAAGCGGTCGAGAGTGTCGGCGACGAGGCCCTGCCGCTGCTGGCGGGGAATGTCCTTGTAGGAAAGAGGGAGGTCGATGTTTTCCTGGACCGTGAGATCGTCCAGCAGATGATAGCTTTGGAAGACCATGCCGATGTGGCGGCGGGCGAGGTCGGCGCGCTGGCGGCGGTTGAGCGCGTGGACAGGCTGGTCCTTGAACCAGTATTCGCCCAGCCACTGATCGTCGAGCAGGGCGAGGACATTCAGCAGCGACGATTTCCCGGCGCCGGAGGGGCCCATGATGGTGACGAATTCGCCTTCGCGAATCTCGAGGCCGACGCGGCGCAGCACCCAGGTCTGCGTGGGACCGGTCTTGTAACTCCGTTCGATGTGCCTGAGCTGAATCATGATCTTCCTAAGCTGTCAGCAGCCAGCTTCCGGCGGCCAGCACACAGAACTCTACTGTGGCTGCCGGAGATTCGGCCGCTGTGGCTGATTTCAGACAGGCTGCTGTCGGCGGCTGACCGCTGGCAGCTGCCCGCTCACTTCACTTCGAGAACCTGTTCGAGCGCCTCGCCCTCGGCGACTACCTTGCCGTCGAAGAGGTGAATCTGGCGATCGGCGTGGCGCGCGAAGCGCGGATCGTGTGTGACCATACAGATGGTCGCGCCTTCGCGATGCAGATTCTGGAGCAGCTCCATCACCGCCTCGGCATTGCGCGAGTCCAGATTGCCGGTCGGCTCGTCGGCCAGCAGGATCGAGGGCGACCCGGCCAGCGCGCGCGCCACAGCAACACGTTGCTGCTGACCGCCGGAGAGCTGCGACGGATAGTGCCGGATGCGATGCGCCATGCTGACGCGTTCCAGCGACTCCTGCACCCGCCGCTTGCGCTCGGCCGCCGGCATCCCGGAGCGGTAGGTCAGCGGCAGCTCCACGTTCTCGTAGACCGTCAGGTCGCCGATCAGGTTGAAGCTCTGGAAGATGAACCCGATCTCCTGGTTGCGGATGCGCGAGCGCTGCGAGAAGTTCAGGTTTTCCACCGCATGGCTGTTCAGCATATAGCTGCCGCCCGTGGGCGTGTCGAGCAGCCCGATGATGGAGAGCAGCGTGGACTTGCCGCAGCCGGAAGGTCCCGAGATGGCGACGTACTCTCCCTTGTCGATCTTCATGTGGACGCCGGACAGCGCGTGCGTCTCGATTTCGTCGGTGTAGAAGACCTTGGTCAGGCCCTCAATGGCAATCAGCGCTGAATTGTTTTCCATCCTGCTCTCCACTTAGTGAGGATTTTAACTAGTCGAGACGAACCTCGTCCGTGTTGTCGTACCGGGACATGTCGGAAAGGATCACACGATCCCCTTCCTTGAGTCCACTGAGAATCTGTATCTCGGTCACTGAAGCCTGACCTACCTTCACCTGCACCCGAGTAGCGGTCTTGCCGTCGGGGTTAATGCGGAAAAGGCTGATGGTGCTGTCCGCATTGCCAAATGCCGGGCGCCCCACATGCAGTACATCGTGGAGCTGCGCGAGATCGATCGTGCCGTCCACACTCAGATCGGGAACCGCCCCGGACGGCAGGGGCCCATCGAGTGCTACGTCAACGGTGCGCGTTCCGTTCAATACTGAGGGATCAATCCGGGTAACATGGCCGGGAACGATGCCGTTATGGGTGTCGATTTCGGCGGGCTGGCCCAGCTGAATGTTGTTGGCCTGCGTCTCGGCGATCTGCAGCGATGCCTTGAGCTGATTGGGGATGATCACTTCGGCCACCGAGGTCCCGGCGGTGATGTGCTGGCCCACCGAAACCGGACTGGGCAGCGAAGCCAGCACGCCCGCGATGCCGGGCGTGACATTGAGCGCCTCCTCCTGCTTTTGATAGAGATCCAACTGAGCCTTGGCCTGGTCGATTTTGGTCTGCTCCGAGGCCAGCTGGACCTCGATGGATTGCTGCTGGACCTGCAGCTGCTCCTGGCTTAGCTGGTGCTGCGTGGTCAGCTGTTCCGCGGTGCTCTTGGCCTGATATTCCTGTTCGCCGCTGATGACTCCCAGCTTGTAAAGCTGCTCATCAGTATCAGCCGTGAGTTTCGCCTGACTATATTGAGCGTCGACCTGTGCCGCGGTGGACTTGGTGCCCATCAGGGTGTTCTGAAGCTGTGCCTGCAGATTGCGGTAGTCGGCTTCAGCGCCCTTCACGGCCAGCTGTGCGTTCAGCAGCTGCTGCTGGAGTTCGGGATCCGACAGTATCATCACCACCGTATCCGGTTTGACCATGGCTCCCGGGAGGACACGGATGCTGACGACGGTGGCGTCGGTTTGGGCGGGAATGAGGCGAATGCTTTCCTCCCGGGGAACAAGGGTTCCGAGGCCGCGCACCTGAACCGTCATGTCGCCGCGCTTAACGGTCTCGGGCCAGATCACACTGGCGTCGACTGTCGGAATGGCCGGTTTCAGGTGCATCACGCCCCAGGCGGCGCCTGCGACCAAGACTGCAACGATAGAGCCGATCACGATCTGACGGCGACGCTTCTTCTTCCGAATGTCTGGGCGAGCGATATCCATTGGTCAGGCATAGCTGCATGTGTTCCTCCATTCCAATCGGGCTGCCAAGCTCTTGACTTTGGAGAGGTTAGTAAGAATGGCGCAGCTGCCCTGCGAAGGGGAAGTGGCCGAAATCGGAAACGGGTGTCCGAAAACGGACAGCGAGGGGAGCCAGAAACCGGTTCGCTGATGACCACCGTCAGCGCAAATCCGATCCGCCAACAAACGATCAACGAGTGTCTCGCCTCGAAGTCTTCGCCTGAGGGCGCTTAGCTGAATGATTTTCTGCCGACCGGATCTCGTCGATCCGGCCTTAGCTCACGGCCGCGAGCGCGCGAAGCTTCTGATCCACCAGCGCGAGGATTTGCTGGTGAATCGCATCGATGGGCTGGTCGCCTTCGATGACGAAAACGCGGCCCGGTTCCCGCGCGGCTATCTCGCGATATTTCAGATAAACACGGCGGTGGAAATCGCGGTTCTCGCTCTCGAAGCGCCCCTCATTGGGTGCGAACGCGGCGGTACGGTCGTTGCGGCGGCGCGCACGTGCGAGCGAACGGTCGAAGTCAGCGAGCAGGAGGATGGTCAGATCGGGCTGGAGACCGCCGCACATCATGCCGTGCATGCGCAGCACGACATCACTGCCAAGCTGACGGCCTCCGCCCTGATACGCCTCGGTGGAATCGGTGTAGCGATCGCAAAGGACGATGCGGCCCTGGTCGAGAGCGGGGCGAATGACTTCCGCGATGGCCTGCGCGCGATCGGAAAACATCAGCCCCAGCTCGGTCATCGAAGCGAGTTTCTCGGTTTGGGAATCGAGAAGGATGGCGCGGATTCGATCGCCGACGTGCGTGCCTCCAGGCTGGCGCGTCACCACAACAGAGTGCCCCGTTGCTTCAAGGTGAGCGGCCAGTTTGCGCAGCTGGGTGGATTTGCCGGAACCGTCAGGTCCCTCGAAGGTAAGGAAGAAGCCGCGCGATCCCGCGCGAGGCAGTACTGACGACATGCCAGGAGTGTAGCAGGGCAACTGAGGGCCCGAGCGCGATGGAATTGAGGCGAACCGCCGTTGAATTCGCGTCGGCGCAGTTGGCTGCAAAGAGGGCGCCGGCAAATAAATCGCTTGAATGCCGGAGGTTGCCGAGGTAGTCTCAAGCGGACTCATCGCTCATTGAACACAGAGCCCGCGGGACGATGCAGAAGACCCTTCTCGACATGGTGATCATCGGCCTGCTGGTGCTGCTGTTCGGCTCCATTCACCGCGGCCATGCAACGTGGCGCACCCGCTTTTGGCTGCTGGGCTGGCTCTTTGTCCTCCTTGATTTTGGATTCCGCATGTACGGCACCGCGAACCGCGGGGCCGCCGATGTTATGGCGTGGGCGGAAATGGCAGCGCTGATTCTGTGCGCGGCCTGCTTCGTGCTTTCCTCATCGTTTATTCAGGAGGAAGCGGCGAAGCTTGCAGGAACGGCAATTCTGCTGACGGTTCCAGCTACGGTTTATGTGGGCATCGCAGCCTTCTGGAGTAACGCCCCCCGCGGAGTCATGCTGGCGTTGGCCCTGCTGGTTGAAGCCGCATGCGTTATGGCGATTCTGCGCATCGGCCCCCGATTGCCACAGGCAGCGCGGGCTCGCGTCGTTCGTCGATGGGGGTTGACGATCGTCGCCAGCGCAACAGTCTGGATGGTGTGGCTCACTTTGCGGGCCGGCCGGCCCGAACTGAGTGTTCACGCCATCGGATGGGAACTCTTCTTGCTGAATGCAGTTCTCTATTGGGAGGATTTTCCTCGCGCCTCAGCTGGAGTGCTGGCCGCCGTCCTCGGACTCCTCGCCTGGGGAGCCGTTTTTCCGGCGGCGTTGCTGCTGGCCTGGCTGCGGCCGCACGCACTGATCTCGCCCGCCGTTTGGGACGTGCCCGTGTATTTTGTGGCGTTCGGCATGATCCTGACGCTGTTGGAAGAGCAGAAGCGGGAGGCTGACGACCGCTTTCAGGAGTACCGGCTGATGTTTGAGAACCATCCACACCCCATGTGGATTTTCGATACGGACACGCTGCGGTTTCTCACGGTGAACGATGCGGCGACGCAAAGGTACGGCTACACGGAGAGCGAGTTTCGGAAGATGACCCTGCGGGATATTCGGCCGCCGGAGGATGTGGAAGCGCTGGAGCAGACGATCTCGAATCTGGGCAATCGCGACAGCGTGGTGGTGTCGGGGCCATGGACGCACATTCTGCGTGACGGACGGCGTATCCAGGTGGAAGTTTCATCGCATGGCATCCGCTTTCGTGGCCGGAAGGCGCGGTTTTCGCTGGCGCTGGATGTGACAGAGCGGCAGCAATTGCACCATCGGCTTCTGTACCAGGCGCACCACGACATGTTGACCGGGCTGCCCAATCGACTGCTTCTGCTGGATCGTATGGAGCAGGCGTTGGCGACGGCGGAGCGGCACGGAAAAAAGGCGGCGGTGATTTGTCTGGATCTGGATCGTTTTAAACAGATCAACGACACCTATGGTCATACGGTCGGAGATTTGTGCCTGAAGCAGGTGGCCGAACGGCTGCGAAGCCGGCTCCGCGGAGCGGATACCGTGGCGCGATCCGGCGGCGAAGAATTCGCCGCGGTTGTCGGAGATCTCGCCTGCGCCGCGGACGCAGAGAAAATCGCGGAAGATTTGCTGATGGCGCTGCGCAAGCCGCTGGTGGTGGATCAGTATCCCATCGATATGACTGCGAGCTTCGGAGTAGCGCTTTACCCGGACCACGGCACGGACGCCGCGGAACTGTGGCGAAGCGCGGACGCGGCCATGTACCGAGTGAAACGATCTGGCGGGAACGATTTCGCGCTGGTCTCGCAGGAGATCAGCCAGTCGACGGCCGAAGCGAATGAACTGGAGATGTTCATGCGGCGGGCGTTGAAGGAGGGCGGGTTCGAAATGTATTACCAGCCCCAGTATGCGGTGGACGGCAGTTTGTGCGGACTGGAGGCGCTGTTGCGGCTGCATCATCCTCGTTATGGAATAGTGAGCCCGGACCGGTTCATTCCCATCGCGGAGGAGAGCGGGCTGATCGTCCCGGTAGGGTACTGGGTGCTGCGGGAGGTATGCCGGCAACGCGAGGTATGGCGGCAGGAGGGATTCACAGTGCCGCGGATCGCGATCAACGTATCTCCGCTCCAGTTCATGCGCGTCGATTTCTCCGTGCAGGTGCGGGAAGCCCTCGCGGAACTGAGGGCGTCCCCGGAGGACCTGCAATTCGAGGTCACGGAAACGGCGGTCATGCGCAATATGGAAGACGTGGCCAGGCAAATGCGCGATCTGGCGGAGATGGGCGTGCATTTTGCTGTCGACGATTTTGGAACGGGGTACTCGTCTCTGCAGCATCTGCACCAGTTGCCCATCGAGACGTTGAAGATCGACCGTTCCTTTGTGGAAAGGGTGTGTGAGCCGGACGGCACCCGTGCGCTGGTAGAGGCGATCCTTTCGCTGGCGCACAGTCTGGGCCTGCAGGTAGTGGCGGAAGGCGTGGAGCGGCCGGAACAGGCCGAGGCGCTGGCCAACATGAACTGCGACATGCTGCAGGGATTTCTGTTCGCGCGGCCGCAGCGGGCCGAGGCCGTGCCATCGCTGATGCGCGCCGGGAGTGTGAGGCCGTTACGGGGTCCCGCTGGAGAACCTGTATCCGCATAGATGTCCGGCTTGACCGCCGTGGGCCGCTGCAGGTGTCGTTTTCCTCGAAAATGTTGTATTGACCCGGCAGAAACAGGGGGTTACACTTGAGCCACGATTTGCAACGGAGCGTGAGCGGAGTAGGTGCGCGAGGAAGCGTGCGCCCACTCGGCCGGCATTTGCACCTGGGAGCTAGCCTGCGGAATTCAGCCGGTCACCGGAGTTACGGTGGCGCGCCGTTGTTGTCTGGAAGCGAATCGATCCGGAGTTCCGCCAGGAATCCCTGAACACTGAGAGGTTTGGTGCAACACTCACTTCGCGGCAAAATTGTCTCTCCTGCGCCGGAATCCAGAGATATCTCCCTGACCGATCTGTGGCTGGTGATCCGAAAACGGCGCGTGCTGCTGGCGGCCATGGCACTGGGGTGTGCGGCGCTGTTTGCCGTGGGAGGAATCCTGCATGGAAAGCGTTATACGGCGACGGGTGAATTACAGATCCAGCCGAACGCGACAGCCGACCTCAAGTCAGCGCTGGCGTCAGCCGTCAACGGCGGCGGCGACCTCGACACGGTGATTCAAAGCGACACGCTGATTCTGAACAGCAGGAGCCTGCTGCTGGCGGTGGCGGCGGATCTGAAGTTGCAGAACAATGCAATGTTCCTGGGAGATCCGAAGTCGCCTCTGTTGCATGGCAGCCTGGAGAATCCACGTGTTCAGTCCGTGGTCGTGGACGTCCTGCGCAAGAACCTGACCGTCGAGGCGGTTCCGCGGTCACAAATGATCACGGTGTCGTATGAGAGCCCTTCTCCGGCATTATCGGCCGACATTGCGAATGCGGTCGTGAACGAATTCATCAAAAAGAACTTTGACATGCAATACGGCACCGCGGATCAGGCTGGCAAATGGCTGACGGGGCAGCTGGATAGTCTGCGCGCGCAGGTGCAGCATTCGCAGGATGAGATGGTCGACCTTGCGAATGAACTGGGCGTGAACGTACTGGATCCTACGCACAGCATCGCGGTCGGCGACATCTCGAACCTGCAGAAGACGGTGGAAGACGCCACCGAGCAGCGGGTGCAGGCTGAGGCGCGCTACCACATGTTGCAGGCGATGCCACATGACCAGATTCAGGACAGCGGTTTGACCCCTCTGGGACTGGATTCCGGACTGCTGAGCCAACTGCGCATGCAGCGCGCCACGGCCGCCGCTGACCTCGCGAAACTGGAGCCGGTCTACGGACCGAATTATCCGCAGGTGAAACAGTTGAAGGCCCAGGTTGCCACCCTGGACCAGCAGCTGGCGCAGCAGGAAGTGCGCGTCGTGCAGCAGGCGAAGGATTCCTACGGCGTGGCGGAGGCGGAAGAAGCTCAGGCGCGGGGAATGTTCGGCGGCAAGCTGCAGCAGATGTATGGCCAGCGCAGCGACATGGTGAAGTACATGCTGGTCTCGGAAGACTACGAGTCGAATCGGCTGATGTACGAGAGTTTGATCGGACGGCTGCGGGAAGCGGCGATCGATGCGGGTCTGAACGCCGCGACGGTCAGCGTGGTGGATCTCGCCTATGCCCCGCTGGTGCCCTCCAGTCATTCTCCAGAAGTGCTGGGAGTGGTCGGCCTGCTGTTCGGCGCGCTGGGCGGAGTGGGCCTTGCGCTGTTTATGGAGAAGGTCGATACGCGCCTGCGCGATGCGCATGAGATCCAGGAGATTCTGGGCTTGCCATCGCTCGCGGTGATTCCACAGAGTCACTGGAAGAGCCGGGGATCGGAACTGGAACTGGCTGCGGGACCGGAACTGCTGCGCGATCCGCGATCACCCTTCGCGGAAGCGTTCCGGGCTTTGCGCACGTCGATGCGTTTGTCCACGACTTCGCGGGAATCCAGGGTCATCGCAGTAACCAGTTGCCAGCCCGCGGAGGGCAAGTCGACCGTCACCGTCAATATGGCCGCAGTGCTGGCGCAGGGCGGCAAACGGGTGGTGCTGGTGGATACCGATATGCGGCGGCCTTCGGTCTATAAACGGCTGCGCATGGAGGGTGGCAAAGGGCTCTCTGAAGTCCTGACCGGCTACTTCACGCTGGACGAAGTGATTCATACGCACGAAACGCTCAAAACCCTGGACATCATTCCCTCCGGGACAGTACCGCCGCTACCCGCCGACCTGCTGGCTTCGGATCAGATGGTGGATCTGGTGCGGCAGCTGCGGGATCGTTACGATTACGTGCTCTTCGACACGCCGCCGGTGCTTTCAGTGACCGATCCGGCGATCGTGGCGGCCCAGTCTGACGGCCTGGTTCTGGTCATTCGTCAGGGGTACTGCACGCGGCGCATGCTGGCGCGTGCGGCGGAAATCCTTCACGATCTGGATGTGAAGCTGTACGGTTTTGTGTTCAACGGTGTGGATGCATCTCTGCCGGAATACTACGGCTACCTTGGGTATTACACCTACGAATATGGCAAGTAATCGCAAGTTACCGGCCGATTGGGCGACAAACGGAGGTTGAGGTGAAAAACAAGGTGCGCACGATTGCGGCGGCAGCGCTCGCTCTGATCTGCGGCTCGGGGATAGCCATGGCGCAGTATCTGGGGCCATCGCTGACGACGACCTCACCGAAGGCCAGCGCGCCTGCCTCCGCGATGCACATTCCGGCGACGGAAGCAGCCATTCTGCCCGGGGACTCGTTGGCGATCGCAACCTATGGAGTCCCGGAGCTGACCACAACCGCCACCAGCGCCTCTGGCGGACTTCGCGTCAACGCGGATGGTACGGTGGTCCTCCCCTACCTTGGGACTGTGAAACTCGCCGGGATGACACCTTCGCAGGCATCTCTCTATCTGGACAAGGAGCTCAAGGCAGACGGAATTCTCGTCGATCCGCAGGTCACGGTGGAGATCGCGGCCTCCCCGGAGGAGGGAATCACGGTAGTGGGGGAAGTGATGAGGCCGCAGCCGGTTCCCGTTTACGGCGCCCAGTTGCGGCTCCTCGATGTGATTTCAGCCTGCGGTGGCTTCACGCCTTTCGCCAGTCATACCATCTCCGTGCACCGGCGTGGAGATCCGCAGACGATCACCGTAAACCTGGGGGTGGATCCAAAGACGACCAACGCCAGCAATATCCCGCTCGTGGCGGGAGACACTGTCGTGGTGCCGCGTGTTGGAAATGCCTACGTTGTGGGCGATGTATGGAAACCTGAAGCCGTTCCGCTCTCCAATAACGGGCCGATCACCGTCGTGCAGGCGATCTCCATGTCCGGCGGCCTCAGGTATGGAGCAGCCCTTTCCAAAGCCATGATTATCCGCACAACACCAGATCAGAAGAGGGTTGAGATCATCTTCGATCTCAAGAAAGTCATGCATGGCAAGGAACAGGATATCGCTCTGATGTCAAACGATATTCTCTTCATCCCGACCAACGCATTCAAGGCGGCGATCTCGAGTGGCACGGCCCCGCAGTCTGCGATCTACGCAGCCGCCATCAGTCTGGGATATGTGGCTCCATAAAGGAAAGCCCCGCATGCCGCGGGAGGGGGTTCTCCAGGAAGCAGCCTGCGGCGCTGTTTCTCCGAGATAACGTAAATGCTGCCAAGATTCCTGCTATCGCCGCTCACCATCGTCGGCATCGTACTGTTTTTGGCCGCCGGAGAGCTTGCGTCCGGTACCCAGCTGCCTTTTGTCGCGATGATGGTGGTGGCCATGCTGGCTGTTTGCGTCACCTACAACATGCTCGGCGGCCTGAGCACCATCGGCGGTATTTTCTTCACGGTCTTTGCTCTGTATACCCTGGTCGTTTCGCAATTCGCCAAGGTGCTCATCTTCGAGCCGGCAGACCTGAATCTGCGCTCGCCCGAGCTGACGATCGGGGTCTATGCAGTTTATTTTGTCTCTCTCATGGTGGGGGTTTTCCTCTTCGGCTGGATACGCTTGAGCTTGCCAAAGCCGCTGGAGCCGTCAACCGCAAGACACTCCGGCCTCATGTATCTTTTCTCCTTCGTTGTTGGATTGGCGGCGCAGATCTATATGGCGAACTACTCCCTGGAGCACCCGGGCCTCCAGGGTGCAACTTCGCACGGCCTGGCCAGGGCGTTAGCTTACCTCTTGCCGCTCTCGCTGGTCATCGCTGTGGATGCCAGGATTCGCAAGACCGACGGCCGCCATTGTTTCGGCTGGGCGGCGCTGTTGCCGGCGCTTGCGATCGAGCTCATGGGTTTCACGGCCGGATCGAGAATTTACTACATCCTGCCTCCTCTGATCGTGGCCGTCACCGCCTACTTTCGAGGGTTCAGATTCAGTACGCGGCACTATCTCATTGCCGGGGCCCTGGCTGCCGGTCTGTTTCTCGTGGTTTCTCCCTGGTATCTGTGGTCGCGCGCCTTCAGGCGTCAACCGAACCTTGAGGTGCAGTTGGAAACGATGGCCAGCCTGGCGGCCGCGGCGCCCCAGCATTGGCAGCAAGTTGCACAGGCGGTCCGGGCCAACATGCAGTCCACAAACGGTGAGGCCGAGGAATATCTGACCAGAGTCAACTCAACCACTCTGGATCGTATGATCCTCATTCCGGATGATGGCGCGGTGATCAGTGCCTGCGCGCATTACCACTGGGGATTCGAGACGTTCAGGCTGGATGCCGACTCGTCAATTCCTCATTTTCTCCAGAAGAAAAAGCCCGATCGCCAGGGCGTATGGCTGCGGGCCTCCGTGGGCGGGCTGCAATCCAGCTATGAAGAGAATTTCTATATCACCACCAGCACCATTGCCGATGCGTGGGGGGGCTTTGGTTGGGCAGGTGTCATCGGCGTCCCGCTGGTGCTGGTGCCCCTGCTCTTCATCGTTTACGAGAGCATTTTCGATATTAGCCGTCCATGGGGCACGGTGGCCGTTGTCTCGGTGGCGCTGAACCTGACCCCGGACGGCGTAGGCTCCCTGGTTGTAGGGCAATTGCTGGTGATTCCGATCTACATTCTTGCGATTTCCTGGTTTGCAGGCTGGATTACGCGATCCATTCCTATGACAGGCGACAGTTCTCTGCGAACGGGCGCGCCGCTTCTTCGGCCGGTGAAGGTCAGCAGCGGTACGGGTGATTGAGGGAACGGCCCGAATGACGATCGACCACCTGTACCAGAGGTTCTACTATTCGCGTCCCGGATGGCAGGGCGGCACCGTTCCCTTTCTCAATCTTTGCCGCGAGAGGATTCGCACCGGGGCTTCGATTCTGGAGATCGGCTCGGGGCCGTCCAATTCGTACTCCGAATTTTTCGCCGGTATCGGACCTCTCACCGGAGTCGATGTCTCGGAGGAAGTCCTCGGCAACTCCAGCCTCGTGCAGGCGAAAATTTACGACGGCGTGCACCTGCCGTTTGCGGACCTCTCGTTCGATGCCGTCGTTTCCAACGACGTTATGGAACATGTCGAACAGCCGCTGGAACATTTGGCGGAAATCAGGCGCGTCCTGCGGCCAGGCGGAGTTTACTGCTGCCGCACCATCAATCTGATGCACTATATGCCGCTCGGAAGTAAGTGCATTCCCCGTTCCCTCCACGTGAGGGTGGCGCGACGTATGCGACGGAGCGCCCCGGAGACACACGATCCCTGGCCGACCTTTTATCGCGGAAATACCAGGAGCGCGGTCCGACGATTCTGCTCGAGCGCGGGATTCTCCGGCGTTGAATTCCGCATGATCGAGCCGGAACCCGCGTACACAGGCGGCCATGCAGCTCTTTTCTGGCCCATGATGGCTTATGAACGTCTGGTAAACTCGACCCGCCTGCTGAAAGGCTTCCGCATCACCCTCATCTTTGTGGCTCGGACCTGAATCAACGCTCAGCGCTGAGCGCAACTATGCACAGACCCTGCCCACTGCGACCGCCGCTGTGCATTCTCGGCTCTGCAATCTTCCACTCCCTGCCAAATCATGCTCTGCCGTCGAGCCGGTCGAGAACGAGACGAAGCTGCGTGTCGTTGTCGTAACCGGAGCGAACGGCGCGCTCGCGGCCCCGGCGCGCGATGGCCTCGCGCAGATCGGGGCGGGACAGATAAAAGCGGCACTTGTCCGCGCACTCCTCTACCGACGAGAAGAACACGGCCTCGCGATCTTCCTCGAAAATCTCCTGGTGCCCCGGTGTGCGGATGGCGAGCAGGAATCCCTGGCACGCGGCGATTTCCACGGCTTTGTGCGCGATGTCTTCCTCGTTCAGGCGCGTGATGAAGCTGAGGTTGACTTTCGATTTCCAGATGCCCTCGCGATAGGCATCGTTGTAGAGCAGTCCGCCCGTAAAGCATCGTGCAAAGATCTCCGGCCGGAGCGCGCGCTGCCATTGCGCTGTGCGCCCTGAGATGACGACGGGAAGATTGTGCTTCTCCGCAAGATCCGTCAGAAACGCGGGACGTTCCTCATAGGGAGTGCCGATGAACGACACGGGACGCGAGCGATCCGCATCCGACCACGAGGAGGGCGGCGGAAAGTGCACGCACGGGTCGTAACTCAGCAGGACCTTGACGAAAGGAAGGCCCCACGCGCTGTAACGAGCGATATCGACGGTACGGGGAACACAATGCAGATCGAACAGTCGAAATACTCTTTTGAACTGATACCAGCAGCGGTCGTTCCGCGGGCCAAATGGATTGTCGAGGTTGTAGCAAACGGTGACCGCGCCGGTCTGTTGAATCGCCCGGATCGTGGAACGCGTAAAGACGAGCGGCTTCTCGAACCACACTACGTCGGGCCTCTGCTGCTCCACCGTGCGCACTAGGTCGCGATTGACCCGCGCAACCAGCGGCGCCACGGGGAAACGGCTCCTCAGGGCGGCCCAATACCGGTTGCAGGGATCGTACGGTTTGAGGCCGAAAATGGTGACGTCCTGGCCCAGCCGGCGGAGGGCCTGCGCCCGATGGAATGACGTCTCACCAGGATCCATCGAACCGAGGGTGAGGATGCGGCGCTTCCGGGGCAGTGTCAACGGATCACCTGGAAAGGGAAAGCCGATGGCCATGGGCGCGGGCCGTGCGGCTGCGACCCGGCTCGCAGCCGGTTGGCCGCGGTTGATCCTGGAAATCGAGCGGCTGCAATTGGATTCGCAAGCACGTAGCAGGTCAACCCAGGGAGCGAAGAGCTATTTTATACTCGACAGGAATCGCCAGTCAGTAAGCTCTGCGGCATTGGGCGCGAGATGATTCATCCACGCGCCGCTGCGGGTGTGCCGCGAACCTCATACAGGGGCTCTCGGCGGCTGGCCCCGGCGTCCGCCTTCGGTTTCGCTGGCGCCGGACAACGGCGCGTCAACCGGATCGAAGCGAAGCGAGAGAACCAGCGATTCTCCGCATCGGGAGGAATCAGGCGTTGCTTTACCAGTCTGTGGCGGAGTTACCGGCGGCGGTCCCGGGAGTGCCTCGCGTCATCGTGATAGGCGCCGGTGCGGTCGGGCTCTACGCGGCCGCTCAGTTGGCCGCCCGCGGCCGCGAGGTCGTCGTCATCGAGGCCGGGAACCGCGACCTGGGACGCTTCGCAGCGGATTCGTTCGCGTCGGAGGGCCGCGCGCACACCGGTATCCGGATCGGACGCGCGCGCAATCTCGGCGGCACCACCAGCCTGTGGGGCGGCCAACTGGTAGAGTTCCAGCCAATCGACTTTGCGGGTCGAGACTGGCTGCCCGGTTCCAGCTGGCCGCTCCGTTACGAGGACGTCGCACCTTACTACCTGCCGACCTACAGGAACCTGGGAATGCCGGAGCGGATCCTGGACGATAACGAGGTGTGGCGCGGCGTCTCCGGCGATCGGCCGTATTTCGGGCCGGCCTTCGAAGTGTTTCTCACTCGCTGGATGCCCGTGCCGAATTTCGCGGAGTTGTTTGAGCAGCCGATCCTCGGCGATCGGCGCATCTCCGTTCTCACCGGCCACGTGGCGACGGGATTTCGCGGAACAGGCGGCCGCCTGACGGCAGTTCGCGTAGCTGGAGAGAACGGTGAGCCGCACTGGATCGAAGGCGGCCTTTTCCTGCTGGCGGCTGGCACGATTGAGAATGCGCGTCTGCTCCTCCACACCGCACAGGATCTCGCCTGGCCGGTGCCATGGCGGGGAAATCCAAATCTGGGGCGCTATTTCCAGGATCATCTGGGAGGGCCGGTCGGATCGGTGCATCCGGCCGACAAGCGGAGATTCTTCCGCATGTTCAGCAACCTCGTTTTCGCGGGAAACAAATTCCAGCCCAAGATCCGCTTGACGAATGAGGCTCTGTCGCGTCAGGCAATCTACAACACGCAGGCCTTCTTCGCGTTTGAGAGCGAGATCTCCGAACACATGGTGTATCTGAAACAGTTCCTGAAGGCAGCGCTTTACGGGCGCAAAACCGCGGGGATGGGCGAGCTGCTTCGAAGGAGCGCGGGGACGGCGCGCTATCTGCTGCCTCTCATGTGGAAGTATGTCTGGGATCATCGCGTCTTTGTGCCAACCACTGCGAAGATCGCGATGCACGTGCAGGCAGAACACGCTCCCCGCCCCGAGAGCCGGATCCTGATCGACCAGGAGCACAAAGACGCCTTCGGCCTCCCGCGGGTGATCCTTGATTGGCGGCTGGGAGGGGACGAGCTGAATTCGATCAGAACCTTCGCGGTTCAGATCGGGGAAGCGACGCGTTCGGCGGCCATCGGCGAACTCCGTATCGACGAAGACCTGCTCGCCGAACGTCCGGAGTTTCTCGAAAAGCTGGGCGACACCTACCATCAGTCCGGCGGCACCGTGATGGGCGCATCGGATCAGGACGGCGTTGTGGACCGCAATCTCCGCGTTTTCGGGACGGAGAACCTGCACGTCCTCGGAGCGAGCGTGTTCCGAACAACCAGCAACGCCAACGTGACCTTTACTGCGATTGCGCTGACGACTCGATTGGTCGACCACCTGACCGGGGAGGACTCATCGGCGGTCAGGCTGGCGCAGCCCCTGCGGGCGTGCCCTGAAGAGACGCGTTCCAGTCGCGCTGCACCACAGAGTACAACCGCCGCGCCGGCTCTTCGAGCGAGGGATCTTCCGCGGCCCTGACATTGGCAATGATGTGCGCCGGATTTTTGGAAGACACCAGCGCGATGCAGCCGGGATTGAGAACCAGAACCGCCCGCAGCATGATCGCCGCCAGATTGGCTGGCGTAGCGAGATCGTAATCGATTTCACGCGACCAGCGGCCGCACAGCTCCGGGTGCTTCTGCAGATGAGCCTGCAAAGCGGAGAAGTTGTGGGCAAGGGCGCGCTGGTGGACGCGGAAGCTCCCCGGGAACCGAGGAATCGGTCGCAGTACGGACCACTCAAACTGCAGGACGTGGCAGTAGTCGCGCTGGCGTTCCCAAAGCACAGCAATCTGGGCGATGTCGTGAGAAACGCCAAAATCCGCGATTTTTCCGGCTCTCACCGACTCCAGGAGGAAATCGAGCAGCGCGGAGTCTTCAAGGCGGGCTGCCGCGATGTCGTGCAGCAGCCAGAGATCAATGCGGTCGGTTTGAAGAGCGGCCCGGCTGCGCTCCAGCGACGCGCGAGCCTCTGCTACCGAAATCAGGGATTTCTGGCTGTCTCCCAAAGCCGCGTTCGCCGCGCGAGCCAGTCGCTGTTTTGCGCCCGGCACATGCCGAATCACGGGGCCTGCTACTGCTCTTCCCAGTCCTACCCACCATTGCCGCTGCGGAGGAAGAATGCCGTACTTGGTGGCCACAGTGACCTCGCCGGCGTGGCGCTTCCGAAATTCGCCCAGGCAGGATTCAGCTTCGCCCCAGCCGTACATCGGTGCCACGTCGAAGTGACGGATCCCCGCATCCCAGGCAGCCTCAAGCAGGTTCAGGGATTGCCGGCGATTCAGGCTGCCCATGAGGGAAGTGCATCCGAAGCCAAGGCGCGTGGTGGAGCGGCCACTAGCCGCCAGTGGCACATGCTCCATGGTCAGTGTCCGTCATTGCCCGCGGATGAATGCTCCCGGAAGCCCGGAACCGTCATGGACAGCGCGCGGCGCAGGCCCGCGACATCCTCCTCGAAGCTCTGGCGCGCGATGATCCGCAGGCTGTTCTCGCCCATGGAAGCGCGAAGGGCGGGATCGGCAATAAGCTGGCGGACACAGCTGGCAAGCGCGGCGACATCAAGCGCAGGGTACACGAACCCGTTCAAGCCGTGATGGACCAGATCAGGCTGGCAGCCCACCTGGTCGGTGACGATCACCGGGCGCTCCGCGTTCATCACCTCGTTCACAATCAGGCCCCACGGTTCATGAATCGATGGCAACACGAAGATGTCGCACAGGTCGAAGTAGCGCGGCAACTCGGTCTGGTTCCTGAACCCGAGAAAGCGGATGCTGGAGAGTCCGGACCGACGCACGCGAGATTCCAGCGCAATGCGTTCCTCGCCATCGCCTACGATGAGGAGATAGGCCGGTGGATCGACGTCGGGAGTAGGCGCGAGACGGAGCCAGGCCTCGACCAGATCGATGCAGCGTTTTCGTGCCTGGAGCTTGGAGGCGTAGAGGACGATGGGGCGGCCGGGCTCAAGGCTGAGTTCGCGGCGCAGCTCTTCGCGGCGAGGAGCAGCTTCAAGAGCCCTGCGGCGGAAAAATTCGTTATCGACGGCATATGGCATCAGCGCCATCGGGAAGTCGGCGCCGAGATACTGCCGCCAGTAGTCCTGATTTGCCTGGCCGATGGGAAGAACACAGCTCACCGAGGATCGCAGGAGCGGCGCGAGCAGCCGCTTAACCGCCAGGGTTCTGGCCGTGCGCGGCCGATCGTATAGATGCGATTCGGCGCGAAGGATGACGGGAATCCCCAGGAACCGGGCGGCGACGATTGCATTGATGCACGCGAGCCGGTTGTAACCGAAGACCCAGACAGCGTCAAAATTGCCTCGCCGGAGGCGGCTGAAAATGCCCCAGTTCAGCGGGCGGGCGACACCTATCCTTCGGCTGTCGCCAATCCGGGGCAGGAACTCGTAGGGGTAGCCGTCGAGCAGCGGGATGTCCCATTCCACGCTCACCCCGAAGCCGCTGTCATGGTACGCGCGCATCGAAAGATCGCTTGAAAAGAAAGCGGTGAAATCGATATCGCGTTCCTGGGCGATCCGGCGCAGCAGCGGTGCCCGATACTGGATGGGGTGGGTCTCAAAATAGGCGAGGCGGAGGCGGCGATCGGCTCCGAAGGCAGAGGTTTGCTTTTGCAGGGGAACGGAGGTCGACGCCTGATTCATGCGGTTTGCCGTAGCGGCGGGAAGGTTTTGCACTATGCTAACATCGGCATCACGGCCGAACAATCCATAACTTACGCCGGGCGTCCATTTTCCCGGGCGCGACTACGATTGCGGAACTGGGAGAGAATCCGATCGTGCAAAAGAGACTGTCAGGTTCTGCACGGGTTCTGGTCACCGGCGCTGCGGGATTTCTTGGTTCGCACCTTTGCGATGCGCTTTTGGCGGATGGCCGCAGTGTCGTCGGTGTCGACAACCTGTGTACTGGCAAAGCCCTCAACCTGCAGCATCTGGCGGGCGAGGCGCGCTTCGAACTGATGGAGCAGGATATCTGCCAGCCGTTCGATCCGGGGCCGGTGGACTACGTCTTCAATTTTGCATCTCCGGCCAGCCCTCTGGATTACATGGACCTGGGCGTCGAGACGTTGCTTGTCGGCTCAGAAGGAACGCGCAACACGCTGGAAATAGCTCGAAAATATTCTGCCGGGTTTCTGCAGGCCTCCACATCGGAGTGCTACGGCGACCCGCAGGTGCACCCGCAGCCGGAAGACTACTGGGGCCATGTGAATCCCGTCGGCCCGCGATCGGTCTACGACGAGGCGAAGCGTTTCTCCGAAGCGTTAACGATGGCGTATCACCGCTATCATCACCTAGCAACGCGCATCGTGCGCATTTTCAACACCTACGGTCCGCGGTTGCAGAGCCGCGACGGCCGTGTCATCTCCAATCTGATGACCCAGGCTCTGCGTGGCGAGGATCTGACGATCTACGGCGATGGCACGCAGACGCGCAGCTTCTGTTATGTCTCCGATGAGATCGAGGGAATTCTCCGGCTGGCGCGGTCGGACGAGCACTGGCCGGTGAACATCGGCAATCCCGAGGAATGGACGATTCTGGAATGCGCGCAGCAGGTGCTCGCGGTCACAGGCTCAGCGAGCAGGATCAAGTTTGAACCGCTCCCCGTCGATGACCCGTTGCAACGGTGCCCGGACATTACCCGGGCACGGCGGCTGTTGGGCTGGGAGCCAAAAATCGATCTGAAAACCGGGCTGACGCGTTCGCTCGACTATTTTCGCCAGTGCGTGGCGCGCGGCGAGCAGGCGAGGCCGGTCCACTCTGCTGCGCGGGTGACCAACCTGACCCGTCCGGCCGCCGGGACGGACTGACCGGACGCTGGGCATGGCCGTAATCCGGCGTGGACCGATTCCGTGTGGAAAGCATAGGCCTCAGCGTAAATCCCTGATATATTAGGAAACTGGAGGGGCCGGGAGGGAAATTCTCGCGCTTCGCAAGGAACAGAGAAGGAAAGGAAAGCTGACTTGTGTTGATGATTCGCCTGGCGCGCACTGGTGCGCGCAAGCAGCCTTATTACCGCGTGGTGGTGATCGAGAAGGACCGCGCCCGGAACGGTCGTTCGGTGGAAGTGGTTGGTACGTACAATCCCCGGACGAGTCCCGCTTCGGTCAACCTGAAGTTGGATCGCATTGAGTACTGGAGAGGAAAGGGAGCGCAGCTATCGGACCGCGTTGCGAAGTTGCTCCGTTCCGGCTCCACGACGGCTGGTCAGCCCCCGGCGCCTGTACCCACGCCGACGGGGGAAGCGGACGCTTCAGCAGCGGCCTGAAACCAGTCCATACGGAGGGGTCGCCCGTTCCCCTGCTCCAGATACCTCCCAAAGGTTACTTTTGACCGCTTCCGGCGGGCAGGTCTGCGAATTGCTCTTTTTTCCTGCGCAGCCTTAGGGTAGTATCCGTGCAGCCCCGGAAGCAGAACGACGTGTGTCTTCCAGTTGGGGGGCAAGATGAAGCAAACGACAGAGAGACCCGATGACATGCGGGAATTGGTGAACCAGATTGCGCGTGCGTTAGTGGATGTTCCGGAAGCCGTGGAGGTGGAAGCGGTGGAACGGGACGAGAGTACTGTGTTGCGGCTCCGGGTTGCGCCCACGGACGTGGGCAAAGTAATCGGGAAGCAGGGGCGCACGGCGCGATCGGTCAGGACGATTCTCGGCGCCGTGAGCATGAAACACCACCACCGCTATACGCTGGATATTCTGGAAGAGGACCATCACGGAGCCGGACCCAGCGAAGAGTAGCGGTCAACCGGAAGGCATGGTACTTCCCCCACCACACATCTCGCGCACTCAGCGGGAGAGTTTTGTGCTTCCCCATCAGCCTTCCGAATCTACCCGCGATGCCGGCTGTTCCGACTGCCCTTCGGCCCAGCCGGGAGAGAAAGCGCGCGACGATGCAGCCCCTGCATGGGTCCTGCTGGCGCGCCTCATCCGTCCGCACGGCCGCCGAGGCGAACTCGTGGCTGAGGTCCTCACGGATTTCCCGGAGCGCTTTCACGAGCGGAAGCGGGTCTACCTCATTCCTCCGGAGCGCACGGCGACTCGCCCTCGCGAGGTTCAGCTGGAAAATTTCTGGTTTCTGCGCAGCCGTGTCGTTCTGAAATTCCATGGTATCGAGTCGATCAACGAAGCCGACTCCCTGCGCGGCTGTGAAGTGGCCATTCCGCGCACCGAACGCGCTCCGCTCGATCCCGGCTCCGTTTACGTCGGCGATCTGATCGGCTGCACGGTTTTCGACTGGAATCAGGCAGGCGCGGAGGTGGGCCAGGTCGTCGACGTGGACCGAGGATCATCCAACACCGATCTTTTCGTACTGTGCCGTCCCGGCCTGCGCGGAGCTGCTGCAGAGGCGTTCATCCCGTTTGTCCGGGAGTATCTCGTGCGCATCGACCTCCCCGCGCGCCGCATCGAGATGCGCCTCCCCGAAGGACTTCTCGAAATCAACGCGCCCCTCACCGAGGAAGAGAAGCGCGAAACCGGCAGCCGCGGCTGAAGAGGGCCCACCGCAACTCTGGCATTGAGATCCATGCTGCCGGCTTTTCTGCGCGGAATCGGCGTCGTCAGCCTCATTCTGCAGGCAGGTCTCCGGCGCTGGGTCTGCAGAGCGGGTTGATATACACTTGTGCCACTTCTCGGGGGACTTTCGTTGAGTTGCAACCCGGCACTGAGAGATGTGGAGTCGAGATGGATTGAGATGGCTGGCTTGACGATGCTGAGGCGTGCCGGGCTTGTGGTGATGCTGTGTTTCCTTTTCGCCGGGATCCCGGTGTGCGGGGCTCAACAGCAATCCCTTGACCCGCAGGCGACGCGCCAGTTGCACCAGGCCGTTACCCTTGCTGAGCATCGGGATGTGCAGGGAGCGCTGGCGATCGTGGATCAGATACTTGCGCAGAATCCTCGATCCGTTCCCGCGCTCAAGCTCAAAGGCGGCCTTCTGGAATACGCCGGCCGCACCGCTGAGGGCGCGGCCTTGTACGAAGAGGCATTGCACTACGCTCCGAATGACCCCAACCTGCTTCTCAAGGCCGGCGTCTCCCAACTTGCCGCTGGTAATCGAGACAAGGCGATCAGCCTTCTGGAGCGCTGCGTCCGCCTCGCCCCCGAAGACGGTGACGCGCGGTATTACCTGGCGCAGGCTTACTACCTCAACGGCCAGACTGATCTCGCGCTGAGCGCCATGCGCGCAAGCGCGAGCCTGGAACCTCGCAACGGCGCCATCCTGCAGAAGTGCGGCGAATACTTCATGATTGAGGAAAAGTACCCAGAGGCTTTGGATTGGCTGACCCGCGCGGAGAGCGTCGATGCCGCGCTGCCCGGCATCGACTACGATCTCGGCGCGGCTCGCTATAAGCTGATGGACCTGGCTGGCGCCGAGAAGAGCCTGACTCGTGCCGTCCAGAGGCAGCCGACTGACTTCAATGCCCTGCTTCTGCTGGCGACGGTCCGGATTCACCTGGCGGAATGGGAGCAAGCTGACGCTCTCCTGCGCAAAGCGCTCTCCATCCGGCCTGGCGACGCTGGCGCGCTTCTCGGGCTGGGGCATTGCGAAGTGGAACTGAAAGAGTATGCCGCTGCGGTTGATACCCTGCACCAGGTCCTGCACGCAGACCCCACCCAGCTACAGGCGCATTTCTATCTGTCAAAAGCCTACTCCGCTCTGGGACAAACCGCCGAGGCGCAGCATCAGGCCGTTCTTCATCAACTGATGATGCAGACTTTCACCTATATGCCATTTGAGGCGAAGCAGGTTGAGGAGAATGCCATCGTACCCGAGGCGCTCGCGCTGCTGAAGCAGAACAGGGAAAGGGAGGCGCGTCTGGTCTATCAGAAGCATGGCGGCGCAACCTCCGCAACCCCTGGCGACAGCTGGGTGTTTGTCGGCAAGCTCTATCTTTACCTCGGGGACCGCAGCAATGGATTACGCTGCCTGCGTCACGCTCTTGCCGTGGATCCCCGCGTCAGCGGCGCATACACAGATGAGGGCATCCTTGCGCTGAATGACGGCGACCTGCGCACGGCCGAAGCCGATTTCCAGGCTGAGCTCGCCCACGATCCCAATTATCAGGAGGCGATCGCGGAGATGGGCGAGGTGCGCTACCGGCAGGGCCGCTGGGCTGACGCAGCGCAGTTTCTCACTGCGTCAAAAACGCAATCTCCTCAGCTTCTCTACATGCTCTGCGAGAGCGACTTTCATTTGCAGGATATTCGCAATGCCGACCTGACGGCCGAGCTCACGGAGGCGTGGGGAAGAAACAATCCTGGTCTCATGCAGAACCTGCTGGCACTGCTGCGAAACAATGGTCAGGCGCAGCTGGCCGACCGGCTCTCGCAGGACATGACGCCCTGATCCGGCTTCTCACGCGCCTTGGGGGATGAGCGGCACCTGAATCGCCATTCCTCAACGAAAACACTTTAGCTTCCCCGGCCCAGGGTCTGTTTGTCAGTCTTTTCCGGTTCCCGTTGCCTCCGGGGCAGGAGAACCGTTTCTCACAGCATCCAGCCAGTCGGCAAGCTCGCCGTGGCCACGCAGCCGAGCGTAATGTGCTGGCGACTTCCCCTGGTGATCTGCCTGCGACGGATCCGCGCCACGAGCAACCAGCAGCTCCGCCGCCTCGCGGCGACCGGCGGAAGCGGCGGAATGCAGCGGCGCAAATCCTCCCGCCTGCCTGGCATTTACGTGCGTGCCGGCATCGAGAAGCAGCCGGATCGTTGCGAGATCTCCCGACAAAGCCAGCGCCGCGTGCAGCGGCTGGTTTTGCTGCGGATTGCGCGAGACCGCGTGGACGTCCGCGCCATGCTCAAGCAGCAGACGAACCGCCTCCGGACCGCCAAATGCGGCAGCCAGATGCAGCGAAGTCCAGCCGTCGCCTGAGAAGCTGTGGATGGCGGCGGGATCGACGTCGAGGACAGTCCGAATCGCGGTCCGATCGCCCAGAGCGGCTGCCTCGAAGAGATCCAGCTCGGGAATGCGGCCGCGGAGAAAGTCGCGCATTTCAGTTTGGCGTGCATAGATCGTCCAGAGAAGAGCAGAAACGCCCTGCACGTCACGCGCCACGGCGAGATCGGGACATGCGTCCACTTCGGCCGCAAGCTCGGCGCTTTTGCCGCGGCGGATCATGTCAAACACAGGAACGCTCATAAGACGGAGGCGCAGACCCTGGGGTTCGGTCAAAAGGGCATCGCTGAAGCGAAGATCTGACACGAACGGGCCGCAGCCCGGGAGCGACCAGGCATGCGGCCCGTCGGGATCCTAGCGGCGGCGCTTCTTTGCTGACTTCTTTCCACCCTTTTTTGCGGCCTTCTTCGAGGGAGCTTTCTTTGCCGCCTTCCTGCCGGCCTTCTTTGCGCCCTTCTTTGCGGGAGCTTTCTTCGCGGCCTTCTTCGCCGACGATTTCTTTGCTACCTTTTTCGCGGCTTTCTTCACAGTTTTCTTCGCCGCTTTTTTGGCCGGAGCCTTTTTGGCAGCTTTCTTCGCGGGAGCCTTCTTCGCGGCTTTCTTCGCCGCCGGCGCCTTGGCTACTTTTTTCGCGGGCGCCTTCCTTGCAGGTTTGGGCGGCGCCGGAGCCTCGATCACCGGTCCGCTCTCCTCGTCGTCTCCCATCGCCATGTCGTCGTCGTCTGAAGAGACGGTCATCGAAACCTCCTCTTCCTCCTCATCTTCGCTGAAGCCGTCCTGCAGTTCATCCATGTCGTCGGCTTCGTTTTCGAATTCACCGTCCGCGCTTGCATAGAACTTCAAGGTGTCCTGCATCGATATGCCCTCCGGGCTCCGAGTCAGAATGTGTACCGCTTTACGAGTATGCCAGAAATCCAGCAAAACTCCGCCGCGCGGATTATAGCAACAGGTGACGGCCGGTTGCCAATGCCTGTCGACGGGGAAGGGTTTGCCAAATTGACGTGCCAAAATAGGATGCAGCGTGCTGGCGAGTCCTTTGCTCTGGCTGGCGCGGGAGCCCGGGCTATGCAGATGGACATCATCACGATCTTCCCGGAGTTTTTTGCCGGGATCTTCCGTCAGGGGGTGGTCGGCCGCGCCATTGCCGGGGGGCGGGTCGGGCTCGAGGTCCACGATCTGCGCTGTTTTGCCCATGACCGGCACCGCACTGTGGATGACCGGCCCTTCGGGGGGGGAGAGGGCATGGTCCTGAAGCCGGAACCGCTGGCTGAAGCCGTCGAATCCCTGGGAACTCCGGCAAAAGGGGATCGGGCGCACGAGCGGGTCGTGCTGCTGTCAGCCCAGGGGCAGCGATTCACCCAGGGGGTGGCCCGGGAACTGGCCCAAATCAGCCGTCTGGTGCTGGTTTGCGGACGCTATGAGGGTGTGGATGAACGTGTGAGCGAGTTGCTCTGCGACCGGGAGCTGTCCATCGGAGACTACGTGCTCTCCGGCGGCGAGTTGGCCGCGGCGGTGGTGGTGGACTGCGTTGCCCGTCTGCTGCCGGGGGTATTGGGGAACGAGGCCTCCAGTGAATACGAGAGCTTTGGGCCGGCAGACCCTGGGTCGCCCCCGCCCCCGGGCGCTCCACCGCGCGCCACTCACGGGGCCGGCGGCCTTCTCGACTACCCCCACTACACCCGGCCGGCGGAGTTTCGTGGGCTGCGGGTGCCGGAGGTGCTGACCCAGGGCGATCATGCGACGATCCGGCGCTGGCGGCGCGAAGAGGCGCTCCGGAAGACGCTGCGGAACCGCCCGGACCTGTTGGCAGACGCCGACCTCAGCCGGGACGACCGGGCATATTTGCGAGGACTGGGGTGGCCTCGCGGCGAGAGCGAGGTGAGGTGAGGATGCGCATGAGGGGCATCGTGACTCCGGCAGCTCTGCTGGCCATTCTTTGCATCTGGATCTCTCCAATGCGGAGCGACTCCGCAGCGCCTCAGACCAGTCCCGACCTCATCAACACTTGTCTCATCACAGGCAATGTCGATCGGCTCGTTGCCTTCTACGAGCCGGTTCTGGGCATCAAGGCCCAGCGCAGCGGCCCGGACTATGCCGAGTTCCGCACGCCCGTGGCCGTGCTCGCGATTTTCTCGGAAAAAGCCCAGCAGAAATATATTCCTGGCTCCGCGACAGGTGGGAGCAACCGCAGCCTGGTGCTCGAATTCCGTGTGAGCAATGTGGACCAGGAATACGCGAGGCTGCGGAAACTGGTGACGACATGGGTCAAGCCCCCAACCACCCAACCTTGGGGCACGCGCTCTATTTATTTCCGGGATCCCGACGGCAATCTGGTGGATTTCTATACGCCCGCCAGGGCCCATGCACCGGCCAGATAGGTGCCAGATAGCGGAGACGCCAGAGCTTGTGGGGGCGTGCTGGGATGCTTCTGAAGCAGTTGCAGAACTGCGCCCTAGTCGGCAGACACGGCTGCTGGCCGCCGCGTGCGATGGAATTTGCCCATCAGAGTCTGCAGCATGATGTAAAGCACCGGGATAAAGAACAAATTCAATACCGTGGACACCAACATGCCGCCAATGATGGTCGTCCCGACCGACTGACGGCCGATACTCCCGGCTCCTGAGGCCACCGCCAGAGGAATGACGCCCAGAATGAAGGCGAACGAGGTCATCAGGATCGGGCGGAGGCGGAGTTCCGAAGCCTCGACCGCCGCATCGACAATGGAGCGGCCCTGGGCGCGGAGTTGCTCGGCGAACTCGACGATCAAAATCGAGTTTTTCGCCGCGAGGCCGATCAGCATCACCAGACCAATCTGGACGTAGACGTTGTCGTCAAAGCCGCGCCAGGAGACCGCCAGCAGAGCGCCCAGAACCGCCGTGGGAACAGCCAGCAGGATGATGAAGGGCAGCGCGAAGCTCTCATAAAGAGCGGCCAGCGTCAGGTAGACGACGACGATGCCGAGCGAGAAGATGATGAGAATCTTGCCTGCGGATTCGATCTCCTCAAGCGCCAGCCCCGTCCACTCATACGCCATGCCGTGCAGCATCGTGTGATTGGCAAGGTTTTCCATCGTGTGCAGAGCCACGCTGGTGCTTACGCCAGGAGCGGCGGACCCGTCGATCTCTGCCGAGCGGAAGAGGTCGTAGTGGCTGATCACCTGAGGCCCCGAGGTGTTTTCGATCGTCACCAGATTGCCCAGGGGAATCATTTGCCCGCTGTCGGAGCGCACGTAGTACCTTTGCAGATCGGAGGCATTCTCGCGGTATTGCTCCGCAGCCTGCACGTAGACGCGATAACTGCGGTTGTTGAAGTCGAAATTGTTCACGTACTCCGAGCCCATATAGACGCCCAGCGCGTCCGAGATCTGGCTGAAGGGAACGCCGATGGCCTGGGCCTTGTCGCGGTCGATGTTCACCAGCACCATCGGATCGTTCGAGGTAAAGCTGGTGAACATGCCGGTAAGATTTTTGTTCTGGCTGCCGCGAGCGACGATCGTATGCGCAATACGATCGAGGTCGGCGAGAGAATTGCTGCCTCGGTCCTCAAGCTCGAACTGGAAGCCGCCGAAGCTTCCGATGCCGGAGATGGCCGGCGGCTGCATGGGGATGATCAGCGCGCCCGGGATCATGAAGAATTTGGGGCGCAGGCGACTGACAATCGCGGCGGCCGAATCCTTCGCGCTGCGGCGTTGAGCGTAGGGCGCGAGAGCGCAGAAAATCATCCCGTAGTTGGGTGCGTTGCCGGAAAAGCTGAACCCGCCCACGGCAAACGAGCCCGCGATGTCCTTGTCCTGATTCAGGACCGCGCTCACTTCCGATTCGATGTGCGTGGTGTACGCCAGCGACGCTCCCTGCGGAGCCTGGACCAGGATCATCAAAAAGCCCTGATCTTCTTCCGGCACGAAAGCAGTCGGAACGTGCGTGTATTCCCATCCGGCCGCGGCCAGACCGGCGAAGAAGAGCAGCAGCATGATCCAGCGAATCCGCAGCACGCCGTGAATTGTCCGCGCATAGCCGGAGCCCAGGGCCTTCACCGAGCGCTCGGCCAGGTGCAGAAGCGGGTGCTTGCCTTCCTCGCGGCGCAGCAGGAGCGCCGACAGCGCCGGAGAGAGTGTGAGCGCGTTGAACGCCGAGATGGCGATGGAAAAGGCAATCGTGAGGGAGAACTGGCGGTACAAAATTCCAGTGGTTCCGGGAAAGAACGAGACGGGAACGAAAACGGCGATCAGGACCAGAGACGTGGCAACGACGGCGCCGGTCACCTCGCGCATAGCGGCCGAAGTCGCATGGTGGGACTCACGATCGCCGGCGGAAATGTGCCGCTGGACGTTTTCGATCACGACGATCGCGTCGTCGACCACAAGGCCGGTGGCCAGCGTGATCCCGAACAGGGTGAGCGAATTGATCGAGAAGCCGAAGATACTGATGAATGCAAACGTGCCCACCAGGGCGACCGGGATGGTGACCGCGGGAATGAGCGTTGCACGCCAGTCCTGCAGGAAGAAGAAGATGACGGCGATGACGATGATGATGGCTTCAATCAACGTCTTGATCACTTCGTGAATTGAAGCGCCGACGATCGTGGTCGTATCAAACGCGACCGCATACCTGATGCCCGGCGGAAAAGACCTGGCAAGCTGCGCCAGCTCGGCCTTGGCATCGCGGTCAACCTGCAGAGCGTTGGCGTTGCTGAGCTGCTGCACGCCAAAGCCAACGGCGGGAATGCCGTCGAAGGTCAGGGTACTGGCGTAGCTGTCCGACCCCAGTTCCGCATGGCCGATATCCTTGATCTGCACGATGCCGTTGGGAGTGTTTTTTACGACGATGTCGTCGAATTGCTGCGGCGTCGTGAGGCGGCCCACCACGTTCACGCTGATCTGATAAGCCTGTTTCGGATTCGAAGGGGGCGCGCCCAGTTGCCCCGCCGGTACCTCCACGTTCTGTTGTTGCAGCGCGGTGATGACGTCGGTAGCGGTCAGATCGCGGGCTGCGAGCTTCACCGGGTCGAGCCAGATGCGCATCGCGTATTGGCCCACGCCAAAAATCTGCACACCGCCAACGCCCTTCACGCGCTGAATGGCGTCCTTCACGTAAACGTCGAGGTAGTTGCTGAGGAAGAGATTGCTGTACTGGCCGCTGGGGTCGTAAATGCCCGCGCCAAACACGAAATTGCTGTTGGCTTTTGTGACGGTGATGCCGGTCTGGTTCACTGTGGCCGGGAGCTGGCCGCTCGCCGAGGTGACGCGATTCTGGACATCCACGGCAGCAATGTCGAGGTTATAGCCGGTGTTGAATGTAGTCGTGATGGCGCTGGAACCGTCGTTGGCGCTGGTGGACTGGATATAGCGCATGCCCGGGACGCCGTTGATGGCTTCCTCGAGCGGGATCGTCACGGCCGACTCGACCTGCTGCGCGTTCGCGCCGATGTAGTTGCTGGTGACGGTGACCTGCGGCGGTGCCAGCTGGGGATATAGAGAGATAGGCAACGTGGGGATGACCACCGCGCCCGCCAGGATGATCAGCAGCGCGCAGACCGTAGCAAATACCGGACGATGAATAAAGAAGTCGACCAAAACCTAGCCTCGCAGTCCCTCTTTCCGTGGTGTCAGCCGGCGCGGCGCTATGATCCGACTCGCGCGGGAGCGGTCGCCGGCGGTCCGGCCGGCAACGGAATAATCGGCGCGCCATCCACCAGGAATTGCGTGCCGGAGACGATCACCTGGTCTCCATTGTTCAGGCCCGTGAGCACGGCGTAGTCGTTGCCTACCGTCGTGCCCAGGGTGATGGCCTGCTGATGGGCGACATACTTTTGCGATCCGGCGCTCTGGACCGTGAAAACGAAAGCCTGGCCGCCCAGGCGCGAAACCGCCAGCACCGGGACCACCGGATGCGGCGCCGTGCCCCAGATCACCCGCGCTTCCACCAGCTGAAGATTACGCAGGAGGCTGGAATGCACAGGAGCCTTGACCAGGATGCCCTGCAGCGCGTCATCCACCTGCGGTGAGACAAAATCAATGGCCGTGGTATCGATTGGATTACCCGCGCCGTCAAGAATCTGTACGGGAAGGCCCGCGCGCACCTCGGATGCGCGCTCGGTGGGAACGTAGATGTACGCTTCCAGGTCTCCGTTCGCATCGTCTGTGGTGAGCATTGTCGTCGGCGTTACGTAATCGCCAATATGGACCGGGATATCGCCAATGACGCCGCTGAAAGGCGCCGCGACGTGGTAGTACTCAAGCTCCTGCTGCTGCGTGCGCAGCGCCGCGACGGAGGAGTCGTAATCGGCTTTGGAGTTGGAATAGGCCTGCTCCGCCTGATCCAGAGCATCCTTGCTCACGATGCCATCGGCAAAAAGCTTCTGCTCGCGGTCGTATTCGGTCTTGTCGTAATCGTAGAGCGCGAGCTTTTGCTGGGCGGTCGCTGCCTGCGACGCAACCGTGGCTTCCTGTTTCGTCGGATCGATCTCCATCAGCGGCTGGCCTGAGCGCACATGCTCGCCGGAGTGCACCAGAATGCGCGTGATATTCCCGCTTACCTGAGGGTTGATGGTGGCTGAGCGGCGGGACCGTATCGTCGCCACGTATTCATCCGACTGCGCTACCGGCTGCGCCTGCACTGTGATGGTATGCACCGGCATCGCGGGAAAAGCTGCGGCTGCCGCCCTGGGCTGCGATCTTCCGCAACCCGCAACCGCCAGCAGGGCAGCGTACGAAAGAATCGGGAGGACTGCTCCAGTCTTCAAGAGTGGAACCTCGGGCACGGGCGAACGCCCGGAATGAAATGTGAAATGTAAAAGACTACTCAGGATACAGGAACAGCGGAGGGAGCATGATCGTTCAACCATCGAAACCGGGTTCCCACGGAGAATCGGCTCATTGGATTCAACAGGGATTGTGAAAGCTTCAGTAAAAAACCGCGAGGTCTGCCGTCGAAGGCGGATACGCAGATCAAGCGCAGGCCGTTCCCTGTCTCCGGTAAAGATGAAGGCCCAGAAAAAAGCGGACTGCCCGTTTCCGGACAGCCCGCTGGATTGCGCCTGAAGCTGACGCCGACGGTCGCGCCGTCAGCGCTCGAAGCTCTGGCAAGGCTCTGCTGGCAGGAAGAACATCTCCCTCCTGCCTTCTCAGCCCGCTCTCATTTCGCCTCCGTAGAAGGTGTTCACCCATTTGAGGTGCCCTCCCAAATGGTCGATGTATTCCAGCATGACCCTCCCGCTCCTCTGTTGTGGATCGCGCAATACATCGCGCTTTGGCGTCGATTCAGTTGGTTTGGTCCGATTTCCGGACATCCATCCTCCTCGTTCGGGTTTCAAGCGTTACCTCCTATAACTGTTTCGATAACGTGAAACGCCGATGCGTTGCCAGATCTTTTTCATCGATCGGCGAGAGCATTGCGCGGGCGGACCTTAAACCAAATCGGCGAGCCCTCAAATCCAAAAGCTGCACGAATTTGGTTCTCGAGAAACCGCTCAAAGGAAAAATGCAGCTTCACGCCGCGATCGGTGAACAAGACAAAGGTCGGCGGGGCCACGGCCGCCTGCGTCATGTAATAAATGCGCATGCGCTTCGACATCGGCACGCTGGCCCTCTGAAAATCGACGCGCTCCAGAAACCTGTTCATCTGGCCCGTGGAGACGCGCTTGCGCCGCTCGGCCCCGACGCGCAGCACTGTATCGAGAATCCGCGCCACGTTGCGGCCTTCAGTTGCCGAGATGAAGAGCACGGGAGCGTAGCTCAGATACTTGAGGACGGAACGGAGTTGTCGCTCGAAGATGGCTTTGTCGGCGGGCGGTTTTCCATCGGTTCGCGCGGTCGTGACCAGATCCCACTTGTTCACCACGATCACTACTGAGCGTCCGCTTTCGTGCGCATAGCCGCCAATTGTGGCATCGGAGGCGGTCACCCCTTCCGTCGCGTCGACCACAAGCAGCGCGACGTCTGCCTGTTCGAGGTGGCGCCGAGCCATCACCACGGAGAGCTTCTCGGCCATCAGCTTCGTCTTGCCCTTACGCCGAATGCCCGCCGTATCGACCAGACGGAGCTGCTTGCCCTTGAACTCCATCAGCTCGTCCACCGCGTCGCGCGTCGTCCCCGCAATCGGCGAAACAATAGCGCGTGAGGTGCCCGTAAGCGCATTCAGGAGCGTGGACTTGCCCACGTTCGGCCGCCCTATGATCGCAATCCGGGTTTCCCCCTGCTCGTACTCTCCATGGGTCCGAGACTTTTCTTCCGCTGATTCCTTTGCGGTAGCTTCCTCGTCCTGCACCGCAGCTTGTTCCGAAGGCGGCAACACAGCAAAGACCTCATCGAGGAGATCGCCGATGTTGTGACCGTGCTCGGCAGAGATCGGAATCAGATTGCCCACCCCAAGCTGCCGGAAATTTTCCGCTGCGGCATCCATCGCGGCGGTGTCGATTTTGTTGACGGCGAGAAAGAGCGGTTTCCCGGTGCGCAGCAGCAGCCGTGTCAGATCGATATCGGGCGAGGCCAGTTCGGTGCGGCCGTCGACGACCAGGATGATGGCATCGGCCTGATCGAGCGCCACGCGCGCCTGGCGAAAGATTTCTGATGGAATCAGGGTTGGATCGTCAGGAACAATACCACCCGTATCGATCAGGCGGGCAGTGCGGCCATTCCAGGCGACCTCGCCATAGATGCGGTCGCGCGTGATGCCGGGTTCATCGCCCACGATGGCGCGGCGGCTACCCGTGAGCCGGTTGAAGAGTGTCGATTTGCCTACATTGGGGCGGCCAACGATCACGAGGACGGGCTGTCCGGCTGTGTGTTTCCGGCTCGCCGCTTTGCGAGGTGAATTGGACGAACGGGGCATGCTCTTTGATTATCAGGCTTAGGACACTGTCTCCGCGCTGTAGCGGGCAATCAAGCCGGTCTGAACAGCGTGCCGATACACCCCCGTGAACACGCGCGCCATCACGATCAGGTAAACCAGCGCGAGCAGGCCGCCGAAACCCAGCAATGCGAAGGAGTGCGCGTGGTGCTCCAGCACACCGCGCATTCCTTCAAAGACATAGCTGGGCGGAATCAGTCGCGCGAGCGCCTGCATCCACCGCGGCAGGACGGAGATCGGATAGTAGACGCACGCCAGTGGCGAGATGAAGGCTGGAATCGGCCAGATGAACCACTCCGCGGCCGGCCCGAAGCGCAGAACGATTGCGGAGCCTAAGATGCCCAGCGAAATGCCGAAAATGAACAGCACCAGCAGGAACGCAGCCAGCAGAATTCCATACGCGAGAAACGACAGCCCGAACACAAGCGTCGCCACGGCGACCATCACCGCCAGGCCGATCAGGCTGGAGGCGATGCTGGAGAGCACGAGTCCGCTCAGGTATTCGGATACGGACAACGGCGAGGCGAAGAGGTTCAGGAAATTGCGCGACCAGACATCTTCCAGAAAGCCCATGGTGACGCCCTGCATCACGCGCGTGGTGAAGTCCCACAGCAGCACAGCGCCGAGCAACGTGGGGACGAAATTGAAGCGCGCCCCCGAAACGGAATTCAGGTACCGCGTGATGAACCCCCACAGCACGACATCGATTGCAACCCAGGCAAAGAGCGGCGCAATGCGCGCCGGGCTGCTGCGCAGCAGATAAAACTGGCGGAGCAGCAGGGCTGTGATGCGCCGGAAGGACATCATCCCTCCTCTGTAGCGCGAATCGTCAGCGGCTCGCGCGCTACGGTGACGAAAAGGTCTTCGAGAGTTTCGTGGTTGTGCTCGCCCGGGAGCGCGCGTGGATCCCCTTCGAGCAGAATTCTTCCGTGCGAAAGGAAGAGCACGCGATGGCAGACCTCGCTGACTTCGATCATGTTGTGGGAGGTCCAGAGCACGCCAACCTGACTCCGAGCGGCAAATTCCCGAATCGCCGAGCGGATTTCCCGGGCAACAGCCGGATCCAGTGATGCGGTTGGCTCATCCAGCAGGAGCAGCCGCGGCTGGTTCAGCATCGCTTTGGCCAGCGCCACGCGGGTTTGCTCGCCCGAAGAAAGCAGGCCGCATTTGCTGTTCCGGAAGCGCAGAAGGTCGAACTCCGTCAGGACGGCCTCGATGCGCTCACCGAGCGCCGGGACGGAATACAACATGCCAAATACGCGCAGATTCTGAGCAACCGTGAGATTGCCTGGCAGCGGTGCGTAAACAGCCGCAAAGTTCGTGCGGCTCAGGGCTTGCCGCCGGCGCTGGCCGAGATCGCACCCGTCGATGACGATCGTGCCGGACGTGGGCTCCAGCACGCCCAGAATCATATTGATCGTCGTCGTTTTTCCCGCGCCGTTCGGCCCCAGCAGCCCCAGCACCTCATGCGTGTCGACGGAAAAAGTTACCCCGTCCACGGCCACAGTCTCCCTGTAGCGCTTGTGGAGCTGCGACACGGACAGGATGGGACTGGGCGAAGACGCAGCGTCGTGGGGCATCCAGCAATCAGTGTTGCATCCAGGCGAGGCGAGGGCAATCCGCGATCGCCCTCCCACCCCTCAGGGTTAAGTCCCGAGGTACATCACGTGCACGTAGATCCCAAGACGGACGTTGTAGGCAAGATACCAGCCCGGATGGTCGGGATCGGGATACAGCACGATGTCGTCGGAGTCCCACAGCCAGCCGTTGCAATAGCCGACGTCTGCCGGAGCCACGCTGAAGTAGAAGCCTCCAAACCAGAACCGTCCAGGACCGCCTCCGGCGAGCCGCCACACATGTTGTGCGCCAATTCCCTCGGGGAAATGCCCGTGCTGCCAGGGCTGCGCGAGGTGATAGGCGCCCGCGTTGGCCGCCGGATGGCCGTACCAGCGCCCCGTGTTCGCGTCCACATGAGGAGCCTGGGGCTGACCGGCAACCGGCTGCTTCGGGAGTGGTCTGCTGGTGCGGGGTCCGTGGGAGGGGATGTATCCGCCGCCGACCCTGTGGGCCGCCGCAGCGTGCTGTGCCGGCGCTGCGTGGCTTCCGCCGGTCGGATGGCTGCCATGGTTCTGCGCCATGACGGGAATAGCAAAGACGAGCAGAGCTGCCAGGGGAAAAACAATCCGTTTCATGGTTTCCTCCGGGATTGAGTGGGTGAACACGGCCGCAACCGCCTCATGAACACCACAGCGCGGGCGAACAAGGCTGCGGTCCCCGCGACTCCGATGACAGGGATTCGCGGCAGGGCCATCATACACGCGGAACGTTGTGGCTACCGCTGCCATTTTAAGGATCGCCCGCGATCTCCAGATAGTCCCAGGAGACCGCGATCTCCGCGCCCAGCCCCGCGGCAATGCGAACGGCCGCGTCCTCCACCTGCACCATCAGGCCGGCAAGATAGTCGCGCGAGCCGGAGATCGCGGCGATCCCGATGGTTGCGGATTGCCACGTGAGAGTTTCGTCCATCTCCGCGACAGATATGTTGAAACCGTGCGCCAGCTTCTCCTTCAGGCTGCGCACCACCTGACGTCGGTCTTTCAGCGATTGAGCGTGCGGAATGCGCAGATCGAGGACCATGGCGGCAACGGGCATCGGCATTCATCGTACCGCTTGAGCCGTTCGGGGGAGTGGATTGCTCAGATGGCAGAGTCGAGGGGGCGCCGGTCAGGCGAGGCTTGTGGAAAACTTCATGGATTATTCACTTGCAATTCGCAAGTAAAAATTGCTAATGTGTCCTGCGTGGCTGGAAAGCTCCCCAGGAATCATCGCTCCGGCTGCCCGGTAAATATCTCGCTGGAGGTCTTCGGAGACCGCTGGTCGTTGCTGATCGTGCGCGATCTGATGGTGCGAGGTTTTCGGCGCTTTGGCGATTTCGAGCAGTCCGGCGAGGGCATTGCGACCAACATCCTCGCCGATCGTCTGCGCCGGTTGCAGCAGGCCGAGCTTGTGGAAGCCGAGCCCGATCCGGAGGACCGGCGGAAAGTGAATTACCGGCTGACGGAGAAGGGAATCGGCCTCGCGCCGGTCATGCTGGAGTTGCTCATCTGGGGGGCGCGGCATGAGAACACCGGCGCACCGCGCGAGGTGGTCGAGCAGATGGCGGCCAATCGGGATGCGGTTCTCGCGGAGACCCGGCGTCGCTGGGTCGAACGGGATCCAAGGCCAATCCTGCCCTGGCTGGGTGGGCCCAAAAGGTAGTTCGCAACGATTTCCGTCACAGGCACGAAAAGGAGAATCTGCATGGAGCTACGAATCAGGATCATCGCGGTGCTGGCAGCCATGGCGGCTTCCATCATGCCGCTGGGGGCGCAAACCCCTCCGCCGCGCTCGCTCACCATGGGCCCCATCGATCCCTACCTGATCGCGAATCGAAGCGCCGAAATCGAGCTCGCGCGCAGCGCCGCTCCGCCTTCGATCTCCGCGCATGCCGAGGTTTTGGTCCTGGACAGGCACGGCTTCAAAGTGGCCGTCCCCGGCACCAACCATTACGTCTGCCTGGTGGAACGCTCCTGGGACGCCACTCCCGCCGACTCTCCCAAATACTGGAATCCTGAAAGTCGTGGGCCCGATTGCCTCAACCCAGCCGCCGCAAAGTCGTATCTGCCCATCGTGCTCCTCAAAACCCGGCTCGCGCTCGCCGGCGAGTCGGGAGGCCAGATCGCCGCGGCGGTCGAAGCCGCCTTCAACCAGAACAAGCTGCCCGCGCTGGAGCCCGGCGCGATGTCCTACATGCTCTCGAAGCAGGCCTACTTCGGCCCCGGCCAGGGAAACTGGCATCCCCATGTGATGTTTTTTGTGCCGTTCAACATGCGCGACAGCTGGGGTGCTAATCTTCCCGGTTCCCCGGTTTTTGCCTCCGACGACGCCCCTGACCGGCTGACCGTCTTCATGATTCCCGTCGCGCGCTGGTCCGATGGCACGCCCGACCCCCGCGCGGGAAGCTAAACGCACGTTGCACCCCTGTTTCTTTTGGGCCCCGTTTCGAATCGAGCGTAGTGCTTGCAGTCCTCAGGAGGAATTCATGGCATCGGCTGTTACAACGAACGGGGTCGCCGCACCCGCACCCAGGCTTTCGCGCGGGGCGCTCGTGACCAGCTGGATCATTACCGGATTAATCGCGGCGTTCCTGTTGCTCGACGTTGCGATGAAGTTCGCTCCACCGAAATCTGTCGCCGCGCAGTTTGTCCGGGCGGGATGGCCCATCGGGCTCTCCTCAACCCTGGGAGTGCTCCTGCTCGTCAGCCTGATTCTCTGGCTCATCCCCCGAACCGCCCCCCTCGGCGCCATCCTGCTCACCGGCTACCTCGGTGGCGCGGTGGCTTCGAGCCTGCGCCTGCAGATGCCCCTGTTCACCACGACACTCTCCCCGGTTTATTTTGGCGTCCTGGTGTGGTTCGCGCTGTGGCTGCGCGATCCGCGCCTCCGCGCGCTGCTCCCACTTCGCGCCAAACTCTAGCGGCGCCACGCATTTCACCTTCGAGGAGATACGCCATGTCCATCGCCCAGGGATTTCTGGCTGAGTTCGAAGACCAGGCCCCGGTCACGCGCCGCTTTCTCGAGCGTGTCCCGGAAGAAAAGCTCACCTGGAAACCCCACGCAAAGTCCATGACCGCCGGACAACTCGCGCTGCACCTGGCTCTGGTGCCGGGAAACATCGTCCGCTTCGTGCAGAATCCGGCAGGTCAGGCGCCGAATTTTGCCAATATCCCGCAGCCGGCCAGCCGCGAAGAAGTGCTGCGCGCGTTCGACGAAGGCGTAGCGGCGGTCAGGATGCTGCTGCCCAAACTCGACGATGCGGCGATGCATGAAACCTTCCGCGTTCTCGCCGGCGAGCAGGAAGTGGTGGCTCTGCCGCGGCGCCTCTTCCTGCGCAACATCATGCTCAACCACTGGTACCAGCATCGCGGACAACTGGCCGTCTATCTTCGCCTGCTCGACGTAGCGGTTCCGGCAAGCTGGGGACCGAGCGCCGATGAAACTCCGGGCCCTTCGCAGCCCACACCCGCTGCTGCCTGAACGGGCACGGTCTGCTCCGGGTTTCGGGATCGACGAACCCGGAGAGAAGGAGAATCGCTCCATGCAAACACCTTCAGTCGTCTCGCCGCAGGAATGGGAAGCAGCACGTCAGCAGCTTCTCATCAAGGAGAAGGAACTGACTCGCGCCCGCGATACCCTGGCCGCCCAGCGCCGACGCATGCCATGGATGCTGGTCGAGAAACAGTATGAGTTCGACGGCCCCAACGGCAAGGCAACCTTGCTCGATCTGTTCGAAGGGCGCCGCCAGTTGGTCCTCTACCGCGCCTTCTTTGAGCCGGGCGTCTTCGGATGGCCCGACCACGCCTGCCGTGGCTGCTCTCTTGGCGCCGATCAGGTTTCCCATCTTTCCCACCTGAACGCGCGCGACACCACGCTGGCCTGGGCCTCGCGCGCGCCCCAGCCGGACATCGCCCGCCTGAAACAACGCATGGGCTGGCAGATGCCCTGGTACACCATCACCGACGGCTTCGATGTCGACTTCGGCGTCGATCAGTGGCACGGCCACAACGTCTTCTTCCGGGATGGCGACAAGGTCTACCGCACCTACTTCATCAACAGCCGCGGCGACGAGGCCATGGGATCCACCTGGAGTTACCTCGACGTGACCCCGCTCGGCCGCCAGGAAACCTGGGAAGACTCGCCGGAAGGTTATCCGCAAACTCCGCCGTATAAGTGGTGGAACTGGCACGATAACTACGATGCCGAGCCCACGCCTCATCCCCTGTGGCTCGATATCCTCACCGATCCGGCAGGAGCGGCAATCCGCCGGCGTGAGGCAGAAGCGAAAGGATCCTGCTGCAGCCAGGCCAGTCCCTCCACGAAATAACTGTGCAACCCCAGGGAGACACGATGAAAATCCAGCCCTATCTGAACTTCAGCGGACAGTGCGACGAAGCCTTTGCTCATTATGAGAAGGCGCTCGGCGGCCAGGTCGTCTATCGCCACACCTATGGCAACAGCCCTATGGCCGCGGAGGTGGGCGCGGACTGGGCCGACAAGATGATGCATATCTCCATGCGCGTGGGCGACCAGATGCTGCTGGGTTGCGACGCCCCGCCCCCGCATTACAGCAAGCCCCAGGGTCTGCGTGTCAATCTCGACTTCGACGACTTCGCGGAAGGCGAGCGTGTCTTCAAAGCCCTGTCCGAGGGCGGGAAGGTCGGGATGGCCTTCCAGGAGACCTTCTGGGCGAAAGGTTTTGCCATGTTCGAAGACCGCTTCGGCACTCCCTGGATGATCAATGTCTCGAAGCCGATGTAAGGATCTGCAAAATCCCCGGGAATCGAACAGGAGATGACCACCATGGCGGCTTCCATCGCTGAACAGCGAAAAATTGTATCGCAGCAAGAGTGGCTGCGCGCCCGCCTCGATCTGCTGGCACGCGAAAAGGAGCTCACCCGGCAGCGGGACGCCGTCGATGCCGCACGCCGCGCCATGCCGTGGGTGCGCGTGGAGAAGGAGTATGTCTTCGACGGACCGCACGGCAAAGTCACCCTCGCCGAATTGTTCGACGGCCGCAGCCAGCTCATCGTCCAGCACTTCATGTTCGGCCCCGCCTGGCAGGAGGGCTGCGTCGGCTGCTCGTTCAAGTCCGATCACATCGACGGCGCGCTGCCCCATCTGGAGCATCACGATGTCAGCTTCGTGTCGGTCTCCCGGGCGCCATTCGCCGCCATCGAGGCCTTCCGGAAGCGCATGGGATGGCGGTTCCGCTGGGTTTCCTCCTTCGGCAGCGACTTCAATTACGACTTCCACGTTTCCTTCACTGAAGCCGAGATTGCCGCGCGCCAGGTCTACTACAACTACAAAACGCAGCCCTTCGAAAGCGAGGAACGATCCGGCGACAGCGTCTTCGTCAGGGATGACGCCGGAAATATCTTTCACACCTATTCCACCTTTGGCCGTGGCGATGAAATGCTGGATACCGCCTATATGTACCTGGACATGACCCCCAACGGCCGCAACGAGACGGGCCCGCACTTCAATCTGATGGACTGGGTCAAACACCACGACCGCTACGACACTTCCAGCCCTGCGGCATGCCACTGCCATCCGGCCGAAGGCTGACTTTAGAACACCCAGTGAAAGAGGGCTAGCCATGAGCAAAGTACGAGTATTGGCAGGAACCAGAAAAGGCGCGTTCATCCTCACCGCCGACGGCAAGCGCGACAACTGGAACGTCAGCGGGCCGTTCTTCGCCGGCTGGGAGGTCTACCACATGAAGGGTTCGCCGGTGAACCCGGACCGCATCTACGTCTCGCAGACCAGCGGCTGGTTCGGCCAGATCATCCAGCGCTCCGACGACGGCGGCAGGACGTGGCACGCGCCCGGCGGAGGCCAGCAAAAGTCGCCGCAGGGCTGGCCCATGGGCGAGAGCAATCGCTTCGTCTACGACAGCGCCGCCGCTCCGCTGACCACGCACCAGTGGTACGACGGCACCCAGCATCCATGGGAATTCAAGCGCGTCTGGCACCTCGAGCCATCCCTCACCGACGCCGAAGCCGTTTACGCCGGCGTCGAGGACGCGGCCATCTTCCACTCGAAGGATGGCGCTCACTCCTGGCAGGAGCTCCCCGGCCTGCGCGGGCACGGCACTGGTCCCAAGTGGCAGCCGGGCGCAGGCGGCATGTGCCTGCACACCATCGTGCTCGATCCTGACGATCCGCAGCGGATTTACATTGCCATCTCCGCCGCGGGCGCCTTCCGTTCCGACGACGGCGGCAAGAGCTGGAAGCCCATCAACAAAGGCCTGCGTTCGCAGTTCCTGCCCGATCAGGACGCCGAGATCGGCCACTGCGTGCACCACATCGCCATGAGTCCCCGCAAGCCCGGCGTGCTCTTCATGCAGAAACACTGGGACGTGATGCGCTCCGACGATGCCGGCGACAACTGGCGCGAAGTCAGCGGCAATCTCCCCACCGATTTCGGTTTCGCCATCGACGTCCACGCGCACGAACCGGAGACCATCTACGTCGCGCCCATCAAGAGCGACTCAGAACATTACCCCCTCGATGGCAAGCTGCAGGTTTGGCGCAGTAAAACCGGTGGCAACGAGTGGGAAGCGATGACCAAAGGCCTGCCGCAGGCGAACTGTTATGTCAACGTGCTGCGCGATGCCATGTGCGTAGACCAGCTCGACGACTGCGGCATTTATTTCGGGACCACCGGTGGCCAGGTCTACTGCTCGCCTGATGCCGGCAATACCTGGAAACCCATCGTGCGCGATTTGCCGGCGGTGCTGTCGGTGGAAGTGCAGACGCTGCCGTGAGCGAGCGCCTGCTGAGGATCGAGATGCCGCACCATCTGCGCACGCTGGCGCAGGTGAGCGGGGAAGTGCGGCTCGCGGTCGAAGATCCGGTGACCCTCACCCGCGTGCTCAATGCGCTGGAGGCCCGCTATCCCGTGCTGCGTGGAGCGATCCGCGACCACGACACTCTGAAGCGCCGCCCTTTCCTCCGCTTTTTCGTCTGCGCGGAAGACTGGTCGCACCTCTCGCCGGAGACACCACTGCCCGAGGCCATCCTGAGCGGGCGAGAACCCCTGATGATCGTCGGCGCCATCGCCGGAGGCTAACAGCCCGGCAGCTGCGCTGCGCACCATCGCAAAGATTTCCTGCAGAGGACACCACGAACTCGCTAACTTGCCAACCTGCTAACTCGCTAACCACCAGCCTCAGAGGAGGAATCATGTCCGCAACCACCGTAACTTCCACCCCCGTCGGCGCGCTGGATATCCTGCGCGAACAGATACAGGTCGTTCATCGCGTTCTGCGCCTCAACGCCGAGGGCATCACGCAGGAAGATAGTCTCATTCAGCCGCAGCCTGGTGGTAACTGCTTCAACTGGAATTTAGGCCATCTCGTGCTCACCAACGAAATCACGCTAAAGCTGCTCGGCAAGCCGCCTGTGCTCGGCGAAGCCGCGCTGCAGCGCTACGCGCGTGGGTCCGCGCCCCTGCGCAACCCAAACGAAGCGATGCCCCTCGAAAAACTGCTGGCCGCGTGGGACGAAGGATGCGCGCGCATCGAGCAGGGATTGGCGAAGCTGAATCCGGAGCGGCTCGCGGAACCGGCTCCTTCCTCGCCCCGCAACAATCCGGATGAAACGGTCGGCACGCTGCTCTCGATCCTCATGTTCCACCAGGCCGCCCACACCGGGCAGACCAGCCTGCTGCGCCGCATGGCAGGCAAGCCCGGAGCCATCAAGTAAGGATCAGTCCTGAGCCGGTAGCAATGGGGGGCCTTGTTCGAGGACTCCCGGCTCCCAGCAGCACAGCTCCTGACTCCTGACTACCCACTACTGTCTACCGACTACTGAGGCGCCCTGGACTAAGCTCAATCGATCTTCGCGGCGCGCGGCTCCGTCATCCGCGCCGGATTCAGAATCTCCGCAATCTGCTCCTCGCTGAGCAGCTTCTTTTTGCGCGCCAGCGCGACGATCGATTCGCCCGAAGAGATGGACTCCTTCACCAGTTCCGCGGCTTTCGCGTAGCCGATATAGGGATTCAGCGCCGTTGCCAGCGCGATGGTACTCTCGGCGTAATGCCGGCACCGCTCTATGTTGGCTGTGATTCCCTCCACGCAGCGCTCGCGGAAAACCCGCAGCATGTTGGCGAGGATCGTGATGCTCTGGAGCACGTTGCAGGCCATCGCCGGCATCATCACGTTCAGCTCCAGTTGGCCGGCCTGGACCGCCAGCGCCACTGCTGCGTCGTTCCCGACAACCTGGAAGCTGACCATCGCAGCAAGCTCCGCCATCACCGGATTGATCTTGCCCGGCATGATCGACGACCCGGGTTGCAGCGACGGCAGCTGAATCTCGTTGAATCCGGTATTTGGGCCGGACGACAGCAGCCGCAGATCGTTCGAGATGCGGATCACTTCGAGCGCCAGGTTGCGCAGCTCGCCGCTCACCCGCGCCATCGGTGCCTGCGACTGCATCGCCCAACGCGGATCCTCCGCCGGCGCGAGCTGCTGGCCCGAAATACGAGCAAGATGCGCAATCGCCTTCGCCCGAAACTCCGGATGCGTGTTCAGTCCCGTCCCCACCGCCGTCCCGCCGAGACCCAATGCGCGCAACGAGTCGCCAGCCTGGCGTAACGCCTCCGCGGCTTTGCGGAACGCGATGCCGTAAGCCGCAAACTCCTGCCCCAGCCGGATCGGCACCGCGTCCTGCATGTGCGTGCGCCCCGACTTCATCACGCCATCGAATTCGGCGCCTTTCTTCGCGAACGCGTCAGCCAGCCCATCCAGATCAGGGCAGAGCGTCCCCAGCGCCAGCAGCGTCGCCAGCCGCATCGCGGTAGGGAAGACATCGTTGGTCGACTGCCCGTAGTTGACGTGGTCGTTGGGATGGACCTCGGCATACTCGCCCAGCGCGCCCCCGAGAATCTGATTCGCGCGGTTGGCGATCACCTCGTTGGCATTCATGTGGAAGCTCACGCCCGCGCCCGCCTGAAACACATCGACGACGAACGCATCGTCCCAGCGGCCGTCGATCACTTCCTGCGCGGCCTGTATGACCGCATCCGCACGGCGAGCGTTCACGGTCCCCAACTCGCGGTTCGCCTCCGCCGCGGCCCGCTTCACCATCGCAATCGCACGGATCAGCAGCGGATGTGCCTTCATCCCGGAAATGGGAAAGTTCTCGACGGCACGAGCCGTCTGCGCCCCGTACAACGCGTCGGCAGGAACGTCGACAAACCCGAGAGAATCTTTTTCGCGGCGAGTTGGCATCAGCTCTCCTTCTCTGTGGGATGAGCGAGGCCTCCGCAAGACTCATCCCTTCACTCCGGCACAATCGGCAGTGGAATCCCGCTGAACCGCTCCCGCGACGCGGCCCAGGCGATGGACAGCCCCGATCCGGCAATCAGGATCCCGCCCACCAGCATAGAGATCGTCGGCTTCTGGTGCCACACCAGGTATGCCATCAGCGCTCCGGAGACCAGCTGCGTGTAATGGTACTGCGCCACATTCGCGGCGGAAGTATGCCGCAGCGCGATAAAGAAGCACATCGTCCCCAGCGCGCAGAACAGCCCCATGGCGACGAGTAATCCGCCCAGCCCCAGCCCCACCGGCGCCGCATGCCCCAGCATCAGCCCAAATCCAGCCACCGCCATCACCAGCCCGGAGAAAAACGTCAGGCTCTCCGGAGTCTCCGTCTGCGTGAGCACGCGCGACCACACCATGTTGACCGAGAAGCAGGCGACGCACAGCAGGCACGCCGCGTAGCCGGCCCAGTCGGCGTGTCGCCCCGCGCCCAGCGGGTCAACGGCGATCACCACGCCCGCAAAGCCGCTGAAAATCGCAAGGCCCTTGCGCCACGTGAGCCGCTCGCGCAGAAAGATCGCCGACAAAATGGTCGTCACCATCGGAGCCAGGAAGACCAGGATGTAAAACAGCGTCAGGCTCAGGTGCCGCAGCGCAATCACCACGCCCAGATTGTTTCCAAGGTCGAGCCCCGACCGCACCAGCTGCCGCGGCACATTGCGTGGCCATAGCTGCCGCACTTTTCCCCGCACCAGCGCATGCAGCACCAGAAATCCCGCGATGAAGAGCCCCAGAAAAGCGACGACCTCATACGCCGGCAGCCCCGACGGTCCCACCAGCTTGATGGTCGTGTCGGTCAGCACCCAAAAGGTGAATCCGGCGAGTGCAAAGCCGATGGCGCCGAGATGCGAGACAGTTGGCTTCATGGGATTGGCCGTCCCGGCGCTGTTACGAAAAGCAATTCAGCCCTCTGTCACGCCAGAATCGGCACGCCCGCGAATTCCTTCTGGATGCGCACCTTCCACTCCGCCGGTCCCGTCTGGTGCACTGACGTTCCCCGCGCATCGACAGCGACCGTCACCGGCATATCCTCCACCGTGAACTCGTAGATGGCTTCCATGCCGAGGTCCTCAAACGCGACCACCCGTGCCGCGCGAATCGCTTTCGATACCAGATACGCTGCGCCGCCCACCGCCATCAAATACACGGCGCGGTTGTCACGGATCGCTTCAATCGCTTCCGGTCCGCGCTCTGACTTGCCGATCATGCCCAGCAGGCCCGTCTGCTCCAGCATCTGACGCGTGAATTTATCCATGCGCGTCGCCGTTGTCGGGCCGGCCGGTCCCATCACCTCATCTCGAACGGGATCAACAGGTCCCACGTAATAGATGAAGCGATTGGCAAAGTCCACGGGGAGCTTCTCGCCGCGGTTCAGCATCTCCGTCATGCGCTTGTGTGCGGCATCGCGGCCCGTCAGCAGCTTCCCGCGCAGCAGCAACACCTCGCCCGGTTTCCAAGTCGCGGCCTGCTCACGCGTGACCGTGTCCAGATTTACGCGTCGCGCGGAAGAAACGTCGTACGTAATCTTCGGCCAGTCCTCCAGCGAAGGCGGTTGGAGCGCCACCGGACCCGAGCCATCCAGTACGAAATGCGCGTGCCGGGTCGCCGCGCAGTTGGGGATCATCGCGACCGGCAGGTTGGCCGCGTGCGTCGGATAGTCCCTGATCTTCACATCCAGCACGGTCGTCAGGCCGCCGAGTCCCTGCGCCCCGATGCCGAGCTGGTTCACCTTCTCGTAGATTTCCAGACGCAATTCCTCGATCCGGTTCTTCGCGCCGCGCGCGATCAGATCGCGCATGTCGATCGGATCCATCAACGCTTCCTTCGCGAGAAGCATGGCCTTTTCCGCCGTGCCCCCGATGCCGATCCCCAGCATCCCCGGCGGGCACCATCCCGCGCCCATCGTCGGCACGGTCTTCACCACCCACTCGACAATCGAATCCGAAGGATTGAGCATCACAAACTTCGACTTTGCTTCCGACCCTCCGCCTTTGGCCGCGACGGTAACGTCGACATTCCCGCCGCGCACCATCTCCACCGAAACGACCGACGGAGTGTTGTCGCGGGTGTTTTTGCGCGCGCCCGCCGGATCGGCAAGGATCGACGCCCGCAGCGTGTTGTCAGGATTCAGATACGCCCGCCGCACACCCTCATCGCACATCTCCTGCACGGTCATCGTGGCGTCCCAGCGCACGTCCATGCCGACCTTGAGAAAAATGGTCACGATACCCGTGTCCTGGCAAATGGGGCGATGACCCTCGGCGCACATGCGCGAGTTCACCAGGATCTGCACGATGGCATCCCGCGCTGCCGGCGACTCCTCGCGCTCGTACGCGCGCCCCAGCGACGTAATGTAATCCACCGGATGGTAATAGCTGATGTACTGTAGAGCGTCCGCCACGCTCTGAATCAAGTCTTCCTGCCGAATGGTCGCCATTTTTCCGCCCCGAACCTGTCTTTAGGGTAAACCGGCGCCCCTTTGGGCGCCCGTCCCCATGGATGCGCGGCCATCGTCTAAGCTAAAGGGATGGGCGAAACCGCGCACACCGAAGCCTCTTTCGATGTCCTCGTGATCGGCGCCGGGCCGACCGGGATGGCCTGCGCCATCGAAGCGCAGCGCGCCGGCTTCCGCTCGGCGCTGGTGGATAAGGGCTGCCTCTGCAACTCGCTCTTCCACTATCCCTCGCACATGACGTTCTTTACCACCTCCGAGCTGCTGGAAATCGGCGACATTCCCTTTCCCAGCCCCAACGCCAAGCCCACGCGCAACGAGGCGCTGGAGTACTACCGCAAAGTGGCGATGTATTACCACCTCGACGTCCGCCCCTATCAGGTGGTGGAGCGCGTCACCGGCGAAGATTTGCGCTTCGAAATCCACACGCGCGACCGTTTCGGCCGTGCCCGGGTTTACACCACCCGGAAGCTGGTCGTCGCCACGGGCTACTACGATTTGCCCAACATGATGAATATTCCCGGCGAAGATCTGCCGAAAGTGCGGCACTACTATAACGATCCTCACCCGTATTACGGGCTCGATGTGCTGGTGATCGGCGGCAAAAATTCGGCGGCCATCGCTGCCCTCGAGCTGTGGAGGCACGGCGCGCGCGTCACGCTCGTGCACCGCGGGCCGGCCATGCATGGCCACGTGAAATATTGGATTCTGCCCGACATCGAGAACCGCATCAAAAACGGCGAGATCGCGGCGCTTTTCAACACCGCGGTCACCCGCATCGATCCCGATTCCGCAACCCTGCTCACGCCGCAGGGGGAATTGACCATCCCCAACGATGCCGTACTGGCCATGACCGGCTATCGGCCTGATTTCACGTTTCTCGAATCGCTGGGAGTCCGCATCGAGGGTGACGACCGCTGTCCCGCGTGCGATCCCTCCAGCCTCGAGAGCAATGTCCCGGGGATTTACCTCGCCGGCGTGATCATCGCCGGCGAGCGCACCAACGAGATATTTATTGAGAACGGGCGCTTTCACGGGCGCCAGATCGCAGCCGATCTGAAGCAGAAGCTGGTCCTTCCCGCGGGAGAATTTGCTCGGGTCTGACGGGGATCGGTGCGGCAGGGAAGTTCCTGGCACGCTGGGCTCCCGCAACAATATATTCAGGACGGATGATGAAGTTTCCAGTTTTACGCACGATCCGCGGCCAGCTGATGGGCGCGCTGATCCTGTTTGAATTGATCGTCGTGGCGATCTTCGCGTTGTTGCTCGCCCATCAGCAGAATGCTGAACTGCTCCAGCATCTGCACCGCCGCCTGGAATACCAGGCGTATTTGGTCGCTGCTGAAAGCAGCGTGGCGATCCAGAATAATCGCTCCCAGGATCTGCAAAACGTGGTCGTGACGGCCGCGCAGGCGCCCAGCGTCAATGCGGTCCAGATTACGGACATGCAGGGCCGTACCATGGCCAGCAGCGATCCCGCCACCCTTGGCCGGCTCACGCTCTCAGGCAAGGAACGAGTTTACCTGCGTGCCCTGACCAAACCGGATATCTTCGCCACCTCTTCGCGCAACTGGGAAGCCGTCGCCCCCGTGGTCGCCGGTGGCCGGGTGCGGGCGCTCGCGTGGATTTATCCGAACGAGCAGCAGGATCGCCAGGATTTGCGTTCGCTGCTGCGCATGACCGTCTTGTGGTCCTTGTTTGTCTTCGCCGGTTGTACCCTGATTGCCGCCGTTCTGGCGCAGTCGATTACGCGCCAACTGGCGACGCTCACGCGGGCGACACGCCGGCTTATCCAGGATCCGGAAGATACCGGCCCTTTTCCACTGCGGGTGAAATCAGCCAATGAAGCAGCGGATCTCACCATTGCCTTCAACCGGATGGTTGCGGCCATGCACGAACAGCGGGCCGGACTCAACGAGACACTCGCATTGCTGGATTCCATGCTGGCCAATGCCCCAATCGGCTTCGCGTTCTTCGACCGAAAGTACCGTTTCGTTCGCGTGAATCAATTCCTGGCCGACATGGACAGCTACTCGTTCGCTCTCCATCTTGGCCGCGGCGCGGATGTGATTCTTCCTCCTGCCATGGCGGCCAGGCTGGAGCAGGACCTGGAGAAGGTCTTTCAGACGGGCGAACCGGTCCGAAACCTCGAGCTGGCATGGGAAGCGGCGCCCGGGCGCAACCGGAGCTGGCTGGCTCACCTCTACCCCGTGCGCACCGATCCCGACACCACGCGCTGGGTGGGAGCGATCCTGGTCGATACCACCGAGCAGAAGCGCGCCGAAGAGGCCCTGCGGCGCACTGAAAAGCTGGCTGCCGCAGGGAGACTGGCCGCCTCCGTCGCTCACGAAATCAATAACCCCCTCGAGGCGGTCACCAACCTGCTTTATCTCATCCATCAGGAGCCGCTTTCACCCGCCTCGGAGCACTATGTCGACATGGCCCAGCAGGAAGTTGCGCGTGTCTCGGAGATCGCCCAGCAGACCCTGCGCTTTTATCGCCAGTCCACTCTTCCGGCCGTTACCAACATCGCGGAGCTCCTCGATTCCGTCCTCACTCTGCACACCAGTCGCGTCCAGACCGCGCACGTCCACGTGGAGCGGAACTATCCCTCCGATCTTCCGCTCTTCTGCTTCGCTGGCGAGCTGCGCCAGCTATTTGCCAATCTGGTCACCAACGCGGTGGATGCCATGACGCCGGTGGGTGGGCGCCTGATCGTACGCGCGCGTGCCGCGCAACAGAAGGGATCGGAAGGCCTGCGCGTCACCGTTGCGGACACCGGCTGCGGCATCACGCCCGAGGCGCAACGCCACATCTTCGAGCCGTTCTTTACCACCAAGGACGCAACGGGCACCGGCCTCGGCCTGTGGGTGAGCGAGCAGATTATCCGCAAGCATCACGGCACCGTGCAGCTGCGCAGTTGCGCATCGGGCGGATCCACTGGGACCGTATTCAGTCTTTTCTTTCCCGCCGATGGCGTGGACTCTGCCGAGATCGGGAAAGAAACAGAACAGGAAGTCCTGCCATAGAAATCCCGCGGCCTCAGGGCCGGGATGAGGTAAGTCGCGAAGCGGCGAATCCGAATGCCTCCGTCCCTTATGCGGGGACAGGGAGGACTCGCCATCGGTTCACGCGTCAGGAGCTCGGGAAACCCGGCACCGGAACATCCGAACGAATCTGATCGATTGGGATTTCCATAGCACCTACCGCATCGCTGCCCACGTCGCGAACTCCCAGGCGCAGGAAGTAATTCCCCTTCACCGGCACGGCAATGTGCGCCATCAGCGGCAAGCCGTGCAGCAGCATCTCCAGGTAAAGGCGATCATTCAGGTCGATCGTCGCGTTCTGCTGAATCGTATTCACAACGTCGCCTTCGGCGTCATAGAGCACGGCGACAAACTCGACCTGCCCGTGATGAAGCCCGTCTGCCGTCGGCGTCAGTTCGATATTCCGGCCACTGGCGTGGAACAGAATGTCGTAGGTGCGAAACGGCTTGTGCTGCCACGGCTGGGCGAGGAAATTGTCCTGGGGCACAGCATCGTGCTTACCGATCTTCCGGATCGGCGCCTCAGGACGAACGCTCGCAACGAAGACGATCTCTGTCGGGGGAACCGCTCCCAGCTGCATCGCCGCACCGAACCCGCCGTGGTTCGGTTGCCGGATCAGCGCTCCGATCGGCATCAGCGGGATCCTGGCAACGGTCGGCGCAGCCGTCGTGGAGGCCGGCGGAGTCTTAGGCTTCGCGCCTGCCTTCGCGTGATGCCGCCTCAGTGCGCGCGCCAGCGGCTTGTCTCGACTGAACGCGTAATAGCCATGCCGGTAATCCAGCCGCGCTCCAGGCCGGTCCACAGTCAGCGTAATGTTCCGGTACTCGCCCTCCCATGCGGTGTTCGTCGTCGAGTAAGCCAGCGTGTAATAGCCCGCCGTTTCGCTTGTGATTTTCGCGATCACCGGACCGAAGTCATTGAGATTGTCGAAGGCTTCCCCTCCCGTCTCATTCGCTACCCGTTCCAGATTCGTATAGTTGGCGTCGCGCAGGTACAGGTACCGCATCGCGCTGGTCGCACCCGGCCCTCGGCCGCTCGCTGCTGAAAATCCCGGAAGCATCCCCAGTCCGCGCACATCCACCGGATACACGGCGATCCGGCTCGTCGTCAGCGTAGCCGTCAGATTGTCCAGGTTGTCCGCGGGATCGTCGCCCGCCACGTCGAAGCTGTCGTAAAACGGATCGCCAAATCCATACCCCAGACGAATCGTCATCGGCGCCTCGCCCGTGAACCAGATCAGATTCTTGCGCCCCGGAAAGCCAGCCAGATAGCGTCCCATCATCCTCATTCCGTCGCGCAGAATCTGCGCACGCGCTCGCCGGTACTGCCCGTAGCTGCCGTGGATCGGCTTGTCAAGCGACGGCATATTGCGCTTGCTTGCGGCAGCCGCCAGCAGCACCTGCGGATCGGAAGTGAATCCCTGGATCAGGTGCATCTCGGTGTCGAGCTGGAAAATCGCCATCGGTGTGCCCGGCTGCATCTGGCGAAAGTAGCGGATCAGCTCCTGCCGCAGGTATTGCTGCGCAGTGATCGGGGTATCCAGCGCGTCCAGCAGGATCACCGTGGCCACATTCGTGTTCGCGATGGGCGTGTAGTTGGTAAAGGTGTTTGGGGGCAACGGCGGCACGGCCGTCAGGCGAGCCAATTCCGCGGCCGTCATCGGCGCATGCCACTTCAGGCTCCGAATCGCCTGCGGCTGATCTTCCTCGCTCACGCTGAAATCCGCCGCCGTCAGCCCCGGAATCGGATGCCCGGCCTTGTCCGTCACGACCACGTCCAGCAGCACTTCCTGCACGGAGATGTGGTAGGTGAGCCCCTGCGCCGGCGGCTGCTGCGCTGGCGGCGGTGAAGATTGCTGAGCCCCCGCCCAGGTCAGCAGAGCGGCGAGCGGAAGGCTGCAGAGGACGCGCAAAGCAGGCATGAAAGCTCTCCCGGAACAAGACGAACTGAGACAGCCTGGTTTCCCATGTGAAAGGAAAGACGGCCCAATGATATCGAAGGACCACGCCCGAGCGGCTGAATTTTCAGTCAGTGCTTTCAACGCCACTCTCGCGCCGGCGTGGCAGCGCAACCGGACCCCGCAAGGCTCAAGGCCAGGCACAGGAACCGATCCAGCCAGGATCATCGGACGCACGGTCGCACAGGCGACCGGTATATCCGCTCTCAGAAGTAAGCGCTTCTGATCTTTCGGCCAATTGCCAGGAGGCATCTGCTCCCCAGGCGCGTCTCGAGCAGTTTGGCTCCGCCGAGCCCCAAAGCAAGCTCCCCCGTCGGATGAAAAGACCCATACAGAAGATCCGGAAGAAGTCGAAGCTGGCCACCGTAACTGATCTTGAATTCCGTCACGCCCGAATAAGAATCATGCGGGCGCTCCCCCTGCAGCAGAGCGCGCGCGTGATCCGGGCGGATATGCATGAAGTCGAAAAGCTCACAGCCGTGTTCTTTCCCCCACTTCATCGCCTCCCAATGCAGCAGATCGTTGGGATTGTGCTTTTCATGGGTGCCGTTCCATCCCACTCTCCACAGCTGCATTTTTCCCTGGAACACGAGCACCACCGCCGCCGCCAGCGGCACGCCGTCCAGTTCGGCGAGGAAAAACTTCACCTGTCCCGACGGTCCCAGCAGGCGCCACAGGTTAGGCAGGTAATCCAGCTGCCCGGGAGCGGGAGACAAGCCCCGGCGGCGGCACGTCGCCCATATCAGGGTGCGGATCGTCTCCGCGTCGCTCCCGTCCCCCAACCGCACCTGCACCCCTTTGCGGACTGCGCGGCGAAGATTCTGGCGCTTGGTCATCGACATATCCGCCAGCATCTCGTCGATGCTCTGGCGCAGGTCAATCAGCAGCGTCGCTTCGCCCACACCGGTGGGAGGCAAAAGTTCGGGCTTGTGCCGCAGCCGCATCGAATCCAGCGATCCGCGGGCAATCGCGCCGTAGTAGGGTGGGACCACCGCGACGTAGTTGATCTTCAGCGCCGCCAGGGTTTCGGCGACGGCCCGGGTGACCAGCTCCGCCGCGCCATCCTCATTCAGGTCCCAGACGGGACCGCGTTCGATATAGCCGATCCGGGCAATGCGGCTCACCCGACGGGTGAGGATCATAGCGCCGCCCAGGACTTTGCTGCCCTGCTGCAGCCATACCCAAATCGGTTGCCAGCCGTAAATCTGCTTCAGCCTGCTCCACGCATTGGTTTGTTCAATGTGGGCGTGCTTCTGCAGGGCCAGAAACCGTTCCCAGGGCGCGGCTTCCTGGTGATCCTGGCAGACAACGCGATTGGCCGGAACGGCCGAACGTTGCCCTACGATCTGCTTGAGGAGCTGAGGGCTCATGGGGGAAGCACTTTTCGATGTCCAGCGAGTCTACCAACGCGTCCACCCCCCGAACCTGGCGAACTTGCCAGGTCCCGTAAAAAACACAAGCGAAGGCCGCGCCGGCGCTCCGCCCGGTTTTTCCACCGCAGCGGGCGCGGGACGGCCAACGGACCCGCCCGGCGTGGCCGAGGATCCTGTCCCGTGCCCAGCTTAGAGCTTGTAGTTTTTGTGCTTCGCGAAGTCGGTGCCGATGGTGGTGTAATCCTTCTCCAGCGCGGTGCCGAATTTATGCATTTCGCTCACCACCGACAGGGCGATCAACGCGGCGAGAAGCGCGTATTCCACCACATCCTGTCCGGATTCGTCATGCCACAGGGTTTTCAGAGATTGGACGGCGCGCTGCAAGGGGAATTCCTCCTGAACGTGAATTGGTTCCAGCCTGGAGTAGCGTGTGCGGAAATCGGTCATAAGAAGTTGCAACCAGTGTGAGGGTGCGGCGCGTCCTTTTCATCGCCCATCCGGGGCAGACCGCTTCCCACCGTAGTCACGCCGGCAAGGTTACCGGTGCGGGTAACTTCTGTTCCGTTTGCCGGGTCGCGCGGCACGCTTCCGCGAGACGAAGTTGTGGGCCATCGCCAGCAGATCGTGCATCAGTTCGGGCGAGCAGCGCGCCAGCCGCACCAGAACGCCGTCGTAGCCGAGGTAATGGTCGGGCGCGTAGTAGAGATCGGGAGCCTCGGCCAGCAGCGCCGGCCGCTCGCGGCGATCCATGCGGATGAGGAACGAGTTCGGCTCGGCGGCTTTGTTCGTCGGCACGCAGGCCATCAACTGCCCGCAGACTTTCAGCGCGGGAGCGCCCCACGACGTCGTCTCCTCGACGTTGGGAAACGCGCGTCCGATGCGGAGCGTTTCGGCGACGGTGAGAGGCATGGAGGAAGGATAGCGCGGGCAGAGCCTTTGGGCACCCGCATCCTCACCCCTCCGCCACACGCTCCAGCCGTTGCAGCGTGTCCGGATAGCGCCGCACCAGCAGCAGCAGCGCCGCCGCCTGCGGATTCGGCTTCGCCCGTCCCTGCTCCCACTTCTCCAGCGTGCGCTCGTTGATCCGCAGCCGCCGCGCAAACACCGCTCGCGAGCAGCGCAGCCGCTCCCGCGTCTCCCGGATCAGCGCCGAATCCAGTTCCGGCAGCGGCGCCGGCGTCTTCCGCCACGTGCGCAGCGTGATCTTCTCCTCGCGCCGCGCCTTCATCGCGCCAACGCCTTCCATCATCTCGTCGAAGAGCTTCCCCCTCGCCATGCTTCCCCTCTCATCGCCGCCATTTACTTGCAGTGAACCGGCGAAGCGGCAAACAAATGGTTCCAAGTCTCCCAGCCCACTACCCCAACCCCATCCGGGCCCTCGGGCGCATAAAGAGCCGCGGCGAGATTGTGGTAATCAGCGAAATCATCGCCAGCGAGTAATGCACTCGTCAGCATGAGGGAGGACCGTGAATTGGAATAGGCAGTTTGAAAGGCCACGACCGCCCGCTCCGTCGCGTCGTCGAACTGGCCGTCGGCTGTGCCCGAATAGCAACCCAAGTCAGTCAGCTGGCTCTGCAGAGCCGCAATCTGCGGTCCCGTTGAGCCCAGCTCGTACACGGCCAACACAGAGCCAGCGAGAGGCGACGCTGGGTTGTACGGCGTGGTCAAATCACTACTGATATTGCCAATTGGCGTCAGGGGCGCCGAGTGTTGCAGTCGCTGCAGCGCGGCCAAACGTTGATTGTCTTGCCCGAAGGCAGCCTCCAGACGCTGCACCTTCAAACTGGCGGCCTGCTCGCGGGCTGACAACCCACGCAATTGCGCCTCGGCCGGCGTCGCTTGCCCCTCAAGCTGACTCAACAAGACCCGCGCTTGCGTATTCAGATCTGCCGCATTGCGTTGGCCAGCATCGCGAATACTTTGAGCAGCCGCTGACCCAGCGGCATCGATTTGACCCTTCGCGGTTTCGTAACTCCTAACGCCAAAGAGGCCCAATGCGCCAACGAACGCCATCCCGCAAAGGCTCAAAAGAACTCCACAGATGCTTAAAACCTTGGCCCAACGCCACAGCTGGTCCTCAACCTTCCCGGCAATCTCGCCGGCAAGGACATCGCCGTCCTTGACCGTCTCACGCACCACAGCGACCACCTGCTCCCTTAGGCGGCTCGCGTCGGGCGATAGGACGGCCCCGCACTTTCCGCAGTACTCGTCCCCGACCGGCCTTTCCGATCCACACACGCCGCAGATCATCTCTCTCCTCTCCGCAACGATTGCATTTGGCGGCAGCCTAACCCCCTTGGAGTAACCAGTCAAGGACGTCGCAGAAGGACGGAACCCGCGTTTTCGCCCGCAGACGAAATCGATTCAGTCGGTCGCGGCGGGGAAGACTCGACCAGCTTTACTTTCGCCCCATATTCGCCTATTGTGCTGACAGCGCAACAGCTCCATCGTGCCGAAGCGAGAGATCACCGCTTCAGGAGGGCGACATGGAACGACGGACACCTCCGGTCAACGTTCTTGCCTTAATTACCACCACCCTATGTATCTCAGCTCTTCCTCTTGTGCTGGCCCTGCTACCTTGCAGCCCCGCACGAGCCCAGTCCCCGCAAACGGCGACTACAGCGAGCCAGAACCCACCGCCCGCCCCAACGCTCCCCTTCGCTACTCAATTGAAGAAGACGGTTGTCTTTCTAACCGTGGAATTTCGAGACGGCGCGCAGATCGGACACGCAGAAGGGACGGCCTTCTTCGTCCTGGTCCCTAGTAAGAGCTCGGCAGGCAGTCCGCATCCGGATCAATCTAGCGGCTTCTCCTATTTGGTAACTAACCGCCATATGGCCGACCCGTCCGTGGCTCTAGGACACCCCGTCACCGTGTTGGGTTTCTCGATTCGCGCGAACCGCGTGTTGACTAATGGCGAAACTGGTCCGCTGGCTATTGACCTACCGTTGAACCCGCAGTGGATTTATCCGTCGGACCCATCGGTCGACCTAGCTATTGCACCGCTGGGATTCAATCCGGCAAAACTGGACATCTTGTTAATTCCAGAGACGATCCTGGCGACCGCGGACGTCGTCAAGGCCCAAGGAGTGTCGGAGGGCGACTCCGTGATGTTCAGCGGCTTCTTTGCCCAGTTCCCCGGCCAGACGAGGATCGAGCCTGTCGTACGAGAGGGCGTATTGGCAATGCTCCCCGACGAGGAAATTCCAACAACCCTCGGACTGCCCGGGCACCTCTATTTGGCCGATATGCACAGCTTCAATGGCAATAGCGGTTCGCCAGTGTTCGTGAATTTAAGCGGACTCAGAAACGGCTCCCTGACATTCGGAGAGCATATGCTCTTGCTGGGAGTCGTTAGCGGTTATATGACCGAGTCAGAGAACTTCCAACTACAGGCTGCGACGACTTTCATTGGGAGGATAGGCGCTAACAGCGGCATTACGACGATTGTACCGGCGGACGAATTAAAGTCTTTGTTGGACAGCCCAATATTGGCCAACCAGCGCGACCAAGCGGCGGCCGCTCAAAAAACAGCAGCACACTGAGGTGTGCTAGACGCCTGCCAACAATCGCCGGCTCGGTGGATCTGGGAAAGCACGAAGCCCAACCAGCCAATTGTCGTCCTAGCCCCTAACCCGTAAACCGTATCCCCTGCCTTACCTTGTCAACCCCTTACTTTAGTGTTCCCCCTCATTCCACAAGGCTTTCGGCCAATAATAGTTGGCAGCCTAATTCTTCCAACCTGATATACTGAACTTATAGAGTGGAAATTAAGAAAGGCCGCGCCCAGCGCGGCCTTTTCTGTTTCCCGGAACATATCCTGGGTGCCCCATATCTGCACGGTTTTGGCAGATGCGGGAGGCCACGCCCCCACCCGCTAATTCGCATTGACTCCTCACCGATCACTCTGAGCTCATCACGCCTCACGAAAGGACCTCACATGGCTGACACCATCAGACAACGCTGCCGTCACCTCGATTCCGAAGGAACCCGCTGCTCCCAGCCCTCCCTCCGCCAACACGACCTCTGCAAAAAACACCGCTTCGAGCAGCAGGTGGCCGTCATCCACGCGCATCGCATCCCCGATATCCAGCCCATCCTCCCCGCCGTCACCCTCAGCGACGACCGCGATTACGACGAGATCACGGTCAATCTCAGCCTCATCATGGGGGTCCTCCTCCACGGCAATCCCACCCCCGATGAAGCCAAACGCATGAATCTGCTCCTCCGCACCTGCAATCGCACCCTCCGCGCCATCCACTACGTCGAACGCCTCCGCGACTCCATCCTGCTCGACCTCGCCCGCATCTCCCGCGCCAAACCCTCCCGCAACCGGCCATCCCACACAATCCAGTAGGAACCGCATCCGCCCGCATTGACCGACCACCAATCTCGAAAGGAACCCCATGCCGGAAACGCAAACCAGGGAACCCCGTTCCCGCTGCCGACACGTCCACATCGACGGCACCCGCTGCTCCAGCCCCGCCCTCCTTTGCCACGACCTTTGCAACAGCCACCTCTCCCAACACAACATGGCGATCATCCGCAGGCACCACATCCCCGCGATTGCTCCCATGATCCCGATCGTTTCGTTTTTCGCCGAAGACTACGACGACATCCTGGTCAACATCGGCCGCATCGTCGTCGCCTGCGCCAACGGCAACCTCACCTGCGGCGACCTCAGAGACATGAACGCCCAGATGCGCACCAGCACGAGTACCCTTCGCGCCATGGAGCAGGTCCGGCGCCTCTCTGCCACCACCCAGCAAGACCTCGCCCGCACCTCCCAACCCGAGTCGAAATGCCATCAACAACCAGCAACGAGTAACTAGCAACCAGCAACCAGCGAGGATCGATGTCATCAAAAACTGCAACCCGCTGTCGTCACGTCAAAATCAACGGCGCCCGCTGCACCATGCCTTCCTGGAAAGATAACGGCCTCTGCTTCGAGCACAACTACCGCTGGGAGCAGCAGCTCCGCCGGCCCGCGCCCACCCGTCAGACCTTCTCGCCCGGCATTCCTTTTGTCTGGGTCGAGGACGAGGCTTCCGTCCTCCATAACCTGAACCTCATCGCCAAAGCCCTCGGCGACAGCGAAATCGACCATCGCCAGGCCGCGGTCATGACCTGCGTCCAGCGCACCTGCTTGCGCACCCTCCGCCAGCGCGAAGAGCGCCTCCAGTCCGAGGAAGAACCCGAGCCCATCGTCGCCGACTGCGTCGAGGAGGATGGCGGCCAGCTCCTCGTCCCGCCCGACCCGCCCGCCGCTGCCAACCCGGAACTGGCCGCCGAACCCGCAATCGAGCCCGTAGCGGAGGCCGCAAACCCCATAGATTCAATACCCGGGTCCCTCGATCCCGTAAATCCTTTGTTTCCCACACCTACGCAGGAGGGGGGAGCTAACCCCTCTACTTCCCACACCTACGAAATCTGCGAAAAAAACCTTCCGGACGAACCCGAAAGCCTCACCTCGAGCGAAAACGGCTCGCCAGGGCGAGCCGTCCAGGAACTTGCATTGCCGATCGCGTGCTATTCCAGATCGTCATCCGTTCCGGCGGCGACGGGGACGGCGCCCTGACGTTTCGCCAGGAGATAGCCGCGGATGAAGGGGTCGAGATAGCCGTCGAGCACCTTGCTGACGTCGCCGACTTCGACGCGGGTGCGGAGGTCCTTGACCATCCTGTACGGCTGGAGGACGTAGCTGCGAATCTGGGAGCCGAAGTTGATGTCGAGCTTGGAGTCTTCGAGCTTCCTGGCCGTGGCCTGCTTCTTTTCCAGCTCGTATTCGTAGAGGCGCGAACGCAGCATCTTCATCGCCTTGTCGCGGTTCTTGTGCTGGGAGCGCTCGTTCTGGCACTGGACGACGATGCCCGTGGGGATGTGCGTGATGCGGACGGCGGAGTCTGTGGTGTTGACGTGCTGGCCGCCCTTGCCGCCGGAGCGATAGGTGTCGGTGCGGATTTCGTCGGGCTTGATGTCGATCTGGATGGAGTCGTCGATCTCGGGCGACACGAAGACCGAGGCGAACGAAGTATGGCGGCGCTTGGCCTGATCGAAGGGCGAGATGCGGACGAGGCGATGCACGCCGGTTTCGCCGGAGAGCAGGCCGAAGGCGGAGTCGCCGGCGATGGTGAAGGTGGCGGACTTGATGCCGGCCTCTTCGCCGGCCTGGTAGTCGTTCATTTCAGTTTTGAAGCCCTGCTGCTCGGCCCAGCGGAGATAAATGCGCGTGAGCATCTCGGCCCAGTCCTGCGACTCGGTGCCGCCGGCGCCGGGATGGACCGTGACGATGGCGTTGAGAGAGTCGGTTTCGCCGGAGAGCATGGTGCGGGATTCGAGCTGGTCGGCGAAGGCGGCGAGCTCTTTGATTTCGCGTTCGAGATCGGCGAGGATCGCGAGGACTTCCTGGGAGTTTTCCGGGCCGGATTCGCGGGCGAGCTCGAAGTACGCGTCGATGTCGCCGGAGCGGCGGGCGAGCTCGGCGTCGTCGGCGAGCTGGGCTTCGATGCGCTTGCGGTCGCGCATGAGGGGCTGCGAGGCGGCGGGGTTCGACCAGAGAGCGGGGTCGGCTAATTTTGTTTCGAGAGCGGCGAGATCGGAGCGGAGGCGGGCCTGGTCAAAGATACTCCCGCAACTCGCGGACTTTTTCGCGGACGGGAGCGTAGGAGAATTCGAGATCGGAGAGCATGACTAAGGATAGCTAAAAAGCGGGTAGCTAAGAGGCGGGCAGCTAAAAACCGGCCAGCTTAGGTCCGGTCAGCGGGTGGAACGGCGGCGGAAGGCGAGCGCGAGGGCGAGGATCACGACGAGGGAGCAGAGGTACGCGAAGACGTCGCCGTAGCGGGTGTAGAAGGTGAGGTCCGATTCGTATCCGTAGCGGGCGACGAGGGTGGCGAGGGTGTGGCGCGGGGCGGAGAGGGTGACGCGGCCGCGGGGATCGATGACGGTGGTGACGCCGTTGTTGGTGTCGAGGAGGAGCCAGCGGTGATTCTCGACGGCGCGCATGCGGGTCATGTCGAGGTGTTGCCAGGGAGCGCTGGTGTCGCCGTACCAGCCGTCGTCGGAGAGATTGACGAGGACCTGGGCGCCGTTGCGGGCGAAGTCGCGGATTTCGTCGCCGAAGATGGATTCGTAACAGATGAAGGCACCGAAAGCATGGCCATCAGCGTGGAAGACGACGCGGTCGTGGCCGGGCTTGAGATGGGAGAGCTGGTGGGTGAGGGTCTTCGCGAAGAAGAAGAGCTGCTCGTAAGGGACGTATTCGCCGAAAGGGACGAGATGGATTTTGTCGTAGCGTCCGGCGATGGAGCCGTCGGCGCGGACGAAGACGGCGGAGTTGTAGACGCCGTTGGGGTCGAAGCCGAGCATGCCGGCGATGAAGGGAGCGTGGGCGGCGGTGGCGACGGCGCGGAGGGCCGCCTGGGTTTCAGGATCGTTGCTGGCAAACCAGGAGTAGGTTTCGGGCCAGAGGACGACGCCGGGGGGCGGGGTGTTTTGGGGGCAGGTGCGCTGAACCCACCCTATCCGCGATGAAGCCGCGGATAAGGGTGGGGCACCCGGCGACGAGGGCAGGGCACCCGGTTTCGGCATGCCGGCGAAGGCGGGGGAGCAGGTGAGCTGGGATTGCTGGATGAGCCAGGCGGCGGAGCCGTTCCAGCGCGTGCCGTTCCAGGTCTGCTGCGACTCAACATTATTGTTGGGCTGGAGGAGGACGGCGTAGGTGGAGGTGGGCGACGGCGGCGGAGCGGACCAGGAGAATGCGAGGACGGCCACGACGCCGAGCCCGACGACAACGCCGAGTTGGCGCCAGCCAAAGAGGCGTCGGCCGAACGAGATCCAGTTGCGCGCAATTACGGCGTTGGCTGCGACCAGGACGAAGGTGATGCCGTAGACGCCGGTAATGGGCGCGAGGCGCGTGATCCAGAGGTTGTTGATCTGCGAGTAGCCGAACTGGTCCCAGGGGACGGAGGTGATACGGGCGGCGGCGAGATCGAGGGCGGTCCAGAGAAAGGGCGCGAGGATGAGCGCGGGGCCGAGGCCGAAGCGGCGGCGGAAGAAGGCGAGGATGAGTCCGAAAGCGCCGAAGTAGAGTCCGAGGATGGCGGAGAAGAGGAAGAGGATGCCGGCGGCTGCGATGGCGGGGAAGTTGACCCCGTAGAGCAGCATGGTGCGGTAGATCCAGTAGCAGTTGAGGATGTACCAGAGGAGTCCGCAAATATAGGCGGTGAGGGCGGCGCGGCGGAGATAGCGGGGATGGGCGACGTTGCGGTCGGCGAGGAGGGCCCAGAGGAGCGGAACCAGGGCGATCCACGCAAGGAGCGGCTGCCAGGGACGCTGCGGGCCGGCGATGGGAAAGCAGAAATCGAGGAGAACGGCGGAGAGAAGTGCGAGCAGCAGGGAAGGCCAGAGAGCGCCAGGGCTGGAAGGCCGGGCAGGTCGCGTGCGGAGGGCGGGACTGACTACAAATGCGCCGGGTTGCATGGACATATACGCTTCCGTGATCGCGGGTTGACGGCGCAGCCAAATGCGGGCCGGAGACGGCGAAGAACAACCGCGGATCCTTCACTCCGCTTACCCCACTCGCGGCAAAGCCGTGAGCGGGGCCCCAAACGCGCTCCGTTCAGGATGACAGATTCCTTCTTTTCCTGGGGTGGGAAGATCACCATTGGCCAGTTCAGGCTAGTCCTTGCCGAGGAGTTCGTGGAGGTCCTCAGCGAAGCTGATGATGATGACGAGCAGAGAGCCGGCGATGCCGATGAAGAAGAGCCAAGTGGCCAGGTGCATGGCGGCGTGGGCGAAGGCGTACACAGGGAAATTGTAAATCAGCTGGAAAGCGCCCAGGTAAGAAGCGGTTCGCTCAAGACCGGTTAGCTGAGAAACGTCAACCAGAAACAGTCAGCTGTGAAACGGCCAGAGCTGAAACGCCGCGGAATCGGAGGCGCGAAATGTGATGAAACTGCAGGAATGCGCATGCTAGGATGAGGCATTCGAACCGGTTGTTCCCGTTTTTTGAGGGTTTATGAGCCAGGGTGTGTCGATTGCCGTGGTGGGATCGGGCTATGTGGGCCTGGTCGCCGCGGCTTGTTTTGCTGAGATCGGACACCACGTGGTGTGCGTGGACAACGACGAAGCCAAAGTGCAGGTGCTGCGCGAGGGCGGCGTGCCGATCCACGAGGAATATCTGCCCGAGTTGCTGAACCGGCACCGCGCGAATCGAGTGGAATTCACCAGCGATCTGAAGGCAGCGACCCGCGGAGCGCAGGCGATTTTTATCGCGGTGGGAACGCCGCAGAGCGAAACCGGCAGCGCGGACTTGTCGTATGTGGACGCGGTGGCCAGCGAGATTGCGCGGTCGATCGACAGCTACAAGGTGATTGTGGAGAAGAGCACAGTGCCGGTGTACACGAACGAGTGGATCCGGAGAGTGCTGGAGCGGAATGGGGTGCCGCAGGATCTGTTCGACGTGGCGTCGAACCCGGAGTTTCTGAGGGAAGGGACCGCGGTCGTGGATTTTCTGCACGCGGACCGGATTGTGCTGGGAGCGGAAACGGAGCGAGGCGCGGCGGTGCTGCGCGCGATCTATGAGCCGCTGACTTCGGGGGCGTATTACTGCAGCGAAGATGGGGTGCCGGGGCCGCGGGCGGCGGATGATCCCCCGCCGGTGCTGCTGACCACCACGAAGGCGGCGGAGATCATCAAGCACGCGTCAAATGCGTTTCTGGCAACGAAGATTTCCTTTATTAATGTTGTGGCGAATATCTGCGAGGCGGCAGGGGCCGACGTGGAAGACGTGGCGCGGGGGATGGGCCTGGACGCGCGCATTGGGCCGAAGTTTCTGCGGGCGGGGATCGGCTACGGCGGATCCTGCTTCCCCAAGGACGTGGCGGCATTCCGGCATGTGGCGGAACAGATGAACGTCGATTTTGGATTGCTGGAGGAAGTGGAGAAGATCAACGCGGAGCAGAAGCGGCGGTTCTTCCAGAAGGTGCGATCGGCGCTGTGGACCTTCCGCGGTAAGCAGATTGCGGCGCTGGGACTGGCGTTCAAGGGCGGGACCGACGATATCCGCGAATCACCAGCGCTGGAGATTGTGGAATTGATGCTGCGGGAAGGCGCGTTGGTAAGGGCGTATGACCCGGCGGCAGCTTCGCGCGCGAGCGAGATCATTCCGGCGGGGCGGCAGATGGTGTATGCAGACGATCCGTATGAGGCGGCGCGCGATGCCGATGCGGTTGTGATACTGAACGACTGGCAGGAATTCGCGGAGCTCGATCTGGGGCGGCTGCGATCGACGATGCGGTATCCGATTGTGGTGGACGGGCGCAATCTTTTCGACCCGGCCGCCATGGCTGCGCAGGGCTTCACGTATCTGAGCGTGGGGCGGCCAGCGCGGCATCCGGTGGCCGGGGCGGCCAATGGCGCGGACCACGCGGTGGGGCAGCGGCGGTCGTGACGACAGCGATCCGTGGACAGTGATCGGTGATCCGGGCCCGGCGCGGCCGGCGCGGTGCGCCCTCAATGGATCAGGAGAAGGATGGATTGGGTGACCGATCGCTGAGCTTCGATCCGGCGGCCGTGCAACGGGTGCTGATCTACCGGCTGGGAAGCCTGGGGGACACGGTGGTGGCGCTGCCGGCGCTGCATGTGGTGGAGCGGGCGTTTCCTCAGGCGGAGCGGCGGCTGCTGACAAATCTTCCAGTGCATGCGAAGGCTCCGGCGGCGTGGGCGATTCTGCAGGATTCCGGACTGGTGCAGGGGACGATGAGCTATCCGGTGGGCACCAGGAATCCGCTGGAATTGGCAAAGCTCATGTGGGAGATTCGGCGATTCCGGCCGCAGGTGCTGGTGTATCTGACGCAGCCGCGTGGCGAGAGTGCGCTGGCGCGGGATGTGCGATTCTTCCGCGCATGCGGAATCCGGCAGTTTGTTGGCGTGCCGGAAGGCGATCTGGGGCAATGCCGGTACGATGCCGCGAGCGGGCTGTGGGAGCAGGAGGCAGCACGCTTCCTGCGTTGCGTGCAGCCGCTGGGCGATGCGGACGTGAACGATCTGAGGAACTGGGATCTGCGGCTGACGGAGAAGGAACTGGCGCGAGCGCGAGCGGCGCTGGCTCCGCTGGGTGGCGCGCCGTTTGTCGCCTGCGGTCCGGGAACGAAGATGCAGGCGAATGACTGGGGGCAGGAGAATTGGCGAGCGCTGTTGGGACGCGTGAGCGAGCAGATGCGCGATCGCGCGCTGGTACTGGTAGGAGCGAAGGATGATTTTGCGACGAGCGAATTTGCGGGCGCGGCCTGGAGCGGGACGACGCTGAATCTGTGCGGCGAGCTGACGCCGCGGGAGACAGCGGCCGTGCTGCGGAAGGCGGAATTGTTTCTGGGCCCGGACAGCGGCCCGAAGCATTTAGCCGCGTCGCAGGGGGTTCCGTGCGCGCTGGTGTTTGGCGCTCGCGATCGGCGTGGAATCTGGTTTCCGCCGGGGAAGGGCCACGTCGTGGTGCGCCATGAAGTCGATTGCGCGGGATGCGGATTGACGACCTGCATCGAGCAGAAGAAGAAATGCATTGCGTCGGTGACGGTGGAGGAGATGCTGGCGGCGGCGATGGACGCGTGGCAGGAGGGCAGAGGTGAAGACTTTTCGCGGGTTGGGCGCGAGTGAGTTTTTAAAACGATGCGGGTGGGCGCGGCTTTGGGGGAAGGCGCAGGGGCTGAAGCCCGGATCTTTATGGGCTTGTTTCGGCACGACTGAAGTCGTGCCCTGATACAAGGACGCTGTCTCGGAATACTTTTTCGCAAGGACGCAGGGGCTGAAGCCCGCTCAACTGCGAGCTGCTTTTCCTCGGCCTTGAAGGCCGAGGCTTCTACCGTCGTGCCGCGTTGCGGCACCTTGTGTGTTTGAGGCCCACCCTATCGCTGCGCGACGAGGGTGGGGCACCCGGCACGGGGGAAGGTGCAGGGCTGAAGCCCGGATCTTTATGGGCTGGTTTCGGCACGACTGAAGTCGTGCCCTGATACAAAGCCCCGGTCTCGGAATGTTTTTTCGCAACCACAAGGTCGCGCCCTGATACAAAACGCCGGGGCTGAAGCCCGCTCAACTGCGAGCTGCTTTTCCTCGGCCTTGAAGGCCGAGGCTTCTACCGTCGTGCCGCGTTGCGGCACCTTGTGTGTTTGAGGCCCACCCTGTCGCTGCGCGACGAGGGTGGGGCACCCGGCACGGGGTAAGTCGGGTCGTGATACGAAGCCGCGGTCTCGGAATCTTCTGCGCCAACCTTCTGTTGGTCAGGTGGTGAGGCGGACGAGCTGCTCGGCTTCGATGCGGGGGCCGAGGATGGAGACCTTCGGCACCTGGCCGCGGGCCATGGCGACTTCGTCGCACTTGTAGAGACGCGGGCAGTTCTGGCAATCCTTGAAAATTTTGTCGGGCAGGGCGGCGCGGTCCTGGACCTCGCGGAATCCGTAGCGGAAGAAGAAGTCGGGGATGCGCGTGAAGAGGCAGACGCAGCCGACGCCGTGGTCTTCGGCTTCGGCGAGGAGGGTCTGGAGCAATTCGCCACCGACACCGTGACTTTTTGCTTCGGGCTTGACGACGATGGAGCGGACCTCGGCGAGATGCGGGCCGTAGAGGTGCAGCGCGCCGCAGCCGAGGAAGATGCCGCCTTCGGATTCGGCGACGGTGAAGTCGCGGACATTCTCGCAGATCTCGGCGAAGGGGCGGCGGAGGAGGGTGCCGTCGAAGGAGAGCGAGTTGACGAGCTCGTAGACGTTGGTGGCGTCCTGGAGGCGGGCCTTACGAATGCGCATGGGCCGCCTCCGGATCTTCGGATTCATTGCGGCCGCTCGGGAGGCCATATTTTGCGGCGAGCGCCTCCACGCGGGATTGCGCATCGGCGAGCGCGGCACGGACGCGGGCGCGATTGGTGCCGCCAGGGACGTCGTGGCAGTCGAGGGTGGACTGGAGCGAAATGGCCGTGAAGAAGTCCTCGTCGAACTCGTCTCCATATTTGCGCAGCTCGTAGACGGTGAGATCGCCGAGTTCGACGCCTTTGTCGAGGCAGTAGCGGACGACGTTTCCGATTTTCTCGTGGGCGGTGCGGAAGGGCACGCCCTTGTGGACGAGATACGTGGCCGCGGCCATGGCGTTGAGAAAGCCGGTCTGGGTGGCGGCGAGCATGCGGTCGTGGCGGAAGTGCAGCGCGCGTGTGAATGGTGCGAGCAGCGGGAGAGTGCCGGAGAGCGTGCCGGCGATTTCGAAGACCGGCTCCTGGGTTTCCTGCATGTCCTTGTTGTAGGCGAGGGGCAGGCCTTTGAGGATGGTGGCCAGGGTAGTGGCCGCGCCGAGGAGGCGTCCGCTCTTGCCGCGCAGCAACTCGGTGAGGTCGGGATTTTTCTTCTGCGGCATCGCGCTGGAGCCGGTGGAGAATTCTTCGGGCAGATCGAGGAAACCGAATTCGGCGGTGGAATAGAGGGTGAGCTCTTCAGCGAAGCGCGAGAGATGCAGGCCGAGCGTGGAGGCGGCCTGCGCGAATTCGAGGGCGAAGTCGCGGTCGCTGGTCGCGTCCATGGAGTTGGGGGTGGGCGCGGTGAAGCCGAGCTCGCGGGCGGCGAGGTTGCGATCGAGGGCGAGCGTGGCGCCGGCGACGGCTCCGGAGCCGAGCGGGCAGAAATTGAGGCGGGCGCGGCAGTCGTCGAAGCGCGCGATGTCGCGGAGGATCATTTCGACATACGCGAGCAGCCAGTGGGCGACGAGAACGGGCTCGGCGCGCTGGAGATGCGTGTAGGCGGGCATGGCGGAGGTTTCGACTTCGTCGGCCAGCTCGAGCAGTGCGAGGAGCCATTCCGTCAGGCGGGCGTTGGCGGCGTCGATGGCGTCGCGGATGAAGAGGCGGAGGTCGGTGGCGATTTGCTCGTTGCGGCTGCGGCCGGTGTGGAGCTTGAGGCCGAGCGGGCCGAGGGCTTCGGTGAGGCGGAGCTCGACGAAGTGGTGGATGTCTTCGGCGTGTGGATCGTCGCGAACAGCGTTTGGGTCGCGATTTTCGCTTATGGCGGCGAGTGCGCGGGTGATCTGGTCGCATTCGCCGCTCGTGAGAATGCCGGCTTCGCGGAGGGCAAGCGCGTGGGCGCGGCTGGCGGCGAGCTCGGCGGGGAGAAGCTGCCAGTCGAAGCGGAGGGAGCGCTGCCATTGATCGAAGGCGGCGTCGGGCGCGGCGCGAAAACGGCCGGACCACATCCGGACTGCTTTTTCGGGGGCGGAGTGATCGCTCATGCGTCGCCTTTCCCGCCGTTGAGGCGCGGCATTTCGGAGCCGTGGCTGAGGGTGATGAGGCCGCTCTCAGCGTAAGTGAGCAGCTTTGCGCGCGTGTCGGTGATGTCGAGGTTGCGCATGGTGAGCTGGCCGATGCGGTCGCGCGGGGAAAAGACGGAGTCGGTCTTCTCCATGCTGAGGCGCTCGGGGTGGAAGGTGAGGTTGGGCGATTCGGTGTTGAGGATGGAGTAGTCGTTGCCGCGGCGCAGTTCTACCGTGACCTGGCCGGTGACGGCGCTGGCGACCCAGCGCTGCGCGGACTCGCGGAGCATGATGGCCTGGGGATCGAACCAGCGCCCCTGGTAGAGCAGGCGGCCGAGCTTGCGGCCGTTCTCGCGGTACTGCTCGATGGTGTCCTCGTTGTGGATGCCGGTGATGAGGCGCTCGTAGGCGATGAAGAGCAGCGCGAGGCCCGGGGCTTCGTAGATGCCGCGCGATTTCGCCTCGATGATGCGGTTCTCGATTTGGTCGGACATGCCGAGGCCGTGGCGGCCGCCGATGCGGTTGGCTTCGAGGAGGAGCTCGACGGGATCGCGGAACTCTTTGGCGTTCAGGGCGACGGGGAAGCCTTCTTCAAAGCGGACGGTGACTTCTTCGCGCTTTACGTCGACATCGTCGCGCCAGGAGGCGACGCCCATGATGGGCGAGACGATGCGGATGCTGGAGGAGAGCTGCTCGAGGTCCTTGGCTTCGTGGGTTGCGCCGAGGAGATTGGAGTCGGTGGAGTAGGCCTTCTCGGCGGACATTTTGTAATCGAAGCCGGAGGCTTGCAGGAAGGCGGACATTTCGGCGCGGCCGCCGAGCTCGTCGATGAAGGCGGGGTCGAGCCAGGGCTTGTAGACGCGGAGTTGGGGATTGACGAGGAGGCCGTAGCGATAGAAGCGCTCGATGTCGTTGCCTTTGAAGGTGGAGCCGTCGCCCCAGATGTCGACGCCGTCCTCCTTCATGGCGGTGACCAGCATGGTGCCGGTGACGGCGCGTCCGATGGGGGTGGTGTTGAAGTAGGTGACGCCGGCGGTGGAGATGTGGAATGCGCCGGATTGCAGGGCGGCGATGCCTTCGCGGACGAGTGGGCCGCGGCAGTCGATGAGGCGAGCTTTTTCTGCGCCGTATTCGAGGGCCTTGCGGGGGATGGCGTGGTAGTCGGATTCGTCGGGCTGGCCGAGGTTCGCCGTGTAGGCGTAAGGGATCGCGCCCTTCTGCTTCATCCAGTGCAGCGCGGCGCTGGTGTCGAGGCCGCCGGAAAAAGCGATGCCGACTTTTTGGCCTGCGGGGAGAGATTCGAGAATGACGGACATTCGTACCTCAGAAAACAGTGATCAGTAGTCAGCGATCAGCCCACCCTGTCGCTGCGCGACAAGGGTGGGGCACCCGGTTCTTTCTAAACTCCACAGGGGCTAAAGCCCTTGCTATATTGCGTTCCCATCGGCACGACTGAAGTCGTGCCCTGATACAAAGTCCGGGCCTGAAGGCCCGACTCCCCCAACATCTTTTCCCCGGCCTGAAGGCCGGGGCTTCTACCGTCATGCCGCTGCGCGGCATCCAAAATTAACATTTATGCTTTCCCGCCGGCGCCGAGGAGCATGAGGAGCAGAGCCTTCTGCGCGTGCATGCGGTTCTCGGCCTGATCGAAGACGACGGACTGCGGGCCGTCGAGCACCGCGTCCGTCACTTCGGCGTTGCGATGCGCGGGCAGGCAGTGCATGAAGACCGCGTTCGGCGAGGCGTGCCCCATCAGCGCTTCATTCACCTGATACGGCTTGAAGATGGGCGCGCGCTTGGTGGCCTCATGCTCCTGGCCCATGCTGGTGCAGACGTCGGTGTAGATGGCGTCGGCATCTTTGACGGCGGCGATGGGATCGTTGACCAGCGTGACGTGCGAGCCGGTGACGTTGGCGATGGCCCGGGCCTGGGCGACGATGTCCGCCTTGGGCGCGTAGTTGCGCGGGGTGCCGACGGTGCAGTGCGCGCCGAGCAGCGCCGCAGTGAGCATGAGGGAGTGGCAGACGTTGTTGCCGTCGCCGACGTAGGTGAAGTTGAATCCGCGGAGATTGCCGAAGCGCTCCTGGAGGGTCATGAAGTCGGCGATGGCCTGGCAGGGATGCTCGAGATCGCTGAGCGCGTTGATGACGGGGACGCTGGCGTACTGGGCCATTTCCGTGATGGTGTCGTGCGCGTAGGTGCGCAGCACGATGACCTGAACCCAGCGCTCGACGTTGCGGGCGATGTCGGCGATGGACTCACGCTCGCCGAGGGGCGACTGGGTCTGATCGACGAAGACGGCCGCGCCGCCGAGAGTGTTGATGGCGGTCTCAAACGTGAGGCGGGTGCGCAGGGAAGCCTTCTCAAAGAACATGACCATCTGCTTCGCGTCGAGAGCCCAGCGGAATTCGGCGGGCTCGCGCTTGACCTGGTGGGCGAGCTGGAGAGTGGCGTGCAACTCGCCGGGGGTGAGATCGGCGACAGAGCAGAGATCGCGTCCGGCGAGCGACTCGCTGGGATGCACGGAGTCAAGTTCCTGAACTAAGACCGGCTTACCTGGCATGGTGGGTTCCTCCCGCTGGGGCCGCGGCGACCGCGGGTTGTTCGCTGAGAATTTCGCTGAGGGCGCTGACGGCCGTGTCCACATGCTCGCGCTCGAGGATGAAGGGGGGCAGAAAACGCAGGACGGTTTCGCTGGTGCGATTGATGAGGATGCGACGCTTCATCATTTCGGCGAGAACATGCTTCGCCAGGTCGGCAGAGTCGAGCTCGACGGCGAGCATGAGGCCGAGGCCACGGACTTCGACGATGGCGGAGTGGTTGCGTGCCAGTTGCTGGAGCCTATTCCTGAAATATGTACCGATATCGGTTACATGATCGAGGAGATGGCCGCTCTCGATGGCGTCGATGACCGCGACGGCCACCGCGCAGGCCAGCGGTCCGCCGCCGAAGGTGGTGCCGTGCATGCCGGCGTGGATGGCGCGGGCGGCTTCTTCACTGCAAACGAGCGCGCCGAGAGGAATGCCGCCGGCAAGCGGTTTGGCGAGGGTGACGGCATCGGGGAGGATTCCATAATGCTGATAGGCGCACCAGCGGCCGGTGCGGCCCATGCCGGACTGGATCTCGTCGGCAATGAGCAGTGCGCCGGTGGAGCGGGTGAGATCGCGCGCCGCGGTCAGGAATTCCTGCGAAAGCTGTTGAATGCCGCCTTCTCCCTGGAGGACTTCGAGGAGGATGGCGCAGACGTCCGTGGAGAATTTGGCTTTGAGGTCGGCGACATCGTTGAAGCGGACGAATTCGACGCCGGGCATGACCGGGGCGAAGGGCTCGCGGTATTTGTCCTTCCAGGTGGCAGCGACCGCGCCCATGGTGCGGCCGTGGAAGCTGTTTTCGAGAGCGAGGATTTTGGTGCCGAGGGGCGCGCCTTCGCTGCGTCGCAATCCGGCATAGGCGCGGGCGAGCTTGAGCGCGGCCTCGTTGACTTCGGCTCCGGAGTTGGCGAAGAAGACGCGATCGAGGCCGGTGATGCGGGTGAGACGCGCGGCGAGAGAGGCCTGGCCCTGGTGGTAGTAGAGGTTGGATGTGTGGAGGAGCTTGCGGCTCTGCTCGGCGATGGCGTGCTCGATGGCGGGGTGCGCGTAGCCGAGGGCATTGACGCCGATGCCGCTGAGGAGATCGAGGTAGCGCGCGCCGTCTGGGGTTTCCAGATACACGCCTTCGCCGCGCTCGAAGAGCAGGGGATTGCGGTCGTAGGTTCCGAGTAACAGCTTCGATTCGGCGGATTTGATTTCGTCGAGGGTCATTGTTCTCTCAAACCACAGGGGCTAAAGCCCAGGTTCCTTTGGGCCAGTTTCGGCACGACTGAAGTCATGCCCTGATACAAAGCGCGGGGGCTGAAGCCCTCTAATCTGTGAGCCGCTTTCCTCGGCCTGAAGGCCGAGGCTTCTACCGTCATTCCGCTGCGCGGAATTGGCAGGGGCGGGGCTTCCAGCGCCATTCTGCTGCGCGAAATTGAAGTCACTCCTGATGGAGTGCCTTGCATTCCTACATCTGCCAAAACCGGGCAGATGTAGGGCACCCGGAGTGTTCTGAGTTCTGCGCTCTGCGCTCTGATCGCTGTTGTCATGCGACCATCACCTCGGTGCCGTGAGGGATGCGGGCGCTGCAGAGATCGGGCAGGAGATCGGCTTCCTTCGCGGGCAGGATGCGGACGCGCTTGACGCCGTTGAGCAGGGCTTCGCGGCAGGCGCTGAGCTTGGGCAGCATGCCGCCCTTGATGACTTCCTGCGCGGTGAGCTCGGGGATTTGATTGAGCGAGAGCCAGCGCATCACGGAGCCGTCGGCGGCGAGAACGCCTGGGACGTCGGTGAGGAAAACGAGGGCGTCGGCCTGGCAGGCGCCGGCGCAGGCCGCGGCCATCTCGTCGGCGTTGATGTTGTAGTACTCGCCATCGAAGCCGAGGGCGATCGACGAGATGACGGGGACAGCGCCCATCTTCCAGATGGTTTCGAGCCAGCGCGGATCGGCAGCGGCGATTTCGCCGACAAAGCCGAGGTCGGGCGCGGTCTGTTTTTTGCGGGCGCGGAAGACGAGTCCGTCGCCGCCGGAGAGACCGACGGCGGGCTGGCCGTGCGAGCCGAGCGCGGCCACGAGGGCTTTATTCACCCCGCCTCCGAGGACCATGAGCGCGGTGTCGCGAGTTTCAGCGTCGGTGACGCGCAGGCCGGCGACGAACTCGCTCACCTTGCCGAGCTGTTTGAGGGTGCGGGTGAGCTGGACGCCGCCGCCATGGACGACGGCGACCTGATTGCCGTCTTTGGCGAGGACGGCGATGGCCTGGGCGCACTGGTGGAGAAGCTCGGGATTCTCGAGCGTGGCGCCCCCGAGTTTGACGACAAATTTCATACGAGGCCCTCCGCTTCGGGCAAGCCGAGCATGAGGTTGAGGTTTTGCACCGCCTGGCCGGCAGCGCCTTTCAGCAGATTGTCGAGGCAGGAAACGATGACGCAGCGGCGGCCGTCGGCGGAGAGATGGAAGCCGATGTCGCAGTAATTCGTGCGGACGGAGTACTGGATTTGCGGCAGGTGGTTGGCGGCGAAGATGCGGACCAGCGGGCTCTCGGCGAAGAACTGTTTGTAGAGCGCTTCCACCTGGGCGGGCTGGTGCGGCTCACGGAACCAGACGTAGATGGTGGAGAGGATGCCGCGGGGGATGGGCAGCAGATGCGGCGTGAAGACGATCTGGTCCGGGGCGAGCTCGAGCTGCTCGAGCAGCTCGCCGGTGTGGCGATGGCCGAAGACGTTGTACGCGGAGAGATTGTCGGCTGCGTGCATGAAGTGGGTTTTGGCCGAGGGCGCCTTGCCCGCGCCGGAGACGCCGGATTTGGAGTCGCAGACGATGCCGTGGGTGGTGTCGACCCAGCCCGCCGCGAGGAGCGGTTTGAGCGCGAGGATGACGGACGTGGCGTAGCAGCCGGGGTTGGCAACGAGCAGGGCGTGACGGATCTGGTCGCGATGCAGCTCAGGCATGCCGTAGACGGCCTGGGTCTGGATCGCGGTGGCGACGGAGGAGCCTTCGTCAGAGAATTTGTAGATGGCGCGGTTAGCGGGATGCTCGAGACGCCACGCGCCGCTGAGGTCGATGACGCGGAGGCCGCGCTCGAGGGCGTGGGGGACGAGCTCGCGGGACTGCTCATGGGGCGTGGCGAGGAAGAGAACCTGGACGCCGCGATCGCGCAGGAGGTCCCAGGAGAAGGGCTCGATCTGGAGCGCGCGGCTGCCGTTGTTGTCGAGGAGGTGCGGGTGGACGGCGGTGAGGGGCTCGGCTGCGGAGTCGGGGCGGCCGAGGAAGATTGGCGGCGTCGATCCGAGGCGCGGGTGGCGCAGGAGGATGCGGGCGAGCTCCATGCCTGCGTAGCCGCTCACTCCCAACACTGCGGATTGTGAATTGGCAGTCATCAATAATCAGCGAAGCCTTTCTCTTATCCCACCCTGTCGCTGCGCGACAAGGGTGGGGCACCCGGAATTCATCGGATCATGCGCTCCAGTTTGTCGCGGAGGGCCGTCGCCTTTTTGCTGTCGGCGCAGATGATGAGAATGGTGTCGTCGCCGGCCAGCGTGCCGACGACTTCGCTCCAGGCCTCGTGATCGATGGCGAGCGCGACGGGCTGCGCGGCGCCGCTGGTGGTGCGCAGGACGAGCTGGTTCTGCGCCTGGCGGACGGCGATGCCGAAACTTTCGAGCACCTCGTTGACGGAGGGCTCCTCGTCCTGCGGCTCAGCGTGGCCGTTGCCGTTGGGCAGGGCATAGCCGGCGGGGCCCTTGTAGATGCGGAGCTCGTGGATGTCGCGAGAGAGCGTGGCCTGGGTGACGGAGAAGCCGCGGCGCGCGAGCTTGCGGCGCAGCTCGTCCTGGCTGGCGATCGGCTCCGCCGCGACAAGGTGGCGGATCGTGCTGTGGCGATCCTGCTTCGACATGGAAGTGTGCACGTGAAACGTGCGGCTGTGCGGAAAACAGGGTCACACGGCCGCAGGCCTCTGTGTATAAAAATACAGGATCGATGTATAAATATGCAAGAGGGGAATGCAGGGGTTACGGGCTGCGGTTTACGGGACAGGGATTTCGCGCTGGTCGCGCGAGGGTCTGGGCGCCTCTTTCTGAATTGCGCAGGGGCTGAAGCCCGGTTGTTTTTGTGCACTTTTCGGCACGACTGAAGTCGTGCCCTGATACAAAGCCCCTGTCCGGGAGTGTTGTTCCGCAAGCTGTGTAGTCGTGCCCTGATACAAAGTGCAGGGGCTGAAGCCTGGAAGTGGCCGGTGATCCGTGGTCAGCAGTCTGCGATCAGGATTTGGTAGCGGGTAGTCGGCATCGGATCCACCCTGGCCGCGATGAAACTGCGGACAAGGGTGGGGCACCCGGCTGAAGCCTGAGAGTGATCAGGGATCGGTGATCCGTTCCTGGGAGTCAGTGATCGGGATTCGGTAGCGGGTAGTCCGTAGTCGGGATCGGGCCCACCCTGTCCGCGATGACGCTGCGGACAAGGGTGGGGCACCCGGCTGAAGCCTGAGAGTGATCAGTTCCTGGGAGTCAGTGATCGGGATTCGGTAGCGGGTAGTCCGTAGTCGGGATCGGGCCCACCCTGTCCGCGATGAAGCTGCGGACAAGGGTGGGGCACCCGGCTCGCTGCTCGAAGTGTCGTGGTCTCGCACATCTGCCAACTTCAGGCAGATGTGGGGCACCCAGGTTGTCTCGATCGGGGATGTGCTGGCTCATAAGGAAAATTTGTACGGCGTAAAAGAGAATTCCGCTTTCGGCAGAGAGAGAAAGGCCGCTATAGTTGGATATGGGACCGAGAAAATGTGCTGCGCCGGCCGTGTCGACCGGCAGCTCCCGCCCCAGTTTGATTGACGCGCGATTCGATCATGAATCGTGCGGCGTCGGCTTTGTGGCCACGCTGGACAATCAGCCCACCCATGACATTTTGCAGAAGGCGCTGACGGCGCTGTCACGCCTGGCGCATCGCGGCGCGGTGGCGGCGGACGGCAAGTCGAGCGACGGCATCGGCATCCATACGGCGATTCCGCGCGAGTTGCTGCTGGAGACGGCGGGGATTGCGCTGAGCGCGGCAAGCCCGCTGGCGGTGGGGATGGTGTTTCTGCCGAGCGATGCGGCGGCTGCAGGGGCAGCGGTGCGCGAGCTGGAGCGCGCGGTTTCGGCGCAGAAATTTGCGATCCTGGGGTGGCGCGGTGTGCCGACGCGGCCGGAGATTCTGGGCGAGATCGCGCTGGGCACAATGCCGGTGATCCGGCAACTGCTGTTGACGGATGCGGCGCTGAGCCATACCGATTACGTGGATCGGGACCGGCGGCTGTATCTGGCGCGGAAGCAGTTCGAGCGCAGCGGAGCCGATGGGTACGTGTGCTCCCTGTCGTCGTCGTCGATCATTTACAAGGCGATGTGCGATGCGCGGCTGCTGCCGGAGTTTTATCCGGATCTGGCGGACGAGCGATTCGTGACGCCGTTTGCGCTGTTTCATCAGCGCTACGCGACGAACGTGGCGCCGTCGTGGGATCGGGCGCAGCCGTTCCGGATTCTGGGACACAACGGAGAGATCAACACCATCTGGGGCAACCGGGCGCGGATGAACGCGCGCGGGGCGACACTGCCGGATGAGCTGCGTCCGATTTACACGCCGAGCGGATCGGATTCGACGAGCCTGGACGAGGTGATCGAGCTGCTGGCGCGGAATGGGCGCACGGTGGCGGAGAGCGTGCGGATGGTGATGCCACCGGCGAACGCGCGGATTTCGCCGTTCCTGGCGTATCACGGGGACTGCATTGAGCCGTGGGATGGGCCGGCAGCGGTGGCGTTTACGGATGGGCACCTGATCGGGGCGGCGCTGGATCGGAACGGACTGCGGCCTTGTCGATTCTTCGTGACGGAAGACAATCTGATCGTCGCGGGATCGGAAGCGGGGCTGGTGGATCTGGATCCGGAGAGGATCGTGCACAGCGGACGCCTTGGCCCGGGCCAGATGCTGCTGGCGGATCTGGAGCGGCACGTCTTCTATGAGGACGACGAACTGCAGGCGCTCTTCGATCGCTCGGCGCCGGAGTACGAAGCGCTGCTGGAGAACGCGACGCTCGAGCCAGGCGCGCCGACGGCGGCGCTCGATGCGGCTGAGCTGAACAAGCTGCATCTCGGTTTCGGGTACACGAAGGAAGACGTGAACATGATCCTGAAGCCCATGGCGCTGGAAGGCAAGGACGCCGTCTGGTCGATGGGAGACGACACGCCGATTGCGCCGCTGGCGCGGACGCCGCGACCGGTGTACTCGTTCTTCCGGCAGAGATTCGCGCAGGTGACGAATCCGCCGATCGATTCGCTGCGCGAGGCGTGCGTGATCCAGCTGCACACGCGGCTGGGGCCGTGGCCGCACATTCTGAACAAGAGGGAGCGGCTGCCGGGGCTCTCGCTGCAATCGCCATTTTTGTCGCTGGCGCAGATGGAGTCGCTGCAAAGCCGGCGGTATGAACTGGCTGGCGATTTGCCGCTGGCGGTGCTGGACTGCGTGTTCGCGCCAGGCTGCAATCTGATGACGGCGATCGACGACCTGGGCGCAAAAGCCGTGGAGCTGGTGCGGGGCGGAGCGGCGGTGCTGCTGCTGACGGATCGGGGCTGCGGGGAGAATGCGATTCCGATTCCGATGGCGCTGGCGACGGGGGCGGTGCACCATGCGCTGATCCGCGCGGGCGAGCGGGTACAGGTGGGGCTGGCGGTCGAAGCGGCGGATTGCCGCGATCTGCATCATGCCGCGGTGCTGCTGGGGCTGGGGGCGGGCGCGGTGTGCCCGTGGCTGGCGCTGGAGACGGCGCGGCAGGTGAATCCGGAGCACGGGGAAGAGAATCTGCTGCACGCGTTCGATCTGGGCCTGGCGAAGATCATGTCGAAGATGGGCATTTCGGTGGTCGACAGCTACCGCGGGGCGCATCTGTTCGACTGCCTGGGGCTGAGCCAGGAGGTCGTGGATCGGTGCTTTGAGGGAACGCCGGCGCCGATTGGGGGGATTGGGTTCCCGGAGCTGGAAGCGACCGCGCGGTTGCTTTGGATTGGCCGGCAGAGCGCCGATCCGGCAGCAGAGCCGGGCGATTCCGGCGATAACGGGGGACCGCTGGTGACGGTGGCGGCAGCGAAAGAGCTGCCGGACTACGGGTGGGTGCGCTTCCGTAAGGCGGAAAAAGCGGAGCCGCATGGATGGCAGCCGCAGACGGTGCGGCTGTTGCAGACGATTACGGGCGCGACGAAGGCGGGCGCGGCGGCGGCCGCGGATCAGGCGTTGGCGTGGCAGGCGTTCACGACGCAGGCGACGGAGAAAGAGCCGGCCGTGCTGCGCGATCTGCTGGAAGTGCGCGCGGCGGCGGAGCCGCTGGCGGTCGAGACCGTGGAACCGGCGCAGAAGCTGTACGGACGCTTCATTGCGAGCGCGATGTCGCTGGGATCGCTGAGCCCGGAGGCGCACCAGACGATCACCGCGGCGATGAACACGCTGGGGGGGCGATCGAATACAGGGGAGGGCGGGGAAGATCCGGCGGTGTATCAGCCGGGCGTGGAGCTGCCGCTGGTGGGGAAGAAGGTGCCGTCGGAGCTGCTGAACAATAAGGTGAAGCAGGTGGCGTCGGCGCGGTTCGGTGTGACTGCGCAGTATCTAATGCACGCCGAGGAGCTGGAGATCAAGATCGCGCAGGGCTCGAAGCCGGGCGAGGGCGGGCAGCTGCCGGGGCACAAGGTGACGGAGCTGATCGCGAGACTGCGTCATGCGCAGCCGGGGATTCAGTTGATCAGTCCGCCGCCGCACCACGACATTTACTCGATCGAAGACCTGGCGCAGTTGATTCACGACTTGCGGCGGATCAATCCGAAAGCGGCAATCGGGGTAAAGCTGGTTTCAGAGTGCGGCGTGGGCACGGTGGCCGCGGGCGTGGCGAAGGCGTATGCGGATTACATTGTGATCGCGGGGCACAACGGAGGAACGGGCGCGTCGCCGCTGTCGAGCATTAAGTACGCGGGGAATCCGTGGGAGCTGGGACTGGCCGAAGCGCAGCAGGTACTGATTCGCAATGGACTGCGCGGACGCGTGCGTCTGCGCTGCGACGGCGGTCTGCGGACCGCGCGCGACATCGTGATCGCGGCGCTGCTGGGCGCGGATGAGTACGCGTTTGGCACGGCGACGCTGGTGGCGCTGGGCTGCGATATGGCGCGGCAGTGCCATTTGAATACGTGTCCGACGGGGATTGCGACGCAGAAGCCGGAGCTGCGGGCGAAGTTTCGCGGCAAGCCGGAGCATCTGGTGACGTTTTTCGAGGGGCTGGCGCAGGAGATTCGGCAATTGCTGGCGGAGCTGGGGTTGCCGTCGCTGAACGCGGCGATTGGGCGGACGGATCTGCTGGAGCAGGCGCGGTTCGACGGCTCTCTCGATTTGCAGGCGATGCTGGCGGCGCCGCCGGATGGCGGCACCACCGGCCATCGGCACTGGCAGGGCAAGCGGAATCTGCGGCCGGAGGATCATGCGCCCATTGACGACGCGTGGGTGAGCGACGCGGTGGCGGCGTATCAGGCGGGCGAGCCGTTCTTCGTCGATTCGCTGATTGCGAATGAGGATCGGACGTTTGGGGCGCGGCTGGCGGGCGAACTGGCGATGCTGCAGTCGGCGGGGATTCTGGCGCGCGCGCCGCTGACGTTCCGGCTGACGGGCGAGGCAGGGCAGTCGTTTGGGGCTTTTGCGGTGCCGGGCATGCAACTGGTGCTGAAGGGGCTGGCGAACGATTTTGTGGGCAAGAGCCTGTCGGGCGGCGAGATTATCCTGCGCGGGCAGGGACGCGCGGCGCTGCAGTCGGAGCTGCATACGATCCTCGGCAACGTGGCGCTGTACGGAGCGACGAGCGGGGCGCTGTTTGCCGCGGGCTGCGCGGGGGAGCGCTTTGCGGTGCGGAACTCAGGCGCGCTGGCGGTGGTGGAAGGCGTGGGCGATCACGGCTGCGAGTACATGACCGGCGGTCTGGTCGCGGTGCTGGGCGCGACGGGGACGAACT
>JASHNS010000061.1 GCA_030041515.1 Acidobacteriaceae bacterium | reverse complement strand
CGCGACCGGTCGTGCCGTCGAGGGAGATCCAGTCGCCCTCGTGGAAGGTCTTGCTCTTGACCTTCATCTCCTTCTTCTTCTCGTCGATGGTAACGTCGCCGGCGCCGGCCACGCAGCACTTGCCCATGCCGCGGGTGACGAGCGCAGCGTGGGAGGTCATGCCGCCGCGCGAGGTGAGGATGCCGCTGGCCACGTTCATGCCGGCGATGTCCTCGGGAGAAGTTTCACTGCGGACGAGGATGATGGACTTGAAGGTTCCCTTTTCGTGAAATTTCACGGCTTCGGCGGCGGTGAAGACGATCTGGCCGACGGCGGCGCCAGGGGAGGCGGGCAGTCCGGTGGCGAGGACTTCGATGGAGCCCTTCTCGTCAAGACGCGGGACGAGAAAGTCGAAGAGCTGGTTGGGCTCGACACGGAGCACGGCTTCATCGATGGTGATGAGGTTTTCGCGGACCATGTCGATGGCGATGCGGACGGCGGCGGTGCCGGTGCGCTTGGCGTTGCGCGTCTGGAGCATGTAGAGGCGGCCATCCTGGATGGTGAACTCGAAGTCCTGCATGTCGCGGTAGTGCTTTTCGAGGCGCGAGGTCAGGTCGCGGAGCTGGTCGTAGACATGCGGCATGAGCTTGCGGAGCTCGCCGATGTGGACGGGCGTACGGATGCCCGCGACGACGTCCTCGCCCTGCGCGTTCATGAGGAACTCGCCGTAGAATTCCTTCTCGCCGTTGGCGGGATTGCGGGTGAAGCCGACGCCGGTGCCGCTGCATTCATTGAGATTGCCGAAGACCATGGCCTGGACGTTGACGGCGGTGCCGAGCCAGTCGTCGATGTGGTTGAGGCGGCGGTAGGTCTTGGCGCGCTCGTTGTTCCAGGAGCGGAAGACGGCGTCGCGAGCCATGACGAGCTGGCGGTCGGGATCCTGCGGGAACTCCGCGCCGGTGTGGCGGAGAACAAGCTTCTTATAGGCGCCGATAACTTCTTTGAGGGCGGCGGGCTTGAGGTCGGTGTCCTGCTTCGCGCCATGCTTCTTTTTGGTCTCGTCGAAGATGTGCTCGAACTCATTTTTGGGGATGTCGAGGACGACGTCGCCGAACATCTGGATGAGACGGCGGTAGGAATCGTAGGCGAATCGGGGATTGCTGGACTTTTTCGCGAGAGCTTCGACGGAGATGTCGTTCAGGCCGAGATTGAGGATGGTATCCATCATGCCGGGCATGGAGAACTTGGCGCCGGAGCGGACGCTGACGAGGAGAGGATTGTCGCCGGCGCCGAGGCGCTGGCCCTGGAGCTTTTCGAGGCGGGCGAGGGCGAGCTCCATCTGCTCGGTCACCTGCGGGGAGAGCGCGCCGCGCATGTACTCGCGGCAGGCCTCCGTCTGGATGGTGAAGCCGGGAGGGACGGGGAGGCCAGCATTGGTCATTTCCGCGAGGCCTGCGCCTTTGCCGCCGAGGACGTCGCGCATCTTGCCGTTGCCTTCGGCGGCACCGGCGCCAAAGAAGAAGGCGTACTGCGTGGGAGCTTCGACTTTCGAAGACGCGACGACCTCCGGGTAGTCGATTGTGGCTGCATTCATTTGGGATCTCCGTTCTGCCGCGGGAAAAGGCGTGAAATTTTGGGCTGCGTCGTAGGCGTTGCGGTGCTGGCCGGAAGAGGCCGCGGACGGCCAGCCGCAATCTGGAAACGGAATTATTGTTGATTGGCAGAGAGATGCCTGTATGTGGTGAGCGTCACAGATGTCCCGGGAGAAGATTGTGACGGCGGACACAAGCGGCTACGGCACAGGAAATGCGGGGGAAGTCAGGTCCGGGGAGGGATGCGGAACGGGGGTGTCGGCGCAGCGGATGCCGGCAGCGAGGAGGAAGGCAGCGAGTTGGGAGGCGGGAAGCGGCCGGCTGAAGTAATATCCCTGAATTTCGTCGCAGCGATGGCGGCGCAGGAATTCGACCTGAGCCTCGGTTTCGACGCCTTCGGCAAGGACTCTCATGTTGAGGCTCTTTGCCATGCCGATGATGGCGGCGGTGATGGCAGCGTCGTCGGGGTCGGTGGCGAGGTCACGCACGAAGGAGCGATCGATCTTGAGGCGGGAGGCGCGGAGTTGCCTGAGATAGCTGAGGCTGGAGTAGCCGGTGCCGAAGTCGTCGATGGCGAGGGTGACGCCCATGTTCTGCAGTTCTTCAAGGACGGAGGTCATCACATCGGCGTTGGAGAGCAGCACGCTTTCGGTGAGCTCGAGTTCGAGCAGGCGCGGGGAAAGCTCAGTTTCCCTGAGGACGGAGCGGATGAGGGAACAGAAATCCTGATGGCGAAACTGCACGGCGGAGACATTGACGGAAACGGGGATGACGGGCCGGCCTTCCCGCTGCCACTGGCGCAGGAGGGAACAGGCGGTGAGGAGGACCCATTCGCCGATGGGGAGAATGAGGCCGCTGGACTCGGCCACGGGGATGAAGTCATCGGGCGAGACGGGGCCGAGAGTGGGATGCTGCCAGCGCAGGAGGGCTTCCATCCCGACGACAGCGCCGGTGGCGAGGTTTCTCTGCGGCTGGTAGACGAGGGAGAACTGGGAGGTGTCGAGGGCGGCGCGGAGATTGTTTTCCAGGCTGAACTGGCGGGAGGCGCGCTGACTCATTTCCCGGGTGAAGAAGCGGATGCGGCTGCTGCCCATTTCCTTGGCGGAATACATGGCGGCGTCGGCGTTGCGGATAAGGGTTTCGCCGTCGGGACCGTGGTCGGGAAAGAGGGCGATGCCGATGCTGCAGCTGCAGGCGAGGCGATGATTGCGGATGGAAAACGGGCGGGCGATGGCTTCCAGAATGCGGCGCGCGGCCTGTTCGGCGTCGGCGGCGGACGCGATGTCCGGGAGAAGAGCGAGAAACTCGTCGCCACCGAGGCGAGCGACAGTGTCGACGGTGCGAAGGGATTCGCGGAAGCGCGCGGCCACGGCCTGCAAGAGCTGGTCGCCGACAGAGTGGCCGAGTGAGTCATTGATGTTCTTGAAGCGGTCGAGGTCAAGGAAGAGGACGGCAGCCTTCTGTTGGCTGCGTGCGGTGGCGGCGAGGTTCGTCTCCAGGCGGTCGACAAAGAGGGCGCGATTGGGGAGGCCGGTGAGCGCATCGTGCCAGGCGAGGAAGCGGACCTGGGCTTCCGCGGCTTTGCGATCGGTGATGTCCTCGGCGGTGCCCTCGTACACCGGATTGCCTTCGCCGTCGCGCACGGAACGCAGGTTGACCAGGACCCAGATGCGGCTGCGGTCGCGCCGGTAAAGCTCCACCTCAGCGTTGCGTACGATGCCGTGTTCGGCGGCGCGGGCCAACTCCGCCATGCGTTCGGGATGGACAAAGAGCTGAGCCGCGATGTTGGAGACTTCAGCGCAGAGGTGCTCGGGGGAATCGTAGCCATGCAAATGAGCCAGGGCGGGATTGACGCTGAGAACGCGGCCATCCGCGCTGTGCTGGAAGATGCCGATGACGGCGTTTTCAAAGATGGAGCGGTAATTCTCTTCGGCCTGGCGGGCGGCGCGCTGGGCCTGATTGCGCGCGGTGACGTCGTGAGCGGCGACGAGGAGAGCGTCGACGCCCTGGAAGATGAGGTCGTGGCAAACGATGTCGACGTCGAGGTCGGTGCCATCCTTGCGGCGATGAATCCAGGAGCCGGGTTCCTGGAGACCGTGCACGCGCCTGGCGACATCGACGACGACGTCGGGAGCGGTTTCCGGCGGGCGGATGTCGAGGATGGACATGGCGAGGAACTCGGCGCGCGTGTATCCATATTGGCGAACGGCGGCTTCGTTGACGTCGAGGAAGCGGAGAGTCCTGCGATCGAAGACCCACATGGGGATGGGATTGCAGTCGAAGAGGAGCTGATACTGGCTGTCGGCACAGGGTTGCGAGACTGGATCGCCGGATGGTCGAACGTCACTCGCGCTGTCGTCGCCAGGGGGCATCATTCAGGTTTGCCAGATCGCGCGTGCGGGCGGTGTGACGGAGGTCACAAGTGCCTCGCCTCGATGCCGCAGAGCAGCGTCATCGAGGCGATGGCCGCCTCTGTGAGGAGTTATCGGTCGAAGGCTCGGAGAGCTGCAGGGAGAAGGAGCGGGAGGGGTTTGTGGAGCGGGGAGGGCGCTGTTCCGGCTGCAAGCGTAAGCATATCAGTGATTTGACTGAATTTTTAAAATATGCCATTAACACACTCATATTTTATGAATATTTTGTGCTATAGTTGCATCAGATGGGTGTGAGGGCTGGCGGTGGCCGGTCTCCCTGTCAAAAAAAATCTTCTTCCGTATGGAGGGGTAAAACCATGGCGATTACTCGTTGGGATCCATTTCGTGACGTACTGGCGTTGCAGAACCGCATGAACTCGCTGTTCCAGGAGTACAACCGCGGCGAGGGCGACGCGCTGTCGACGGCGGCGTTTGTGCCGCCGGTGGACATCTATGAGGACGAGCACAAGATCGTCCTGAAGCTGGAAGTGCCGGGTATGCAGGAGAGCGACCTGGACATCCAGATGGAGAACAATGTGCTGACCGTTCGTGGCGAGCGCAAATTCGAGAAGGAAGAGAAGGAAGAGAACTTCCATCGAATCGAGCGGCGCTACGGCAGCTTCTACCGGTCGTTTACGGTGCCAAACACGGTGAATCCGGAGGGCGTGAAGGCCAGCTACGACGCGGGCGTGCTGAAGCTGGAGCTGGAGAAGCGGCCCGAAGCCAAGCCGAAGCAGATCAAAGTGGAACTCGGCAAGGGTCAGATCGAGGGTGGCAAGAAGGAAGTGAAGCCGGCAGCGTAGTCGTGGCCGGACGGCGGGCGCGCTTCGCGCCGAATGAGCTTGAAACTGTTCTTTGCGGGAGGGGATACCCTCCCGCTGTTTTTCAGGCGCAGAATTTAGGTGGTTGCTTGTCGCTGGCTGCTGAACGCCGGGGACTGAGGTTTTCATGGCGATTCGTTGGGACAAATTTACGGTGAAGTCGCAGGAGGCGGTGCAGAGTGCCAGCCAGCTTGCGGCGGAGAACGGCAACCCGGAGATCCTGCCGCTGCATTTGCTGGTGGTGTTGCTGGCGGACAAGGAAGGCGTGATCCCGGCGGTGCTGGACAAGGTCGGAGTGGCGACCGATCGACTGGAGGCGCGGGCGCAGGAGGCGGTGAACCAGCTGCCCAAGGTGAGCGGGGGCGCGGCGCAGCCGGGGGCATCGAATGCGCTGAACCAGGTCTTCGATCAGGCGTTCAAAGAGGCGGAGCAATTCAGGGACGAGTACGTCTCGACCGAGCATTTGCTGCTGGCGCTGACGCGGCAGAAGAACGATGGCGGGCAGTTGCTGCTGGCGTCGATGGGGGCGACGCATGACGCGGTGCTGAAGTCGCTGGCCAGCGTGCGCGGGAGCCAGCGGGTGACTGACCAGAATCCCGAAGCGAAGTACCAGGCGCTGGAGAAATACGCGAAGGATCTGACGGAGCTGGCGCGGCGCGGCAAGCTGGATCCGGTGATCGGGCGTGATGAAGAGATTCGGCGCGTGATCCAGGTGCTTTCGCGGCGGACGAAGAACAACCCGGTGCTGATTGGCGAGCCGGGCGTGGGCAAGACGGCGATTGTGGAGGGACTGGCGCGGAGGATCGTGCACGGGGATGTGCCCGATGTACTGCGCGACAAGCGGGTGATCGCGCTGGATCTGGGATCGATGCTGGCGGGGGCGAAGTATCGCGGCGAATTTGAGGACCGGCTGAAGGCGGTGCTGAAAGAGATTGAGGAGTCGAACGGGCAGATCGTGCTGTTCATCGACGAGCTGCATACGCTCGTTGGGGCGGGCGCGGCGGAGGGTGCGATCGACGCCAGCAACATGCTGAAGCCGGCTCTGGCGCGCGGCGAGCTGCGCGCGATTGGCGCGACCACGCTGAACGAATACAAGAAATACATCGAGAAGGACGCGGCGCTGGAGCGGCGGTTCCAGATCGTCTACGTGGGCGAGCCGAACGTCGAGGACACGATTGCGATTCTGCGCGGGCTGAAGGAACGGTACGAAGCGCATCACAAGGTACGGATTCGCGACTCGGCAATTGTGGCCGCGGCGACATTGTCGCACCGGTACATTTCGGACCGGTTCCTGCCAGACAAGGCGATCGATCTGGTGGATGAGGCGGCGGCTTCGCTGGCGATCCAGATCGGGAGCGTACCGCAGGAGATCGATGAGCTGGAGCGCGAGGCGACGTCACTGGAGATCGAGCGGACGGCGCTGAAGCGCGAGAGCGATCCAAACTCCAGGGGGCGGCTGGAGCAGGTGGAGCGGGAGGTGGCGCAACTGCGAGAGAAGTCGACCGCGTTGCGCGCTCGCTGGCAAAAGGAGCGCGAGGCGATCACCCGGCTGAGCGACCTCAAGAAGCAGATCGAGACACTCCGGTTTGAGGCCGAGGAGCAGACACGGCGGGGGAATCTGGAGCGGGCGGCGCAGATTCAGTATGGCGAGCTGCCGAAGCTGGAAGCAGAGCTGAAGCAGCTGAATGCGGCGCAGGACGGGACCAGCGGCACGCCACGGATGCTGAAGGAAGAAGTGGACGAGGAGGATATCGCGCGGATTGTGAGCAAGTGGACCGGCATTCCGGTGTCGCGGATGCTGGAAGGCGAGGTAAAGAAACTGGTGCAGATGGAGGAGCGTCTGCGCGAGCGGGTGATCGGGCAGGATGCGGCGCTGAGCATCGTGGCGAATGCGATCCGGCGATCGCGGGCGGGGCTGAGCGATCCGAAGAAGCCGATTGGGTCGTTCATCTTTCTGGGCCCGACGGGCGTGGGCAAGACGGAGACGGCTCGCGCGCTGGCGGAGTTTCTCTTCGACGACGAGCAGGCGATGGTGCGGCTGGATATGTCGGAATACATGGAGAAGCATGCCGTGGCGCGGATGATCGGCGCGCCTCCGGGGTACGTGGGTTACGACGAAGGCGGCCAGCTGACGGAGGCAGTGCGGAGGCGGCCGTATTCGGTGATCCTGCTGGACGAGATCGAGAAGGCGCATCCGGATGTGTTCAACGTGCTGCTGCAGGTGCTGGACGACGGGCGGCTGACGGACGCGAAGGGGCGTACCGTGGACTTCAAGAACACGGTGCTGATCATGACGTCGAACCTCGGCGCGGGTTTTTTGTCGACCGACGCGCTGAAAGACGAGACGACGTTTGCTCATGCGACCGAGAGCGTGATGAAGATGCTGCGCGAACATTTCCGCCCGGAGTTTCTGAACCGGGTGGACGATATTGTGGTGTTCCGTCCGCTGGGCGAGGAGCAACTGGCGAAGATTGTGGAGCTGCGGCTGAAGGATCTGGAGAAGCTGCTGGCCGACCGGCACATCACGATCGAGCTCACCGAGGCAGCGCGAAAGCAGATTTTCACGGCGGGCTACGACCAGGCGTACGGGGCGCGGCCGCTGAAGCGCGCGATCCAGCGGCTAATTCAGGACCCGCTGGCGATGAAGATCCTGGACGGCGAAGTACTGCACGGGGACCACGTGCGGATCGAAGGCGACCGAAAGGCCGGCGCGCTGCGGTTCGAAGTGGTGAGCCGGGCGGGGATTCCGCTGGAGCACATGGCGATCGGGAAAGCGTAAAGGCAGGTGTAGGGGATAGGGTGTAGGGGGATAAGGCCCGCGGGAGAGATTCCGCGGGCCTTTCTTTTTGCGGCGTACATTTCGCGGCTTGAGGCCACAGAAATTTGGCTGGCCGCATCGATGAAAGAGGGCCCATGGCCAATATTGGAACGGCCACGCAACCGCGCCGGGCGCGCAACCGTCCCGGCTTCGCGAAAACGCATCGACAACGTCGGGAGTCTTAATCTCGAGTGGAGGAAATGATATGAAACGGATGATTGCCGGCGTTTGCTGCCTGGCGCTGTGCTGCCTGCCCCTGATGGCTCAAAAGCATTCGGCGAAGATGGCCGGGGCGGCGATGACGGATCAGCAGTTCGTCGATTTCGCCGCACAAACCGATATGGTGGAAGCGAATCTGGGACAACTGGCCCAGACGAATGCCAGTTCCCAGGACGTGAAGGACTACGCGCAGGGTCTGGTGACGGACCACACGCAGGACATGGGTAACCTGGCGACGGCGGCGCAGCAGGCGAACCTGACGGTGCCGAATGCGATCGACAAAAAGAACAACGACACGATCATCGGGCCGTTCCAGAAGCTGAAGGGGAAGGCCTTCGATCGCAAATATATTCAGGAGATGATCGCGGGGCACACGAAGGCGATCGCGATCTACAAGAAGGAGTCGACCGCGGCGACGAACCCGCAAATCCAGCAGTACGCGCAGAATGCGTTGCCGGTGCTCGAGAAGCATCTGGATGGCGCGAAGGCGCTCCTGAAGGGTGGGAAGTAGGAACCCAGGGATCAAGGTCTATGATCGAAGAGACAGGGCCCGCGGGAAAGATTCCGCGGGCTTTTTGCTTTGGGGCGTCATTCTGGCGAGCGCGGCTGCCGGGCTATAGTGGGAACAGGTTTTGCGCGTCCTTATGGCCACGAATACTGTTTCCGCGCCTGCCGGCGGAACGCCGGCGACACTGATCTACAACGACTGGTATCCGGCGATGCGCAGCGAAGGGCTGCGCGGGAAAAGGCTCGCGACGGCGCTGCTGATGGGCGTCCCTATGGTGCTGGGACGACGGGAGGATGGGCGGCTGTTCGCCATGCGCGACAACTGTCCGCACCGGGGAATTCCGCTGTCGTGCGGCTGGTTCGATGGGCAGAGGCTCACCTGCAAATACCACGGCTGGGGTTTCGAGCCGGTGAGCGGGCAATGCGTTGAGATTCCGTCGCTGACGAGCCAGGACACGCTGGATCCGACGAAAATTTATGCGGGAGCGTTTCCGTGCGAGGAACGCGACGGGTATGCGTGGGTGTATATGCCGGAGCCGGGGACCGGACGAGCGCGGGCGGGCGACCCGGCGCTTCCGCCGGTGCCGGAACTGCCGAAATTCAGTGAGAAATTTCGTGGAGCGCATTTGACGGCCGATTTGCCGTGCAACGTGGATCACGGGATCATCGGGCTCATGGATCCGGCGCACGGACCGTTTGTCCACCAGTCGTGGTGGTGGCGGAAGCAAGCCAGCATTCACGAGAAGGAAAAGCGCTTTGAGCCGATAGCGCAGGGGTTTCGCATGGCCAGCCATGCGCCCTCGGCGAACAGCGCACCGTATAAGCTTCTGGGCGTGTATGGGGAGCCGATTGCGACGACGATCGACTTTGTGCTGCCGAATCGGCGGATTGAAACGATCCGGGCCGGGAAGAAGTGGTTTTCCAGCCTGACGACGGTGACGCCGGTGACGGCGACGACGTGCCGCATTGACGTGGTGGGGGCGTGGAACGTGCTGTATAGCGTGCCTTTCCTGACGTCAGTGCTGAAACTCTTTGGAAACATGTTCGTGCGGCAGGATCAGGTGACGATGATCCAGCAGGCGCAGGGGCTGAAGTACGATCCCGCGCTGATGCTGATTGATGATGCGGACCGTCCGGCGAAGTGGTACTTCGCGCTGAAGCAGGCGCGGCTGGAGTCGGCCAGGACAGGAGAACCGATGCGACACCCGATGGAGGCACCCGTGACGCTGCGGTGGAGAAGCTGAGAGGCAGGGGTTACGGGTTCCGGGATCGAGGCTTCGATGCAGTCCCAAGGTGCTTGCTCCGGACCTCACGATGGTAACCGGCCCGGCTTCGCCCCCGCTGGCGCATCGCGATACGATGAAGAGTGATGCAGGCGAGCCGGGAACGGGCTGTAGTGTGCCTTTCGGGAGGCATGGACTCCTGTGTATGCGCCGCCCTGGCTGCCAGGGACTACGAGGCCTATGCCCTGCATTGCAGCTACGGACAGCGGACAGAGGAGCGGGAACTGCGGGCTGCCCGCGGGGTGGCTGGCGCGCTTGGGTTTCGGGATTTCCTGCATCTGCGGCTCGATTTGTTCCGGCGAATCGGCGGCTCGGCGCTGACGGACCCCAAAATCGATGTTCCGGCCGCGCCCAAGGGGGAGGCCATCGGAGCGGAGATTCCGGTGACGTATGTTCCTTTCAGGAATGCGCATTTCCTGTCGGCGGCGGTCAGCTGGGCCGAGGTTCTGGGCGCGAAAACGGTGCTGATCGGTGCTGTAGAGCAGGACAGCTCCGGGTACCCGGATTGCCGGCCGGAGTATTACGAGGCATTTCAGCAACTGATCCGGAAGGGAACCAAAGAGGGCGACATCGCTGTGCGCACTCCGCTCATCCATATGCACAAGAAGGAGATCGTGGCGCTCGGGCTTGAACTTGCGGCGCCTCTGGATTTAACGTGGTCATGCTATTCGGGCTCGGAAGCCGCCTGCGGGGTCTGCGATAGTTGCGTCCTGCGTCTGCGCGCTTTCGAACAGGCCGGGGTCGAGGACCCCATTCGGTACGAGTCGCGTGCCGAAGGACAGTTTCACGAGCGTGGGCCCTCCGACGGATCGGCCGCGCCCTTGATCAGAGAGGAAGGACACTGATGCGAACGAAATACTTCCGGCTGCGCCTGGCGCTGGCCGCTCTGGTGGCATTGACGTTGCCCCTGGCAGGACCGCACGCCGCGGCTCAAACGACTCCCGGCTCGATTCATGGACTGATCAACGATCCAACGGGAGCACCCGTGAAGGGCGGCACCGTTTCGATGTACCAGGGGGGGCTGACATCGCCCACGGAGCAGGCGAAATACACTTTTCCCGTGGGGGACGACGGTACCTATAAGGGAACCGGAGTCGCGCCGGGTTCTTACACGGTGGTGTACCGCGCGGCGAACACGCCGCCAGACAAGGTGGTAGACCAGTTCGACAACGTCAAGATTGTCTCTGGCCAGGACACGGAGCAGAACTTCGACATGTCGCGCCAGGCGTACCTGGAAAAGATGACGCCCGAACAGCGCAAGCAGATCGAGGAGATGAAGCAGAAGAATGCGGCGATTCTGAAAGAGAACGCCAAGATCAAGAATTTGAACGGCGACCTGCACACGGCGCGCTCGGATGACGCGGCCGGGAATTATGCTGCAGCGGCGGCTCTGATGCAGAAGGACACAGGGATTATGCCGGATGCGGCTGTGTTGTGGGTGGAACTCGGGATCGCGCAGCGAGGCGAAAAGGACTGGGCTGACGCGGTGACGTCGCTGCAAAAGGGCATCGCCATGGATAAGGCGGACAAGAAACCGCACCCGGACCTGGAAGGCTCAGCCGATAACTCGCTGGGCGAGTCTTTGGCTTCGCTCGGGAAATATCCGGAGGCGCAGGCCGCCTACGATGCGGCTGCGCAGGAGGATCCGTCGCAGGCCGCGATGTACTACACCAACGAAGCCATCATGATGGATCGGTACAACCAGATCGATGCTACGGTAGCGGCCGCGGATAAGGCGATCGCCGCGAATCCGAATGGGCCGATACCCTACTACCTGAAGGGCAAGGCACTAATCAACAAGGCGACAGTAGACCCAAAGACGCAGAAAATCATCGCTCCTCCGGGGTGCCTGGAGGCATACCAGAAATACCTGCAACTGGCGCCGAACGGGCCGTTCGCGAACGATGCGAAAGCGGTGATCCAGGAGATGGGCCAGACGCAGTCTTCGAGCTACGCTGCAGGCAAGAAGAAGCACTGATCGGGGTCCGTAGTTGCCGGGAAGGAGCGCCCAAAGAGGGCGCTCTTTTCCTTTTGCAGCAAGCATTGCGACAATCATTGGCATGTCCCCCACGACTTCTGAAAACGTATTGAGCTACCTGGAGGCGGCAGCCTGCGTTCGCCAACATGCCGAGAAAGCGCGTCATACGGCACGCGCGGTGGAACAGGCTCCGTTGCTCGCCGCCGCTGGGCGGGTCCTGGCGCAGCCCATTGTGTCCGACCGCAGTCAGCCGCCATTTCCGCGCGCCACTCGGGACGGGTTTGCCTGCCGCGCCGCCGAGTTGATGGCGGGGCAACTGAGGGTTGCGGGGCAGTTGCGCGCTGGGGAGCCGTGGACGATGGGGCCGCTGGCAGCAGGAGACGCGGTGGAAATCATGACCGGGGCGGCAGTTCCTCGCGGCGCAGACTGCGTGGTGATGATCGAGGACGTGCAGACTTCGGGAGTATTCGTTGGCCTGACCGCGCAACGCACGCTCGCGCCTGGCGACAACATTGTCGACGCTGGCGCGGAGGCGCATGAGGGCGCCGTTCTGGCTGCGGAAGGCCGGCGCATGACGGTTCCAATGATTGGCGCAGCAGCGTCATGCGGCTATGCCACGCTGGCGGTCTTTGCGCGGCCACGCGTAGCCATTCTGGCGACGGGGGACGAACTGGTGGATGTCAGCCGCGAGCCACTGCCGCACCAGATTCGCAACTCGAACAGTTACTCGCTGGCCGCGCAGACGCTGGCCGCGGGAGGAGCGCCCAGGATTCTTCCGGTCGTACCGGACGAAGTAACGGCTACGGAAGATGCCCTTGCCAAGGCTTTGGAGATGGATCTGATCGTGCTGGCAGGCGGCGTCTCCATGGGTAAGTACGACGTCGTGGAGCAGGCGCTGCTGCGGTGCGGCGCCGAGTTCTTTTTCACCGGCGCGCGGATTCAGCCGGGAAAGCCCGTGGTCTTTGGGCGGCTGGCGGAACGATACTTTTTTGGATTGCCCGGCAACCCAGTTTCGACGATGGTCACCTTCGCACTCTTCGTGGCGCCGCTGCTGCGCGCGCTCGGCGGCGAAATTGACTCGGGACCGCGCTTCGTGACCGCACGGATGGAGGAGGAGGTGCGCGTCAAGACGGGCCTTACTCGCTTCCTGCCCGCACGCATGGAAAGCGATGTGGGCGGAGCGGGAGTGCGGCCGGTGGCCTGGCAGGGGTCGGGCGATCTGGCCGCCGCCGCGAAAGCCAACGGCTTTGTGGTGGTGCCGGAGACGGCCGACCGGCTGCCTGCCGGCGCAATGGTTTCCGTGCTGATACTGTGAGCGGACACCAGAGCCACGTCAGCGAACGATTTGGCTGAGCCCGGGCAGGAGCGCGCGAAAGGCGCGTCCGCGATGGCTGAGGGCGTGCTTTTCCTGAAGCGAAAGCTCAGCCATGGTACGGCCAAGGTCTGGCAGCCAGAAGAGCGGATCATAACCAAAGCCGCCGGTGCCTCGCGGCGTCTTGAGGATTTCGCCTTCGACGCTGCCTTCGGCAGTATTCAGGGTTGTCCCAGCGCGGGCGAGGGCGAGGACGCAGCGGTAGCGGGCTGAGCGTTGGGCGACATCATCCATTTGCCTGAGCAGCAACAGATTGTTGCGTACGTCGACCGCATTGGAACCGAGCCACCCGAGACGGGGATTATCCGCTGCGTCGGGCTCGCAGGCGGAATCCTGTGCATAGCGAGCGGACCGCACGCCGGGCGCGCCGGCGAGGGCGTCCACCTCGAGTCCTGAATCGTCGGCGAGCACCAGAGCGTCTTGCAGCGCGAAGCGACTGTAATACTCCGCCTTGAGCCGAGCATTGCCTTCGAAGCTCGGCTGGTTTTCTTCGGGAGCGGGGATCTCGCGCAGTTGCGGGAGCGGCTCCACGGAAAATCCGCTCTGGGCGGCGGCCACGGCAAAGTCGCTGAGTTTGCCAGGGTTCGTGGTTGCGGCGAAGAGGATGGGCGAGCTGCGGGTCACGACTGCCGCTCTGGAAGGCGATACTGCACGCCGGTGAGATTCTCTGAGATCTCCCAGAGCCTCGCTGCCAGGGCCTCGTCGTAGGCCTGCGTCTCAGCGCGGACTTCGACAGGATAGCCGTACATCTGGCGGAATCCGTCGCAACCGTAGAAGCGTCCGCCACGGATCTCGGGCGCGGTCGCCGCATAGAGCGTGGGGAGAGCGCCCTGGGCATCGGACTGAGCAAAGAGAGCGATGAAAGCCGGAGTAAGTTTTGCGATGAGACTGCGTCCCTGGCCGGGACCGGAGGCGAAGAGGTTCGTATTGGAGACGCCGGGATGGACGACGATGCTTATGGCCGGCGCGTGCGCTCTCTCCAGGCGGCGCTCCAGCTCGAAGCCAAAGAACAGGTTCGCGAGCTTCGAGCGACGGTAGGCGGGCCACGGGCGATAGCCTCGCTCCCACTGCAGATTTGCAAGGTCCATCGTTGCGCCACGGTGGGCGATGGAACTGACAGTAACGATGCGCGACATGGGAGCACCCGAGATGGGGCCGGGCGACAACACAGCAGGCATCAGAAGCCCAGTGAGGGCGAAGTGCCCCAGGTGGTTTGTGCCAAACTGCAGCTCGAAACCGTCGCGCGTGAGCTGACGGCGGGGCAGCGCCATCACTCCGGCGTTGTTGATAAGGAGATCGAGATGCTGGCCCGTGGAGAGAAACCGGTCGGCGGCAGCGCGGATTGATTCGAGGCTGGCCAGATCGAGCGGCAGAACTTCCACATGCGCGGCAGGGACCTGCGCGAGAATGCGGGTACGAGCGGCGTCGCCCTTGATACGATCGCGGCAACCGAGAATCACGCCGCAGCGGGCGCGCGCCAGCTCCAGTGCCGTGTGGAAGCCGATGCCGCTGTTTGCCCCGGTAATGAGGGCCAGCCTGGCTGCCTGCGGAGGGATATCTGCCGCAGTCCACTTGTGTGTGGCAGGAGTCATTCGCTGACCTGTTGGGGCGCTTCGCCGAGCACCACGCGTGCAGTCATTCTTTGTCGACCGCGATAGAAGGTTACGATGACGGTGTCGCCGGGCTGGTGCCTGTCCATGATTTCCGCGACATCGCGGGAATCGGTGACCGGCTGGCCGTCAATGGCAACGATCAGATCGCCACCAATGGAAATCTGCATATTGCCGAGGTAGGCCATCTGATTGCCGCCGCGCAGACCGGCAAGAGCGGCTGCGCCGTCCGGCTGCGTGCTCTCAATCAACAAACCATAGCTGGCGGGCAGGCCCATCTGCTGGGCCAGGTCGGGGCCGATGGCCAGGGTGCGTACACCCAGAGAGGGCCGCCGCGCGTGGCCGTACTTCTGCAGATCCTGGAGAACGGCTTTAGCCGTATCGATGGGAATAGCGAAGCCGATGCCGGCGTTTTGTTCCGCGCCATTCTGCGCAATCATCGTGTTGATGCCAATCACTTCTCCGTGTGAGTTGAGCAGCGGACCGCCCGAGTTGCCTGGATTGATGGCAGCATCGGTCTGGATGGCGTTTTCAATGGGTGCGCTCTCCGGCCCGCGCACCGAGCGAATGGCGCTGATGATGCCGGTAGTCATAGTGCCGGAGAGGCCAAAGGGATTGCCAATTGCGTAGACCTGCTGCCCCACCTGTAAATCGCGAGAGGTAGCGAGGACGGCGGGCTGCAGGTTTGAAGCATCGATTTGCAGCAGCGCGAGATCATGCATTCGGTCGCCGCCGATCAGGCGCGCCTGAAAGCGGCGCTTATCGGAGGTTTGCACCTCGATCTTCTGGGCGTTGGCGATCACGTGGTAATTCGTGAGGATGTGGCCCTGCCTGTCGAGGATGAAGCCCGAACCCTGGTCTTCCTGAGGAACGAAGCCGTAGAAGAAGTCGAGCGTGACCGTTCCCGCAGTGATGTTGACGACCGAGGGCAACGCACGCTTATAGACGTCGATGTTGTTGATCTCCGCGGGCGTGTAGTCGGGCGCCGCCTGCGCTTCAGTGAGTTCGAGAGGCGCATCGTCGCTCGCAAGCCTGCGGCCGTGGAAAAGCGAATGGCTGGTGAGATACCAGAAGGCTCCAACAAGCAGGAGAACCAGAAGCACTCGACGGAAGGTCATAACGTTCGCCTCATTGTATCGAGGAGGGGGCGGCAGGTTTCGGAAGCTGCCTGGAGTTCCCGAGCGATCCGGTCCACCTGCGAGTGGGTCGACGCGAGGGTACCGGAGTTGTCGATGACGTAATCGCAGAGCGGCACTTTTTGCGCGTCGGAAATCTGGGCCGCGAGCCTGGCGCGGGCGTCGCGGTCCACCTGCGCGCGCTGCTGCGCGGTGGCATCCAGCGGCAGTGCGCGAGCGAGAAAGCGCTGGATCTTCAGCTCATCGGGTGCGGTAACCAAAATGATGCGGTCAAATCGCTGACGCCATCCAGGGGCGCTCCCGCCGGCCTCGGCTTCGAAGATGAGAGCCGATTCCACCACGACCACGGCGAGGGGATCGCGCGCGAAGATTTCGCGCATGCGGCGCTCCTGCTCGGCAATGGTGGGCGGATGAACGATGCCGTTGAGCTCCGCCAGATGGCCTTCGCCAAACGCCAGCTCCGCGAGGCGTGCGCGGTCGAGGGAGCCGTCAGGGCATACGACGCGGGGCCCGAATCGTTCCACGATGAGGCCGTATGCGACGCGGCCGGGCTGCATCAACTCGCGCGCGATGGCATCGGCCTCCAGTACGGCAGCGCCACATTCTCGAAAGATGGCGGCGACCGTCGACTTGCCGCTGCCCAATCCGCCGGTGAGTCCTACTCGCAGCATCAATCGTCTGTCCTCGTGCGCGGATACAGGGGAATTCCCACCTGCATTCTACAAATCCGCAGAGGAAGATTCCGGGCGGCCAGTTCCGCGGGCGAACTGAGCGCTATTTTGGGTGCAGCATGGGATGAATGAAGGCCTCGGCAACGCCAAGAGCTATCGCCATGGCCAGGAGGATCAGCAGAAGCATGAGAATCCAGGACGGACCGCCCTGGGGATCATGGTTGCCTTCATCACCGTGCGCCATGCCTGCCAGTTTACGCCTGCCGGGTCATCTTCTTTTCTTCCCTCATAGCAACACATCCTGGCGAAACTCGTGTCTAACCAGAACAAGGAGTTGAAATTCGGGACATTCGGTGCGGGGCGTCTGGCGCCACAAGGGGGATCTATGGCCGAGGAAAGAAGAATCGAGAAGTTTCCAGTGGCCGAATTGGCGGGGTTGCGCACGGAGCTGCTGCAGACCGGCATGGATTCCTGGCAGGCGGCCGAGCTGGTCACGACGTTTCTCTCCGGACGCGGCTACGGCGCTGATCCAGAGGTGGTTCGGGATTTGGTGCAGCGGCTGGAGGGCCACAGCTCACTGGATTTTATGCAGCAGGAGCTGGAGCGCGCTGCCTACGTGATGTAACGTCCTTTTTCCCGTGGAAGGTTGCCTTCCGCGGATAATCCAAAATTCACGTGCGGATGCGGTTTCACTGTATCCATCCGTGTGTTCACTGCGTCGAAATAAGCAGAGGCTTCATCCGAATCCCACGGCCTCGAGCGATTGGCTCGAGACGCAATTTCCTCAGGGCGGGGCGACGTATTCCGCCGATGAACGCGCTCCCGCGGCAGAGTATGCTCCAGACGAGAGCGGCTGACAAATTTTTGCATGGAAAAGGAGTGGAATTTATGCGACTTGCAACGACACTGAAATATTGGTCTCTCGGCGCGGCAACGGCGTCCCTGATTTGCGCCGGAGCGGCGTGGGCTCAGCCGCCAGCGGCCACACAGCAGACTGCGATGAAATCGTGGAATCTGGTTGGCGTGAATGCGCAGCTCCAGCAGAAGCTGGACGCGCAGACCGCGCATCGGGGTGAGATCATCAAAGCCCGACTGGACGGCTCCGTGAAGACTGCCGATGGCATGCGCCTGGATCGAGGCACTGAATTGTGGGGAAAGGTCGATCGGGTTCAGGCTTCAAGCAATGGCGGACCTTCCACGCTGAGCCTGATGTTCACTAAAGCGCAACTGAAGGATGGCAGGACGGTTCCGGTGAAGGTCACCATCATCGGAGCGTACCCCGCCGACGAAGCGCGGCTGGCTGTGAGCGGGAACCAGACGATGCCGCCAGCGCCGCGCCACGTGAACAGTAAGGAGCGCATTGATCAGGAGGCGGGCATGATCGGCCACGTCTCGCTGCACAGCGCCGTGCAAAGTCAGGAGTCCGCGACCTTCCGCGACGACCGGGGCAATCTGAAACTGGCGCCGGGGACCTTCCTGCAGGTTGGGATCGCATCGCTCAGCGGCACGTCGCGTCAGGGGTAATCTCTCGGCCTGCCTGCGAATGAAAAAGGCCCGCTCAGCGCGGGCCTTTCTGTTCCAGTTGTGATTCGGGCGAACGTCAGACCTGCATCACTTCAGCTTCCTTCTTTTTCGCCATCTCTTCCATGCGCTTGATCTCTTCGTCGGTCAGCTTCTGAATCTCGTCGAGCGAGCGCTTCTCCTCATCTTCAGAGATTTTCTTGTCCTTCGAAGCCTTCTTGATGAGGTCGTTGCCGTCGCGCCGGACATTGCGCACTGCGGTGCGGTGATCTTCGAGGACGCGGTGGAGATGCTTGACGACGTCGCGGCGCCGCTCCTCCGTCATGGGCGGGACGGGGACACGGACCAGCTTGCCGTCGTTGTTGGGGTTGAAGCCGAGGTCGGAGGTGCGCAGCGCCTTCTCGATCTCGACGATCAGGCTCACGTCCCATGGCTGGATGACGATCATGGTTGCGTCGGGCGTGGTGATCTGCGCGACCTGGTTCAGCGGCGTGGGGGTGCTGTAGTAGTCCACGCGAACCTGGTCGAGCATGTGAATGGAGGCGCGGCCGGTGCGCACGGAGGCGAGGTTGGTCTGGAAATCGGCGACGGCTTTGTCCATGCGGCTGCGCAGCTGCGCGTAGGTTTCTTTCAGGGCGGGAATACCCGCCATCACGGAAGGTGCCATAGGGTCCGTCCTTCTTGAATCAGGCTCAAAACGAGTATTGTACGCGCCGGGAAGGGGCTACATCAGTACCCGCACGCTGTTGTGGCTGCTGGTCTCGGCTGCGTCGGCTTGTTCGTGCGCATGGTAGGACGAGCGCACGAGCGGGCCGGACTCGACGTGGCGGAAACCCATGCGGAGCGCTTCGTGCTTCATGAAGGCGAACTCGTCGGGCGTGTAGTAGCGCGCGATGGGCAGATGATTCTTCGAGGGCCGCAGGTACTGGCCAATGGTGAGAACGTCGACGCCGACGCCGGCGAGATCGCGACAGACCTGGAGCAGCTCGTCCATCTGCTCGCCGAGGCCGACCATGACGCCGGATTTGGTGACGGTCTTCGGTTCGATCTGCTTCGCGAACTGGAGCAGGCGCAGGGTGCGCTCGTAACGGGCGCCGGAGCGGACGGCGCGATAGAGTCGCGGGACGGATTCCGTGTTGTGATTCAGGATCTCCGGACGCGCTTCGACAACCATGCGGATCGCCTGCTCGCTGCCCTGGAAGTCGGGGATGAGGACTTCCACCTGACAACCGGGAGCCTGGCGGCGAATCTCGTCGATGACGAGGACGAAGGCGCGCGCTCCGCCGATCACATCGTCGTCACGGTTGACGCTGGTAATGACAGCAAATTTGAGGCCGAGGGCGGCGACGGCTTCAGCCACGCGACGCGGCTCGTCGAAGTCGATGGGATCGGGACGGCCCTTGGGCACAGCGCAGAAGCCGCAGCGGCGGGTGCAGGTGTTGCCCAGCATCATGAACGTCGCGGTGCGGTGATGCCAGCACTCGCCGATGTTGGGGCACTGCGCCGACTCGCAGACGGTGTGCAGATTCAGGCTGCGCGCCAGCTTCTTCAGGTCGTGGTAGTTGTCGCCCATGGGCGCTCGCGCCCGCAACCACTCGGGTTTGGCGAGCGGACGGCGTGGGGCGAGATCGATCTGGACGAGATCTGCGGACGGAGCAGCGGCCATACGTTTCTATTTTAGCGAAGCATTGGCCAGGGGCCGCTCGTTTACACTCTGCCTATGCCTCAACCAGCCAGCGAGGGCCTTTTTCCTTCTGAACCGCGGGACGGCGCCTGGATTACTGCTTACTGCGATGGGGGATCCCGCGGCAACCCCGGGCCCGCAGGCTATGGCGTCTTCATTCAGGGGCCAGGCGGAGAAACGGTGGCCGAGCTGAGCGAATTTCTGGGCCGCGCCACGAACAACGTCGCCGAATACAAGGGTTTGCTGGCCGCGCTGGAGTATGCGCTGAAGGCCGACCACTCGCGGCTACGGGTAATTGCCGACTCGGAACTGCTGGTGAAGCAGATCCAGGGTCGCTACAAAGTGAACAGCCCCGACCTGCGCCCGCTGTACGAGGAGGCAAAGCGCCGCATCGCGCGCCTCGACGCGTTTCGGATCGAGCACGTGCTGCGCGGGAAGAACCAGAAAGCCGATCGGCTGGCCAACCTGGCGATGGACCGGGGGACTCGCCATCCGGGCGAACCGGCCCAACCAACGGCGAAACCCTCCGGATCGCCGGCGCGACCAGCGCTGACTGCGGCGAAGGGGTATGTGAAGAATGGTGTGGTTCATCTGATTGAGGGCGAACTACCCGAGGGCGCGTTTGTGCGCGTGACTGTGGATCGGCAATAGGCCGGGCTCGCGCAATGTCACATCGCGATGCTGATTCGCAGCTCCGGGCCGCAGCCGCGGCGCAGCTCGATGTGTTCCTCGCGCTGCTGATGCAGTGGAACGCGCGCATCAATCTGACCGCGGTACGCAATGCGGAATCAATTGTGCGACGGCACTTCGCGGAAAGCCTGTTTGCCGCGGGGCATGTCCCCGCCGGCACGGCGACACTGCTCGATTTCGGATCAGGCGCTGGGTTTCCGGGGATTCCGATCGGGATCGCGCGGCCGGAAGTCGCTGTGACACTGGCTGAATCGCAGGGGAAGAAGGCCGCGTTTCTGCGTGAGGCGGTGCGCACGCTGGGGCTGCGCGCGGAGGTATGGGCCGGGCGCGTGGAGGAGATGCCGAAAGAGCGAGTTTTCGACGCAGTAACGCTGCGGGCCGTGGATAAAATGCCGCAGGCGTGCCGGTTCGCCGTCCCACGAGTGGCGGCCGGGGGCTGGCTTGGGGTCTTTACCACGCGGGCGACGGAGTCTGCCCTTGATGGGCTGGCCGAGATCCGCTGGACCGCGGCGCTCCCCATTCCGGGCTCTCGGCAGGAGATCCTGCGGACGGGCGTGCGCGACGAATGTGTACTGCCTCAGTAGGCCCGAAACGGCTCAATGGGGAGGCGTACCTGGAAGCAAGTTGCGCCCGGGTTCGATGTGACGTGAACGTAGCCGCGATGTTGGCGCACGATCCGCTGCACTGTATCGAGTCCGAGCCCAAGGCCGCTGCCCGGCGGCTTGGTGGTAAAGAACGGTTCGAAAATACGCGCCTGAATGTCCGCGGGAATGCCCGGACCGTCGTCCCAGATTTCCACTACGACGGAGTCGCCGGAGCAGTGCGCGTTCAGTGTGATGCGGCCGCGGTCGCGCATGGCGTCGAGCGCGTTTTCCAGCAGCGCCATCCACACCTGGTTGAGTTCGCTGGCGTAGGCTGAGATGCGCGGCAAGTCCGCAGCATAATGCCGCTCCACGTTGACGTGCTCAAGGCGCGACTGCAGCATGGTGAGGGTCGTCTCCAGGGACTGCGGGAGATCCACCTGCTGAATGGGCGCCTGATCCATCCAGGAATAATCCTTGATGGCCGCAATCAGATCGAAGATCCGGGCGGTCGAATCGACCATGGCCTGCGCCATGCGTTCCGTGCGCGCGGAAGAAGCAAATTGGGAGAGCACGATCTCCAAATGCTGTCCGCCGAGGAGTTTCGACAGCTCCTCCAGGTCGCTGGGAGCGATATTGAGTTCCGCCAGGTCAGGCACGACCTGGCGGGTGGGCTCAACGTGGTGCTCGCGCAGCCAGCGCTGCAATTGGTCTTCGCGCTCTACCTGATTGACTGAGTTGGCCGGTCTCGTCCGCGCCTGCTCGGCAAAACGCCGGCTCCACGAGCGGACACTTTCGAGATGCTTCTCATCAAGGCAGAGACTGCCAAGCAGGAATTTCTGCTGGCCGTAGATGCGCAGCTCCTCAATGAGGCCGGACGCCGCTCGCTGCGCCGCCGACGCGGGGTTGTTGAGCTCGTGCGCCAGATTGCCGGCAAGCTTGCCCAGCGCGCTCAGCTTCTCCGTCTGCTGCTCGAGACGCGTCATCTCGCGCACGCGGTCGAGCAACAGTGAAACGCAACGCTGCCCCATGGATGGAATGGCCTCCAGCAGCGAGGGGAAATCCTTCCGATCGAACTGGAGAGCCCAGACATCGGTAGCGGCGAAGCCATAGCCACCAAAGGTCTTCATGCGCGAGAAGGGCAGAAGCCCGGTGATCTGCCCGGCTCGACCCACAAAGAGTCCCGCACCCCCCTGCTGGCGGCGGAAATGGACCTCTCCCTTCAGGAGGATCCACATCTTCGTGGCGGGGTCGCCCTCGCTGAAAATCTGGGCTCCGGAAGGGAGAGATGTCTCTTCGCAGTGCGTCGCGAGCCAGGCGTATTCAGTGTCCGTGAGGCCATTCAGCGCGGGGACCTGGCGCAGCGCATCGACGATCTGTGGGAGCGGTGTGCCGGCAAGGTCTGCGGGGGCCGGGGAGATGATGGTGTCCATTGGGGAACCCCTTCCCTGGAGGATAGCCGAGATTGCCGGACGCCTCCTGTGGATGTCACCCAGCAGCGGCGGCCATGCGATGAAATGCGGCGGAAGCCCTTTGAATGGCGCTCCCGCTGCGCCGCGTTGTTCGAAAATTCACTTCTCCGATTTTCCGGCCGGCTGCGGAACCCCGTCTTTCACCACCACAGGATCAAGAAATGGCATGGCCGCGCGCAGTTGCGCGCCGACTTCCTCCACCTTCAGACCCGCTTCCTGCTTGCGCATTTCGGCGAAGTTCTTCCGGCCGGTTTTGTTTTCGTCAATCCACTTCTTAGCGAAGGTGCCGTTCTGGATTTCGGTGAGCAGTTTCTTCATCTCGGCGCGCGTCGAGTCGGTGACGATGCGCGGACCGGCAGTGTAGTCGCCGTACTCGGCGGTGTCGGAGATGGAGTAGCGCATGTAGGCAAGGCCGCCGCGATACATCAGATCAACGATCAGCTTGAGCTCGTGGAGGCACTCGAAGTAGGCGATCTCCGGCTGGTAGCCGGCGGCGACGAGCGTGTCAAAACCGGCCTTGACCAGCGCCGCCGTACCGCCGCAGAGCACGGCCTGCTCGCCGAAGAGGTCCGTCTCGGTTTCTTCAGCGAAGGTCGTCTCCAGGACGCCACCGCGTGTTCCGCCAATGCCTTTTGCATAGGAGAGCGCCAGCTCTTTGGCATGGCCGGAGGCGTTCTGGTGCACGGCGATCAGGCAGGGAACACCGCCGCCTTCGGTGAAGACTTCGCGGACGCGATGGCCGGGGCCCTTGGGCGCGACCATCGAGACATCGATCTCGGCCGGCGGCACGATCGAGCCGAAGCGGATGTTGAATCCGTGACCGAACATGATGGTCTTTCCCTTCTTCATGTGGGGCGCAATCTCTTTGGCGTAGGTTTCGCCCTGGGAGTGATCGGGCGTAAGGATCATAATGACGTCGGCCCAGGCCGCCGCATCGCTGACGGACGTGACCTCGAGGCCGGCCATCTTCGCCTTGTCGACGGACTTGCTGGTTGCGGGGAGTCCCACGCGCACTTCCACGCCGCTGTCGCGCAGGTTGAGCGCATGGGCATGCCCCTGCGAGCCATAGCCAATGATGGCTACTTTCTTCTGCTGGATGAGCGACAAATCGGCGTCCTGATCGTGATAGGTCTTTGCCATAGTTTTCCTTTTCTGGTTGCAAGTTCCTGGTTGCTAGTTGCCAGTGGGTTGTTGCGTTCCGACAGAGCTCGACCTGCCGCGAATACTCACAACCAGAAACCAACAACTAAGAACTGATTAGAGCCCTGTCTCTTCCGCCATGAGCAAATCGCTGGGCGCGGCGGAATCCTCTTCCGCCTGGAATTCCGCGATGGTTTCAACGCCGGGGACGCGCATCGCGTCCAGCACCTTACTGGTGTGCTGGCCGCGCCGCATGACCATACGGCCGGTGCGGGAAATCTCCAGAATGCGGTCGCCTGCTTCGTTCAATACCTGGATGAGCCCTTCGATCTTACTCTCGACGCCGGTGATCTCGATCATCAGCGACTCGGGCGCCAGATCGACGATGCGGGCGCGGAAGACTTCCGCCAGCTCGAAGACCTGGGAGCGGGTCTGCGGCGTTGCGGCGACCTTGATGAGGGCGAGCTCGCGGGCCACGTGCGACAACTGACCGATATCGTCGACCTGGAGGACATTCTCCAGTTTATAGAGGCTGGCCGCGATGCGGTGACCGGCGGTGGGCGAGGCTTCGCACACGATCGTCATGCGCGAGACACCTGCGCGCTCCGAGTGGCCGACCGTGAGGGAGACGATGTTGATGTTCAGCCGGCGGAAGAGCGACGCGACACGCGTGAGCACGCCCGGCTTGTCTTCGACGAGTGCTACGAAGGTGTGGAGCATAAGGACCTCAGGGATACAGCGGTGAGGGATGAGACGGCTGGGGATGGAGCGGCCAGCAAGAGCGCTCGCATCACTTGTCGTCAGCCGTCTCAACCAGAGGATTGCGGTTGGGACGGCGGATCATCTCGTGCAATGCGGAGCCGGCTGGGATCATCGGGTAGACCGAGTCTTCCTTTTCCACCAGGAAATTGATGACGAATGGGCCTTTGTGCCCGCGGGCCTCCTTCACCGCCGGTAAAACTTCAGGGCGCTTACGGACGGCGGTGCCGCGGATGCCGTGGGCTTCGGCGAGCTTGACGAAATCGGGGCTGCGCAGCGGCGAGGACTGATAGTTCTTCTCGTAAAAAAACTCCTGCCACTGGCGGACCATACCGAGGTAGCCGTTATTGACGACGGCGATGTTCAAGTCCAGCTCTTCCTGCGCGGCCGTCGAGAGCTCGGCCGCGGTCATCTGGAAGCCGCCGTCGCCGGCGACGACCCAGACCTCCTTGTCGGGGCAGGCGATTTTGGCGCCGATGGCCGCAGGCAGCGCGAAGCCCATGGTGCCGAGGCCGCCGGAGGTGATGAGCGTCCGCGGCTCATTGTGCTTGTAATATTGCGCTTCCCACATCTGGTGCTGGCCCACGTCGGTGACGACGATGGCTTTGCCTTCGGTCGCGCGCCACAGGTCGTGGATGACGTGCGCAGCGTAGAGATGTCCGCTGTCGGGCAGGTTTTTAATATCGCGGACGGCGACTTCGCCCTTGCTGGACTCAATTTCCTTCAGCCAGGCAGACTCGTGTTTTGTGGATTTGGGAGGCAGGTGCGGCAACAGCGCTTCCAGCGCTTCTTTCAGATCGCCGATGAGCGCGACGTCGACTTTTACGTTCTTGTTGATCTCGGCGGGGTCGACCTCGATGTGAATCTTCTTTGCGTTCGGCGCGTAGGTGGCGAGCGTGCCGGTTACGCGATCGTCGAAGCGCATGCCGCAGGCGATGAGCAGATCGGCCTGCTGAATGGCGTGGTTGACCCACGCTTCGCCGTGCATGCCCATCATGCCGAGCGACAGCGGGTGCGAGGCAGGAAAGGCGCCAAGCCCGAGGAGCGTGGAGGCGACCGGAATCCTCATGCGTTCCGCGAATGTGAGCACCTGCTGGCAGGCGCTGGACTGCATGATGCCGTGGCCGGCGAGGATGACAGGCTTCTTCGCACTGCGGATGAGGTCCGCCGCCTGGAGGATCGAGGCAGATTCCGTCTTCAGCATGGGGTGGGGGCGATGTGGCTTCGGCGCGGCGGCAGCGAAGTCGAATTCCGCCAGGCCCTGCTGCGCGTCTTTGGTGATGTCGACGAGCACCGGCCCAGGGCGTCCGGAGCGCGCAACCAGGAAGGCTTCGCGAATGGTCTTTGCAACGTCTTCGGCGCGGGTGACGACGTAATTGTGTTTCGTTACTGGCAGGGTGATGCCGGTGATGTCGACTTCCTGAAAGGCGTCGGTGCCGAGCACTTTGCTGGAAACCTGGCCGGTGATGCAGACCATCGGTACAGAATCAAGCATGGCGGTGGCGATGCCGGTGACGAGGTTCGTTGCGCCGGGGCCGGAGGTCGCGATCGCCACGCCGACTTTGCCCGACGCGCGCGCGTAGCCGTCGGCGGCGTGTGCCGCACCCTGCTCGTGCCGAACCAGCACGTGGCGGATAGGAAATTTCCGAAGCGCGTCGTAGGCCGGCAAAATCGCGCCACCCGGATAGCCGAAGACGACGCTGACGCCTTCGCCTTCCAGCGTGGCCCACATGATTTCCGCGCCGGTGAGACGTGTGCCGGCGCCACTGTTGGTTGGTGTCTTTGCGTGTTTCCCTGTGCTCATCGTTCCCCCTGGCCCTCTCCGCTTAGTTCGTGACGGCTCCCTGCGAAGCCGATGAAACCGAGTCGGTGTATTTGCGGAAGATGCCGCGCCGGAACTTCGGCTCCGGTTTCTTCCAGTCCTTCATGCGCGCCGAGAGCTCAGAGTCGGCAATCTCGACGTTCAGCTTACGGTTGGGGATGTCGAAATGGATCGTGTCGCCTTCGCGTACGGCGGCGATAGGGCCGCCGACAGCAGCTTCCGGAGCCACGTGGCCGGCCATCAGCCCGCGCGTTGCGCCGGAGAAGCGGCCGTCCGTGAGGAGCGCGACGGTGTCGCTGAGTTCGGGGATGCCGGCAACAGCCGCGGTCACGGCCAGCATTTCGCGCATGCCGGGACCGCCTTTCGGACCCTCGTAGCGGATCACCATCACATCGTTGGGCTTGATGTGGCCGGATTCGACGGCGTGGAAGGCATCATCTTCGCAGTTGAAGACGCGCGCGGGGCCGCGATGCTCGAGGCGCTTGTGGCCGGCGACCTTGATGACGCAGCCTTCGGGCGCCAGATTGCCCTTCAGGATCACAAGTCCGCCCGTGGGCTTCAGCGCTTTGGCCAGCGGATGGATCACATCCTGGCCCGGGGTTTCTTTGGCGGCCTTCGCTTCTTCGGCGAGTGTCTTGCCGGAGACGTTGAGGCAGGCGCCGTCGATCAGGCCGGCCTCGATGAGGCGCTTTGCGAGCAGACGGCTGCCGCCTGCCGCCTGATAATCCGCGGCGACGTATTTGCCGCCGGGCTTGAGGTCGCAGAGGAGCGGCGTTTTATTGCTGATGCGATCGAAATCGTCGACCGTAAGCGGGATGCCGACCTCGTTGGCGATGGCGAGGAAGTGCAGGACGGCATTGGTCGATCCGCCGGAGGCGGCGACGCTGGCGATGGCGTTCTCGATGGATTTGGGCGTGATCAGCTGACTCGGCTTGAGGCCGCTGCGCACGAGCTGCATGACGATGCGGCCGGCTTCGCGGGAGGCCTCGAGCTTTTCATCGAGGAACGCCGGAACGCCGGAGATGCCGATGGGCGAGATGCCCAGAAACTCGCAGGCCATGGCCATGGTGTTCGCGGTGAACTGACCACCGCACGCGCCCGCTCCGGGGCATGCATTGGCTTCGACGGCTTCGAGACCGGCGTCGTCGAGCTTGCCCGCCGCGTGCGCGCCCACGGCTTCGAAGACGTCCTGCACGGTCAGATCTTTGCCGTTCAAATGGCCTGGAGCGATGGAGCCGCCGTAGAGCATCAGACCGGGGATGTCGAGCCGCGCCAGTGCCATGACGGTGCCGGGCATGTTCTTGTCGCAGCCCGCGATGCAGACGAGGCCATCGAACTGGTTGCCGCGCGCGACCAGCTCGACGGAGTCGGCGATGACTTCGCGGCTGATGAGCGAGGCCTTCATGCCCTCGGTGCCCATGGTGATGCCGTCGGAGATTGTGACGGTATTAAATTCCATCGGCGTGCCGCCGGCTTCACGGATGCCCAGCTTGACGGCTTCGGCCAATTGCCGCAGGTGGAAGTTGCAGGGACCGATTTCCGTCCACGTGTTCGCGATGCCGATAATCGGCTTCGCCAGATCCTCGCGCGTGAAGCCCACCGCGCGGAACATGGCGCGCGCCGGTGCGCGGTTCGGGCCTTCGGTCAGCGCGATGGAGTACAGCTTGCCGTTTTTACCGTTTCCACTCATGCCTGCGCCTGTTCTCCCGCTTGCGGTTTAACCCAAAACGCTGCGTCATGCTGCTTCTCAAACCTGTCCAGCTCGGCCGCGTGCCGCAGAGTGAGCCCGATGTCGTCGAGGCCCTCGAGCAGGCAATCTCTGCGGAAGGAGTCGATGGCGAATTTTGTTGCAAATCCCTGATTGTCGCGAACGGTGTTCTCGTCGAGCGAGACGGTTAACTCATAGCCATCGGACTTCGCCGCGCGGTCCAGCAGCGTCTTCACCTGATCTTCAGGCAACGTGACGAGAAGAATCCCGTTTTTGCCGGCGTTTGAGTGGAAGATGTCGGCGAAGCTGGGCGCAATCACACAGCGGAAGCCGTAGTTGTCGAGAGCCCACGCAGCGTGCTCGCGCGAGGAGCCGCAGCCGAAGTTCTTGTTTGCGACAAGAATCCTTGCTCCTCCGTATCGAGGGTTGTTCAGCTCAAAAGCCGGATCCTGGCGCCAGTCGTAGAACAGGAACTCACCATAGCCGGTGCGCTCGATGCGCTTCAAAAACTGCTTGGGGATGATCTGGTCCGTGTCCACATTCACGCGGTCCAGAGGCATCACGGTTGAGGTCAGTTTGCGGAATTTTTCCATTCACAACCCTCAGGGGCCAAAGCCCAGGTCAGATTAGGAGGCCTGTCGGCACGACTCGAGTCGTGCCCTGATCCAAAGCCTTAAACGATTCACTCATTCGCTCTGAAGCCGAGCCCAGATACAAAGCTCCGATTCGGTACACCTGTTCGATCCAGCACTTGTTAAGCTAAAACCTCCTGCTTCCTGAATTCCCACGTGCGCACATCGGTGAAACGCCCCACGATCGCGGCCGCAGCGGCCATCATCGGGCTCACCAGATGCGTTCGACCGCCGCGTCCCTGGCGGCCCTCGAAATTGCGGTTGCTGGTGGAGGCGCAGCGCTCGCCGGGCTGCAGAATGTCGGGGTTCATGCCCAGGCACATGGAGCATCCTGGCTCGCGCCATTCGAATCCCGCCTGGCGGAAGATGCGGTCCAGGCCCTCGCTCTCGGCCTGCGCTTTGACGAGCTGCGATCCGGGCACAACCATGGCGCGGACGTTTTTATGAACTTTGTGGCCAGCCGCGACTCTTGCCGCTGCGCGCAGATCTTCGATGCGCGAATTAGTGCACGAGCCGATGAAGACGCGATCGATGGCGATTTCCTCCATCGGCGTTCCCGGCTTCAGGTCCATGTACTCGAGAGCTCGGGTGATGGCGCGGCGGTCGGCCTCGTCCCTTGCGCCCGCAGGATTGGGGACCTGGTCCGTAATCGATGCAACCATGCCGGGATTGGTGCCCCAGGTCACAAAGGGCTCCAGCTCGATGGCCGGGATGGTGAGCTCACGGTCGAACTGCGCACCAGGATCGGTGGCGAGCTTGCGCCACTCAGCGACGGCGCGATCCCAGTCAGTGCCCTGCGGGGCGAAAGGGCGTCCCCTGAGCCACGCGAAGGTGGTTTCATCGGGAGCGATCATGCCCGCGCGCGCCCCGGCTTCGATGCTCATGTTGCAGACCGTCATGCGGCCTTCCATGCTGAGCGAGCGGATGGCGGAACCCGCGTATTCGATCACATGCCCTGTGGCGCCATCGGTGCCGATGCGGCCGATGATGCCGAGTACGACGTCCTTCGCTGTAACGCCCTCGGGCAGATCGCCCTCCACGCTGATGCGGAAGGTCTTCGGTTTGTCCTGCGGCAAAGACTGCGTGGCGAGCACATGCTCGACTTCCGAGGTGCCGATGCCGAATGCCAGTGCGCCGAGGGCGCCATGCGTCGAGGTGTGCGAGTCACCGCAGACGATGGTCATACCAGGTTTGGTGAGGCCGAGTTCGGGGCCGATGACGTGCACGATCCCCTGCCGAGGAGATTCGACGTCGTAGAGGGTCACGCCGAAGTCGGCGCAGTTCTTTCTGAGCGTCTCGATCTGCCTGGCCGCGATGGGATCTTCGATGACGAGGCGGTTTGCAGTGGTGGGCACATTGTGGTCGACCGTGGCGATGGAGCGGTCCGGCCGCCGCACCTTGCGGCCAGCCAGCCGCAATCCCTCGAATGCCTGGGGCGAAGTCACTTCGTGGATCAAGTGCAGATCGATATAAAGCAGCGTCGGCTCGTTCGCCGGTTCCGCAACCACGTGCGACTCCCAAACTTTTTCGAATAGCGTTTTCGGATTTCCAGCCATCTTCGCTCCACTTCTCGAATTCCTTACCGGCGCGTGAAGAAACTAACGCGCTGCATGCGCCGGCGTTCGGGCAGCCAGCACATTGCGCACCTGGCCGCCGACTTCCTGCGTGGACAGCACCTTCACAGATTTGTCGCCGCGCGCGAGATCTGCCGTTCGAGCCCCATCGGCGATTACCTGCTTCACGGCTGCCTCGACCGCCGCAGCCTCTTCTTCCAGGCCGGCAGAGTAGCGCAGCAACATCGCCGCAGTCAGGACGGCGCCCAGCGGATTGGCAATGCCCTTGCCCGCAATATCCGGCGCCGATCCGTGGACTGGCTCGTACAGGTTCACCTTTCCGCCGAGCGTCGCCGAGGGCAGCATACCGAGCGAGCCGGTGATCACGCCGGCCTCGTCCGACAGGATGTCGCCGAAGAGATTCTCTGTCAGCACCACGTCAAAATTCTTCGGAACATTCATCAAATGCATGGCCATAGCGTCGACGTACTGGTGCTCAAGCTGAACGTCGGGATACTGCTGCGCCAGCTCCGTCACCGTCGCGCGCCACAACTGCGAAACCTCAAGGACATTAGCTTTATCGACCGAAGTCACCCTTTTTCGCCGTTTCCGGGCCAGCTCGAAGGCCACCCTGGCCACGCGGGTGACCTCGTCGCGGGTGTAACGCATCGTGTTCCAGGCGGCGTTGTTGTCCTTGTCCCACTCGCGCGGCCGGCCGAAGTAGAGACCCCCCAGCAGCTCACGCACAAACAAAATGTCGGCGCCTTCGACTACTTCGGGCCGCAGCGGAGAATTTCCCGTCAGTCCAGGCCAGGCGAACGATGGCCGAAGATTGGCGAAACCACCCAGCTCAGCGCGAATCTTCAGCAGGCCGGCTTCGGGGCGCTGACTCGGCGGCAGCGCATTGAACTCGTTGCTGCCGACGGCTCCGAGCAGGACGGCATCGCTGCCCAGAGCCGCCTGGATGGTTTCGTCGGGCAGCGGCGAGCCCTTCGCTTTGATCGCCACGCCGCCGATAGGCTTCTCTTCAAAGCGGAAATCGTGACCGCCCAGATCCGCGACGACCCTGAGCGTCTGCACCGCTTCGGCGGTGACTTCGGGACCGATACCGTCGCCGCCCAGAATCAGAATCTTCAGTTTTTTCGTCATGAAGTCTCTTTTCAAGTTGCGCCAGCCGTTTTAAGCCGGCTTACAAAGAAATGGATGGCCGATCGTCTTCCCGTTCAGCGGTTCTGCGCCGGCTTTAGCTGACGGCTTTTTCGCTGGAGATCAGGTCCTCGTGGCGTTGATGATGGGCCACCAGGTTGATCAGGTCCTGGTCGTAGATGGCTTTCTTGCGGTCAGCGAGCTCAGTGAACGCACGATAGGCGATGTCCAGATCAGGGGTCGACAACCGGTACCCCAGCTTTTCCAGCCGAGAACGCAGGGCGTGCCGCCCGGAGTGCTTGCCGAGCACCATCCGGTTCGCCGGAACGCCGACGGAAGCGGGCGTCATGATCTCGTAGGTAAGGGGGTTGGAAAGGACGCCGTGCTGGTGAATGCCTGCCTCATGCGCAAAGGCGTTGTCGCCAACGACGGCTTTGTTCGGCGCGGGGCCGAAGCTGATGGTGCCGGCCAATTGCTGGCTGATCGGATACAACTTCTCGAGCTTCAGATGGTGCTCGTAAGGATACGCATCGTGGCGCACGCGCAGCGCCGTGGCAATCTCCTCGAGGGCCGCGTTGCCCGCGCGCTCGCCGATGCCGTTGACGGTGCATTCGACCTGGCGGGCACCCGCATTCACTGCCGCGAGCGTGTTGGCTACAGCGAGTCCGAGATCGTTGTGGCAGTGCGTGGAGAGGATGACGCGGTCCGCGCCCGGCACCCGCTCCCGCACAGTCCGGAACATCGCCGCATAATCTTCCGGCGTGGCGTAGCCGACGGTATCGGGGAGATTAATGGTGGTTGCTCCAGCGCCAATGGCGGCGCCGACAAACTGGCAGAGGAATTCGCGGTCCGTGCGCGTCGAATCCTCGGGCGAGAACTCCACGTCGTCGACGTACGTGCGAGCCAGAGCCACCATATTGGCGGCCTGGTCCAGCGCCTCTTCCCGGCCGATCTTCAGCTTGTATTCCAGATGGATGTCGGAGCTGGCCAGGAAAACGTGTATTCGGGGACTTTTGGCCTTTTGCACGGCTTCGGCCGCGCGCTCGATGTCCTCACGCCGCGCGCGCGCCAGGGAGGCGATCTTCGGGCCATGGACTTCTTTGGCAATCGCAGAAATGGCGGCAAAATCGCCATCCGAAGCAATCGCGAAGCCGGCCTCCAGGATGTCCACACCCAGGTCGGCGAGCGAATGCGCCAAGGCCAGCTTTTCATGGTGCGTCATGCTGCAGCCGGGCGACTGCTCGCCGTCGCGCAGTGTAGTGTCGAAGAAGTGAATGCGATTCTGAGCCATTGGGGAATCCCCGGCAGCCATCAAGGAAGCCGCGCAAATCCAGTTTCTCAAAGCCGACACGTATAAAGCAAATTTGTAATTATTTTGGTTTGAATAAATATATTTCATGATTAATCGGGTCAGTCGCGTACCATTCACATAGCGTTTATGGATCTCTCTCAGCTTGAAACCTTCCTGGCCGTCCTTGAGGAAAAAGGCTTTTCCCGAGCAGCGCAGCGCCTGAGCCGCACGCAGCCTGCCATCAGCCACACGATTCGCAAGCTGGAAGAGGAGCTGGGAGAGCCGCTCTTCGAGCGCTCGTCCCGCGACGGCACGCTGACTGCCTCCGGGCGGCTTCTTCGCGGGTATGCCGAACGTCTGCTGCGCCTGCGAAGCGAAGCGGCGACGGCTCTGGGGGAACTGCGCTCGCTGGAGCGGGGACGCCTGACCATCACCGCCAACGAATACACCTGTCTCTGGCTGCTTCCGGTCCTCAATGCATTTCGGCGAGTCTGTCCACATATTGGCGTGACGGTGCAGCGGTCGCTGGCGAGCCGCATTCCCGATCAGCTGCTGGAGCGAGCAGTTGAGTTCGGTATCCTCTCCTTTCGCCCAGGCGATGAGCGCCTGCGGTCCATCGCGGTATACACGGATACAGTCGCTTTTGTGGTCGATCCGCACCATCCGTTTGCGAAGCAGCGGGAAGTTTCCATCCGCGATCTGGGGGCGCAGAATTTCGTCGCACATATCGTGAATTCGCCCCTCCGGGAACGCGTAATTGAAACCTTCGCGCGCCACCATACCCCGCTGAACATGGGCGTGGAGCTGCCCAGCCTTGAGGCGATCAAGCGCTTTGTGGCGCTCGGTAACGGCGTAGCGCTCGTACCGGGGCTGACGGTGCAGCCGGAACTGGCGCGCGGCGAGCTGGTGCAGGTCGCCGTTCCGGAACTGAAGATCGCCAGACGTTTATGGCTGGTGCATCGAGCGCAAGCGTCGCTCTCACACGCCGGCCTCGCTTTTCTGGACGTCGTACGGACGCTCGCTGCCGAACGCGGCCATCCGTTCTCGTGGCGTGTGGAGCAGGCAGCGGCTCAGGATGTTTCCGCCGAAGATCGTACCGGCAAGCCACGGCCGCACCGACTCCGGAGGCGGTAACCTGGCCGGCAAGCTGTGGAAATGCTCCGCGGCAGGTACAATGACCAGGTAGACATCCCCTCGATGTTTGCAATTTCACGGAGCCTTCCGGGACTCCAGCGGTACGGCTGTTCGCGTGCCGGCCCGATCTCCCGATGGCGTGGTCAAGAGGTCGATCGTCGCATGAAGAAATTGTCGTTCCTTGTTTTGTTGCTCCTGTGCGTGGCCGCGCTGCCGGCCGTGGCCCAGGAGAGCCGGCAGGATATCAGCCTGAGCGATTCCGCGATCATGGCTCCTTTTGCCGCCGGAGACGCGGTTCAGCTCCACTCTACGGTCGGGCTCTACGGGATGTTGGCGAGCTATCGTTATGATCTGACCCCGCACGGCGCGCTGGAACTCAACTACCAATACAATCAGAATGTTCAGCACTACATCTTTCCCAGCGGCAATTATCACGTTCATGACCGCATTGAGGAATTCTCAGGGGCCTACGTTTACAGTTTTAATTTCAAGAACTGGAACCCGTTCCTGGAAGCGGGCGTTGCCGGGCTGATGTTTTCGCCGATTGACGACGCGAAGACCGATTTTTTGACGACGAGTCTCAGCCGGAACACGAATATCGGCGCGCTATGGGGAGTGGGTTTCGCCTATGAGATCAGCCCGAGCTTCGATATCCGCGCCGAGTTTCGCAACCTCGTGACGAAGACACCGTCGTTCAATTACCCGGGCGGCGATACGAAGACCGGCGTCTACTACAACATTTACGACCCGACCATCGGCATCGCGTACCACTTCTAAAAGCGCGCACCGACGCAAAAGGGATGGGTCAGCACCCATCCCTTTTCGTGTCTGCCTCGAACCGCCTGCTTCTACTGTCCGAGAATCCTGTACGTGATCCCCACGCTGAACCCGTTGGGGGTCAGGCCATTGTCGTGCTGAACGACAGTTCCTGTGGCGTAGGTCGAGCCGCCGTTAAACGAGGGCCAGATCTGGTATTCATAATCGCCGCGGAGCGCAATTTTGTGGCCGAGGGGATACTCCAGTGTGCCTCCGGGAGCGTAGGCCAAAAAGCTGCCTTTCAGACTACCCGCATAAGGATAAAAAGGAGTTTGAATCCAACCGCCACCAACCAGCATTTTGGCCCATCCACTGAGGCGGCCGAACTGCACGACGCGGTAGCGGCCGCCGAGCAGGTAATTCGAGATGGTCATCGCGCCGTCACCATGCCAATCGAGCCAGCGCGCCTCGCCTTCCATGCCCCATTTCCCGCGGGCATTGAAGTCGAAAAAGGCGGTAGGTCCCGCCAGCCAGTTGTGATAACACCGGAAGGGTGAGGCGCTGGAGCAGCCCCAGTCCGGGTTGAAGGCTGTGGCTTCCGCGCCTGCCCAGAGTGAAGCTTCCCCGCCGGAAGCGGCAACAGGGCTCTGCGCCAGTAAGGCGGCGGGCAGCAGAAAGAGGGCCAAAACTCCGAATACTTTCACGTCGTTCCCTTCTCCGGATTTAGCTGGTGGGCCTCCGATGCTGCTGACCCACGTCTTTGTCCGCTCGTCCGCAGGGCGGCGAGCAGCTCGTCTCGTTGCAGCCTGACCAAGGCAGGGATCCCCCTCTGTTTACTGAGGCCCGTTCGCGGCCGGCGGAGCTGTTGCCGCCGGAGGCGCCGGGGCCGCCGAGGTTGTGGGGGTTTGATACCGCTGAAGTTTGAAGTACAGAGGCGTGATCTCCAGGGGCATCTTGTCCCGCGCATTCAACAGCCGCGCCGGGGTGAAGTGCAGCATAAAGACCTTGTCGTCCCAGGGATCGATTTTCAGGCGGCTGTTGAGCGGTAGTGCCGCAGTCTGGGTGAGGTCGTTCTGGTTAAGCCGCGGAGCCCCCTGCGTGAGAGCCATTAACCAGGGCTGGCCGTTCGGGGCCAGCAGGGAATCGCCCAGCCGCGGGGTAAACAGTCCGGGAAGTTGCTTATCGCTCGCTTCTACCTGTTCGAAGAACAGCCCGGCTTGTCCGGCTTGCGACTTGTAGTTGGAATTATCGAAGAGCTCGATCGCCTTCTTTGCGGCTTCCTGATCGTCGATGGCCGAGTGGTTCATCTCGATCCGCTGGAACGTCGCCGAATCCGGGAACAGCAGCCGGTCGCTGAAGGCATAGCGCGTATCGATGTGGTGGCCCTGGATAATGTGCGCCAGCTGGAAAGCAATTACGGCGGCCAGAGAAGGCTCATTGGGGAGCACATCGACCAGGCCCTTGCTGATCAGGATCGTGTTGCCGACGGCCAGAGACTCGAGCGGCTCCGTCAGAAGGACGCGGCAGTGAATGTCGCTGGGCAGCTGCAGATTATTGCTAATGATCAGGTTATTGGTGACGGTCTCAAGAACCTTGTCGAAATCGCTCGGGGGTGCCAGCAGGCCGGCCTGGGTCAGCCGGTCCAGAACGTTCTGTTCCGCCTGCGAGATCCATTCGCGCTCCGCCTGCAGAGGACTGACGTCGCCATTGTTGGCGCTCTCGTCTTCCGCGTTCTCGATCTGCATGGATTCTGCGTCCGACTCGCTGGTGGGCAGTTTGAGGGAATAACCCCAGAAGGTCGTCTGGCCGCGGAAGCTCTGCGCGTGATTGGGGCCGTTCCGAAGGGTGTCCTCCACATAGACTGCCAGAGGAGCCCACAATCCCGGCTGGATATTGACCCGCCAGCTGTCAAAGTGGAAGTAGTGGTGAACGGGGTCGTTGGAATTATTCAGATAAGTGCCGTTGAAGCGGACAATATTCCCGTCCTGATCCTCGATCCAGATGCGTCCGAGAAATCGACCGGGCCGGGGGACTTTGGGCTCCACATCGAAGACCCAGGTGCGGACGTTGCCGAGGAACTCGCGGCGCACAAAGCTGAAGGTATAGTGCTGCTGATCGAACCCGCTGGGATCCAGGAACATCATCGACATGAATCCCGTGGGCGTGAACTCCACATGGAACAGCCGAGTGAGCTGGTCCATGAAGCCGAACGATCCGGCGAAA